>UQHW01000005.1 GCA_900540935.1 uncultured Collinsella sp. | reverse complement strand
TGTGCAATCGCAAGAAGATGACAGGGCGGAATGTCAATCCTGGTCTAACAGAGCCTTAAGTATTCGGTCCAAGCGCCAGGCGCCGTTGGTTCTCGAGACCAGAATTACAACCGTAAAATGCTCAACTGCATGGAATGTGGCGTCCCAGTCGGAGTCATATTTGCAACCGAGGTGGGCTATAAGGTGCTCGGCCTTGCGTTTGTTGAGCGGTTCGAGCCCGAAAACGGATGGTTTGTTCTGCACGGTCCTGTTCATAAAGGCGGACCGGACCCTCGTTTTGCGCCCGACATGAGTTATCTGAAGCACATACCCGTCGATATTGAGTTTGCCGGACAGGGTGTGACCGACGACGAAAAGGTCCGCTATGCGTTAAGGCGCGAGCGATTGGGGCAGCAATGGTTCCGCAAGCAGCTCGTTGCCGCCTATGATGGCCGTTGCGCGGTGTCGGACTGCGGCGTCAGCGAAGCTCTGGAGGCTGCACATATCGAGAATTACTCGGGACCCAAATCGCAGGTTGCCAGCAACGGTATTCTGCTTCGGCGCGATCTTCATTCCCTATTTGATGCTCACCTGATTTCGTTTGAGCCTGTTTGCGGCGAATATCGGCTGTGCGGATCGTACCTGCTGGATAAGACCGACTACGCTTCCTTTGCGGGCGCGACGCTAAGGCAGCCGAATGAGCGTCAGTGGCGACCCGATACGGTGTTTCTTGAGGCCCATCGCATTGAGTTCGATCGCTCGGAAAAGAAGCGTGAAAAGGCGGGGCTTCTGCCGAATTAGCGTATTTGGCTTTGGCATTCTTTGACGATCGTGTTGTTTGATCGGATCGCGTGGCGATGCAATCTCGCGCCCGCCCGCCGGTGCATGCTCTTCCTGATTTGTATAGCGAGAGGGGAGCGTGTATGAGCTGGCGAGGCGATATTGCGATGGGGAAGTACGGAAAACTGCCGTGTGCCCTTATAGACAACAATATGTTTCCGAGCGTAGAGGTTGATTGCGGGTCGTTTGTCGTCACCTGCCCTTGCTGCGGCTCGCAAATACCGTGTCTCGACATTCGGTTTATCGATGCGCGCGACAGACTCAGCGACGAAGTGAGAAAACGGACAGGCGTTCATATGCCGGTGTATCCGGAGAAATGCCCTGTTTGTGGCCTCGATATCGTGTACGACGCCGGCGACGAGGGATAGGTGATGCGGAGGAGTTGGCTGTGAGTGTCTTTTGCCTCTACAAATAAATCCCCTCACCGAGTTGCTTGTGGAACTCGGCGTGATGGTCGCGTGCCCAGGTAAAGAGCGCCTGGTCAAAGTCGGTATGCGTGGCCGGGACGCCAAAGACGCCGGCAACTTCGACGCGTATAAACTCCAGTGCCGGCAGCTTGTTGATGGCAGTGAGGGCAAACGGGGACGAGGGCTCCTCGAACAGATAGCGGCTGCCTTGCAGCGCGTCGCAACTGGTGCACGTGTTGCCGAGCGACGGGGCTTTGGAGGCTCGCGCGCCTACGGGCTTGTAGCCGCAGCGCTTATGAAGGTAGTCGCGGATCTCGCCCGGCACGCAGCCAAGAGCGGGCACGATGGCGAGTGCGTTGGCGTTGGCCGTGTCGATGGCAATGTACCTGGCTTCGTTGGGCGCGTGCGCGATGGCGATGCTCTCGTCGTTATCGGTTCGATAGGGAATGCCGAAGGCCGCGACCGAGGTCTCTTTGTGACACTTCCAGCACTCGCGCTTGCCCAGTACTAGATATATATACGGCGCTGAGGGGTCGGATCGGTCAACACCGGGCAGCCACTCGGCAAAGGGCTCGGGGTTGACGCCGCTGGGTACATACCAGATCTTCTTGGTCCGGTCCCATTTGGCGCCCAGCGCCTTGGCTTCTTCTTTGTGCGAAAAGGGGACATCGAGCTCGGTGCGCATGGCGGCTCCTTGGTGCTGCAGGTGCAAGTGGCTCAAGGATACCGCAGGGCGCAGACATCGCGGCGTTTTGTCGAGAAGTTGCGGCTCGGATGGGTTCGAGACGCGTTGGTCTCGGCCTCGGTGGCTATTGACGCGGTTTTGTGCATGGGCGGGGTGGTTGCTTGGGCGGTTGGAACTGCCAGCGGATTTGGCGACATAAAACAAAACAGCCCAGAGACATAGTCTCTGAGCTGCGAACATTTGGTGGGCGTTAGAAGATTTGAACTTCTGACCTCTTCCGTGTCAGGGAAGCGCTCTCCCCCTGAGCTAAACGCCCGATCAAGGGTGCGCAAGCGCGCAAGGGATAATATAACGGAGCCTGAACTCGGTGGCAAGAACATTTTTAAAAATCGCTTACATTGTGGAATTCGGGGGCTTTGTCATATCCATTTCAAAAGAGCCTGCTGCCGCGATTTGGCTGTCGCATAATGCAAGGCCATTGCGGTATCGAGCTATGGAAAGACGCCTGCGGAATTGTCCTACCGATAAGCGGACAAGCCTCCAGCTGATGCCTTCGCCGTGGTAAGGTAAGCCGAATTGTTTCCAGGCTGTTTCGGGGGAGTGGAATGAGCAAAGAGTGTGCCGAGCAGGTCGAAGGCGCAGGGGCTTCGGTGCCGATGACCGATATATCGAACATTGATGTGCCCGAGGGCACCGACGAGCTCAGCCGTAGCACCCGCCGTGCATGGCGCAATCGCCTGAACAGCGCTTCGACGCGCAAGATGATCACGGGCGTCTTGGCTACGCTGGTGGGCGGTTCGTTTTGGGGCTTCTCGGGCACCAGCGCGAGCTTTCTGTTCGATACCTACCACGTCGACACCCTGTGGCTTATGAGCGTGCGTCAGATTCTCGCCGGCCTGCTCTTTATGGCTGTGGTTGTCACGCGCGACCGCGCACGCCTGGTCAAGCTTTGGACCACACCCGCCGATCGCAAGCAGCTGCTGCTCTTTACCGCCTTTGGCCTGCTGTTCAACCAGTTTTGCTATCTTTCGGCCGTGCGCCTGACGAACGCCGGAACCGCGACGGTGCTCCAGTGCCTGCAGCTCGTTATCATCATGGGCTACACCTGCGTGATCGATCGCCGCATGCCGCGTACTCGCGAAGTCATCGGCATTGGCCTGGCTCTGGGTGGAACCTTTTTAATCGCCACCGGCGGCGACCCCACCAGCCTGAATATCTCGCCGCTTGGCCTGGCAGCAGGTCTTATGTGTGCGGTCAGCGCCGCGTGTATGGCGGTGATTCCCGCCAAGATCCTGCCCGAATACGGCAGCCCCATCGTCACGGGCTCGGCAATGCTCACGGCGGGCGTGATCTCATGTGTCTTCGTGCAGCCCTGGGCGCATGTGCCGGCACTCGACGCTGCCGGCGTCGAGGCGCTCGCGGTGTTCGTGGTTATCGGCTCGTTTTTTGCTTACATGCTCTATATGCAGGGCGTTAAGGACATCGGCTCGGTGCGTGCGAGTCTCATCGGAACCGTGGAGCCCGTCTCGGCGACCATCACCAGCGCCGTTATGCTGGGCACGGTGTTTTTGCCGACCGACCTTATCGGCTTTGCCATGATCATCGTGATGATGTTCCTCACGGTGTAGCTGGCGCCGCTGCCAAGACGGAAAAGGTGTTGTGCCGCATTTTCGCCAATTGATGTCCGTGTCTGGAGTTTAGCTGTCGATGCTCAAAATGCCATAAACTAGTAACGTTATGGACTTTTTCATTGCGACTCAATTGCGAGGATTTCTTTATGGCTGGTAATCACTTTAAGGGCAGCGATAGCGGCCGTCCTGCAGTTCCGCCGCGTCCGAACGGGGCTGGTAAGGCCGGCACGCCGGGCGGCGCTGGACAGGGCGGTTCCGGTAAGCGCGTGTCCCCGGGCGAGACAGCGATGTTTACCGCTCTGTACGAGCAGTCTCAAAAGGCAAAAAAGACCGGCCGTGCAAGAGGGAATGTCTTTGCGGGTGGTGCAACCTCCACGTCGCAGCCGAGCGGGGCTCCTTCGGTACCCGCGAACAACGCAGGTGCTGCCAACGCCGCGAATGCCGCCGGCAACGTTAATGCCGACAAGGCCGCCAACAATACTCCCTCTGCCGGTGGCGCGGGGCTTACGGGTAACCTTGGCACGATTTACACCGGCGCCTCCGAGACTGGCACGTTCGCCCGCCTGGATGATAACGGTGCCGAGTTTGCGGGCTCGGGTTCCAAGGAAGATTATTACGATTTTGGCTTGAACTACGGTGGCGACGCTTCGCCGAGTTCGACCTCTGACGGTCTGGTCCGTCATCGCCATCGCAAGGGCGAGCGCAAAAAGCGTCACACCGGCGCCATTATTGCCGTTGTAGTCGCGGTGCTTCTCGTTGCGCTTGGCGCAAGCGGCTTTATGCTGCTTAACTCGGCAAAGACCGTAAAGAGCGAAGCGAAGGAGGCTGTCGAGATCGTCGGTGGCCTTAAGGACAAGGTCACGTCGGGCGATTTTTCGACGCTGCCTGACGACGCGAAGAAGATCGATGAGCTCTGCGACAGCATGAAGGCGGAGACCTCGAGCCCGCTGTGGACGGCGGCATCGTTTATCCCGGTGTATGGCAGTGACATCAACGCAGCCCGCACCATGATCGACGCCCTGTCCGATGTCTCGAGCAACGCGCTGGTTCCCATGGCCGACAACCTTTCGCAGGCCACGCCCGGCAAGCTGTTCCAGGACGGCATGATTAACGTGTCCGCGCTGCAGGCGGTCGCCGATTCGCTTTCCAGCAGCTCGAAGGTGTTCAAGAGCGCCAACGAGAAGGTCCAGGGCATTGGCGATACTCATATTTCCCAGGTGACCGAGCTGGTCGATAAGGCCAAGGACGGCTTTGCCACCCTCAACGGTGCGGTTGACGCGGCGGAGAAGGTCGCCCCCGTCCTTCCCCAGATGCTCGGCGCCAACGGCCAGACGCGCAACTACCTTATGTACGCCATGAACAACGTCGAGATTCGTGCTTGCGGCGGCTTTGGCGGTTCGCAGGGCCTGATTTCGGTCACTGACGGCCAGATGTCGATTGGCGAGTTTGTTCCCCGCATTGGACTCAGCGAGGATGAGGCAGTCGAGAGCGTCGACGAAGAGGATGAGGCGCTGTTCGGCAACCACAGCAACCTGTACAACTCGGGCAATACCTATTCGCCTGATTGGCCCCGCAACTCGCAGCGTGTCGCCGCGCTGTGGAAGTCCCAGTATGGACAGGACGTTGATGGCGTCATCGGTATCGACCCGGTGTTCCTGCAGTATCTGCTGGGCCTGGTCGGTAACGTGTCACTGCCCGACGGAACGGTTGTCGACGGCACCAACGCCGCAAAGGTCCTCATGCACGATGTGTACTGGAACTATCCGGTCGAGGAGTCGGACGGCATCTTTGCATCCGTCGCCAGCGCTGCCTTCGACAAGATCCTTGGCGGTATCGGCGATGTCGATGTTACGAAGCTTGTCAGCGCCGTTGAGCGCGGTGCCGAAGAGGGCCGCCTGATCGCGTGGATGAGAAACGATGATGAGCAGAACGCTATCAAGGAGATGAACATCGACGCCTCACTGCCCGATCCGGATGACCCGAGTGAAGATCCCGTTGCTGGTGTCTACTTTAACAACCTGAGCTTCTCCAAGCTCGACTGGTATCTGAACGCCGATACGCAGATTGGTCAGGGCGTGAAGAACGGCGACGGCGCTTGCTCGTATCGCATCACCGTTGCCCTGACGAACATCATGACGCAGGAGGAGGCTGGCAAGCTGCCCGACTACGTTGCGGCGAGCGCACCCGATGCCGCGCGTGACGACGAGCGTCTGAATGTCTCGTTGTTTGCCCCGACGGGCGGCAACATTACTGATCTGACCGTCGAGGGCACCCAGTTTGGTCTTGGCGCCGCCACGTGGCATGGAATCCCCTTCTATTCGGGCACCGTTGACCTGCATGCTGGCGAGACGACGACGATCACGTATACGCTGACCACGTCGGCCGAGGCGGGGGACAAGCCGCTTACGCTGCGTCAGACTCCTACATGCCAGGCGGCTCGCGACAGCGCGTCGGCGTAGGGTTTTTCTGGTAGCGCAGATAATCGAGTACCATTTTGGGGCGGACAGGCAATCTGTTCGCCCCTATTTTGTAAGGAGAGCGCATGAAGTACTTTGGCACCGACGGCTTTCGCGGTGAGGCCAACGTTGGGCTGACGGTAGAGCACGCTTATAAGATTGGCCGTTTTGTGGGCTGGTATTACGGCGCCAACCGCGAGCGCAAGGCACGCGTGATCGTGGGCAAGGACACGCGTCGCTCGAGTTATATGTTCGAGGCGGCGCTGGTGAGCGGCCTGGTCGCGAGCGGTGCGGACGCCTATATGCTGCACGTGATCCCCACGCCGGGCGTAGCGCATCAGACTGTGGAAGGCTGCTTCGATTGCGGCATCATGATCAGCGCGAGCCACAACCCGTTTTGCGATAACGGCATTAAGCTCGTCAACAGCGACGGCTTTAAGATGGACGAGGACGTGCTGGAGCTCATCGAGGACTACATCGATGGCAAGAGCGAAGTTCCGCTGGCCACGGGCAACCACATCGGTGCCACGGTGGACTACATGCAGGGCCGCAACCGCTACATTGCTTCGCTCATTGCAAGTGCGAACTTTTCGCTGCAGGGCGTCAAGATCGGTATCGACTGCGCCAACGGCTCGGCTTCTTCGGTGGCCAAGCCGGTGTTTGACGCGCTCGGTGCCGACGTGCGCGTGATCAACGCCGCGCCCGATGGCTTTAACATCAACGTTGACTGCGGCTCCACGCATATGGAGCGCCTGCAGCGCCATGTGGTGGAGCAGGGCCTGGACGTGGGTTTTGCCTACGATGGCGATGCCGACCGCTGCCTGGCCGTGGATGAGCGCGGTCGCGTGGTAGACGGCGACCAGATCCTGTACGTGTGCGGCGTGTATCTGAACAAGCACGGTCGCCTTTCGGGCGGTACCGTGGTGCCGACGATTGCCAGCAACTTTGGCCTGGTCAAGTCGCTGGAGCTTGCCGGTCTGAGCGCCGTGACCAGTGGCGTGGGCGACCGTCACGTGTATGCCAAGATGCGCGAGGGCGGTTACAGCTTGGGCGGCGAGCAGACGGGCCATACGATCTTTGGCGATATCGAGCGCACGGGCGACGGCATTATGACTTCGCTGCGCGTGATGGAAGTGATTCGTGCCGAGCGCGAGACGCTCTCGCAGCTCACGGCTCCGTGCAAGCTGCTGCCGCAGGCGCAGGTGGCCGTGCACGTGGCGGACAAGGACGCCGCGCTCGAGAACATGGGCGTGCAGAACGCCATCGCCGAGGCCGAGGCTGCGCTGGCAGGCGAGGGCCGCGTGCTCGTGCGCAAGAGCGGAACCGAGTCGGTTATCCGCGTGCTGGCCGAAGCCCCCGACCAAGCCGCCGCCGACGCCGCCATGAAGCGCATCGCCAACGCGCTCGAGGCTTTATAGCTACGCGGTTTTACCAAACCGTGTAGCTGCTCGACGCTGCAAACGGCCCCAAGCGGCAATCTGACGTTCAATTTCAAGGGCGCGACCAGAAGGTCAGCGCCCTTTCATTTCACGTCACCTTGCTCGCTTGGGGCCGTTTTCGCTGACGTTGCCAAGACATTAGCGTCAACGAACTAGTCATTGGGTACCTAGTTATTGGGTGAAAAAAGGGGACGCTGCGGATTGGTTTCGCGGCGTCCCCTTTGCGTTGGCGTGTCGGTTATGCCTTACAGCTCGTAGAGCGTGGTGAACTTGTCCTGCAGGTAGCTGCAGTAGTAGCGGGCATCGAACGCCATGCCGCACGCGCCCTTGATGAGCTCCGGCGCGTCCTTGGCGCGGCCCCACTGCCAAATGTGCTCGCCCAGCCAGGCGCGGACGGGTGTCAGGTCGCCGCTCGCGCAGGCGCCGGTAAGGTCGACGCCGTCGCGGCACATGGCCGGCACAAACATGGCGTCGTAGGCGCTGCCCAGCGCATAGGTGGGGAAGTAGCCAAACGAGCCGCCGCTCCAGTGCGTATCCTGTAGGCAGCCGTGCGTGTCGTCGGGAACGGGAATGCCCAGGTACTCATCCATGAAGCGGTTCCAAAGCGCGGGGATGTCCTTGGCCGTAGCCTCGCCGGCAAACAGCATGCGCTCGATCTCGTAGCGCACCATAACGTGCAGCGGATAGGTGAGCTCGTCGGCCTCGGTGCGGATCAGCGAAGGCTGCGCGATGTTCACGGCGTGGTAGAGCGTGTCCTCGTCGACGTCGCCGTAGACCTCGGGTGCGTGGCGGCGCAGCACCTCGAGCAGCGGTCCCATAAAGGCGCGGCTGCGACCCACGGTGTTTTCGAAAAAGCGGCTCTGGCTCTCGTGGATGCCCATGGAGGTGCCGCCCTCCAGGCACGTGCGCGCATAGGCGGGATTGACGCCCAGCTCGTACATGGTGTGCCCCGCCTCGTGGATGATGCTGTAGACGTTGGAGATGCAATCGTCCTCGTAGATGTGTGTCGCGATGCGCGCGTCACCCACGGCAAAGCCCTCGCTAAACGGGTGCTCGGTAAAGGCAAGCGTGGTGTCGTCCAGGTTCAGGCCGACGAGCTTCATCAGGTCGAAGCTCATGGCGCGCTGGGCGGCCTCGGGCACGCGGGCGTGCAAAAAGTCGGCATCGGGCTGCTGGCCGCGCTCGCCGATGGCGTGCACGAGCGGCACGACCGTGGCCTTGACCTCCTCGCAAAACGCGTCGAAGCTCTCGGCAGAAAGGCCGCGCTCGTACTGGTCGAGCCAAACGTCGTATGGGTCGCGCTTGGGGTCCATGAGTTCGGCCTGATGCTTAAGTTGGGCGACGATTCTATCCACATAGGGCTCAAAGCTCGCCCAGTCGTTGGCCGTCTTGGCCTTGTGCCACACGGCGTCGGCCTCGCAGGTGAGCCTGGTCCAGGCTTCGGCCTCCTCGGTAGGAATAACGCTTGCCTCGCGCTGGTCGCGGCCGAGCACGCGGATCTCGTCGAGCAGCTGCGGGTCGTCGATTTTGCCGCCTGCAACCGTCTCGCGCGCTAACGAGCGTACGAGCTCAACGGACTTCTCGCTGGTCAGTAGCTTGTGATGTTCGCCGGCAAGCGTGCCCATGGCGTCGGCACGGGCGGCAGCGCCGTTGGCAGGAGCAATCGTCGCTCCATCGAACTCGGCAATCTTGAGCAGGTACTCGCGAGTCCACAGCTTGCCCTCGAGTTTGCGGAACTTTTTGACGGCCTTGTCGACTTTAGCAGCCTTGACGCCCTTGGCAGCCTTTGCCACGGCGGCCTTGGCCTTCTTATCGAGTTTCTTTCCCATACCGCATCCTTAATCTCGCAGGCCGAGCGCCGCAGACGGGTGCACGGCCAGTTTGCACAGCTACCTGCCTTGTACCCAGCGCGAACAAAACGGAACGCGGCGATGCGCCCGCGAAATGTGTTATCCTATAACCCAATGCGTTGACGGAGAGGGTTTTGCCCGCCGTGTCGCCGGCAAGAGAGGGAAGGTCATGGGCTGCAAGCCTTCCTGCGGTGGCAAGGGCCAAGCGTTCACTCCCGAGCAGCGACCTCAACGGGCGCGCGGCCGGTGGCAGCGAAGCCCCAGTAGGGAAGCCGTGAGCCTCGCGACAAGGGGCGCAGAGTGGGCACGGCGGGCCAGACATCCGCCGGGTCAAACAAGGTGGTACCGCGGAATTCAACCGTCCTTGGGCAATGTACATGCCCGAGGGCGGTTTTTTGTTACCGAACCGGGCCGCACATCCGCAGCTATCGGGTGCTAGCCGCCCCGGCAAGCGAGATGCGCGAGAGACGAAAGGGAAGACATGAGTCTGATTGATGATCTGGTCAAACTCGAGGAAGAGGCCAAGGAGCTCGTCGCAGGCGCCGACGACGCTGCCAAGCTCGAGGCTGCGCGCGTTGAGCTGCTCGGTCGCAAGGGCCGTATCACCGGCCTGATGCGCATGATGGGCAAGCTCGCCCCCGAGGATCGTCCCATGATGGGCAAACGCGCCAACGAGATGCGCCAGCTGATCGAGGGCATGCTCGACGAGCGCACCACCGAGATGAAGGCTGCCGCCCTCAAGCACGCGCTCGAGCACGAGGCCGTCGACATCACGCTGCCGGGCATCCGTCCGCAGATCGGTCACCAGCACCTGATCAAGCAGATCATCGAGGAGGCCGAGGACATCTTCTGCGGTATCGGCTACACCGTCGAGTCCGGCCCCATGGTCGATACTTCCTACTACAACTTCACCGCGCTCAACGCGCCCATGGATCACCCGAGCCGCTCGGCTCGCGACACGTTCTATGTGGTCGACAACAACCCCGGCAGCGTCGCGCATCCCGAGGCTCACGCTCACGGTGAGTCCGACGTGCTGCTGCGCACCCAGACCTCGGGCGTGCAGATCCACACCATGGAGTCGCAGAAGCCGCCCATCTACATGATCTGCCCGGGCACCGTCTACCGTCCCGACACGGCCGACGCCTGCCACCTGCCGCAGTTCAACCAGATTGAGGGCCTGGTCGTCGACGAGGGCATCACCTTTGGCGATCTTAAGGGCACGCTCGACTACTTTGTTAAGTGCATGTTTGGCGAGGATCGCAAGACGCGTTACCGCCCGCACTTCTTCCCCTTCACCGAGCCCAGCTGCGAGGTGGACGTGAGCTGCCACGTGTGCGGCGGCAAGGGCTGCAACTTCTGCAAGCACAGCGGCTGGATCGAGATCCTGGGCTGCGGTATGGTCGACCCCAACGTCCTGATCAACTGCGGCATCGACCCCGAGAAGTACACCGGCTTCGCCTTTGGTATTGGCGCCGAGCGCGTCGCGGCACTGCGCTACGACCTGCCCGACCTGCGCACGTTGATGACTGGTGACATGAGGTTCTTGAACCAGTTCTAGAACGCTTTCTTCTTAGTTGCAGTTTCCGGCTCAAAGCCGCATTTATGAAAGGAGACCAGTTAGATGCGCGTTTCTTACGACTGGCTCAAGACCATGATCGATATTCCGGAGGATCCCAAGACCCTTTCGGACGAATATATCCGTACCGGTACCGAGGTCGAGGCGATCGACACCGTGGGCGAGTCCTTCGACCACGTGGTGACCGCCAAGGTGCTCACCAAGACCCCGCACCCCGATAGCGACCACATGTATGTGTGCTCGGTCGACGTGGGCGACAAGAACCTCGACGCCGATGGCAACCCCGCCTCGCTGCAGATCGTCTGCGGCGCGCAGAACTTCGAGGCTGGTGACCACATCGTCACGGCCATGATCGGCGCTGTCCTGCCCGGCGACGTCAAGATCAAGAAGAGCAAGCTTCGCGGCGTCGTGTCCATGGGCATGAACTGCTCCGCGCGCGAGCTCGGCCTGGGCGGCGACCACTCCGGCATCATGATCCTGCCCGAGGATACGCCCTGCGGCATGCCGTTTGCCGAGTACGTGGGCTCGAGCGACACCGTGCTCGACTGCGAGATCACGCCCAACCGCCCCGACTGCCTGTCCATGATCGGCATGGCCCGCGAAACCGGTGCCATCTTCGACCGCGATTTCCACGTTGAGCTGCCCGCCATCAAGGTCGAGACCGGCCGCGCGACCGACGACGAGCTTTCGGTCGAGATTGCCGACGAGGGCCTGTGCGACCGCTACGTCGCCCGCATCGTGCGCAACGTGAAGGTCGGTCCCTCGCCCGACTGGATGGTCAAGCGCCTCAACGCCCTGGGCGTGCGCCCGCACAACAACATCGTCGATATCACCAACTACGTGATGATGCTCACCGGCCAGCCGCTGCACGCCTTTGACCTCGACACCTTTGCCGAGCGCGATGGCCACCGTCGCGTGGTGGTTCGCGCCGCCCAGCAGGACGAGAAGTTCACGACTCTCGACGGCGAGGAGCGCGTGCTCGACGCCGGCATGGGCCTCATCACCGACGGCGAGCGTCCCGTGGCGCTGGCCGGTGTCATGGGCGGTATGGATTCCGAGATCGAGGACGATACCGTCGATGTGATGGTCGAGAGCGCCTGCTTCAACGCCGGCCGCACCTCGCACACCAGCCGTGACCTGTCGCTGATCTCCGACGCCTCCATCCGCTTTGAGCGCCAGGTCGACGAGACCGGCTGCGTGGACGTCGCCAATGTGACGTGCGCGCTTATCGAGGAGATCGCCGGCGGCGAGGTCGCCCCCGGCTATGTGGACGTGTTCCCCGCGCCCAAGACCATCGACAGCATCAAGCTGCGCCTGGCCCGCGTGCACGCCATCTGCGGTGCCGACATCGAGCCCGACTTTATCGAGCGCTCGCTCACCCGCCTGGGCTGCACCGTCGAGCGCGACGGCGAGGACTTTATGGTCACGCCGCCGAGCTTCCGTCCCGACCTGCCGCGTGAGATCGACCTGATCGAGGAGGTCCTGCGCCTATGGGGCATGGGTCGCGTCACGGCAACCATTCCGGCTGCCAAGAACCACATCGGCGGTCTGACGCGCGAGCAGAAGCTTACCCGCAAGGTCGGCGAGATCCTGCGCGCCTGTGGCCTCAACGAGACCACGACCTTTGGCTTTGCTGCCCCGGGCGACCTGGAGAAGATTGGCATGTCCACCGAGGGCCGCGGCTGCCCCGTGGTTCTCATGAACCCGCTGGTGGCCGAGCAGACCGAGATGCGCCGTTCGCTGCTGCCGGGCCTGCTGCAATCCGTGGCCTATAACGAGGCCCACGGCACGCCCAACGTGCACCTGTACGAGGTCGGCAGCTTGTTCCACGGTCGCGAGAACGCCAGCCTGCCCAAGGAGACCAAGTCCGTAGCGGGCGTGCTCTCGGGCCAGTGGAGCGAGCAGTCCTGGAGCATGAAGTACCGTAAGCTGCGCTTCTTCTTTGGCAAGGGCATCGTTGAGG
The DNA here is from genome assembly GCA_900540935.1 of uncultured Collinsella sp. Classification (GTDB taxonomy): domain Bacteria; phylum Actinomycetota; class Coriobacteriia; order Coriobacteriales; family Coriobacteriaceae; genus Collinsella. The sequence continues at coordinate 79,603 of UQHW01000005.1, read as the reverse complement.
AGCTGCTTGCTCAGCTGCGCATCGAGAAGGTTCGATTCCGTCCCGTCGAGGGCGAGAGCTATGCCTTCCTGCAGCCGGGTCGTGCTGCCGAGGTGCTCTCGGGCGGTACCGTGCTGGGCTGGGTTGGCGAGATCCACCCCGAGGCGCGCGAGGCTATGGGCATTGACGAGGTCGTCGTTGCCTTTGAGCTCGACCTGGACAAGCTGATCAAGGGCGCCCGCAACCAGGAGAACTACCGTGAGTTCTCGCAGTACCCGGCCGTTGAGCACGACCTTGCTATCGTGGTCGACAACACTGTGACCTGCGAGGATCTTGAGCGTCGTATTACGAGTGCCGGCGGCAAGCTGCTCGAGGGCGTGCGCCTGTTCGATGTCTACCGCGATCCGGTCCGCATCGGCAAGGGCAAGAAATCCATGGCCTTTGCGCTTACGTATCGCTCCGACGACCACACGCTCACCAGCGAAGAGGTCGAAAAGGCGCACCAGAAGATCGTCACCAAGGTGTGCAAGGGCGTAAACGGCGAGGTCCGCGGCTAGGTCCTGCGCTGGGGTATGGGTCAGCGGTGGCTGCTGCCGAATCCTACGTGACTGCTATGCCCGGTATAAGGCGCTGCTGAGCCTGCATATATGACACGCGCATTACATAACGGCGTGCTGCTTTGTCGGCAGTGCGCCGTTTTGCTATGATAGCCCGCGGCGTGTTACGAATCTGACAATACGTAACACTGACAAGGTGATTCAAGCGGCGTTGCAATTCCGTGCGCCGATAACCGGGAGGCGTACATGCACATTCCAGATAATTATCTGTCCCCGCAGACCGATGCCGTCATGGCAGTGGCGATGGTGCCCGTTTGGATCCACTGCATCAAGAAAGTGCGCGCCACGCTCGATCGCGAGCACATGGCTTTCCTGGGCATCTGCGCCGCGTTCTCCTTCCTGCTTATGATGTTCAATGTGCCGCTGCCCGGCGGCACCACAGGTCACGCCGTCGGCGGCGCGCTCATTGCACTGCTGCTAGGCCCCGAGGCCGCGGCTATCGCTGTCTCGGTTGCGCTGGCGCTGCAGGCGCTGCTGTTTGGCGACGGCGGCGTTCTGTCGTTTGGCGCTAACTGCTTTAACATGGCCTTTGTGCTGCCGTTTGTCGCTGCTATCGTGTTCCGTGCGCTCAACAGCCGCCTGCACGACAAGAGCTGGGGCACCTCGGTTTCTGCCGTCGTGAGCGGTTGGGTCGGCCTGTGCCTGGCGGCCCTGTGCGCGGCAATCGAGTTTGGTATTCAGCCGATGCTCTTTACCAACGCTTCGGGCGCGCCGCTGTACTGCCCCTTCCCGCTGTCCGTGGCTATTCCGGCCATGTTGATCCCGCATATGCTGGTTGCCGGCGTGATCGAGGGCGTGGCGACGGCCGCCATCTACGGTTTCATTAAGAAGACGGCGCCGAGCGTTATCGTCGGGCCCGAGGCCGTCGATGGCCAGCTTACTGCCGAGGGCGCTGCTACCAAGAAGACCTCGCTGGTCCCCACGCTCATCTTGGTTGCCGTGCTTGTCGTGGCTACGCCGCTCGGCTTGCTTGCCACAGGTGACGCATGGGGCGAGTGGGACGCCGAGGGCGCCGCGACCGCCGTTCAGGAGGCTGGTGACGACAGCCTGCAGGCTTCGGTCGGCCTTGATACCCCGACCTTTGCCGACGCTCTGCCTACGGGTGATTACCTGCAGGCCTATTCCGAGGAGCAGGGTCTTGGCTTTGCCGGTCAGGCTGCCATGTATATCCTGTCCGGCGTGATTGGCGTGGCGGTGCTCACCATCGCATTCCGTCTGATCTCGCTGACGGTTAAGGAAAGCGGTGCTCATGGCAATAGCCGAGCTGCCTAGCTGGCTTGCGGTCGAGCAGCGTTACGAGCCCGTGGGGGCTCGGCATCGTGTGATGCAAAAGAACGTCCTGCACCTGGCGAGCCTGCTTGAGCGGGTTCGCCTGGGTGGAGGCGCGCACGAGGGCGGGTCGATGGTCGACCGCGCCCTTTCTTGCGTTTCGGCTCCGGTGCGCCTGGTGGGGATGTTCGTCTGCGTCCTGTGCGTGTGTCTGACGCAGAGCCCGCTGTACCTCATGTTGATGGCGGCTATCGCGCTGGTGCTGGTCGCGGTGCGCCCCGCACGCGGGCTGCGTGCGACCATTGTACCGACGCTCGGCGCCACGGGGCTTGCGGTGGTTCTGGCATTGCCTGCCCTGCTGCTGGGCGCGTCTGCCACGGGCGCCATGCTCAAGATCGCGCTCAAGACCTTCATTAATGTGTCGCTGGTGCTGGGCGTTTCGTGGACGCTTACCTGGAGCCGCATGTCGGCGGCGCTCAAGATGTTGCACCTGCCCGACGAGGTTATCTTTACGTTTGATATGGCACTCAAGCATATCGAGGTGCTGGGACGCACGGCGCACGATCTGTGCGAATCGGTCATGCTGCGCAGCGTTGGCCGTGCGCCCGAGGGATTTTCGCGTACCGATTCGATCGCGGGTATCATGGGCATGACCTTTATCAAGGCGATGAAATGCAGCCGCGCGATGGACGAGGCTATGCTTTGCCGCGGCTTTGCCGGTGCGTATCCGGCTCCCGCGCGCGCCAGGTTTGGCTGGCGCGATGCGGCCTATGCGGCCGGCGTGGCGCTGCTGACAGTGTTGTGCGCCGTGCTGTAGGCGCTGCTGGTTCCGACTGGGGATGCAAATGGGGAAGGGCGACGTTTTGGCAAACGATACAAATGACGCGATGGGCGCGAGCGGTGCTGTTGGCGCCGAGGCAACGCCGCTCATCGAGTTTCGCGACGTGGTGTTTTCCTATGCGGGCCATACGGTGGTCGACGGCGTTTCGCTGCGCGTGGACCGTGGTGAACTCGTTGCCCTGCTCGGTCCCAACGGCTGCGGCAAGACGACGATTATGCGTCTTATTAACGGCCTTGAACTCGTGGATGCAGGGGCATACCTGTTTGACGGGCACGTGATCGATGAGGCGTTTCTAAAGGATTCCGCGGCCGCTCAGCGTTTTCATCAGCGCGTAGGTTTTGTGTTTCAGAATGCCGATGCTCAGCTGTTCTGCGCTACGGTGGGCGAGGAAGTTGCTTTTGGTCCCGCGCAGATGGGGCTGCCGGCAGACGAGCTCGAGCGCCGCGTGCGCGATGCCATGGGGCTGTTCCAGGTTGCCGACCTTGCCGACGCCTCTCCCTATCAGCTCTCGGGCGGGCAAAAGAAGCGCGTTGCGCTGGCTGCGGTGGTGTCGATGAACCCGGATATCTTGGTCCTCGACGAGCCTACCAATGGGCTCGACGAGGATTCATGCGACATTGTGGTCAACTTCTTGCTGGCCTACGTCGCGGCGGGTAAGACGGTCTTGATGAGCACACATCACCAGGATTTGGTGCGACGCCTGGGTGCCCGTGCAATCTATATCGATCGATATCACCATGTGATCGAGGCGCCTTCGCCGTCGTATGGAACCGAAAGCGGTGCTACGGACTAGTTGCTGCGTAGAGCGTGCGTAGCCGCCCGCGCGGCTTTGCCGTGATGGTATAGTTATCCAGGTTTTTTATGGGGGTGGCTATGCCAAGCTGGAACATTCATATCGCTCAGACGGAGCGTTTGCTGGAGCGCACCGGTGCGCTTGCCAATAGCGTGCGCGACCGCAATGCCTTTTTGTTTGGCTGCGTGGTTCCGGATATCTTCGTGGGCTATATGGTCCCTGGCATCGCCGATCCCATCCCGTACCGCATTACGCACTTTGCAAAGCCCGAGCCTATCCCTAAGCCTCGTGAGCATGAGTTCTGGGATACCTATGTGGCACCGTTGCTTAAAAGTTCGCCCACCGGTGCGCCAGCCGCGGCCACCTCGATTGTCGATGAGCGCGAGCGACTGAATCGCGTGCACTATCCCCAGCGCTACAGGGATGCCGAGCCGGTTGCCGGTCCCGGCGCCTGTGAGTTCTCGCTTGCATCCGAAGATGTGGCGCAGTCGTTGCTCGATTTGACACTGGGTGTCTGGTCGCATCTGGTGGCCGATACCGTATGGAATACGCGCGTGAATCAGTACCTGGAGGCGCACGGCGGCAAGCCGTGCGAGGAGTTCCGCATTAAAAAGCAAGGCGACTTTGACTGGTTTGGCAAGACGCTCGGCATTGTTTCGATTCCGCGCGCGACCGATCGCCTGTATACTGCGGCGACGCGTTTTGGGCAGTATCCCATCCATAAGGAGTATGTGCTCAAGACCATCGGCGTTATGCACGAGATCGTGCGCGAAAACCCCGGCGAGCCCGACCATCCGCCATACCGCCTGCTGACCGAGAAATTCTTCGACGCAACGTTTACCGAGGTCATCGAGCTGACCGAGGCGGGCTTTGCGGCTCGCGTTGCCGCTTCTGGCGTTCCCGCAGTCCCCCTGATTGCTAGCTGCTAGCTGGCCGGCTTGGCGGTGAATAGCTCAACCCAATTGACAAGTAGCTCTTGCCGCAGGGTGACTTCGGCGGCGCGCTCCTGTTTGGTCTTTGGGGTGTAGGAAAGTCCAGCCTTTTTATGGATGAGCTCGGCTATGTGGTCGAAGCTCTTCTTATCCTTAATCTGGCCAAAGGTAATTTGGATGACGTCGTAGCCCATGCTTGTGAGCGCGGTGGCGCGCTCGGAATCGGAGAGGCTCGCGGCTTCGCTGTCGTGGGCGGAGCGGCCTTGGCATTCAAGGATGACACCCATGCTGTCGGTGGCGCTTTCGATGAGGATATCGGCGTAGCAGCAGGTTTTGTCATACAGCGAGCGCGCGGCGTCGCTGAGTGGGATGCGCACGTTGTTTGCGATGTTGATGCCCATGCCGCCCTCGTCGCGGGGGAGCGAGATAAGCATGGAGGTCTGTACTTCGAAGGGCGAGGCGGTCTGTCCTGTCATGCGTTCGGCGGCCCAGCGGAGCTGCTTAACACCGCGCAGGCCTGCGGCCTGCTTGGCGAACGCGGCGATATCCGCTGCGGAAAGAAGCGGCGTGCGCTTCCACAGGTTGGTATCCTTGCCGTTGACGTCGATAACCCGCTCCCAGCCGCAGTTGGGTGGAATGAGCTTAAGCGAAATAGCTTCATCAAGTTGCCGTTGCGCTCGTTTGCAGGGTGTATACACAGCAAACGAGCTGCACATCTCATAACACGCCATAAGCAGCTGGTTGCGTGAGACCTGCGTAGCAAGGTTGAGCAGTGTGAACTCGGGCGATGTGACATCAAACCCATGCTCGGTTTGCCTAAACGACCCGGGAGGCGGCTCTTGGGTCAGGAGGTGCGATTTAAACAGGCTTCGCGACCCGGATTGTGCCCGAGTGAATACAATCCTGTGAAGCGGTGCGTGAAGCAGGTCTTTTACAACTGCATGACTTCCGAGGCCGCAACATCTGCGATCCATATTGCCAAGGCTAATGGCAGGGTAAAGGCCTAATATCTGTGGCGGGATACGGTGATAGTAAAAAGCGGATTGACCGCATAGCGTCAGGTCCATGACGTCCTCCTGGTCGAAATATGCTTTTGGACCGTGCGATGCCAGTGTCAATTCGGAAGTATGCGGCAAAATCTAAACCTTGTGAGCAGACCTGGCTTTTGAGGCTAGTTTATCAGGCATTTTGTTGCGAAAAAACGGGGTGTGCTCGGAGGTATCAGAATTTGCCGCATACTTCCGAAAAGCAGGTCAATCCGGCTCTTGCTAAAACGATTTAGCAGCGTCGGTTAAGGTGTGGGTTTGCCACCGGGCGAACACTTTTAGCGCTTGGGACTTTATTCATTGGGTCTCGAAGGGTGGATTTCGCGCTTTTGGTAAAGAAATGAGTGTGTGTTTTGCCGTGCGCCGGCATTGGCACAGAAAAAGGGCCCGGAAGGCTTCGCCTTCCGGGCCCTTTGCGATGCAAGTGTGCTTGCAAGTACGACTTAGCGCACCTGAGCGACGTAAGCGACGTTGGTCGAGGAGACCTTGTCCTCGAGCTGGACGCTCATGCGGGGATCGCCAGCGGTGGCGACGGTCAGGTCGCCGGCCTCGACGTAGCCGAGCTCCTTAGCGGTCTCGATCGCCTTGACGATCGTGCCGTTGACGGTGCCCTGGGTAATCTCGGCCTGGTGCGGGATAACGCCCCAGTACATGATCATCTGCTGGACGGCCCACTCGTGGCGGGAGAACGCGCAGATCGGCATGTTGGGACGGAAGTGCGAGATCAGGCGAGCAGTACGGCCGGTGGTCGTCGGCACGGTGATGCACTTGGCGCCAACGGTGGTGGCCATGTTCACAGCGGACATACCCACAACGTTGTTGACAACGCGGGTGCCGTGAGCGTCAGCCGGAACCTCGAGCGGAGCGTGAGCCGGGAGGTACTTCTCGGTCTCGAGAGCAATGCTGGCCTGCATCTTGACGGCCTCGACCGGGTACTTACCGGCAGCGGACTCGCCGGACAGCATAACGGCGTCGGTGCCGTCGTAAATGGCGTTAGCAACGTCGGCAACCTCGGCGCGCGTCGGGCGCGGGTTCTGCTGCATGGAGTCGAGCATCTGCGTAGCGGTGATAACGGGCTTGTAGGCCGCGTTGCACTTGGCGATGATCTCCTTCTGGATGTGCGGAACGAGCTCGGGCTTGATCTCGATGCCCAGGTCGCCACGGGCGACCATGATGCCGTCGGAAGCCTCGAGGATCTCGTCGAAGTTCTCGACGCCCAGGGCGCACTCGATCTTCGGGAAGATCGTCACGTGCTCGCCGCCGTTCTCGCGGCAAAGCTCGCGGATGCCGCGGACGGACTCGCCGTCGCGGATGAAGGAAGCGGCGATGTAGTCGATGTTCTCGGTCAGGCCAAAGAGGATGTCCTGACGATCGCGCTCGGTGATGGCGGGCAGCGAGATGTTGACGTTGGGCATGTTGACGCCCTTGCGCTCGCCGATCAGGCCGTCGTTCTTAACGACGCAGGTCATGTCCTGGCCGTCGACGGACTCGACCTCGAGGGCAACCAGGCCGTCATCGATCAGGATGAGGGAGCCCTTCTCGACCTCGGAGGGCAGAGCCAGGTAGTCGAGGGAGATGTGCTCAGAGGTGCCGTGGAAATCCTCGGTCGTGGGCTGAGCGGTGACGACGATCTTGTCGCCGGTCTTGACGGCAACCTTCTTGCCGTCGACCAGAAGGCCGGTGCGGACCTCGGGGCCCTTGGTGTCGAGCAGGATGCCGACGGGCATACCGAGCTCCTTGGAAATACGACGGACGCGCTCGATGCGACCGTGGTGCTCGTCGTAGGAGCCGTGCGAGAAGTTAAAACGGGCGACGTTCATGCCCGCCTTGATCATCTCGCGGATGGTCTCGTCGCTATCGCAGGCGGGACCCATGGTGCATACAATCTTGGTGCGCTTGTACATTCAGACCTCCATCTGACATCGTCTTGCGCTGATAGATAAACCATAAGAAATAAAACCGAGTTGATTATAACGAAATGGCGTCCGAATACCCCAAAAAATCGACCGTATGCCGAATTAGAAGTTCATTTTTTGCGGAAAAACGGTATATGCAAAAACTTTACCAACCGTTCTAACCGCTGCTATCTGGGCGATATTTCAATTTGATGATGCGCCGAAGAAAAAACGTTTTATCAGTATTGAGCATCACACGGTCTGCACCGTTGCTTATGGACCATATTTCCAAATGGATTGTTTTGGCTAGACGCGTTGCTTTGGGGTACCATAGCTCCACTATCAACTGCCGCTCAGCACGGCAGCCTTGATGAGCCCTTGCCCTTCTCCTGGGAATTATGATCGGGCATCAATCTGCTGAGTGGCCCGAATCCCAGGAGGGGACTCTATATGCAAAAGGAATACCTGTCCGCCGCGGCGGAGGTGCTCAGCGACCAAGGTGTCGATGAGAACCTCGGCCTGAGCGACGACGAGGCGTCGTCGCGCCTCGCTAAGACAGGCCCTAACAAGCTCGAGGAAGCCGAGAAGACGCCGCTGTGGAAGCGCTTCTTTGAGCAGATGGCAGACCCCATGGTCATCATGCTGATCGTTGCCGCCGTCATCAGCGCGCTCACGGGCATGGTCAAGGGCGAGGCGGACTTTGCCGATGTCGCCATCATCATGTTCGTCGTTATCGTCAACTCGGTGCTGGGCGTGGTCCAGGAGGCTAAAAGCGAGGAGGCTCTCGAGGCCCTGCAGGAGATGAGCGCGGCGCAGTCCAAGGTGCTGCGCGACGGCAAGCTCGTGCACCTGCCGAGCGCCGAGCTCGTGCCCGGCGATGTGATCATGCTCGAGGCGGGCGACTCCGTCCCGGCCGACTGCCGTGTGCTCGAGAGCGCCACGATGAAGATCGAGGAGGCCGCCCTTACCGGCGAGTCCGTGCCCGTCGAGAAGCATGCCAACGTCATTGAGCTCGCCGCCGGCACCGACGACGTGCCGCTCGGCGACCGCAAGAACATGTGCTACATGGGTTCCACCGTGGTATACGGCCGCGGTCGCGCCGTCGTGGTCGGCACCGGTATGAACACCGAGATGGGCAAGATCGCCGGCGCCCTGGCCGAGGCCAAGGAAGAGCTCACGCCGCTGCAGGTGAAGCTCGCCGAGCTCAGCCGCATCCTTACCATCATGGTTATCGTCATCTGCGTCGTCATCTTTGGCGTCGACATCATCCGTCACGGCGTGGGCAACGTCCTCACCGACCCGACCGCCCTGCTCGATACCTTTATGGTCGCCGTCTCGCTCGCCGTCGCTGCCATCCCCGAGGGCCTGGTCGCCGTCGTGACCATCGTGCTGTCGCTTGGTGTGACCAAGATGGCCAAGCGCCAGGCAATCATCCGCAAGCTCTCTGCCGTCGAGACCCTTGGCTGCACGCAGACCATCTGCTCCGACAAGACCGGTACCCTTACCCAAAACAAGATGACCGTCGTCAAGCACGAGCTCGCCGCGCCTAAGGAGAAGTTCCTGGCCGGCATGGCTCTGTGCTCCGATGCCCAGTGGGACGAGGAGCTGGGCGAGGCCGTGGGCGAGCCGACTGAGTGCGCGCTCGTCAACGACGCCGGCAAGGCGGGCCTCACTGGCCTGACTGCCGAGCACCCGCGCGTGGGCGAGGCCCCGTTTGACTCGGGCCGCAAGATGATGTCCGTGGTCGTCGAGACCCTGGACGGCGAGTATGAGCAGTACACCAAGGGCGCGCCCGACGTGGTGATCGGCCTGTGCACCCATATCTACGACGGCGACAGGGTCGTTCCGCTGACCGAGGAGCGTCGCGCCGAGCTCGTGGCCGCCAACAAGGCCATGGCCGACGAGGCCCTGCGCGTGCTGGCGCTGGCAAGCCGCACCTACACCGAGGTCCCGAGCGACTGCAGCCCCGCTGCGCTCGAGCACGACCTGGTCTTCTGCGGCCTGTCCGGCATGATTGACCCTGTCCGCCCCGAGGTCTCCGACGCCATCCGCGAGGCCCACGACGCCGGTATTCGCACCGTCATGATCACGGGCGACCATATCGACACCGCCGTGGCCATTGCCAAGCAGCTGGGAATCGTCACCGATCGCAGCCATGCCATTACCGGTGCCGACCTCGACCGCATGAGCGACGAGGAGCTCGACGCGCACATCGAGGACTACGGCGTGTACGCCCGCGTCCAGCCCGAGCACAAGACGCGCATCGTCGAGGCCTGGAAGTCGCGCGACCAGATCGTCGCCATGACCGGCGACGGCGTCAACGACGCCCCGTCCATCAAGCGCGCCGACATCGGCGTCGGTATGGGCATCACCGGCACCGACGTCACCAAGAACGTTGCCGACATGGTGCTTGCCGACGACAACTTCGCCACCATCATCGGTGCCTGCGAAGAGGGCCGTCGCATCTACGACAACATCCGCAAGGTCATCCAGTTCCTGCTTTCGGCCAACCTTGCCGAGGTGTTCTCGGTGTTTATCGCCACGCTCATCGGCTTTACCATCTTCCAGCCGGTGCAGCTGCTGTGGGTGAACCTGGTCACCGACTGCTTCCCCGCGCTCGCGCTGGGCATGGAGGACGCCGAGGGCGACATCATGAAGCGCAAGCCGCGCAACGCCAAGGACGGTGTCTTTGCCGGTCACATGGGCCTGGACTGCGTGGTCCAGGGTCTGATCATCACCGTGCTGGTGCTGGCGAGCTTCTTTGTGGGCGTGTACTTTGACATGGGCTACATCCACATCGCCGATATGATCGCCGGCAATGCCGACGAGGAAGGCGTGATGATGGCGTTCATCACGCTCAACATGGTCGAGATTTTCCACTGCTTCAATATGCGCAGCCGTCGTGCGTCGCTGTTCACCATGAAGAAGCAGAACAAGTGGCTGTGGGCTTCTGCCGCGCTGGCACTGGTGCTGACGGTGATCGTGACCGTGCAGCCGACGCTTGCCGAGATGTTCTTTGGCCCTGTGACGCTTGAGCTCAAGGGCGTTCTTGCCGCGCTGGGTCTGGCCTTCCTGATCATCCCGTTGATGGAGATCTACAAGGCGATCATGCGCGCGGTGGAGAAGGAGTAGGTCGAAAGGCCATCCTTCCCACCGGCCCGACCGCCTGCGGGGTTTCTTCTTCGCTGGTCCTCGCGCTTCGCGCTGCGGGATCGCTCAGAAGAAAACACTCCCGGGGTGGGCCCTACGGTATCCTTGCTGGCTTTACTCCCGCGCGGATGAAAAAGGGCTGAGGGAAAGAAGGTGAGCGGCCGAGCAATTGCTCGGCCGCTCGTTTTGAATAAAGGATGTGCCCTTAGGAAACCCCTCCCGGCGGGCGGGCCCTGCGGTATCCTTGCTGGCTTTTCTCCCGTGCGGATGAAAAGGGCTGAGGGAAAGTTTGTGAGCTGGTCGGGCTTTGCCCGGCCAGCTCTTTTTGATTTAAAATACCTGCTCAGTTGTGATTTGTGGTGCTGGGAGGCGCTTGTGGGCAAGGCGAAGGCTAAGGCGAAGGCTAAGGCGAAGAAAAAGACGACGGGGGCGCGGGCTAAGCGTGACCGTCGTCGGAAACTCGCGACCGAAGCGCCCGTGTCTGCCGAGGAGTTGTTGGCGAGCGTACCGGGGCTCGATGCGCTGCAGGATGTTCCGGCGTTTGATGACCTGCCGGTCGATGAAGCCCAGCAGACTGCCTTTGATGATTTCTGCGCACATGCCGAGGAGCCCGAGCAGATGCAGCTGGGTGCCGTTATTCGCCTGGATCGCGGGTTTCCGCTGGTGGCCACTGCCGACGACACCTTTCGCGCCGAGCATGCCGTGGGGTTTGCCAAGTCGCGCGGCGAGGACGAGGTCCTGCTGCCTGCCGTGGGCGACCGTGTGGCGGTGCGCCGCGCTCCCGGGCACGATATGGGCGTGATTGAGTGCGTGCTGCCGCGCCGTACGAGCTTTGAGCGTTGGCGCGGCCGTGCCCGTGGAGAGCGCCAGGTGCTCTGCTCCAACGTGGATAGCGTGCTAATCGTGCAGGCGCTCGGTGCCGGTGAGGTGCTGCTCGACCGCGTGGCGCGCTCGCTGGTGTTGGCGCTCGACTGCGATGCCGAGCCGGTGGTGGTGCTTACCAAAGCTGACCGCTGCGATGCCGAGGAGCTCGAGCGCGATCTGGACCGCGTGCGCCGCCTGGTGGGTCCGGACGTGCGCGTGATCGTGACGTCCTCTGCCGAGGGCCGCGGCCTGGACGAGGTCCGTGCCTGCGTGCCCGCCGGGAGCTGCGCCATGATTCTGGGCGAGTCGGGTGCCGGTAAGTCGACGCTGCTCAATGCACTGCTGGGCCACGATACGTTGGCGACCGGCGGTGTGCGCGAACGCGACGACCAGGGCCGTCACACTACCGTCGCGCGCGTGATGGTGGCGCTGCCGGGCGACGCCGGCGTGATCGCCGATGCCCCGGGCCTGCGCAGCCTACCGCTCGTGGGTCACGAGCGGGGTCTGGCGCGCGCCTTCCCCGAGATTGTCGAGGCATCGCGCGCGTGCCGGTTTGGCGATTGCACACATACCCATGAGCCGGGTTGCGCCGTTCGCGAGGCCGAGGACGCCGGGCAGATTGACAGCCTGCGTCTGGAAACGTTCCAAAACCTGGCGTCATCCATGCGCGTGAGCGCTCAAATGCTCGATCCCGATGTCCATCTGTAATTGATTTTTCCTATGACAGCCGTCTCCCAACTGTTCGGGAGACGGCTTTTTTGCTGCGGAAAAGCCTCGAAACATGCAGCTTGCTGACGTGCTGACCAAAACCTTGCCATGAGCTTGACGGGCTGGTCAGCTTTTGGTCAGCGATTGGTTTGACATCGAAAACCAAGATCGCGATTGCGCCGCTTTGCACTCTGACCGCCCAGACAATGGTGGTACGGGCATTCGCCCGGCACTGCCATGAGAGGAGCGGCCGTGAACAAGAGCAAGCGCATCGCCATCAGTCTGGTCGCGGGCGTGCTCGCTGCTCTGCTCTGCATGGTTTACGGCTCGTCGATCCGCTCGCAAGCCGAACGGGTCCAGGCTGAGACCTTGGCTAAGTACGGTGGCGATCGCGTCGAGGTATGCGTCGCGGCGCGCGATATCGATGTGGGCGAGACCCTCGACGAGACTAATGTCATAACCCAGGAATGGCTGACGAGTCTGCTGCCGCGTGACGCGGCGACCGAGCTGCGCCAGGTGCGCGGCGACGTGACGACTTCGCGTGTTCCCAAAAACGCCGTGATCTGCAATGTCTACACCAAGGCCGAGAGCCACAAGCTCGAGGTGCCTAAGGGCAAGGTCGCCGTTTCGGTGGCGGTCGATGCCGAGCACTCGGTCGGCGGCGCCACGGGCGTGGGCAGCTACGTGGATGTGTATGTGCAAAAAGACGGCGTAACCGATCGGCTGTGCGGCGCGTACGTGATCGATACCAGTGAGGATTCCGGTGCCACGCGCGAGGGCAAGATCGAATGGGTGACGCTGGCGGCTGACCCCGAAGACGTCAAGGAACTGCTGGGAGCCTCGGGCAAGGGAACGGTCAGCTTGACGATTCCTGCCACGGCGCGCGGCAAAAAGAGCGGAGGCGACGAGTGATGAAGGCGATCTGGCTTGCGTGCTGCGCGTGCGGCGATTACGGGCTGTTGCAGCGGGAAGTCGAGGGCCGTGATGCGGGTGCACAGGTGCTTCGCGTGGGTGACCTGGACGGGCTGATTTCCATGGCTCGGGCGTTTCCGTCGCGCCGCGGGGCTGCCATCATCGCGGCGTCTCTGTTTGATACCGAAGATGTGCGCAAGACTGTTGCGCGCCTGACGGCCGAAGGCCGCGTGAGTCGCGTGGTCGTGTTGATAGAAGCGCTCGATCCGTCGGATATCGAGGGGCTGTTTCGCGCGGGGGCGACCGAGGTCATCGCTGCGCACAGTATATGCGGCAACGGGCGCGCGGGCGAGGGAGCGGTTGATTCCGATCGGCACATGACGATTGAGCCCGATGCTTTTGTTGATAGGGAACCCGGGGCGCCTCGCGCTACAAGAGGCCCGCGTGTTGATGATTATGGAAAAGCGGAAGCCGAGCATGGTCGGCGCCCCCGGAACCCCCTTGTATACGATGACGCTGGAGGGCCGGCGCAGCATGCTGGCGACTCCCCGGCTGTAGATATGGGATACGTGCACGGCGTGAATCTGGCGGATGAACTCGACGAAGTTGAGGGCTTTGCCGGGTGCGGCGAGTTATCGCTGATGCAGCATGAGCAGATTGCGCAGAACGAACCTGCCTCGCAGACCGAACAAGCTGCCATGCCGGCTTGGACGCAGCGTGTGGTTGCGGCGGGGGAAACGGGGACGCTGCCACCGACGCCCGCTCCGCCTCCTCCGATGCCGCCGGCAGACGCTGCCGCTCCGCAGCATCGAGCTCCGGTCATCTGTGCCATTTCGGGTTCGGGCGGTTGCGGCAAGTCGACGATCGTTGCCACCATGGCACACACATCGTCGCTGTTGGGCTTGCGTGCCGCCGTGCTCGACCTGGACTTGATGTTTGGAAACCTTTACGACTTGTTAGGCGTCGATGCTCCGCGCGATATGGCGGCACTTATCGAGCCGTCGGCGGCGGGCGCGCTCACCGAACCGGATATCGTAGCCACATCGATACGCGTGGCGCCGGGCGTTACGCTCTGGGGTCCCGTCGCGGCGCCCGAGCAAGCCGAGCTCATGGCACGTCCGGTGGAGTTACTGCTTGATGTCCTGCGTCGCGAATCCGACGTGGTCTTTATCGATACCTCGGTCTTTTGGGGCGACGCCGTGGCGGCTGCGGTGGCGGCGAGCGACCGTTGCCTGGTCGTTGGCGATGCGGCGGTGTCGTCCGCGACATCGGCGTCGCGCGTCATTGAACTGGCAAGTCGAGTGGGTGTGCCGCGCACGCGCATGAGCGCCGTATTCAACCGGTTCGGTGCGCGCGGGGCAGACGAAGACGTCGCCATGCGCTTTGAGATTGCCTGTGCGTTGAGCTCCAAGATTCGTATCGCCGATGGCGGGCAGGATCTCGCCGCGCTCATGGCGTTTGGGCGCGCTGACGAGGCAGTGGGGCAGACCAGCGCTTTTGCGACCAGCGTGCGCGAGGCCACGCGCGAGATGCTCGTGGAACTGGGGTGCGCCGTCGGCCCTTGGAGCGATATGGTCGCCGACCGTGCAACGCGCACCGAACGCCCGCGTATCCGCCTTCCCTGGTCGCGCGAGGGTGATCAGCGATGAGCCTGCAAACGAGGATTAAGGCTGCCGGCGCTGCAGCGGCGGCAGCGCCTGTAGATGCGGGGCGTCGCCGCGCGGTGAAACGACGCACCAAGCGCGCCGTGATGGACCGCATGGGTTACGACGAAGTGGCGCGTATCAGTGCCTATATCGACCCGGCACTTGCCCGCTCGGAATTGCGTCCCGCGGTGGAGGCGGCGCTCAATGTTGAGGAGCCGACCGATCTCGCGACGCCCGAGCGCGAGACCATCATCGACGAGATTTTGGATGACGTGGTGGGCCTGGGGCCGTTGCAGCCGCTCATCGAGGACGACACCGTTACCGAGATCATGATCAACGGCTGCCGCTCGGCTTTCTTTGAACGCGGCGGCGTCTTGCACCCCATCGAGCATGCGTTTGAGGATGATGAGCAGATCCGTGTGCTTATCGACCGCATCATCTCGCCACTTGGCCGCCGTATCGACGAGCGCAGCCCCATCGTCAACGCCCGCCTCAAAACGGGCTATCGCGTCAACGCGGTGATTCCGCCTGTGGCGATTGACGGACCGATTCTCACCATCCGAAAGTTCTCGGACCGCATCTGCTCGCTGGACGAGCTTGTGGGGCTGGGGTCGCTGCCGCTTTGGTATGCGCAGCTGTTGTCGTGCGCGGTGTCGCTGCGACAGGACCTGGCGGTTGCGGGAGGCACGGGATCTGGCAAGACCACCCTGCTCAACGCGTTATCATGCGAGATTTCCACTGGCGAGCGCATCGTGACGATCGAGGACTCTGCCGAGCTCAAGTTTGCGCATCATCCGCACGTGGTGCGCCTGGAGGCGCGCGAGGCTTCAATTGAGGGCGAGGGCGCGGTGACGATCCGCGACCTGGTGACCAATGCCCTGCGCATGCGCCCCGACCGCATCGTGGTGGGCGAGGTGCGCGGTGCCGAGTGCTGCGACATGTTGCAGGCCATGAACACGGGCCACGACGGGTCGCTCACCACACTTCATGCGGGTTCAGAACAGGAGACCGTGGTGCGTCTGACGTTGCTTGCACGTTATGGCATCGATCTGCCGAGCGAGCTCATCGAGGAACAGATTGCCATGGCGCTCGACGGCATCGTGATGTCCGAGCGCCACGCCGATGGCAGGCGCTTCGTCTCCTCGTATTCGGGGGTGCGTCGCGCCGCGTCGGGCGGTGTAGAGCTCGAGCGCTATGTGACTTTCGATGCCGCCGAGCGCACCTGGACGCTTGACCGCGAGCCGCCGTTTATCGCAGAAGGCCTGCGGTCGGGGACGCTCACACAAGAGGAGGTGGACGAATGGAGGTCGCTGTGCCCCTCGTCGTAGGGGGTTTGGCAGGGTTTTCTGTTGCGACGGCGTGCGGGGCGGAACCTCGTGTGCCGCGGGTGCCGCCGGCGGAGCTGGCGCGTCAGGCGCTCGAGGCGGTGGCAGAGAAGCTGCCGCGTGAGCTGGTGGAAAACGATCTGCTGAAAAAGATAGCCCATTCGTGGGCATCGCTGGCTCCGGCGTATCGCCTTGGTCTCGTGATTGAAGATGCTTCGGGGCGTTTGGCGTTTCTGCTGCTATCGAGCGGTGTCTGCTGCGTTTTACTAACGATGGTGTCGTTATCGCCCCTCGGATTTGCCTTGGGACTTGTTGCTCCGATTGCCGTTGGCGCCGCTCGGGATGGCTTTGAGAGCCGGCGCGAGCAACACGATGCAGAAGAGGCCATGCCCGAGGCGTTTACCGCACTTTCCATGTCGCTTGCCTCGGGACATTCGCTGGCCCAGGGCATGCGCTTTGTGGGCGCTCATGCGCAAGAGCCGGTACATACCGAGTTTTTGCGGGTAGCGGCGGCGATCGATTGCGGCATCTCGGCGACCGACGCGCTCGATGACTTGCTCGTGCGCATCGACGCCCCCGGTCTTTCGCTTGTGACCTTGGCGCTTAAGGTGTCACAGCGCACTGGCGCTCCACTTGCCGACTTACTGTCCGAGGCGTCGAGCATGGTGGGGGAGCGCATTGAGCTCAAGCGCCGCCTGGATGTTAAGACGTCGCAGGCTCGCATGTCTGCGCATATGGTCGCGGCGATGCCGGCGGGCATGTGCGCGGTGTTGGCGCTGCTTTCGGCAGATTTTCGTCGCGGTCTTGCGACGCCTGCCGGCGCGGGCGCTATGGTGCTGGGTCTTGCCCTCAACGCCGTTGCCCTGGTGGTTATCCGACGCATTATGCGGGTGGAGCTATGAGCGTCCCGGTTGCAGTTGCGGCTTGCCTGTGCGCCCTGAGTGTATTTGTCGCGACGGGTTTGGATCGGGCGGATGCACGCAAGATCGCAGGGGCCTGCAAGCGCGAGGCGGTGCTGATCGCTGTCGCGGGTCGTTCGGTGGTCGATGCCCTGATCGCGCGAGTGAAGGGCGCGGTTGGAGCGGGCGGCCCGGCGCGAGTGTCGCTCGGCGAAGTGTCCGAGATGATCGATGTTGTGCGCTTGGGTCTTTCGGCCGGTCTTTCGTTTGATGCGGCGCTTGAGATTTTCTGCGCCAACCGCCGGTCAGTGCTGGCTCTTCGCCTTGAGCGGGCCTGCATGGCGTGGCAGGTGGGCGTGGGCACGCGTGAGGACGAGTTGTTGGCCGCCGCGCGCGACCTGGACGTGCGAGCGCTCGAGACCTTTGCCATCACGGTGGGGCAGGCGCTCGCCCTGGGCGCCCCACTTGCCGAGACGCTGGCCGCTCAAAGTCGCGAGATCCGTGCGGCTCATCGCGCCGCGGTCGAGCGCGAGATTGAGCGTGCGCCCGTCAAGCTGCTGATTCCCACCGGCACGCTCATCTTGCCGGCGTTGCTTCTGTCCATATTGGGCCCGCTGCTGGGAGCAGGCGGGATGATGTAGGGAGGAATACATGAATACGATGACTGACGTTGCTGGCAAGGTCCAGGGCTGGGCGTTTTGCCGGGCGGCACATGTTCGTCAGCGCGCCAAGGAACTATTGCAGGAGGAGAGTGCACAGGGTACCACCGAGTATGCCATCTTGGTCGGCGTGCTCGTGGTGATCGCGATTATCGCCATCGTCGCATTTAAGGGCAAGGTCCAAGATCTATGGAACGCTATCAGCGAGGGCATCAACAGCCTGTAGAGGGCGAGCGCCCCATCGGGGTGCTGCTGGTGTTTGCTTGCCTGACCGTGGCGATAGCGGCGGTGCTTTGGGGGCTTAACGCCGCGCGGCAGCAGCGTCCTGGGACCGCCTCCGATTTGGGCTCAGATTCGGCGGTGGCGTCTCAAAAAGATGAGATGCGAGATGCGGACGATTCGGATGTCGCTGTCACGGCGCAAACCTTTCTGCGGACGCTCGACAAGCGGTCTGGCACTGCGACGGATTCGCCTGAGGGCAACGCGATTGCGGTCCGGCTTGCATGGTCCGAGGACCGACCGATGACCGAAGCGGCGGCGGATATGCTGCGTGCCTATCGCGAGGTACCCACGGCGCAACTTGCTCTGAGCGGCTATCTCGACATCAAGGGAAACGTGTGGGGCGCCATCGTGCGCGACGGACGCGGCTGGGTCGATATGGTGACAATTGCCGCGGATGCTGGCGATGCTTCGTGTCGTCTGCGCGCCGTGCGCCTGAGCCCGCAGGCAACGGACTCAAAGGAGGGATCGTGAAATGCATGATGTCCTGCGTGAGGAATCTGCCCAGGCGACGGTCGAATACGCCATTGTCACGGTGGCGCTGTTATCGATCGTGCTGGCGATCGCGGGACTTTGGCGTGCCGGCACCGATGGGCGCTTGGCGGCGCTGGTTGAGCGGGCGGCATCCCATAGCGTTGCCTCGACGTCGGTTATCGACGCCGCTGCGGCCGCTAAGGACATCGCGTTGTATTGATGCCGCGCGCGAGGACCGGGCGCAGTCTACGGTCGAGGCCGCTTTTTTGCTGCCGACGTTTCTGACACTCATCCTTCTCGCGCTGCAACCGGTGTGCCTGCTCTATACGCGCGCGGTCATGGAGTCTGCCGCCGCCGAGACCGCGCGGCTCATGACCACGACGACGGCGGAGGACGACGATCTTAAGGAGTTCACCCGCCGCCGACTTGCCGCAGTGCCCAACGTTTCGATCTTTCATGCCGGCGGGCCGTTGTCGTGGGATATCGAGCTTGGCCGGGCCGGTGCGGGTGGCGTCTCGTCCGTGTCCGTTTCCGGCGAGGTCAAGCCGTTGCCTGTGATCGGTGCGTTTGCGCAGGCTATGGGTGGTACCGCCGAGGGCGGCTACGTTGAGCTCAAGGTCGATGTCTCGTATCAATCGCGTCCCGAATGGCTGGAGGGAGATTATGATTCGTGGATTGCTGCATGGGATTAAGTGTTTCTGGTCTAGACGCGTTTTGACGCACCGTCCGAGCTGCCATCGCAAGCGAGGCGGCTTTATGGGTCGAGCCGGTGTCGATCTGTTTATCGAAGACGGCGCCTATACCACGCTTTCTTCTGCCGTGGTCATCCTAGTGGTGCTCACATTGTTGTTTTCGTCGACCGCGGCGATATGGAGCATGTCGCGTGCCGGGGATACCCAGGTGGCGGCTGATAGCGGCGCGCTGGCGGGTGCCAACGTAGTGTCGTCCTATCACACGGCTGCCATGGTGGTTGATGCGAGCATCTTGAGTCTGGGGCTGGCGGGGTTTGCCACGATCGGGACGGGCCTGGTCGCCATCCTCATCCCGGGTGCCGAGCCGGTTGCCGGCAATATGGTCGACACTGGGATTGAGATCATTAAAACGCGCAACAAGTTTGCCAAAAGCGCATCGGAAGGCTTACAGAAAATCGAGACGGCTCTGCCGTATCTGATCGCCGCGCGTGCCACGCAGGCGGTGTCGGCGCAGGATACCGATAGTGTGACCTATACCGGTACGGCGCTTGCCGTGCCCAGGACATCCGAGTCTGACTTCGCTGCGCTCAAAGGATCAGAGATCTCGACCGATACCATTAAAGACACATCAGATGATTTAGAGTGTGCGGCCGAGGAGCTGCGGAAGGCTTCTGAGGACACGGCGAAGGCTAAAGAGCGTGCTTGGCTGGCGGATTGTGGTGGGTCTGACAAGGGCTCGGTCGGCAGCTGTTCTTGCATGTGGGAGCGTGCGAAAAGCCTAACGGATCTCCCCGGTGTTCAAAATCCGCATTACTCATCGAGCGTTACGTGGGAGCCCCAAGTTGCCCTTGATCGCGCGAAGGACTACTACCACTGGCGTCTGACAAATGAGAAGCCCCACGGCTCGAGTGTCGAGATGAAGGCAGAGTCTGCGGCGCGTAAGGCGTTTTATACCTATGCGAGCGCGGAGGTCGATCGGGCACATATAACCGAGAACGGAGACAGGGTTTCCTCCTATATTCCGCTGCTGCCGCGCAACTCTGATGAGGTTCGGGCGACGGAGCTCTATACCGATGCGGTGTGGCCGACGAGCGTGAACGATGACAAGGCGTATCTGCATTACGGGACGACCTGCCCTAACTATAAGAAAGGGACGCCGAGCGGATTTGCTTCGGTTGCCGATTACGATGGACAGGATAAATGCAGCAAATGCCATTTTGGCGTTTTGTCGCTTGGTGCTGTTGCGGCGCCTTCAACCTCTATCGAAAACGGCTTCGAATATCACTTCGACGAGTTCAAAAAGGCCTTGGAGGAATACGTCAAATGTCGGAACAAAGAGCTTGAGCTCATGCGTCAGACCGAGGATGAGGCCGACCGTGCGAGCAATGCGTTTGACCAGGCCATTAAAACGCTTTCGGGCGAACGTCCGCGTATCGCTCCGCCCGGTCGCAACGGCGTGGCTGCCTTTGCGGTTTCGGGTGCCATCTCGAGCCCCGATGAGCTCAACTCTTCGTTTAACACGGCAGTCAGGCTTGGCGATCGCGGTGCCATCTCTGCCGCGGTGCTGGCGCCCGATGAGGCGACGGCGCAAAACAACGTGCTTTCGCGATTTTTCTCGACATTGAAGGGACGCTCGGGTGGCGTTGTCGGCGTACTCGATGGCGTCATGGATGTCTGGGGACGGCTGCTTGTGGGATACGGAGACATCCAAGGTTCGGCCGACGAACTTATGGACGAGATGATTAAGGGCCTAGGAGGGGGCAACGGCGCGTTGGGCTCCATTGCGTCGTGGCTTGGCGATACCGTTTCGGCGTCCGTGGCGGCGCTGGGCTTGGAGCCGTGCGACTTGCGCCTGCGAAAGCCGGTGCTGACCGACACCGCCAATGTCATCAAGAGCCCGGGGTCTGACATCACGGCTCTTTCTAATGCGCAGGACGAGCTACGAAGTATTCCGTTGGGCGTGACCGACCCCAAGGCGCTTTGCGAAGCGCTGGAATATCAAGTCGAGCGCACCATCAGCGGCACGACGTTCACGCTTGCGGAGATTCCGCTGCCCGGCGGCGGTTCCATCCCACTTACCGTCGATGTCACCACACTGGCGGGTGCCCTGGGCGGTGGGTCGTAATGGGCATCCGCACGCGCCTTTGCGAGGAGCGCGCCCAGGCGACGGTCGAGATGGCCGTGGTCACGCCCGTCCTGCTGGTTCTGGCGCTTATCGTGTACAACGTCATGGTCTTTGCCGGTGCGGTCGCACGCTTCGATCGCGTGGTGCCCGATATCGTGCTAGCACATGCCGTGGCGCCGAGCGGGGAGGGCGATGGCAGCTCCATCGATGCTTCCGCGACCGTTCAGGCTCAGATCCAACATGCCATGGAAGGCTATGACTTGCTGATCGAGGTCTCGAGCGAACAGGGTGCGACGACATCGGATGGCGGTTTGCTTTCGCTTTCCGGCACGTTTAGGACCTACACCTGCACCATGCGCTATGAGCCGTGGCCGAGCTCGCTCAGCATCGCCGGCGTTTCGCTGGGGGCACCGGCAAAGTTGTCACACGAGCGCGCGGTGACGGTCGATCCATGGCGTCCGGGGGTGGTCATGTGACCGCGGTCTCGTCCTACATCGCCTACGCGCGGGCACTCAATAGGCTGGGCTGGACGCCGGCCGAGTTTGCGGTGGCGGAGTCGTTTGCCGTGCGCCTGCGCGGCATGCTGGGACGGTGCCCGGTTGCCGCCAACGGTCTGCCGCTCGTCATGGCATTTCCACGCTGCTCTTCGGTCCATACGTGTTTTATGGCCTATCCCATCGACATCGCCTTCATCGATCGCGACGGCAATATCCTCGCGCGCTACGAAAACGTACGTCCCTGGCGTATGTGCTCCTGCCCCGGCGCCTGGGCCGCACTAGAGCGCCCTTCAATCATTGTTTCGACCCCTGCTCTCCAACGCGTGCCGGCTTAAGAATTAGCGATAGCGGACTTTCGTCATACGAAATTGGGTAAGATGGAGGAGAAGATGCACGGATGTTGAGATCCATCCCAACGCTAAAAAGCACCTGACGGAAAAGCAGGTGCTTAGCGCTTGGCTTGCGGTTACTGAGTGCATTCGTCGCGAGTCGAAGGACGAGCCGCCGAGATGGCTTGCGATTGGATGGCTCCCAGACGGACGAAGCGTGGAGCTTGTCGCGGTCGAGCTTGTCCGTGGGTGGCTTATCATTCATGCCTTGTCTCCAGTCCAGAAGAAATTTTGGCAGGAGATTGAACGGGCTCGGCAAAGGGGTCGATGATGGGCAAGACGTATACGGCCGCTAATGGTCAGGTTGTAACGGATGAAATGATTGACGCGTGGTGCGAGTCGTACGAGCGCGGAGAGTTTCCGGATGGCGAACACACCGTTGGTGGGATCGTGCATGGACGGCCCCCACTCTCAGGTGAGGGGACGGCAACGCTGTCGGTCAAGATTCCTCTGGGAATGAAGGAGGCCATTCGTCGACGGGCGGCTGCCGAGGGGATGACGCCAAGTGAGTTTGCCCGTGCGGCTCTGAGCGAAAAACTTCTTGCTGCCGGCTGATGCCTCTGACGTGCCGATTTAAAGAACCGAGGCTGTGCTCAAAAACTTTTTTGAAATTCTCGGTTGACCGGAACGCGTCCTTGGTTATACTAATCAAGCCTTGAAACAAGGCACACCTCAAATGGCTGGGTAGCTCAGTTGGTAGAGCAGAGGACTGAAAATCCTCGTGTCAGGGGTTCGATTCCCTTCCCCGCCACCTTGAATTGACTAGGACCTCTGCAAAGGGGTCCTTTTCTTTTATGTAGGGTTCTGCGGAAAATGCGCCCCATTATTGAGCGATAGAACGGGACGCGCTTTCCGGTGCCTGCCTCCGGCGCGCGTACACACCTCGTCGCACCATTCCGAGTCCGCCCGCCCCAGACATTCCTCCCACTTTCGCGTCACTTTACAGACCGTTCGGTCGCCTGTCCGCACACGCGGGTATACTCAAAACGATACTTATCCTATGCAATACGATGCGGGTTCGACCTGCATGATCCGAAGGGGGCAGTGATGGAGAGGATACTCGGCGTTAATCTCTCTGGCTGGTTTATTCCCGAGCCTTGGGTGACCCCGTCGCTGTACGCGGCGACCGGTGCATCCAACGCGGCCGAGCTACAGGAGGCCATGGGTACCGCCGCCTATAACGAGCGCATGCGCCGCCATTACGAGACGTTTGTGAGCGAGGACGATTTTCGCCGCATGGCGCAGATCGGTCTCAATGCCGTGCGTCTGCCGGTGCCCTGGTATGCCTTTGGCTCACAGGAGTCCGATGCCTCCTACATATCGGTTGTCGATTACATCGACCGCGCGATTGAGTGGGCTGCCAAGTACGACATCCGCGTGCTGCTCGATCTGGCAACTGTGCCCGGTGGCCAGGGCGATTCCAACGATTCACCCACCACGCCGGAGGCTGTCGCCGAGTGGCATTCGTCCACCAACGGCCGTCATGTCGCACTCGACGTGCTCGAGCGCTTGGCCGATCGCTATGGCGAGGCCGAGAGCCTGCTGGGCATTGAGCTGCTGGACACGCCGCAGATGAGCGTTCGCAAGAGCCTCTTCACCATGACGGATGGCATTCCTGCTCACTACCTGCGCAATTTCTATCGCGATGCCTACGAGCTCGTCCGTTCGTATATGCCCGAGGATAAGATCGTCGTCTTTTCGTCTTCGGGGCATCCCAGCGAGTGGAAGCATTTTATGCGCGGCGCCAAGTACAAGAACGTCTACATGGACCTTCACCTGTACCATTACCGCGACGAGTATGCGCTCGACATCACGAGCCCCCGCGGACTGACGACGGCGATTTCGCGCAACAAGCACGAGCTCAAAGAAGCGATTTCGACCGGGTTCCCCGTGCTGGTGGGCGAATGGTCGGGCGCAGCGATTTTTGCCAACTCGTCGGTTACGCCTGAGGGCCGTAATGCCTACGAGCGCGTGTTTATCGCCAACCAGCTGGCATCGTTTGCGCCGGCTGCCGGTTGGTTTTTCCAAACGTGGAAGACCGAGAAGCGCATCGAAGCATGGGATGCCCGCGCGGCGCTCGGTACGCTCGAGCGCGGCATGATTGAATAGGTTGATATGACGCAGAACAGTGCCCATGCGGGCAAACTCTATGTGGTCGGCACGCCCATCGGCAACCTGGGCGACCTGTCCCCGCGCGTTGGCGAGGCGTTTGCCGCCGCCGATGCCATCTGCTGCGAAGACACGCGTGTGACGTCAAAGCTGCTGATGCACCTGGGCATTTCCAAGCCACTTGTCCGTTGCGACGAGAATGTGATCGCCAGCCGCGCCGCCGGCCTGGTCGACCGTCTGCTGGCGGGGGAAACCCTCGCCTTTGCCTCGGATGCCGGCATGCCGAGCGTGTCCGATCCCGGCCAGGCGCTGGTCGAGGCGGCGCGTGAGGCCGATGTGCCCGTCGAAGTTATTCCCGGGCCCTCCGCTTGCGTCACGGCACTCGTTTCGTCCGGCATTCCCTGCGAGCATTTTTTCTTCGAGGGCTTTTTGGGCCGAAAGCACGGCGACCGCGTGCGCCGTTTGCAGCGCCTTGCCGTGGTGCCCGGCGCACTTATCTTCTACGAGTCTCCACATCGCATCGTGGCGACGCTCGAGGCCGTGGCGGAGGTCTTTCCCCAGCGTGAGGTTGCCGTCTGCCGCGAACTCACCAAGCTGCACGAGGAGGTCTTGCGCGGGCCCGCTGCCCAGCTTGCCGAGGAGCTGCGTGCTCGCGGCGAGGTAAAGGGCGAGATTGCGCTGGTCATCGCGCCGCCGAGCGAGGATGAGGAGGCCGGTATCGTGCCGGTTGGCGCCGCGGCAGCGGATCCCGATGAGGCCCTGCGCGCGGATATCCGCGCCGCGCTCGAGGAGGGGGAGCCCGCCTCTGCGGTGGCCAAGCGCCTGTCTCAGAAGTATTCGCGCCGCAAGCGCGATGTCTATGCCATGGTGCTCGATATGCAATAGATGGAGGATATCCAGCCCTTGCGCTAGAATCATCCTCTGTATGCAACGTTTTTCTGGAGGACAAACCCCATGGATCAAAGCAAGCCTTCGTTCTTTATCACGACGCCCATCTACTACGTCAACGCCGATCCGCACCTGGGCACGGCTTATTCCACCATCATCGCCGACGTTCAGGCTCGCTATCGCCGTTCCGCCGGCTATAACGTCAAATTCCTGACCGGCATGGACGAGCACGGCGAGAAGGTCGCCGAGGCCGCAGCCAAGCACAACATGACGCCGCAGGAGTGGACCGATAGCCAGGCTCCGCACTTCAAGGAGCTTTGGAGCAAGCTCGAGATTTCCAATGATGATTTCATTCGCACCACCGAGCCGCGCCAGCATCATGCCGTGCAGTACCTGTGGGAGCGCATGAAGGAGTCCGGCTACCTGTATAAGGGTAGCTACGACGGCTGGTATTGCGTGCCTGACGAGACCTACTTCACCGATACGCAGGTCCAGAAGGGCGACGAGGAGTACGGCAGCGTCGGCCAGCACCTGTGCCCCGACTGCCACCGTCCGCTTGAGCGCGTGCAGGAGGAGTCCTACTTCTTTAAGCTTTCCGCCTTCCAGGACAAGCTGCTTAAGCTCTATGACGAGCATCCCGTCTTTGTCGAGCCTGCGTTCCGCATGAACGAGGTTCGCAGCTTTGTCGAGGGCGGCCTTAACGACCTTTCCGTGAGCCGTACGAGCTTTGACTGGGGCATTCAGGTCCCGTTTGACGAGGGTCACGTGACCTACGTGTGGTTCGATGCGCTGCTCAACTATATGACGGCCGTCGGCTACGGTGTCGACACCGACGAGGCGCGTGCCGAGCTGGCCTATCGCTGGCCCGCGCAGTTCCACATCGTGGGTAAGGACATCATCCGCTTCCACTGCGTCATTTGGCCCGCCATGCTCATGGCCATCGGCGAGGCCCTGCCCGAGCACGTCTTTGCCCACGGCTTCCTGACCGTGCGCAATGCCGAGACCGGCAAGGCCGAGAAGATGTCCAAGAGCCGCGGCAACGCCATCGCTCCGCAGGACGTTATCGACATGCTGGGCGTCGAGGGCTATCGCTACTACTTTATGACCGACGTCGTCCCCGGCACCGACGGTGCCATCAGCTTCGACCGCATGGAGCAGGTCTACAACGCCGACCTGGCCAACAGCTGGGGCAACCTTATCTCGCGTTCGCTCAACATGAGCGGCAAGTATTTTGACGGTTGCGCGCCCGCCAAGCCCGCATCGTTCGATGCGTTCGACAACCCGCTGGCAAAGATCGCCGATGGTCTGGTCGAGCGCTACATGGCCAAGATGGACGTGCTCGATTACGGTGGAGCCAAGGACGAGGTCATGGAGCTCATCCACGCTGCCAACCACTACATCGAGGACTCCGAGCCTTGGGCACTTGCCAAGGACGAGGCCAAGGCTGACGAGCTGGCGTTTGTGATCTACAACCTGCTCGAGGCCATCCGCATTGCCGCTCACCTGCTGATGCCGCTCATGCCCCAGACTTCTGCCGAGGCTCTGCGCCGCCTGTCCTGCGAAGACGAGGCCGCGAGCGACGACCTCAAGGGCATTTGCGCTTGGGGCCTGCTTGCTGGTGGTCAGCCCGTCGAGAAGGGCGAGCCGCTGTTCCCGCGTCTGGGCTAAGACGCCGCGCGCCATATCGGCAATTTACTGTTTAGATGTAAGGGCATGGCCGCAACGGTCCATGCCCTTTTGTTTCAAGACGCCGCCATCATGCTAAGGAGGCAACCATGACAACTTCGCCTTTGGCAAACCCCACGGCCACCAGGGAGCTGCTAGAGGAGTTTGGCCTTGCGACCAAGCATCGCCTGGGCCAGAACTTTCTAATCGACAATCATGTGATCGAGCGTATCTGCGAGCTTGCCGAGCTTGCAGGTGACGAGCGCGTACTCGAGGTGGGTCCGGGTTGCGGTACGTTGACACTTGCGTTGCTGCAGGAGGCGGCGTGCGTTACGTCCATTGAGGCCGATCCTGAGCTCGAACCGGTGCTCGACGCCCACGCCGCCGACTATGCCAACTTCCGCTTTATCATGGGCGACGCGCTTAAGGTGGGCCCGGAGCAGATTGAGCAGGCTGCCGGCGGCGAGCCCACGGTATTTGTCGCGAACTTGCCCTATAACGTGGCGGCGACGATCATTTTGCAATTTTTCCAGACGATGCCGGCGCTCAAGCGTGCCGTCGTCATGGTGCAAAAGGAGGTTGCCGATCGCATTGCCGCAGTGCCGGGCAACAAGACCTATGGCGGCTATACGGCAAAGCTCGGCCTGTATGCGCAGGTGACGGGTCGTTTTGAGGTACCGCCGCGTTGCTTTATGCCGGCGCCGCACGTGGATTCGGCCGTCGTGCGTATCGACCGTGTTGACGGCGTGGTGCCCGAGGGGCTCGATCGCGAATTTGTGGCCCGCGTGATTGATGCTGCATTTGCTCAGCGTCGCAAGACCATCCGCAATTCCATGAGCGCCAACGGCTTTGCCAAGGACGTGCTCGATGCTGCCTTTGAGGCTTGCGGTATTGCACCCACCACGCGCGCCGAGACGCTTGATGTTGCTGACTTTGTCCGTCTGGCCCAGGAGCTAATCCATGATGCCTAATGCCGAACGTGTGACGTTTACCAAGAAAAAGAAGATGGTTGCTTGTCCCGTGCCCTTGGCACCGCTTGCCGACACGCATGCGCATCTGCTTTCGTTCTGGGGCAAGGATGTGCCTGAGACGCTCGTGCGTGCCAAGGTGGCAGGCGTCGACCTGTTGGTGACGATGTTCGACCCCATCGCAGACAAACGCAGCGTGACGGACTATAGCGACTGGCTGACGCGCGAGATTCTGCCGATGCAGGATATCCCGCAGATCAAGTATCTTGCCGGCGTGCATCCGTATGGCGCGCCGGACTATACCGACGACGTCCATGCACAGGTCGTTGCCGCACTTGATGACCCCTTATGCGCCGGTATTGGCGAAATCGGCCTGGACTACCACATGGACTATGACGACGACATCGCGCCGGCACCCCATAACGTGCAGATTGACTGCATGGCGCGCCAGCTCGAGCTTGCCGTGTGCCGTAACGTGCCGGTGGAGCTGCATCTGCGTCACGAGGACACGGACCAGGAGCGTACCTCGCACGTGGACGCCTACAACGTGCTTCGTGAGGTGGGCGTGCCCCAGGCCGGTTGTGTGCTGCACTGCTTTGGCGAGGACCGCGCCACGATGGAGCGCTTTGTGGAGCTGGGCTGCTATATCGCCTATGGTGGTGCGGCCACCTTTAAGCGCAACGACGACGTGCGCGAGGCATTTGCGGCAACCCCACTCGATCGAATTTTGTTCGAGACGGATTGCCCGTATATGGCTCCGGAGCCCATCCGCGGTCTTGAGTGCGAGCCGGCAATGATTTCTATCACGGCAAACACGCTGGTCAACGACCGTGTCGATCGTTCCGGCGAGGATGCTGAGGCAATCGCGCGAGCAGCTTGGGAAAATGCCTGCAAACTTTTTCAAAAATAGTTCTTGCGTTCGCGATGGCGCTCCGTTATTCTAATTCCTGCACGCGGGCGTGGCGGAATTGGCAGACGCGTACGGTTCAGGTCCGTATGGGGGCAACCCCATGAAGGTTCAAGTCCTTTCGCCCGCACCATTGATTGAAAGAGCTCCCAGCAATGGGAGCTTTTTTGTTATGGGCCCATCACAGGGACTTGAACCTGTGAAGGAGCGAGCGTAAAGAAAACGCGGAGCGTTTTTAGCGAGCTGGCGAGGGCGCCGGCAGGCGGCCGAAGCCGGTGTGGATCCGCGAAGCGGATACGCGGACGTCCTTTCGCCCGCACCATTGAATGAAAGAGCTCCCAGCAATGGGAGCTTTTTTGTTATGCACGATCTCCTCGGACGGGTATCCTAATGCCAACGTGTGCCTATCAGAGGAGAGACCATGCTGTTTTCCGGTATCATCGCCGCCCTTACCAGCCTTTTGATCCCCATCATCATTCTGTTGCTGCTGCTTCCCAGCGCCTGCTATGTCGTTGAACAGCAGCATGCTGTGATCATCGAACGCTTAGGCAAGTTCAACCGCATCGTCAACGCGGGCTTCCACATGAAGGTACCCGTGATTGACCGCAAAGCCGCTACGGTGAGCCTGCGAACCATGAAAAACGGTTTTGGTATCGACGTTAAGACCCAGGACAACGTGACCATCGGCCTTGAGGTCTCTGCTCAGTACCACGTGAGCTATGACATGGGCGCCGGCCCGGCAGATTCGGGCATCTACAAGAGCTACTATATGCTGCAGGAGCCCGTCGACCAGATGCGTGACTTCATCACCGACGCCCTGCGCTCTTCGATTCCCGTCTACACACTCGATGAGGTCTTTGCCAAGAAGGACGACATCGCCAAGGATGTCAACGCTACCGTTTCCGAGCAGATGGCCGCCTACGGCTTCACCCTCGTGTCGACGCTCATCACCAAAATCGCACTGCCGACCGAGGTTGAGAACTCCATGAACGACATCAACGCCGCCCAGCGCAAGCGCGCTGCGGCACAGGAGCTCGCTGAGGCCGACCGCATCAAGCGCGTCACCGAGGCGACCGCCGAGGCTGAGGCAATGGAAAAGGCGGGCGAAGGCATCGCCAACCAGCGCAAGGCCATCGCGCTGGGCATCAAGGATTCGCTCGAGATTATCCAGGAGACGGGCGTCGGTAACGACGAGGCCAACCAGCTGTTTATGTTTACGCAGTGGTCCGAGATGATGACGGAGTTCGCACGTACGGGCAAAAACTCGACGGTCGTGCTGCCGAGCGACTTTTCGCAGTCGGCCTCGATGTTCGAGCAGATGCTGGCCGCCGGCAAAGTTCAAAACGATTCGAAGGAGTAGGCGCGCGTGAAATACACCGTCGTTTGTGTTGGTAAGCTCAAGGAGCGCTTTTGGAAGGACGCGTGCGCTGAGTACACCAAGCGCCTGGGTGCCTATGCCAAGGTTGATATCCGCGAGGTGGCCGATATCGACCCGGCTAAGGCGGGCGGCGTGGATGCTGCGCGTGACAAGGAGGGGGCGGCGATTCTTGCTGCCTTGCCGTCTCGAGCGCATGTGATCTTGCTGGCCATTGAGGGCAAGGAGCGTTCGAGTGAGGAGCTCTCGGCGAGGCTCGACGATCTTATGCTGCGAGGCAGTAGCGACATTGCCTTTGTAATCGGCGGTTCGGACGGCGTGAGTGATGAGGTGCGCGCCCGCGCCGACGAGATGCTCAGCTTTGGACGCATTACCTTGCCGCATAACCTGGCGCGTGTGGTGCTGCTAGAGCAGATTTACCGTGCCTGCAAGATCAGTCGTGGCGAGCCGTATCACAAATAGGTCGGCAATACGAAACAATGGCGTGGGACAATACCTTTCGTTTTGAGGAATGTGTCTGAAAGGACTATGCGATATGAAGATTGGATTTGTCGGTTTTGGCAATATGGCGAGCGCTATGGCCGATGGCTGGATCGCTGCCGGTGTAGCTGCGAGCGACATGTGCGCCTGCGCGGGTCGCTACGACGCACTGGTTGAGCGCTGCGAGGCGCGCGGCATGGTCGCCTGCCACGATGCCGCCGAGGTTGTCGCCGCATCCGATATCGTGGTCGCTGCGGTCAAGCCGTACATGATCGAGAAGGTATTCGCCCCGCTCAAGGATGCTCTTGCCAAAAAGGTCGTTCTGTCGGTTGCCTGGACCTGGGACAGTGCCAAGTGGGAGCAGGTCCTGCCGGGCGTCGCGCATATCTCGACGGTGCCCAACACGCCGGTTTCGGTGGGCGAGGGCGTCATCGCTTGCGAGAAGGCTTCCACGCTTAGTGATGAGCAGAGCGCAGTGGTGCTTGATCTGCTTGGCAAGCTCGGTGCGGTGGTCGAGCTCGATACGAGCCTGCTGTTCGTGGGCGGCACGGTGGGTGGTTGCGCTCCGGCATTTGTCGCTATGGCAATCGAGGCCCTGGGCGATGCAGCGGTCAAGCACGGTATTCCGCGCGCCGATGCCTATCGCATTGTGAGCCAGATGGTGCTGGGTACGGCAAAGCTGCAGCTTGCAACCGGCCAGCATCCCGCAGCGATGAAAGATGCCGTGTGCTCGCCCGGCGGTGCTACCATCAAGGGCGTCGTCGCGCTCGAGGACGCCGGCATGCGCAGTGCCCTGGTCAAGGCCATCGACGCTACTCTCCAGTAAAACCTGCTATTTAGGGACAGGTTTATTTTGGCAGGTTTTTCCTGCTGTTTTGTCCTTTTAGCGAAAAGCGCCCCGCAACTGGTTCAATTCCAGTTGCGGGGCGCTTGCGTTTGCCCAGATAAAACCGACCAAAATAAACCTGTCCCTTTTTGGCGAGTTAGTCCCAGAAGCTGTTTTCTTCGTCCTCGGACTTGGGGCCGCGGTCGACATACATCTTATGGGTGCGCTTCTCCATTACAAAGGCAAGAATCGCAAACAGCAGGATGCCGCCGGCGAAAAGGATGGCAAAACCGGTGCGGGTGCCAAACAAAAAGGAAAAAACTGCGTCCATTGGGTGCCTTCTTGCGTAGTTGAGTTGGGTCGTAAACGCTCATAAGTATATACTTGCCCATACATGTACAAGGTTGCAACCTAAATGGAATGTATATCGCCGGAGGATCTAATGCTTGATATCAAGTTTGTTCGCGAGAACCCCGATGCCATCGATGTCGCCATGGCTAACCGCCAGACGTCTTGGGATCGCGAGAAGTTCTTTGAGCTCGACGACGAGCGTCGTGCCGTCATCACCGAGGTCGAGGAGCTCCAGGCCACGCGCAACGCCGAGTCCAAGAAGATCGGCGCCCTGATGAAGGAGGGCAAGAAGGACGAGGCCGAGGCCGCCAAGGAGGCCGTGCGCGCCGTCAACGAGAAGATTGACGGTCTGGCCGAGCGCCGCACTGCTCTCGAGCAGGAGCAGTACGACTTTATGGCTCACCTGCCCAACATCCCTTGCGAGGCCACGCCGTACGGCAAGGACGAGGACGAGAACATCGAGCGCCGGCGTTGGGGCACCCCGCGCGAGTTCGACTTCGACTTTAAGCCGCACTGGGATCTGGGCACCGACCTCGACATCCTCGACTTCGAGCGCGGCAACAAGCTCTCCGGCAGCCGCTTCACCGTTCTCGGTGGCGCCGGCGCCCGCCTGGAGCGCGCCCTTATCAACTTCTTCCTGGACACGCACACGAGCCGTGGCTTCAAGGAGTGGTGGCCGCCTATCGTCGTCAAGCGTCAGACCATGTTCGGTACGGGCCAGCTGCCCAAGTTCGAGGACGACGCCTATCACGTCTCGGGCGACAACTTCCTGATCCCCACCGCCGAGGTCGTGCTCACCAACCTGCACGCCGGCGAGGTTCTCGACGCCGACACCCTGCCGCGCCGCTACACCGCCTTCACCCCCTGCTTCCGCGAGGAGGCCGGTTCCGCCGGCCGTGACACCCGCGGCATCATCCGTCAGCACGAGTTCGACAAGGTCGAGATGGTCAAGTTTGCCAAGCCGGAGGAGTCCGACGAGGAGCTCGAGAGCATGACCGCCGAGGCCGAGTACCTGCTGCAGCAGCTGGGTCTTCCGTATCGCGTGATTAGCCTGTGCACCGGCGACCTGGGCTTCTCTGCCCGTCAGACCTACGACGTCGAGGTCTGGCTGCCGAGCTACAACGCCTACAAGGAGATCAGCTCCTGCTCCAACTGCGGCGACTTCCAGGCTCGCCGCGCCAACATCAAGTATCGCGACCCCGAGAACTTCAAGGGTTCGCGCTACCTGCACACCCTTAACGGTTCCGGCCTGCCGGCTGGCCGCACCATGGCTGCCATTCTGGAGAACTACCAGAACGCCGACGGCACCATCACGATCCCCGAGGTCCTGCGTCCCTACATGGGCGGCCTCGAGAAGATTGAGCCGGTCGCGTAACTTGGCTGCATAGGCGATATGCAAGGGCGCTCCTTCGGGGGCGCCCTATTTCGTGCGCAGGTCCATACCATGCCGTGCGGACAGCTCAATAGAAAACACACGAACAACTGTTCTGTATACAGCCATCTACCTGCTATGCTTTTGCTAAATAAGAGCGAGAGAAAGGGGACGCGATGGAGCTGTTTGATGATCGGGTGGTTTTGTTTGAGAGCGACGAGGGCGGGGAGTACCTGCTTGTAACGTGTGAGCCGTCTGGCATGGGTGGCCTGGTGGTTCGACAGACGAGTGAGGGTCCGTTGACACAATGGTGTTTTGAGGAGTCGCCGCATGTGGTCGAGACCTTTGTGACGCACGTGGGGCTTGTGGCGCTGGAGCACTTCTATGGAGTTGGGACTTCCAACCAGGTCGCGCGCATGCTGAGCATCTCGTTTGCCGATTATGACTGTGCCCAGCGGGTGCGCTCGCTTTTGAGGGAGCTCGGTGCTGGGTTCGATGTGGTTGAAAAACCGATTGATCGCATGGGGGACGCTGACGCATACGGAGCTGCGTAAGGAACATATTCTCAAAAAAGTTTGAGATTGTGCTTGACTCCAACTAACTAAAGTGGTTTTATATGTCTTGCGCTGCGGCGTTACCTCAGCTGGATAGAGGGTCTGACTACGAATCAGAACGTCATAGGTTCGAATCCTATACGCCGCACCAATTGAAATTGAAAGCCTCCGGCAACGGGGGCTTTTCTTTTATGCCGCCACCGCATGGATTCGAACCTCGGTCGAGGCGCGGGCGTAAAGAAAACGCGGAGCGTTTTTAGCCCGCGGGCGAGCGCGCCGGCAGGCGGGCGAAGCCGGTGCGGATCCGCGCAGCGGATGCGCGGAATCCTATACGCCGCACCATTTGAGATTAAAGCTCCCGGCAACGGGGGCTTTTCTTTTACGCCAGCTTGAGTGCTTTCGTCCAAAGGGACGATTTCCTGTCGACTCGTGTAAGATTCCGAGTAGGTGTCGCGGCCCATCCGCGACCACTCCTTCTCTCAACGACCGATCAGGGTGATATTTCGTGGCAGAGCGTCCGACATACAGGCTCAGGTTTCTCGATCCCAAAAAGCGCTTTCCGGCGATGCCCGAGCAGCCTGCGGGGCGCTCATATGGCGTGGTCTGGAAACTCTTTGGCGAGGACCAGCATGAATCTTGTTATGTCGTCGAATTCGTTGGCAAAAGTCATGTGTCGCTTTTGGGCTACGTAAGCGTTTCGGGTGAGGTGTACAAGGTGGACCGCCCCGTCTGCGAGGCTCCGCTGCCCAACGATCCCGACATGGAACTGGTCCTTGACGAGTCGGATTCCAGTATTGGTGAGATTATGGTAAGGGAAGCCAACGGTGCAATGCGCGCGTGTGCGCAAACTGCCGGCTCTCCCGAAGGCCCCATGCGCGAGCAGTCCGACCACGAGACATGGAATTCGACCCGCGCCCTTCCTTACGGCGAGTTCATGGCCTCGATGTTCTTGCGCTACGTGATATTTGCCAACTCCGAAAGCGCTATTGTGAACACGGCGGACGCCGGCGGACTCGACGAGGGTATGCAAAACGTAGTCGACAAGATCAAGCTCGTAAAGTTGCCCGAGCCGGTCGAGGTGTTTTTGGGCTTTAACACGGCACCGCTCCCCGATGCTATCGAGACGCTGCTTTACCGCGTTGACCATGCCGAGAATCCGAGCGGTATCGAGCGCTATGCCGCCGCCCTTATGAGCGAAATTGACTTGCCCCGCCTGCGCACCATCGCTGCCAAGTCCGAGATGAGCCTGGCTCGCATTGATCGCTCAAAGATTTTCTATCTCAATTTTGATCGTAGCCTGCTGGACCAGGACGAGATTGACATGCTGCTTGCCGTCGAGTGCCGTCTCAACCGCCTCTCCGGCATCCTTGAGCGCATCGGGGCCGGATTGGTCCCTACGGCATCCTCGCCGAGCCTTGAGGGCTGCGCGCTCTTTGATGCGTGGCATATCGCCAAGACGACCAACGATGTTCCCCGACTGCTCGATACGGCTTCGAGCGATAACCCGTGGGGCAAGCCGGGTACGGTGGCTTGCCAGCCGGGCGGCGAGTGGGACGTGCGCACCCGTTTTGCGCGAATCGTTGAGGCGCTCAACGTGGTCACGCGGCTCGACTATACCTATCGGGCAAACGTTGCCGAGGGGATTATGCTCGTTCGGTTTGGGCAGTCTGTCGTTGATGCCATGCCGCAACGTGAATACGACGCTCAGGATGACGCCTGGCGCGAGCTGGACGAGGACACGCGGGCGATCTGGGCCGCGGAGCACGATGCGCGCGTGGCACTCACGCTTGCGGCAGCGTGTTTTGCCGCGGGCACCTGCATCACGCGCTGCTATGTGCAGATTGCTGCTACCGACAGTGAGCAGGGCGAGCGCGTTGTCGCAACGTATTTCTTTGGGCGTGCGGCCTATCTGGCCGATTGCGTGCCTGTCGCCAAGGATCTTGAGAACATGGACATGGACGATATGCCGTGCAAGCGTGTGCTTGAGGCGTATGAGTCAACCGCTCCGGAGACGATTGAGCCTGCGAAGGTTCATGCTCGTCCGCGTGATGACCATCGCACGCTTCCGCCGGCGCTGCGCGATTTGCTGCTTGCCGATACGGCTGACGAGTTGGAGGTCATGGAAGAGGACGACGACCCATACGTGGCCCGTGTTGTTGAATTGCGCGAGCAGGCAAAAGTCGACCGTACAGGTGCTTTTGAAGGCTTTTCCCGTCTTGTCGAGGAGTTGGAGGCTAAGTGCACTGTCGCGGAGCTTTTGGCGACAGGTCCGGTTCAAACGCAGTTTTGCGATAACCAGCTGGTGCGCATGATGCTACCGGTGTTGGAAGAAGACCGCTCTGTGCGAATCCTTCGTGCGCCCGATGCGCTGTACTTTGCCCAGCACGAGATCTGCAGCTTTTATGCCGAGCAAGAGGACTTTGAACGAGCGCTGCCCGAGGTGCGCCATCTTTACGATCTGGCGCGCTCGTCCATGCAATCGCACTTTGCGCTCATCAACGTGCTTGCGCGTCTGGAGCGCTTTGACGAGATTATCGAGGTGGCGCGCCACGGCCTACGTATTGCCAGCGATCGTTCTGCAATCGGCTACCTGTTCTATCGCTTGGCGTTTGCCTATTGGAATTGCGATCAGCTCGGCCTGGCGCTGGCTTGTTACCGTCTGGTGCCGCGCGGCGAGGAGTCGGGCAGTAGCGCGCTGGAAGAAATGCAGGGCCTTATGAACGAGATGGGCGTCAGCGAGCCTCCGACGTTCGAGGAAGCGGTCGAGACCATCCGCAAGGCTGGACTCGAGCTGCCGCCAGTGTCCGTCGTGACGAATCAGCTGGCAGATGCCGCTGTTCAACTGGTCGACAACGGCTTCTTTTTCCTGGCACGCGGTTGCATCTTCCAAATGTGGCGCACCATGGGCAACGACGAGCTCGGCTCCCTCAACCGCTCGCTGGGGTAGGGGCAATATAGAGGGGCCGCACCGCGCTATTTGTATCGGCGCGGGCGGGAGGACCCGGCAGGATCGGTAAGGCATAAAGCCGCCGAGCCTGCTAAAACTGTTAAACTCTGCTAAAGTTGCTAAACTTTGTTAAAGTTGTTAAAACTAGCAGAGGAGGGCAGAATGACGAAGGCTGTTAACCCCTTTAAGCCAACGGCGGGCATGAATCCGCCTGAGCTTATCGGACGGGACACTGTTTTGGATGACTTTGCCGAGGCTCTTGAGAATGGTCCTGGTGCCCCCGATCGACTCATGCGCATCTCGGGCGTCCGAGGCACAGGTAAAACGGTGCTCCTTAATGCATTGGGTGACCTTGCACGCAAAAAAGGATTCGAGGTCGTTGACGTTGCCTCCAATGCTGGTTTTTGCAATAGAATCCTCGAGGCTCTGCAGCGAAACGTTCGTCTTGAATCAATCTCGATTTCCCCATCGATTTTAGGGGTCAGCCTTGGCTCCATGGAGATGTCGAAGTCGGCCTCTCATCTGGGCGAGGCGATGTACGATGCTGCGAAGCGCGGTGGTCTGCTCATTACGCTCGACGAGATCCAGGATGCCTCAACTGAGGAAATGCGCGAGCTAGGCAATGAGATGCAGCTCTTGATCCGCCAAGGAGCGAATGTCGCTTTCGCTTTCGCCGGGCTGCCGACATCGGTAGATGGCGTGGTGGTGGATGATACGTTGACGTTCCTTCAGCGAGCCAAACATGTTGAACTTACTCGGCTTTCCGATTTTGAAGTTGGCGGATCGTTTGAGGATACGATGAGACGAGCGGGCAAGGAGCTCGACAAAGGTGCCGCTGTGCTATTAACAAAAGCTTCGGCAGGCTATCCCTTTATGGTCCAGCTGGTCGGATATTACGCTTGGCAGGTTGCTGCGCGCAGTGGGGCGGAGAGCGTGAGCGAAGAGGCGGCTCGTAAGGGTATCCAGGCGGCTCTTGATAGCTTTAATGCTATGGTGATTGCCCCAGCGCTGCGCAGGGTGTCGGAACGGCAGTTTCAGTATCTCGCGGCGATGGCTCAATGCGAGGGCGTCGATATCGCCAACGGCGATATCGCCAAGAAGATGGGTTTGTCGGCGAACAAAGTTGGGTCATATCGCAAGCGTCTGATCGATGCGGGGTTGATTGAGCCCGCGGGCTATGGCTGCGTTTCGTTTGCAATTCCGTACATGCGCGATTATCTGTTGGAGACCGTTCGAGAGGACTAATAAAGAATGGGCTGTCCGCGCTGTCGCTGGGGCCGTCCTTGTATCTTTGTCTCAATCTGTAACATCTGGAGGGGATTACGGCCTGCAGATGTTACAGGTTGAGATGATTGACTGAGACGTTTACTGGTAAAAGAGAGGTAAAAGAGGAAACGCCTCAAAATTCCCCTTGCCCAACTTCGGCTGTTTGGTTACTATAGAACGGCTGTTACGGAGAGCTGACCGAGAGGCCGAAGGTGCTCGCCTGCTAAGCGAGTATGCCCCAAAAGGGCATCTGGGGTTCGAATCCCCAGCTCTCCGCCAGTATGACTTTGAAGAAGGGTCCCATTTGGGGCCCTTTTTTATTATCAAGAATGGCGGCTGGGGATTAGAGTCCGAAAGGGCGTGAACATTAGGCAAACACGGGGCGCTTGAAAACGGGGAGACCCAGGCATGCTCGTGCACCCCGGTGTGGGGTTCCGAGGGGATGGAGTAGAAATATGGTAAAGGTCGGGCTGCGTAAGCCGAATCTAAAGACATCACTCAAGGCAAGAACGACCGGCAGAGCGAAGCGCGCGGTAAAGCGGGCGATAATCCCCGGCTATGGTAAGAGGGGCATGGGGTGGATCAAAAATCCGAAGAAGGCTGCTTACAATGCCGTATACAGCAGAACGACCGTCGGAGTTGGGGATGTCGCTCGCGCCGTTGCTAAATCAGGCGCTCGGAGCTCGGCGTCAAGGACGTCCTCAATTACTGTTTCATCGCATGAAGTTACACCTTTGGCGAAGCCTGAACAGAAATCTCTCACTCGAGAGATTACGTCGGTTGACAGGGCAAACAAGGCGCTTTTGCTATGCTTCCTTCTTGGGTGGTCGGGCGCTCATAGGGCGTATGCACGGATGTGGGGTAGCTTCTTTCTATATCTCTTTACCTTTGGCC
This sequence comes from uncultured Collinsella sp., assembly GCA_900540935.1. GTDB lineage: Bacteria > Actinomycetota > Coriobacteriia > Coriobacteriales > Coriobacteriaceae > Collinsella. The sequence continues at coordinate 41,010 of UQHW01000005.1, read as the reverse complement.
TTTTTGGATTTGGTTGGCTGTTTGATATTGTGACACTACTGATGAGACGCTCCGAGCTAAGGCGTCTCGGCGACAGTGATCCGACTCAACAGCAAGCGCCATGTTCCGCTGATTCTACATTCGATCGAAATGTCGCCGACTCCGGAAATTGGGAACAGCGTGGAGATGGGGAGGCTGCGGCTCGGCTAGAGCTTCAACGTAAAAACCGTGCCTATATGGAAGAAAACGGCATCGATGTGGAGATGTTTACCGAGGAAAAGGTCGCGGCGGACGCCTTGCGAACCATTGAGTCGGTATGCCCGTGCATGCTTAGGTTTGGCCGAGGCATGAGCGAAGAGGAGCCAAGCATCAGCTTTTGCTCTCCAACAAAGACGGGGAAAATGCCCAAGAATGTCGTCGAGGCCCGCATTTACCATCAGGACGTGAAGCTATTGATGGATTCCCACGGCTTCGAATTGCCGGAGTATGGTGACAGCATCAATGTCATGATCAGCTATCTAGCTGATGGGCGCATAAATAAAGTCGATATCCATGGGTTCCATAATGGCAGCTCCGTTAGTGTCTCCATTCGCAGGCGGAGCGACGATCTTGTTATGACGAGTGCGGGCACCATCGGAGAAACGGGTGCCTGGCAATCGCTGTGTCCTGGGGCAGACCCCTCAGCCGGGGATCTGTTCAGGGCCTTGACCAAGGAGGTCGAAAGGATTTACTAGCATGCCCGGCGACCCGTTTTCAAGGTCCGAAAAGACATAGCGAAGGTAAACGGCTAGCAATGTCGCTTTGGTGATTCTGACGCATTCCGTTTAAGAGGTATTAAAAAAGAGGCGCCCCGTTGGACGCCTCTCCAATCGCAAATGTAATGTTCCCTCAGCCCTACACCTCGGGCGCCTTGGCTACGGTCTCGCTCTCTGCCGTGAGCGGGCGGTTGTCGATGCGGCGGCCCAGACGGTCGAGCTTCACAAGGAGCCACTCGATGGGATTGGGCCCCGAGCCTTCCTCGTCGGCAACCAAATCCACGACGGCAATCTTGGTGCCATCCTGCTTGAGTGTAACGCTGCCTACCTTGTCGCCCACATGCACCGTGCCCGAAAGATCGTCGTAGCTAACCTTTTCGGTCACCTCGCCGGCAAGAGAAAACACGGTCGCTTGCGCCGTGGGATCGGCGAGTGTGGCGTCGATTGTCTTATCCGTCCAGTCGGTTTGACTAATGCGCGCCATAAGCGGGTTGCCGTTGGCGGTCTTTTCTTGCGTGTTGGCGATTGCGACCGTCACCTTGTGGTCGTAGTACCAGTTGGCAAGGGTGGCGGTATCGGTAAAGCGCTGATCGGTGGTGGTGGAGTTCAAAATAACGGTGTAGATCTCGTCGCCGTCGCGGTTGTAGGCGCTCGTAAAGCAATAGCCCGCGTCGTCGGTGGTGCCGGTCTTGCCGCCGATGTTGCCATCTTGGCCCAGCAAATAGTTATGCGTGTCCATGGAATGCGAATGGTCGGTGCCGTCGGCGCCCGTGACTTCGATCCAGGAATCCTCGCTCGCTACGACCTCGCGGATCGTGTCGTTTTTCATGGCCTCCTGCATCATCAGCGCTACGTCGTGTGCGGTTGAGTGCATATCGCCAGCCCACTCATCAAAGTCCAGACCATGCGGGTTTTCAAAAAGCGTACCGGTGCAGCCGAGTTTCTTGGCACGCTCGTTCATGGCCTTCACAAATGTGGCCTCGGCGTCTTTGGTCTTGGGGTCGATTTTCTTGCCCACATATTCGGCGAGCACGATGGCGGCGTCGTTGCCCGAGGGAATCATCAGGCCGCGCAGTGCCTGCTCCACGGTAAGCTCGTCGCCTTCGAGCAAGCCGGCGGTCGAATTACCCACGGTGGCTGCGGCGTTGCTCACCGTGACCTTCTCGTCCATCTTGCAATTCTCGACGGTTAGGATTGCGGTCATGACCTTGGTGATCGAGGCAATCTTGACCTGCTCATCGGCGCCGCGCCCATAGTAGACGGTGCCGTCTTTGCCCATGACGAGGGCATTGGTCGCATCGATATCGGGCAGGTTTTCGGCCGTGATGCCGCGCGCATCGGCGGTTTTGCCGCAAACATTGTCGGTCGTGAGCACTTGGGCGCCGGCGACGGTGGGCGCGCCAGCGGCAAGGGCGATAGCGCAGACAAAGCCGGCGGCAAGCTGGGCTGAGCGCTTTGCAAAAGAGGTGAGGGACTTCACAGATTTCGCTTTCGACGGGATGGTCTCTTCTGAAACTAGAGTATATCGTTTGCCGGCGTCGGCGATCATCGCGTGCGCGCTTGGCCCACATCCGCACCCGAACGGGCACAAGGGTGCTTAAGGCCGACTTAATCACCCACGCTTGTTGTGTGTGGCGTGCGTCGCCTCAGGCATAATGGAGCGCGAGAGGAGCACGCATGAACGAGCGCATTTTGGTAGTTGATGACGAGAAGGCCATCGCCGACTTGGTTGGCATCTACCTTACAAAAGAGGGCTTTGATGTCCAGATTGCCTATAGCGGGGCCGATGCTGCCAAGGCGATTTTGGAGCAGGAGTTCGATCTGGCGCTGCTTGATGTCATGCTGCCCGATATCGATGGGTTTGAGCTGCTGCGTACGATCCGTTCCAGCCATACCTATCCCGTGATCATGCTGACGGCGCGCGATGCCCAGCAAGACAAGATCGGGGGCCTTTCGCTTGGCGCGGACGATTACGTGGTTAAGCCGTTCCGTCCGCTGGAGCTCATCGCGCGCGTGCACGCTCAGCTTCGCCGCTACACCAGCTACGGTAGCCGTGCACAGGCGGCCGAGTCGCCGACCATTCAGCTCGACGGCTTGGAGATCAACCGCGATGCTCGTTCCGTGACAGTGGACGGTTCACCGGTTCGCCTCACGCCCACCGAGTATTCAATCTTGCTGTATCTGGTCGAGCATCGCGGCAGCGTGGTGGCCGTGGAGGACCTGTTCCGCGCGGTATGGAACGAGGACTTTATGCCCGGCTCCAACAATACGGTGATGGTGCACATTCGCCATTTGCGCGAAAAACTCGGCGACGACGCACAAAAGCCACGCTTTATCAAAAACGTCTGGGGCGTCGGCTACATCATCGAATAACGCTTTTCGCTTGTGAGGATCTTGATATGACAAAAGACGATAGGCAAGCGTTCGAGGTGCCCGATCGGCTCTTTGAATACGTGAGGTCGGTCGTCGACAACCGCGCGCTTGCAACGGTGCTGCTCTTTTTGCTGAGCCTGCTGCTGATTGGCATCGACAACATCGTCGGAATCTTGGCGGCGCTGCTTGTCGGCTTTTTGCTGATCGATCGATTTGAGATCGTGTGCCGCTGCGTGGTGATTGGCGGCGCCGCGTGGGCCATGACGTTGGCGATTGGCGCCATGGCGCTCGGCGGCATCGAAGGGCCGGTGTTGTTCGATGCCGGCTTTGTATTCAACATGCTTGGCTTTGTGCTGGCGCTTGCCGCGTGCGTGCTGTTCTTGTGCGGCCGCGCCCTGTGCTACCAGGGCTATGAGCAGGGCGAGCAGCATGCCGATTGTGTGCTGGCTGCTCGTATTCAAGATCGCCTGATCGATCACCCCGACACCTGGGACAACATCGACGGCGACTTCTTGGAGGTCGAGGGCGCCCTTAACCGCGTGCGTGACCGTGAGCGCAAGGTGCAACAGGCCTTGCGTGACGAATCTCATCGCAAGGACGATCTGGTCACGTACTTGGCACATGACCTACGCACCCCGCTTGCCAGTGTGGTGGGCTATCTTTCGCTGCTGCAAGAGGCTCCTGAGCTGCCGGTTGAGCAACGTGCGCACTTTACGGGCGTGGCTCTCGACAAAGCGCACCGGCTCGATGCGCTCATCGAAGAGTTCTTCGATATCACGCGCTTTGACTTCCACGATATCGTGCTCACGCGCGGCTATGTTGATCTGGGGTTGCTGCTGGCTCAGGTGGCTGACGAGTTCTATCCCATCCTCAACGAGCAGCATAAGGAAGCCCAAGTTGATATTCGCGAGGACCTAACGGTGCTCGTGGATGGCGACAAGATGGCCCGCGTGTTTAACAACATCATGAAAAACGCCGTTGCCTATAGCTATGAGGGCTCGACTATCACGATCGAGGCCAGGCGCCAAGACGATGGCGGCGTGCGCGTGCGCTTTATCAATCAGGGCGATCCTATCCCTGCGGCTAAGCTCAAGGTGATCTTTGAGAAGTTCTATCGCCTGGATGCGGCGCGTGCGACCAATCGCGGTGGTGCCGGTCTGGGCCTTGCTATTGCCAAGGAGATCATCGCGGCGCACGGCGGTACCGTTGCATGTGAATCGACGCCCGAACACACGATATTCACCATCGAGCTGCCCGCCGCATAGCCAGCGTTCCCTTACAAACACTTGACAATGCGCTCACGTGCATATGAGTCGCGATTTCTACTATCGATACTGCTGAATTGATATCGATGTGGAGGTATGCGGTATGACGGCTGCTGCGGCTGTGGAGCCCACGGAGCTTGAAGAACTCATGAAAGCGCAGGCCGAGGCCGCGCACGAGCGCGAGGTCGGGGATGCGACTCGCCCCACGGCAGAGGATCTTGCGGCCTCGCCGACGCGCATCGACGTCGAGGGCCTCGACCTGTTCTATGGCGACCATCATGCGCTCAAAGACGTGAATATCAAGATTCGCGACAAGCAGATCACCTCGTTCATCGGGCCTTCGGGCTGCGGAAAGTCCACGTTGCTGCGCTGTTTTAACCGCATGAACGACGGCATCAAGGACTGCCGCATCGAGGGCAAGATTGTGCTCGACGGCCAAGATATCCTGGGCGACTACGACGTCTGCCGCCTTCGCCAGCGCGTGGGCATGGTGTTCCAGCGCCCTAACCCGTTTCCCATGAGCATCTACGACAACGTCGCGTATGGTCCGCGCGGCATGGGCGTGCGCGATCGCGCTGTGCTGGATGAGCTGGTCGAGGACTCCCTTCGTCGCGCTGCGCTATGGGATGAGGTCAAGGATAAGCTCAAAGAGTCGGGCCTGGGTCTTTCGGGTGGACAGCAGCAGCGCCTGTGCATCGCCCGCGCACTTGCCGTGCAGCCCGACATTCTGCTGATGGACGAGCCGACCTCGGCGCTCGACCCCGTGTCGACGCTCGTGGTGGAGCAGCTGGCCTGCGAGCTCAAGGAGGCCTGTACGCTCGTGGTCGTTACGCACAATATGCAGCAGGCGGCGCGTATCTCCGACTCGGTCGCGTTTTTCTTGCTGGGTGAGTTGGTGGAGCACGCGCCCACCGCGCAACTCTTCAAAAATCCTACCGACCCGCGTACGGCGGATTATTTGACGGGACGTTTTGGCTGATACCATCTAGTAAAGGTACCTTTAGGGTTAAGATGCGGTCATGCCGGCCGCAAAGGGGTTCAACATGATCTATTACGTCGAGGACGATGACAACATCAGGGATTTGACGGTCTATGCACTGCGCAAGCAGGGGATCGAGGCCGAAGGCTTTTCGTGCGACGGCGAGTTTAAGGCCGCCGTGGCGCGACGGGTACCCGATGCCGTCCTGCTCGATATCATGCTGCCCGATACCGATGGTTTGGCGATTATGCGTCGCCTGCGCGCCGACCGCCTGACGGCGACGGTGCCCATCATGATGCTTACCGCCAAGGACACCGAGCTCGATAAGGTCATGGCGCTCGATGGCGGTGCCGACGATTACCTGACTAAACCCTTCTCGCTCATGGAGCTTGCGAGCCGCTGCCGCGCACTGCTGCGTCGCGGCGGCATGGTCAAGCAGGCGAGCGATGTGCTCAGCGTGGGCGACATCGTGCTCTCGCCCAGCCATCGCGAGGTGACCGTTGCCGGCGAGCCGCTTAAGCTCACCCTGCGCGAGTTCGACCTGCTCGAGTACCTCATGCGCAAGCCCGGCGTGGTCTTTACCCGCGAGTCGTTGCTGCAGAGCGTGTGGGGCTGGGACTTCGACGGCGGTTCGCGCACCGTTGACGTGCACGTGCAGACGCTTCGCCAAAAACTGGGCGAGCATGCCGGCGCCATCGAGACCGTGCGTGGCGTGGGCTACCGCTTGGCCGAGCCTTCTGCCGGTGATGGTGCCGAAGGTGACGACACCGCGGCCACCGCATCGGAGGAGTAACCCGTGGTCTTCGCCCCCCAGGGAAAACATACGCTGTCGCACCGCGTTTTTGTGACGATCTTTGTCTGCGCCATGGCGGTTATCGTGGCGTTTACGGTGCTGGGTGCGTTCTTTGTGCAAAACACCTTGGCGGATGCCACGAGTGCCAATCTGGCGCAGGAAACCGAGCTCATTGCTGCCGCCCTCGACGAGCAGCAGGAGCCCATCCCGTTCTTGCGTAGCCTCGATCGCGAGGACTTGCGCATCACGCTGATTAACAAGGATGGATCGGTTGCCTACGACAACGAGGCGTCGCCTTCCACACTGCCCAACCATGGCGATCGCCCCGAGGTCATCGAGGCCTTTGAGAGTGGTTTGGGTTCCGCGGAGCGCGCAAGCTCTACGCTCGACGAGATTATGCTGTATCGCGCCGTCGCCCTTGATAACGGCCAGGTTGTCCGCTTGGCGCAGGCCCAGCCTGGCGTTGCGGCGATTTTGCTGTCGATGGTGGCGCCGATGCTGCTTATCGCAGCAGCGGGTGCGGTACTCTCGTTTTTTATGGCGCGCCGCGAGTCCCGTGCCATCATCGCGCCGTTGCAAGAGGTGGATTTGGACCACCCACGCCGTAGCTATGAGCACGCCTATGCCGAGATGGTCCCCATGCTTGAGCGTATCGAGTCGCAGCGCCAGGAACTCAAGCGCCAAATGGCGGTGCTAGCGGACAACGACCGTATGCGCCGCGAGTTCACGGCGAATATCACCCATGAGCTCAAGACGCCGCTTACGGCGATTTCGGGCTATGCCGAGCTCATCGCAAACGGCATGGTCGAGGGCGAGGGCGACCTGCGCAACTTTGGCGGTCGCATCTATCGTGAGGCGGGCCGCTTGGCAGCGCTTGTCAACGATATCCTTACGCTGTCTAACTTGGACGAGGCCGAGCGTGCAACTGAGGGCGAGGCGGTGCCCATTGGTTCCACGGAGCCTATTGAGCTCTCGCGTGCCATCTACGCGGTTGAGCAGCGTCTTGAACAGGTCGCCCGTCAGGCGAATGTGACGATAAGTCATGAGACCAAGCCTGTGGTCATCGAAGGCGTGTCGCGCTTGATTGACGAGCTCATCTATAATCTGGCGAGCAACGCCATCCGCTACAATCGACCCGGCGGTGCGGTTACGCTGCAGTGCGGCACCAACGACGAAGGCCATCCGTTCCTTGCGGTCGCCGACACGGGAATCGGTATCGCGCCTGAAGAACAGGGCAAGGTATTTGAGCGGTTCTATCGCGTGGACAAGAGTAGGTCCAAGGCGCGCGGCGGAACCGGTCTGGGGCTTGCAATTGTCAAGCATGCGGCCCTGTATCATCACGCCACGCTCGATCTGTCGAGCGAGTTGGGCGTGGGAACCACCATTACGGTGACGTTTCCCATACGGCAGGACGAGCCATTCGCATAGCGATACAACATAGATATTGATGCAGACGCCGCATTTGACTTTCGGGTGCGGCGTTGTTGTGCAATTTTACGATTGCTTCCGACATTTTTACAGGAGAGCCTGTTTCTTATGTATAGAGTTTGGTCTCGGTAAAAAGATGCGATAACATACGGACAGTTTTGTCAATCCGAACTGGGGAAATGAAAGGCAAGCTGCATGACCCTTCTCGAACTGTTCCAGCTGCTGAAGAAGCACCTTAAGCTGGTCATCACCCTTCCGGTGGTCTGCGCGATCGCCATGGGCATCGTGTCCTTCGTTGCGATGGACAACACCTACACCGCGACGACGAGCATGTACATTCTCGCCAAAACCGACGATAGCGGTCAGATGAGCTACAACGATCTCTCGGCGAGCCAGATGCTTTCCAACGATATCGCCACGCTGCTGGATAGCGATAGCGTTAAGAGCGGTGCTGCCAATGAGCTGGGCCTTGCTGACCTGGATGACTACAAGGTGTCTGTTTCCTCCGAGACCACCACGCGTGTCATTACGCTTTCGGTTACCGGCACCGATGCCAAGGAGACGGCTAAGGTCGCAAAGGCCATGGCCAGCTCGGTGAGTACGGTCGCTCAGAACGTCGGCGCTGCCCAGAGCATCAACGTTATCGACGAGGCTAAGACTCCCGAAGTCCCCAGCGGCCCCAAGCGTATGCTGTACGTTGCTGTCGCGTTCCTCGCGGGCATCTTTATCGCAGTTGCCTATGTCGTTTTGGCAGACATGCTCAACACCCGCATCCGCGGTGCCGAAGAGGCAGAAGAGCTCCTGGGCATTCCCGTTGTTGGCCGAATTCCGGCTATGAAAGGTGGTAAATAGGCATGGCTAAGGCAAAGAACACCGATAAGCTCGTTGTACAGAATGCCGCCAAGACCCTTCTGGCCAACATCCGCTTTGCGAGCGTGGACGACCCCATTCGCACCATCACCGTTACGTCCTCGATTCCCAACGAGGGCAAGTCTACGGTTTCCATCAACCTTGCCCAGGCTATCGCCACCAGCGGCAAGAGCGTCCTGCTGGTCGAGGCTGATATGCGTCGCCGGTCCCTTGCCGATATGCTCGGCGTCCGCTCCCGCGGCGGACTCTATGCAGTCCTTTCCGAGCAGGTTTCTATTGACCAGGCGATTGTCGAGACGGGTCAGAAGAACTTCTACTTCCTCGATGCCGAGCCGCATATTCCCAATCCTGCCGACATCATCGTCTCTCACCGCTTTGCCAAGCTGGTAAAGGCACTGTCCGCCAAGTTCCAGTACGTCATCTTTGATGCTCCCCCGGTCGGCACCTTCATCGATGCTGCCGAGATCGCAAGTCTGACCGACGGTGCGCTTTTTGTCGTGCGTGAGGACTTCACCAAGCGCGAGGAGGCGCTCAACGCCATCGGTCAGCTTAAGAAGTCCGAGAAGGTCAAGCTCATCGGTACCGTTATGAACTACTGCGAGACCGAGACCAGCGAGTACTACTACTCCTACTACACCAAGGACGGTAAGAAGGTGAAGAAGGGCTCCGACGATCAGGGGACTTCCAAAAAGGGCATCTTCACCAACCGAGCAAACGTTTAGTTGATTAAGGCTGACCTATGCGTGACATTCATTGCCATATCTTGCCGGGTGTAGACGACGGCGCCGCCGATCTCGATGAGAGCTTGGCGATGCTCGAGGCTGCCAAGCGGGCCGGTGTAACCAGAATCGTTTGCACTCCTCACTGCCGTGATCCCTATTTTGATTACGACAAGATGTGGGATGCCTTTGAGCTGCTGCGTGATAACGCTGACGGTTTTCCGCTCCAGATGGGCTTCGAGGTCAACCATCGAAAGCTCGTTGAGCTTGGTATCGATGCCGCGGAGCACTTGCATTTCGATGGGACCAACGAGTTTCTGCTCGAGCTTTCGACGCATGCCGATGCGTATGCGTTTAGAGAGTACGAGAACACGATTTACGATTTGCAGTGCCGTGGTTACCAGGTGATTATCGCTCATCCTGAGCGCTATCGTGCGGTTCAAAAGGATGTAAGCGTGGCGGAGCGCCTGGTCGATATGGGCTGCAAGCTGCAGGCTTCGGCGGACTTTATTGCCGGCGGTCGCTTTGGTCGCGAGAAAAAGCCGGCACAGCGCCTGTTCGATCAGAACCTGTACAGCTTCATCGCGAGCGATGCCCATAACGTGGGTCATTACGACTGCCTGGCGAAGGCTCGCGCGAAGTTTAGCGTGCGCGGAGCTCATTTTCGCTAATATCTGTCCCTAACGTTCGCATTGAATGAAAGGGCAGCCATGGATATCCAACTTAAGACGGGATGCTTTGATGACGCGGCGTTGGTGCGCCGCGTCGTTTTTATAGACGAGCAGGGCTACGAGAATGAGTTCGACGCTATCGACGAGGATCAGAGCTGCATTCATGTGACGCTCTATGTAGACGGCGAGCTTGCCGGTTGCTCGCGCGTGTTTCCCGAAGAGCTTGAGCGCGCGGCAGATTCAGAGGCTCCGGTTTCGCCGTCGTGCGATTTGGACGAAGGCGTCGCAGCGGGGGAGACCTATATTATGGGGCGCGTGGCTGTGCTGCCGAGCATGCGCCGTCGCGGTCTGGCGAGTGCGATCGTCGATGCCAGTGCTTTGTGTGCACGCGATGCCGGCGCAAAGCTTATTAAGCTGCATGCGCAGGAATACGTGCTGCCGCTCTATGCAAAGGCGGGCTACACGCAAATTGCCCCGGTAGATTACGAAGACGAGGGCCAACCCCATGTCTGGATGGCCAAGCGCGTAGATGGCAGATAGGGACGTTCCTTTTCTGCCGGCGGTTGGGGACACTCCTTGGCAATTGACGCATTGGAGCGCTTAGACATACAGTTTTTCGATTCCGTATGTATATATGCGCGCTAATGGGTTATAAAATCTAAGTCTGAACATAGCAGGTCTGCGATTCGGCTCGGGCGACCGGGCCGTTTTTGCGGACGGGGGTAGCGCGAAAGGACTGCACATGCGTCAATTTAAGACCGAGAGCAAAAAACTGCTCGACCTCATGATCAACTCCATCTACACCAATAAGGAAATCTTCCTGCGCGAGCTTATCTCTAACGCGAGCGACGCCGTCGACAAGCTCAACTTTAAGAGCCTGCAGGACCCGAGCGTCAAGATCGACCAGGGCGACCTGGCCATTCGCGTCTCCTTTGATAAAGACGCCCGCACCATTACCATCTCGGATAACGGCATTGGCATGACCGCCGAGGAGCTCGAGCGCAATCTGGGCACCATCGCCCATTCCGGCTCCGAGGAGTTTAAGACCGAGAACGCCGAGCAGCAGGGTTCGGATGTCGACATCATCGGCCAGTTTGGCGTGGGCTTCTACTCGGCTTTTATGGTCGCTAGCCATGTGAAGGTCGTCAGCCGCGCCTACGGCGAGGATGTCGCCCATGTGTGGGAATCCGACGGTCTTGAGGGCTACACCATCGAGGACGGCGAGCGTGCCGAGCACGGTACCGATGTCATCCTGACGCTGCGCGAGAACGAGAAGCTCGACGCCGACGGCGAGGCCGAGACCTACGATCGCTTCCTGACCGAGTGGGGCCTCAAGAGCCTGATTCAGCAGTACAGCAACTATGTGCGCTACCCGATTCAGATGATGGTGTCCAAGAGCCGCCAGAAACCCAAGCCCGAGGACGCCGGCGACGATTACAAGCCCGAGTACGAGGACTACCAGGAGCTCGAGACCGTCAATTCCATGACACCGATCTGGAAGAAGCGCAGCTCCGATGTCGAGCAGAAGGACTACGACGAGTTCTACAAGTCCACGTTCCACGACTTTGACGATCCTGCGCGCACCATCAGCTTCCATGCCGAGGGCACGCTCGAGTATGACGCCCTGCTGTTTGTGCCGGGCCGCGCGCCGTTCGATCTGTACAGCAAGGACTACGAGAAGGGCCTGGCGCTCTACAGCTCCAACGTTCTGATTATGGAGAAGTGCGACGACCTGCTGCCCGACTACTACAACTTTGTCCGCGGCGTCGTGGATTCCGCCGACGTGTCGCTCAATATTTCGCGTGAGACGCTGCAGCAGAACCGTCAGCTCAAGGCCATCGCCAAGCGTGTGGAAAAGAAGATCACCGCTGACCTTGAGGATATGCGTGACAACGACCGCGAGGCCTACGAGAAGTTCTTTGAGAACTTTGGCCGCGGTCTTAAGTACGGCATCTACTCGAGCTATGGCATGAAGGCCGATGAGCTCGCCGACCTGCTGCTGTTCTGGTCTGCCAAGGAACAGAAGATGATTACCCTGGCCGAGTATGCCAAGGGCATGCCCGAGGACCAGAAGGCCATCTACTATGCTGCCGGCGACTCGCGTGAGCGCCTGGCCAAGATGCCCGTGGTGAAGGGCGTGCTCGACCGCGGCTATGACGTGCTGCTGCTGACGCAAGATGTGGATGAGTTCACCTTCCAGGCCATGCGTGAGTACGTTGCTGCCGATATGCCCAAGATCTACGAGGACGATGCAGCTCGCGAGGCTGCCGAAAAGGCCGTGGCCGACGGTGCCGAGCCCGAGGTCGAGGATCGTCATCTGGAGCTCAAGAACGTCGCGACCGGTGATCTCGACCTGGCGACCGAGGACGAGAAGAAGGAGGCCGAGGACGCCACCAAGGAAAACGAGGACCTCTTTAGCGCTATGAAGGAGGCGCTCGGCGACAAGGTCGAGAAGGTCGCCGTCTCTGCGCGCCTGACCGATGCTCCTGCGTGCATCACCACCGAGGGCCCGCTTTCGCTCGAGATGGAGAAGGTGCTCCAGAAGGGTCCCGAGGGCGCGCCCGACGGTATGCCCAAGAGCCAGCGCGTGCTCGAGCTCAACGCCAAGCACCCGGTCTTTGCCAAGCTCGTCGCTGCTCAGAAGGCGGGCGACGCCGACAAGATCAAGCAGTACTCCGGTCTGCTCTATGACCAGGCCTTGCTGGTCGAGGGCATTTTGCCCGAGGACCCCGTTGCCTTCGCGGCGGCTGTTTGTGAACTTATGTAGTTTGGTAGTTACGCGGTTCTACGAACCGCGTAACTACTCGACGCTGCAAACGCCCCTAAGCGGCAATCTGACGTTCAATCGTCGGTCGCGTACCGAAGTACGCTTCCCTCCTCTTTCACGTCACCTTGCTCGCTTAGGGGCGTTTTCGCTGACTTATGCTCAACCTGCGACGCTTTCGTGGTCCAAAGTAGTCATTGGGGACGTTCTTGTTTGACTAGTCGTTTAAGAACGTCCCCAATGACTAGTTGGGTTGTTAATTTGTGCGGGTTGTGGTTTTGTGACCTGCTGAAATTAAAGATACTGTACAACTGTACGTTAATTCGTCTTCGTAGTATATTGCTACCCGCAAAACTCAATACCATTGTGCTCTGAGACGCTAAAGCGCTTACGTACAATGGTTATCGATAGTACGATTCGATTCAACGACAGGATGGATGGTCCAAGCGTGAGTCTCGGCAGCAAACTATCCAATGCAAAGGTCTCCTTTGCGATATTTAAGCGCGACATTAAGCGACTGCTTGTGAACCCCGTCGCCTTGGTGGTTACCCTTGGCGTGTGCGTTATTCCCTCGCTGTATGCCTGGTACAACATCGTGGCCAACTGGGATCCGTACGGAAACACCCAGGGCATCAAGATTGCCATCGCCAACAACGATCGGGGCACCCAAAACGACCTGGTGGGCGAGCTCAACGCGGGCGATCAGGTCGTCGATCAGCTCAAGGAGAACGATCAGCTGGGCTGGACCTTCGTCGATTCTGCGGCCGATGCCAAAGAGGGCGTCGAGAGCGGTGATTACTATGCGGCCATCGTAGTCCCCAAGAACTTCTCGGATAACCTGGTTTCGATGCTCGACGGCAACTACCATCAGCCCAAGCTTACGTACTACGTCAATGAGAAGAAGAGCGCTATTGCGCCCAAGGTTACCGACACCGGTGCAAACACCATCGAGGAGCAGATCAACTCGGAATTTGTCTCCACGGTGGGCGAGACCGTTGCCAGTATTGCCAAGGATGCCGGAGTCGATTTAAAGGACAAGGCAACCCAGACTCAGGATTCGTTGGCCGGTTCGGTATCAGAGGCTTCCGATACGTTGGGCGAAGTGCGTGATTCGATTGGCGACATGAATGCCGCCATCGATAAGACGAGTGGTTCCATTGCCTCGGCAGATGCGGCACTTGCCGGTCTGCAGGGTCAGGCGCCGTCGCTGACGCAGGCGATCTCCCAGGGCAATGACCTGCTGGGCGAGGCTCGCGCCACGGCGGGCAACTCTGTCGCCTCGCTCTCCAAGGCGCTCTCGGAAGGCAGCCTTGCGCTCACCAAGACGTCAGCCTCCGCAAACGCTGCGATTGGCAAGCTGACGGGCACGGTCGCATCTACGACTACCCGTATCGACAACTCGCTTGAGTCTCTCCAAGCGACGATCGACCACAATAAGGCCGTTATCGGGCACTTGGAAATTCTCGTCAATGACACGTCGACAGGTTCCAAGGAAATTGACGCGCGCATTGTATCGATCATCGATTTGCTCCGCGAGCAGAATGAAAAGCTTCAGAGCATCAAGGACGGTCTGTCTGCGCAGTCGAGCGCCATGGCGAATGACGCTGCGGCTGTCTCGGGTGCCAGCGACGCTATCAATAATGCAATTCAGACCGGTGCGACCAACCTTGGCCAGGCTCAGACGGACCTGGGTCAAAACGCGCTGCCGAAGGTCTCGAGCGCACTTGATTCGTTTGCCGCCGTCTCGGGTGATCTGACGGGAATCGTGTCTGGCCTCACGCCTACTATTGCAAGTGCGCGCGGTACACTTTCGCAACTCAACGCCACGCTCGGTCAGGCCAAGACCACGCTGTCCCAGACCGATGCCTCGCTTGCCAAGGTCCAGGACAAGCTTGCGACCGCAGCCAATGACATCGCGGCGCTGCAGACCTCTGAGTCTATGGGCGAGCTCGCCGACCTTATGGGCGTCGATGTCAATGACGTGGCAGATTTCATGGCCTCTCCGGTCGAGCTGACGTCCAAGTCGATCTATCCGGTCAAGAGCTTTGGCTCGGGCATCGCTCCCTTCTACACCAATCTGGCGCTTTGGGTGGGCGGCTACGTGCTTATCGCCATCTACAAGCTCGAGGTCGACCGCGAAGGCATCGGCAGCTTTACCGCGCGTCAGGGCTACTTTGGCCGCTGGTTGCTACTGGTGATCCTTGGCGCGTTGCAGGCCATCATCGTTACGGTAGGCGATCTGGTGATTGGCGTGCAGTGCATTAACCCGCTGCTGTTCGTGCTGGGCGGCATCGCCATTTCGTTCACCTACGTCAATATCATCTATGCGCTGTCCACCACGTTTAAGCATATCGGCAAGGCTATCGGCGTCATTCTCGTCATCGTGCAGATCCCGGGTTCGTCGGGCATGTACCCCATCGAGATGATGCCCGGCTTCTTCCAGTGGCTGCACCCGCTGCTGCCCTTTACCTACGGCATCAATCTGCTGCGCGAGACGGTCGGCGGTATGTATTCGTTCAACTACCTGTTTAACCTGTGCATTCTGGGCGTGTTCTTGATCGTGGCGCTCTTTATCGGCCTGCAGCTGCGTCCGCTGCTGCTCAACCTTAACCTGCTCTTTGATAAACAGCTTTCCACGACCGGTATGATGATTTGCGAGTCCAACGACCTGCCGCGCCAGCGCTACTCGCTGCGCACGGCCATGCGTGTCATGCTCGATTCCGATTCGTACCGTCGCGAACTGCTCGATCATGCGGTCGCCTTTGAACATCGCTACCCGTACTACATCAAGGGCGGTTTTGCCGCCGTGGTGGGCGTTCAGGTCCTGCTCTTTGTCCTGTCGACGGTTCTCGATATCGACAATAACGGCAAGATCATCCTGCTTGTCATTTGGATCATCTCGGTTATTGCCATCTGCGGCTGGCTTATCAATATCGAATATATCCGTGCGAGCCTCGCTACCCAGATGCGCATCTCGGCGCTTTCGGATGAGGACCTGCGTCGCGAGATGCGCGAACACACGGCCGCCATTCCTGCCGCCCGCCATATGTTTGGCCTCAACGCCAGCGAGCGTGGTGCCAAGGGCGGCGATCAGTCCACGGGCCGCTTGCCGCATATAGGCTCGCACCATAAATCTCAGGGCAGCGACAGCACAGCCACAAATGATGGAGATACCACCGCGCTTGGCAAGCACTCCAAAGGAGGTGAGGCATAAATGAAGAACATCCTGCATCTGTTTAAGCGTGATGTCCAAAACGTGTCTCGCTCCGTGATCGGCATGGTTGTTGTGATGGGCCTCATTATCGTGCCGTGCCTGTACGCGTGGTTTAACATTGCCGGAAGCTGGGATCCCTACGGCAATACCGGCAATCTTAAGATCGCCGTGGTCAACACCGACGAGGGCTACGAGAGCGATCTGATCCCCGTCGAGGTCAACGTGGGCGAAAACGTGACGTCCGCGTTGCGCGGCAACGAGAACTTCGACTGGGTTGTCCTCAACGACCGCGATAAGGCGATTGAGGGCGTTAAGTCGGGCGCGTACTACGCCGCCGTCGTTATCCCTAAAACGTTTAGCGCCGACATGATGACGCTTTTCTCGACTGAGGTGAAGCACGCCGATATCGAGTTTTACGAGAACCAGAAGGCCAACGCCATCGCGCAGATCGTGACCGAGAAGGGTTCGAGCGCCGTTCAAAGCCAGGTTAACGAAACTTTTACCGAGACCATTACGAGCATCGGTCTTAAGACGGTGTCCAGCCTGCTCGATTACATGAGTACCGACCAGGTCAGCAACTTTATCGCCAACCTGTCCTCGACGCTCGGCGATTCGGTCCAGGACCTGCAGGACGTTCAGGCCAGCGCGACGTCGCTTGCGGGCATTTTGAGCTCCACGTCCGATTCGCTGACGTCGGCGAGCGGTATGCTCCAGCAGACGGGTACGGTCGATGAGTCGACCAAGCAGTTGATGGAGCACGCCAAGAGCGGCATGAGCGATTCCAAAGAAGCGCTGAAGGCCGCCAACGATGCCATCAACGCCGCGATTGACGGAAGCGCGGGCTCGTTCGACAACGTGTCCGCCGAGCTCGCGAAGGCTTTCGACGCCGCAAACCAGCATGTTGACCTCACGGTGTCCCAGCTCAACGATGCCGCGGCGGCGCTCGATACGCGTGCCAAGGAAATCGACGACACGGCCGACCAGCTTCGCAGCTTTGCCGATCAGGTGAGTGACGAAAAGCTCCAGGACAGCCTCAAGTCTGTGGCTACATCGCTGGGCAGGATCGCGACGGAGTATCGTAACAATGCCAACGACCTGAGGGCCACCGCGAAGTCTCTCTCCGATAGCATGGCCGAGGTCAACAACTCGCGTGCCGAGGTCGATCAGGCCATCGCCGATGCCAAGGCCGGCATCGCGGGCGCCAAATCCGATTACGATTCCACGTTCTCGGTTAAGGCCAAGGAGCTCAAGAAGACCGTCTCGGGCATTCTAGACTCGCTCGATGGTATCTCGGGCGATCTGGATAGCGCCGTAGACGGCCTGACCGACGCATCCGGTTCGCTGGCAAAGGGCCTCTCCAAGGCTGCAAAGCTGGTCAACAAGGCTTCCGATCAGCTGGGCGAGGCGTCGGACAAGATCAGTGCGTTTAAGGACGAGCTCGACGGCGCCTTGATGTCGGATGACCTCGCTACGATCAAGACGATGATCGGCAATGATCCCGAGGGTCTGGCCGTGTCGCTTTCCGGCCCCGTCGCGCTCGACCGCAAGCCGGTCTATCCGATCCGCAACTACGGTTCGGCCATGGCACCGTTCTACACGATTCTGTCGCTTTGGGTCGGTTCGATCGTACTGGCGGCCATGATGAAGGTCTCGGTTGACGATGAGCTTATCAACGAGCTCATTCCCGTGCGCCTGCACGAGATCTACCTGGGCCGTTATCTGTTCTTTGGCGGTCTGGCCTTGCTGCAGGCGACGCTCGTGTGCGCGGGCGACATTCTGTTCTTTGGCATCCAGTGCGACAACCCGTTGCAGTTTGTGCTGGCGGGCTGGGTCGCGAGTCTCGTGTTCTCCAATATCGTCTACACGCTTACGGTTTCGTTTGGCGATATCGGCAAGGCCCTCGCTGTCGTGCTGCTGGTCATGCAGGTCGGCGGTTCGGGTGGCACGTTCCCCATCGAGATGACCGGTCCCGTGTTCCAGGCGATCTATCCGTTCCTGCCGTTTACCCACGGCATCAACGCCATGCACGCCGCCATGGCCGGTGCCTACCATATGGAGTACTGGGTTGAGCTGGGTATTCTGGCGAGCTATCTGATTCCGTCGCTGGCCCTGGGCGTCGTCTTCCGCCGCCCGGTTATCAAAGCTAACGACTGGATCATCGAAAAGCTGGAGAGTACTAAATTGATTTAATACAGCAACGTAAACGCCGTCGGAACATCGAGGTCTTCCAACCCGATGCTTTAGCGTAGTGAATTGCACGGGCTGCTTGGTTGTTGCTACAGTAGCGGGGCGTGCCGGGGGTCCGGTGCGCCCTGTTTTTATTTGACCATGAGGCGGCACGCAGCCATACGCGTGCGGACACCACGCCCAGATTGAGTGCGAGGATGTTCCATGGCCCAATACGCTGCCAACGAAATCGAAAACTTGCCCGATAGCCCAGTAGCCCGTGAGGATTTGGGCGCGGGCGGTATTCCCCGGGGCGCCGGCGCGCGCTCTCCGCTGTTCTGGAAGGTTCTGCTCCTTTCGGTGGCGGTCATCTGGGGCTACTCCTTTACCACTATGAAGGACGCACTCGGCACCATTCCGGTGTTCGCGCTGCTCTATGTACGTTTTCTGCCCGCAGCGTTGGTCATGTTTGCCGTCTTCCACAAGCGCATCATCGCGCACCTCAACGCTCGCAACCTGATCGTTGGCCTGAGTATGGGCGTGCTCATGTGGGCGGCCTATGCGTTGCAGACGGTCGGTCTGGCACATACTACGGCGGGCAAGAATGCTTTTTTGACGGGCACGTATTGCATCCTTGTGCCGTTCGCGAGCTATTTCCTGAGCGGCGAAAAGCTCACGCGCTACAACTTGGGTGCCGCGCTGCTGTGCCTAGCGGGCATTGGCCTCGTCGCACTCGATAGCGTTGAATTCAACATTGGTGACGTCATTACGCTGGCGGGTGCGGCCTTTTTCGCCATCCAGATGGCGGTGACTGCCAAGTACGGTCGCAAAATGGACATCAACGTCATCACGTTTTGGATGTTTGTGGGCAACGGCGTGCTGAGCCTGGCAACGTCGCTGCTATTCGAGACCCAAGCGCCTCTGTCCGTGTGGACGCCGAGCTTTATCGGTGCGATGGCGTTTCTCTCGGTGGGCTGCACATGCGCGGCTCTGCTCATCCAAAACGTCGGCCTGGCGCATGTCCCGGCCTCGACGGGTTCGCTGCTCCTTTCGATGGAGTCGCCTTCGGGTGTGCTGTTCTCGGTGCTGCTGATGGGGGAGGCGCTCACCTCGCGCCTGCTCGCCGGCTTCGCGCTCATCTTCCTGTCGATTATCTTGAGCGAGACTCACTTCGATTTTTTGCGTCGAAAGCCGCGCCCGCAATTGTAAACAACTTGTTGCGCCGCCCTCCCGGGGCGGCATTTTTTATGCCTCGCCCTTAAAGTAGTACCTTGCACTTTACGCTATCAAAGTGCTTGCTGCAAAAACGATACTGGAGGGCATCTATGGCACCAGCTTTGTCCGATCTTCAACCGCAATCAGCGCCCAAGGCCACCGCAGCGGCGCAGACCGCTATCGGTGACGGTCTTGTTGCAGAAGCTCAGGCTTTTGCAGACGAGCTCGCTGCGTGGCGACACGATTTACACCAGATGCCCGAGCTGGGTAATAGCCTCCCGCAGACCTCTGCGTATATCCAAGCACGCCTGACCGAGATGGACATCCCATTTGCCACGCTCGTCAATGGTTCCTGCGTTGTGGGCCTTGTCGGCGCCGGTGCCGCCGCTGCCCGGGGCAATGGCGTTTGCACGGACGAACAGGCCGGTACGGTCATCATGCTCCGTGGCGATATGGATGCCCTGCCTGTTGCCGAGGAGTCGGGCGAGCCCTTTGCATCCACCAACGGCTGCATGCACGCTTGCGGTCACGATATGCACGCGACGGCGCTGCTTGGTGCGGCTCGTATGCTCAAAGCGCGCGAGGCAGAGCTTGTTGATGCCAACGCCACGGTTAAGTTGCTGTTCCAGCCGGGCGAGGAAACCTTTGAGGGTGCCCGCGCCGCTATCGTCGACGGTCTGCTGCAGAACCCGCGTCCTCAGGTCGCCTTTGCCATGCATGTCAATAGCCAGTCGCCGCTTGGCCTGGTACTCTACGGCAGCCCGGCGCTCTCGGGCGTGTACGGTTTCCGTATCACGCTGCAGGGCAAGGGCGGCCATGGCTCGAGCCCCGAGATCTGCATCGACCCCATCACGGCCGGCGTCCATGTGCACCTGGCACTTCAGGAGCTCATCTCCCGCGAGGTGCCGGCGGCCAAGGAGGTCGCGCTTACTGTGGGTAAGTTCGCCGGCGGCCAAGCGGCCAACGTCATTCCAGATACCTGCGTGCTCGAAGGTACGCTGCGTGGCTTCGACGTCGAGCTCATGGAGAACCTCAAGACCCGCATTGCCGAGGTCGTCAAAGGTGTTGCCACGACCTATCGCACGCCGGCGACTATCGAGACGCTCTCGGATGTTCCCCCGCTCGTACTCGATGACGACATGACCCAGGCGTCGCTTGGCTACGTGGGCGCGGTGCTGCCCAAGGCCGCCTTCTTGCCGCTGTTCCACGCCATGGCGAGTGAGGACTTCGCGTTGATTTCGAGCGAGATCCCGAGTGCGTACTTTACCGTGGGCGCTGCTGTGACCGATACGGGCGAGCACTTTGCTCAGCATCATCCCAAGGCACGTTTTAGCGATGCCGAGCTGCCACTTGGCGCTGCGGCTTACACGGCGGTCGCTTTGGGCTATATCGCCGACCACCGGTAGCACCCAATCTTGCTACTCGTTTGTTTAAAAAAAGGAACAGTATGTCCCAGCAACGTAAGTTCTTCCCCGGTTGGCTCGTGGTGGCCTCCGGCTTTGTGATCATGGCCACGTGTTACACGATTTTCGTTAACTGCATGAGCCTGTTTCAGCCGCTCATCGTCAGCGACCTCGGGATCACGCTTACGCAGTACAACATCTCCAATGCCATCTCCACCGTGGTGAGCGTTATCGGCTCACTTGTCATTGGCCATGTTGCCGATAAAGTAAGCGGCCGCGTTTTGGGTTCCCCTCACTGTAATCGCCACCTCTGCCGTTCTTGCCGGCATGAGCTTTGTCGGTAAGCTATGGCAGGTCTACGTGCTCTTTTCTGTTCGCTCCGTTCTGTCTGTGGCTGCCCTGGAAGCCGAATGGATGCTCGTACCATCATTCGGTTTCCAAGGCGGCCACGGGCCTACGAAATGATCCGTTTTCCTCCGTCCCCAACAGATCACGTGATCCGAAGGGGACGGAGGAAAGCGGATCGCAAACAGCGGCGGTGCGTCTGGCCGAACGAGTCCCCATACCCTCGTTCGGTCAGACGCACCGCCGCTGTTTGTGTTTGTGCCGTATAATGTCCACTACCTATGACGCGATACAAAAGAAAGGTGTTTGCCCATGCAGGCACAGAAGGCGGAGGGAACCCGCGACCTTATCGGCGCCGAGATGCGCGCCTGGCAAAAGATGCAGCAGATTGCTGCTGGCGTGTTCGAGCCGTTTGGCTTTAAGCCCATCGAGACGCCCGCGATCGAGCAGGTTGACGTGTTTGTCCACGGTATCGGCCAGTCGACCGACGTCGTTCGCAAGGAGATGTTCCGCGTGTTTAGCGGCGCCAACCTGGAGCGCGTCTTTACCGAGGGCACCGATACCAAGCTTAAGCCCAAGCAGCGCCTGGCCCTTCGTCCCGAGGGCACGGCCGGTGTGGTGCGCGCCGTCGTGGAGAACAACCTAGTTCCCCAGGGCTCCACGCCGTTTAAGGCGTACTATGCCGAGGCCATGTTCCGTGGCGAGCGTCCCCAGAAGGGTCGCCTGCGCCAGTTTCACCAGGTGGGCATCGAGTGGCTCGGCGCTCCCGATCCGGCGGCAGACGCCGAGTGCATCATCATGCTCATGGAGTTCTACAAGCGCCTGGGCTTCGATCTTTCCAAGCTCCGTCTGCTCATTAACTCGATGGGCGATGCGCAGTGCCGTCCGGCATATCGCGAGCAGGTCAAGCAGTTCATTCTCGACCACGCCGACGAGATGTGCGACGAGTGCCGCGAGCGCGCCGAGCTCAACCCGCTGCGCGCCTTCGACTGCAAGAACGACCATTGCCGCGAGATCATGGCCGACGCCCCGCTGATGGGCGACAACCTGTGCGACGAGTGCCGCGAGCACTACGAGCAGGTCAAGCGCTATCTGGACGCCGCTGGTATCGAGTATGTCGAGGATCCTACCCTGGTGCGCGGCCTGGACTACTACACCCGTACTGTCTTTGAGGTCGAGGCTCCCGGCGCCGGTGTCGGCTCCATCGGTGGCGGCGGTCGCTATGACGGCTTGGTCGAGCTCGAGGGCGGCAAGCCCACGGCGGGCGTCGGCTTTGCCGTCGGCTTTGAGCGCGCCCTGCTGGCCCTGCAGGCCTTTGGCAGCGAACTGGGTGCCGAGGAGGTCCCGTGCGTCTACGTTGCCAACGCCGGCAAGGAGCTGCGTCAGAACGTCTTTACCATTACGCAGCAGCTTCGCGCTGCAGGGATTGTGACCGAGGCCGACTATCAGGGCCGTTCGCTCAAGGCCCAGTTTAAGCAGGCCGACAAGGTGGGCGCTAAGCTCATCCTAGTCCTGGGTGGCGACGAGCTTGCCGCCGGCAAGGTCAAGGTGCGCGACATGCAGAGCCACGACGAGGTACTGGTCGATTTGGCCAACGTTGTCGAGGCGGTTCGCGAGCGCCTGTAGCGCATGTTTTTTGAGCTGCGGGCCTGTTAACGTGCCCTGCTCATGGAGAGCGATTGTTACGGGGGTGTTTCGCATTTATGCGGAATGCCCCCGTTTGTATATGCCGTCCACCGAGAAATACGACCATTTGGGGCAAAAAGCCTTGCAATGCAGAAAATACTTTTGTGTGGTAAAGCGCAATCAGCTTCGAAAGTTTTTGCCGAGTGCCTATAATAAATACCGCATGTTACGTGCATAGAAGGAGGAATGGGAGGAAACGTGGCTGAGAACCTAAGCAACCAGTCTGTACCCGAAGCCGCGGCGCGTGTCGCTGCCGTGGTCAACCGCCTCGTTAACCGAATCGGCTCGAATGCCGAGTCCAGGGAGCGTCTCGCCGAGATCGAGATTCCCGAGGAGCTGCGCGATAATCTGGCGCTGTTCCTGCGCCTGGAGCGCCGTGTGCTTAGCGAGTATGATCCCGAGATCGCGGACCTGTTCGACAAGATTTTAACAGCCGAGATTGTGGCCAATGCCGGCAACCCTGGTAGCCGCGCTGCCGACGAGTCCGTTGACGAGCAGGGCGTGCCCACTGCCGACGAGCCCACCGCCGTGGCGTTTCGCGAAGTCGTCGATCTGATCGACAGCCTGCCGCTCGATAAGCAACAGGTCATTGTCCGCGCCTTTACGAGCTTCTTCCATCTGGCAAACCTGTCGGAGGAGAACTACCGTGTGGCGCAGCTGCGCGAGCGCGAGGCCGGCGCATCGACCGATACCGAGGTCGATCCCGCTAACGAACTCACCGTCGCCTATCACCAGTTGGTAAACGAGATGGGTGTCGAGGGCGCCAACGAGCTGCTCGACAAGCTCGAGTTCCACCCTGTCTTTACCGCACATCCCACCGAGGCTCGTCGTAAGGCCGTCGAGGGCAAGATTCGCCGTATCTCCAACCTGCTGGAGGAGCGTCCGCGTCTGGGCGGCTCCGACCTGGTGGAGAACGAGCGCCACATGCTGCAGGAGATCGACGCCCTGGTACGCACGAGCCCCATCGCGCTCAAGAAGCCCACGCCGGTCGAGGAAGCTGATACCATCATCGACATCTTCGATAACACGCTGTTCGACGTTATCCCCGTCATCTATCGTCGTTTTGACGACTGGGTGCTGGGTGATAAGGCCGGTACCGTGCCGCCGCTGTGCCCGGCGTTCTTCCATCCCGGCAGCTGGATCGGTTCCGACCGTGACGGCAACCCCAACGTCACCGCCAAGGTGAGCCGTGAGGTCGCTGCTAAGTACTTTACGCACATGGTGCTCAAGCTCGAGGACAAGTGCCGCCGCATCGGCCGCAACCTGACGCTCGAGGCCACCTACAGCAAGCCGTCTGCCGAGCTCATTAACCTGTGGAACCATCAGGTCGAGATGAGCACCCAGTACACTGCACGTGCCGAGCTGATCTCCGAGCACGAGCCGCATCGCGCCGTCATGCTCGTCATGGCCGACCGTCTGAACGCCACCGTGCGTCGCATCACCGACACCATGTACCACAGCGCCGATGAGTTCCTGGATGACCTGCGCGTCGTTCAGCGCTCCCTGGCCGCCTGCGGCGCCGTCCGTGCTGCCTACGGCCCGGTCCAGACCATCATCTGGCAGGTCGAGTCCTTCGGCTTCCATATGGTCGAGATGGAGTTCCGTCAGCACTCCGTGGTGCATGCCCGCGCCCTCAAGGATATCCACGAAAACGGTATCCATGGCGATCTGCAGCCCATGACGCGCGAGGTTATCGATACCTTCCGCGCTATCGGCTCCATCCAAAAGCGCTACGGCAAGAAGATGGCGCACCGCTACATCATCTCGTTCACCAAGAGCGCCCAGCATGTGGCCGACGTCTTTGAGCTTGCCCACCTGTCCTTTGCACACGAGGAGGATGTCCCCGAGCTCGACGTGATCCCGCTGTTCGAGCAGCTCGAGGACCTCGAGGGCTGCGTCGACGTGCTCGACCAGATGCTTACGCTGCCCGTGGTGCAAAAGCGCCTTGCCCAGACCAACCGCCGCATGGAGGTCATGCTGGGCTATTCCGACTCCTCCAAGGATGCCGGTCCTACCACGGCCATGCTCGCGCTGCACTCCGCGCAGGAGCGCATTGCCAAGTGGGCCGAGAAGAACGATATCGACCTGGTGCTCATGCACGGTCGCGGCGGTGCCGTGGGCCGTGGCGGCGGCCCGGCCAACAAGGCCGTGCTGGCGCAGCCCAAGGGTTCGGTCAACTGCTTCTTTAAGCTCACCGAGCAGGGCGAGGTCATCTTTGCCCGTTACGGCAACCGCACGCTGGCTCAGCGCCATGTTGAGTCCGTTGCCGCCGCAACGCTTTTGCAGTCGGCCCCGAGTGTCGAGAAGACCAACACCGAGACCACTCAGAAGTTCTGGGATATGGCCGAGAAGCTCAACAACGCAAGCCACGAGCGCTATCTGGACCTGCTGAACACCGAGGACTTTACACCGTGGTTCTCGACCGTGACGCCGCTGACCGAGGTCGGTCTGCTGCCGATCGGCTCGCGTCCCGCCAAGCGCGGCCTGGGTGCCAAGTCGCTCGACGACCTGCGTACCATTCCGTGGATCTTCAGCTGGAGCCAGGCACGCATTAACCTGGCCGCTTGGTACGGCCTGGGTACCGCCTGCGAGCAGTTTGGCGATCTGGACCAGCTTAAGGCTGCCTACCAGGAGTGGCCGTTCTTCCGCACCTTTATCGACAACATCGAGATGTCGATCGCCAAGACCGACCAGCGCATCGCCAAGATGTATCTGCACCTGGGCGATCGCCAGGATCTGTCCGAGAAGGTCTTCACCGAGATGCAGCTCACGCGTAAGTGGGTCCTTGCCATCGTCGGTGATGAATGGCCGCTGCAGCGTCGTCGCGTGCTCGGCTGCGCCGTCCGCGTGCGCAACCCCTACGTCGACGCCCTGTCCATCGCCCAGGTCCGCGCCCTTCGCGAGGTGCGTATGAACCAGGACGAGATGGCCGAGGAGAAGAAGGCCGAGTACATGAGCCTGATTCTTTCGACTGTGACCGGCGTCTCGGCAGGACTGCAGAACACGGGGTAATCGATAGCCCTGTAGTCGTCCGGGCCCGCCATTAGTTTACTTTTAGGCACGTCCTCGGACATGCAAGAAGCCCTCGCTGCGCACTTCGTGCGGCGAGGGCTTCTTGCGTCCTGCGGAGTGTGCCTAAAAGTAGACTAATGGCGGGCCCTGCGATGTCCGGTCTTCAGTGGATTACTGCTGGGGGAATAATGGCGCGCTTCGCGCGTTTGGAAAGGGCTTCGTGCTGCGGAATGCATTCAGAGGGAAACCCATCGGGCCCCTTCGTCCTCGGTCTTCAGGGATTAAAGCTGAAGGGAATAAGGCACGCTTCGCGCATAGCGTGGAGTGCGGCGCGGGCTTCTTGCGTCCTGTGGAGTGTGCCTAAAAGTAGACTAATGGCGGGCCCTGCGATGTCCGGTCTTCGGCGGATCAGCCGCTGGGTGAGGGTGGTGCTTGGGGCGACGTGCAAAAAACGGAGTTTTCAGCAGCCAAAGATTGGTGCATAAGGCTATGGGTGACGTTCGCGGCTCCTGTTGATGCTTTTGCATGACGATTGGGCTTTGTCGATGTTCATATATGGCTGGTTTCTCGCCGCATGCCATCCAGATGGGACGAGCCATGAGGACTATCTACTTTTTGAAAGACTTTTGACACCAAAATCTTATCTCGCGATGCTGAATACTCGCAAAAATGCACGCTCCGGAGGGTACCACCCTGTTACGGCTAGAAATCCATTCGCCATTTTATGCAATTAATTAACGCATTTATGCAAAATGGCTTACGTGCGAACGTCTCGGGGTAGATGTTTGCCTCGGCGCTGCGTAAATCATCCTGTCTATAGTGTCTTTGACAGGCGGCCGCGGTTCCCTTTGGGATCGCGGCCATTTTGTTGTGGGTCAAATATGAACGTTGTGTTAATGAGTCGGTGGACGGTGGTGTTTTTCGGTGAGCGGCGTATCCTTCCAACGGTTAATCTAGTGTGTCAGTTGAAAGGAAGAGGGCGCTCGTCATTGTTTGAATGTGAACTGCCGTTTGACCACAAGACGTTGCATCTGGAGCTCGAGGATAAGAACTTCGCGGGTGCGATGGAAGGTCATCAAAACGAGTTTAAGACTACAAAATCGCAGGAAGAGCTGGTGGAGGAGTCGCTTGCCAACCCTTATGGCTCGCCTTCGCTCGAGGAGCTTTGTGCTGGCAAGAAGGATATTGTCATCATTAGCTCCGATCATACGCGCCCCGTTCCCTCGCGTATAACGATGCCTATTCTGCTGCATCACATCCATTCCGCTGCGCCCGAGGCTCGCGTGCGCATTTTGGTTGCTACGGGTATGCATCGTCCGTCGACGCACGAGGAGCTCGTCAACAAGTACGGCGAGGAGATCGTTGCCAACGAGGAAATCGTTATGCACGTCGCGACTGACGACAGCATGATGAAAAAGATCGGCACCCTGCCTTCTGGTGGCGAGTGCATCATCAACAAGATTGCCGTCGATTGCGATCTGCTGCTTGCCGAGGGCTTTATTGAGCCGCACTTCTTTGCTGGTTTCTCCGGCAGCCGCAAGTCCGTCCTGCCTGGCATCGCCAGCTACAAGACCATCATGTACAACCACAACGGCCAGTTTGTGAACGATTCTCATTCGCGTGCCGGCAACCTTTGCCACAATCACGTGAGCGAGGACATGTTCGCCGCCGCCGAGATGGCTCACCTTGCCTTTGTGCTCAACGTGGTGCTCAACGGCAAGCACGAGGTCATTGGCTCCTTCGCCGGCGACATCCACAAGGCACACGAGGCTGGCTGCGAGTTCGTAAAGAGCCTTGCCGGCGTTGAGCCCGTCGAGTGCGAGATTGCCATTACCACCAATGGCGGCTACCCGCTCGACCAGAACATCTATCAGGCCGTGAAGGGAATGTGCTCTGCCGAGGCTACGCTTCCCGAGGGCGGTGTGATCATCGACGTCGCCGGTTGTGCCGACGGTCACGGTGGCGAGGGCTTCTATCACAACATCGCCGACAATGATCCGGCAGAGTTTGAGCGCGCCTGCATCGACCGTCCTAAGGACGAGACCCTGCCCGACCAGTGGACGAGCCAGATTTTTGCCCGCATCCTGGCGCATCACCCTGTGATCATGGTTACCGACCTGTGCGATCACCAGATGATCAAGGATATGCACATGACGCCGGTTAACACCCTCGATGAGGCGCTCAAGCTCGCCTTTGAGATGAAGGGTGCCGATGCCAAGGTGGCCGTCATTCCCGATGGCCTGGGCGTTGTCGTCGCTCAGCACTAGTGTGCGGCCCAAACGAATCGTTTATAACCGACAAGAAAGATAAGGTTTTATGCTTACCAAACTCCTCTGCGAATTCGGCGCAACGGCCCTCATGATCATCTTTGGCGTGGGCGTGCACTGCGATACCGTGCTTAAGGGCACCAAGTATCAGGGCTCCGGCCACATGTTTGCCATCACCACCTGGTCTTTTGGCATCTCGGTTTGCCTGTTTGTCTTTGGCGGCGCCGTGTGCATGAACCCCGCCATGGTACTTGCCCAGTGCATCGTCGGCCTGGTGCCGTGGAGCAGTTGCATCCCCTTCATGGTTGCTGATATGCTCGGCGGCTTTGCGGGTGCCGTGATCGCGTGGTTGATGTATGCCGATGAGTTCAAGGCTTCCGATGGTGTCATCGATCCCATTGCTCAGCGCAACATCTTCTCGACCAACCCCACCACCGAGGGCACCAACTATGCCCGCAACTTCTTCTGCGAGGCTATCTGCACCTTCGTGTTCATCAGCGCCATCCTTGCTGCTGCTAACCGTGCTGGCGAGAACGTTCTGATGCTCGCCATCTGCGTCGGCCTGATCGTTTGGGCTGTTGGCATGGGCATGGGCGGCATCACCGGCTTCGCCATGAACCAGGCTCGTGACCTTGGTCCTCGCATGGCCTATCAGGTGCTGCCGATTAAGAACAAGGCCGACAACAACTGGAAGTACGGCCTGCTCGTTCCTGGCATCGCGCCGTTTGTCGGTGCCGCTCTGGCCGCGCTGTTTGTGCATGGTTTCTTGGGCATGTTCTAGTCAAAGGCTACATAGTTGTCCGCTGGCCGCATGGGGTAATTTCCCAGCGCGTCCTCGGACATGAAAGAACCCCCGCTGCGCACTTCGTGCGGCGGGGGTTCTTTCGTCCTGCGGAATGCGCTGGGAAGTTACCCCATGCGGCCAGCTGCGGGATCTTTGTTGCGTTCGTATAAGCAACCCAACATATATCTGAATTTGGATGGGAGGGGCTTGTTGCTGTTGGGGGGCATTGAAGCGCGAGTGATACTTTGGGATGCGTGGCGCCCTGGGTTGGGGCGATGCTTTGGGGTGAGCTTCTTACTTAGCCGAAGAGGGGTTTTATGGCTGAGAGGTAGTCTTTGGCTACGTCGGCTTTGTCTGCTTGGAAGTTGTGCCAGGCCCACCATTGGACGGTGGCTACGAAGCTTGAGGCTATGTGGTGTAGTAAGAAGCTGCGGTCCATGGTGCCGGCGGGGCCTGTGGGGTCGGCGGGGACGGTTTCGGCTGCTCGTGACATGATGGTCTTGCGGAGACAGTCGGCGAAGACGCGCGAGCCGGCTCCGGCTACGAGGGCTCGAACGCCCTGACGGCGTTCCCAGAGGTTGTTGAGGATATGCTCGACTTGCACGAGTGGGTCGTCGAGCGGCGTACCATCGTCGTCGAGGGCGTGGGTGCAGATGTCGTTCACGAGCTCGGACAGTAGGTCGTCTTTGCTCTTGAAGAGGCCGTAGAACGTGGCCCGACCAACATGGGCACGAGCGATGATGTCGCCGACGGTAATCTTGCCGTAATCCTCTTCGCGTAGCAGCTCGGAGAACGCTGCAACGATGGCAGCGCGGCTTTTTTCTTTGCGGGCATCCATGGCTATGCATCCACGTCAACGAGTAGACAACGGAGCGTGCCGGAGCAACCCTCGTAGGGGCGCTTGCCGGCGCCGTAGCCGACGGCCTCGATGTGGTAGCGTGCCGGCAGGTGCTCGGACGTGCGCAGCGCGGTGACGATGGCGGCGCCCGTGGGCGTCACGAGCTCGCCAGCGACCGGTGCGGGCGTGAGGGCGATATTGCCCGCCTGGCACAGGTTGACGACAGCGGGGACGGGAATGGGCATAAGGCCGTGGGCGCAGCGAATGGTTCCGTGGCCTTCGGAGAGCGACTCGACCACGATGTCCTCAATACCTAGGTCATCGAGGCAGATGGCGACAGAGCAGACGTCGACGATGGAATCGACGGCGCCTACCTCGTGGAACATGACGGTCTCGGGCGTTTTGCCGTGGGCCTTTGCCTCGGCGGCGGCGAGCGCGGTAAAGATGGCGAGCGCACGACGCTTGGTGCCATCGCTTAGCTGCGAGCCGTCGATGATAGCGGTGACGTCCGCCAAAGAACGGTGGTGATGGTGGTGGGCGTGATGGTGACCCTCGTGGCCATGGCCGTGGGTCTCATGATCATGCTCATGGCAGTGCTCATGCTCGTCATGGTCATGATGGTGGTGCTCGTGCTCGTGCTCGTGCGTGTGCTCGGCAGCTGCTTCGTTGCCGTAGAGCCATGCCATGTCGTGGTCGTGGTTCTCGAGCTCTTCTGCCAGCTGAACGTCGAAATCGCAGGCGTCGATGCCATGCTTGTTTACGCGCGTGACGGCGATCGTAAAGCCGTCGACCGGCAGTGTGGCGAGCTGTTCGCGCAGGTGCTCCTCGCTGGCGCCCAGGTCGAGCAGGGCCGCGACGGTCATATCGCCGCTGATGCCCGAGGTGCCGTCGATGATAAGCGTGTGCTGATGATTGGACATGGAATGCTCCTTAGCGGGCGCGGGGTGTGCCGGCGCTCAGATGATTGATAAGACTTGCCTGGTAAGCGGCGCCAAAGCCGTTGTCGATATTGACGACCGAAACGCCGCTGGCACAGGAGTTGAGCATGGCGAGCAGTGCAGCTACGCCACCAAAACTTGCGCCGTAGCCAACGCTGGTGGGAACGGCGATGACCGGACAGCTCACCAGACCGCCGATAACGCTCGCCAGCGCGCCCTCCATGCCGGCGATGGCGATGACCACCTGCGCCTGGGCAAGTTCCTCGGCATGCGCGAGCAGGCGGTGCAGGCCGGCGACACCTACGTCGTAGAGGCGGTCGACCTCGTTGCCATAGAACTCGGCCGTCAACGCGGCTTCTTCGGCGACGGGTAAGTCGCTCGTGCCGGCGCAGGCGACGACGATGCGTCCGTTGCCGGTGGGGGAGGGCTTGCCGCCCACGAGGGCGAGCTGCGCGTCCGGGGCATATCCCAGGTCGATGTCGTTGCCGAGAAGCTCAGCGGTGTGCGCCGCTTTTTCGGCATCCAAGCGCGTGACCAGGATGCGCTCCTGGCCGGCATCGAGTAATGCTTTGATAATGGCGGCAATCTGCTCGGCGGTTTTGCCGGCGCCGTAGACAACCTCGCCGGCTCCCTGGCGCACCCCGCGCGAAAGATCGAGCTGCGCAAAACCCAGATCGGCGGTCGGCGCCGTCTGGATGCGCGTGAGGGCGACTGCCGGGGCGACTGCTCCGTCGGCAACATCGCTCAGCAATTGCTCAAGATCTCGCTTATCCATATATGTTCCCTTCGACGGTGCAAAGTCTAGCACTCAAGGGCAAGTTTCCGAACACTAAGACAAAATTGTTCGGAAACTATAGGACAGACTGATTCAATTGTTAGACGGATCGGCTAGTCACGCAGGATGATGTCCATGGCGAGCATCAGGTTGCGCTCGTCGATGGCAAACGGGGCGGCTTCGCGCGTCTTGGGCTTGGCGCAAAACGCGATGCCCGTGCCCGCAGCCTGAATCATGGGGATGTCGTTGGCGCCGTCGCCGATTGCCACGGTATGGGCCATGTCGACACCGCACTCAACTGCCCAGTCCAGCAGCTGGATGAGCTTGGACTCTTTGGTCACAATGTCTGCCGCCAGCTTACCGGTGAGCTTGCCGTCCACGACCTCCAGGCGGTTGGCCAGGCAAAAATCGATGCCCGCGGCGGCCACGATCTTGTCGGCGACCTCGTGGAAGCCGCCACTCACGACGCCGACCTTCCAGCCCTTGCTGTGCGCCGAGCGCACAAGCTCCAGAGCGCCGGGGGTAAACGTCACGCGCTCAAAGGTGCGCTCGAACACACTCTCGTCCAAGCCGGCAAGCAGCCCCACGCGCTCCTCGAGCGCCTGCTTAAAGTCCAGTTCGCCGCGCATGGCGCGTTCGGTAATCTGTGCAACTTGCTCGCCCACGCCGGCCTCCTCGCCCAACAGGTCGATGACCTCCTGGTTGATGAGTGTGGAGTCGATATCCATAACGATGAGGCGTGCAGTCATGACGGGCCTTTCCGAGTGCGGTTGTGTTGGGGCACATTGTCGCACGGGGCGCGCCTTGGCGACGGCCACGGTGCGGCAATTGTTTCGTCTCCGTCAAGTCTTTGGGCAGGAGCTACTTTTCCGCGGCACATCGACACAGGTGCGATAAGATAGAACGCCATGTCTGGCTGCGCGGTTTACGCAGGCTGGGCAAATCTGTACGACGCCGCCCGGAACGACACGGGGCGGCACAGATCCATAAAGGAGGATCACTGGTATGAGCCAGACCCGTCCCATCGACGAGCATTCCATGCACACCCGTACCTGCGGCGAGCTTCGCCGCGAGAACGTGGGCGAAGAGGTCACCCTCACCGGTTGGGTGAGCCGTCGCCGCGATCACGGCGGCCTTATTTTCTGCGACCTTCGCGACCGCGAGGGCATCACGCAGCTCACCTTCGACCCCGAGCACTCCGACGGCGACGCCTTTAAGATTGCCGAGACCATGCGTCCCGAGTGGCCTATCAAGATCCACGGCGTCGTGCGCTCCCGTGGCGAGGAGACCACCAACGCCAAGCTCGCGACCGGCGAGATCGAGGTCCTGACCGACCACGCCGAGGTGCTCAACACTTCCGTCACCCCGCCGTTCCAGATCGAGGACGGCATCGAGACCAGCGAGGACACCCGTCTGCGCTATCGCTATCTGGACCTCCGTCGTCCCGAGATGATGGCAAACCTCAAGCTGCGCTCCGACTTTACCTTTGCCATTCGCGAGGCGCTGCACAACCGTGAGTTCATGGAGGTCGAGACGCCCTCCCTGTTCAAGTCCACGCCCGAGGGCGCCCGCGACTTCATCGTCCCCAGCCGCATCCAGCCGGGCAACTTCTACGCTCTGCCGCAGTCCCCGCAGCTTCTGAAGCAGCTGCTCATGGTCGGTGGCGTCGAGCGCTACTACCAGGTTGCCAAGTGCTTCCGCGACGAGGACCTGCGTGCCGACCGTCAGCCCGAGTTCACCCAGGTCGATATCGAGATGTCCTTCGTGGACCAGAACGATGTCATGAGCGCGCTCGAAGAGGTTCTTGCCGATGCCTTCGGCCGCATGGGTGTCGAGATGCCCACGCCGCTGCGTCGCATGAACTACTGGGATGCCATGGACACCTATGGCTCCGACAAGCCCGATACCCGCTATGGCATGCACCTGGTCGACCTGACCGACATTTTTGCCAACTCCAAGTTCAAGGTCTTCGCGACCGCCGCAAATGAGGAGGGCTCTGTCGTCAAGGCCATCAACGCCAAGGGCGCCGGTGCCTGGGCACGTGCCAAGATCGATAAGCTCGCCGGGGTGGCTTCCACGTTTGGCGCCAAGGGCCTGGCCTGGATCGCCTTCCGTGAGGACGGCTCCATCAACAGCCCCATCGTCAAGTTCTTCTCGGACGAGGAGATGGCCGCTCTGCGCGAGCGCATGGACGTCGAGCCCGGCGACCTTGTGATGTTCGCCGCCGGCCCGCGCCTGCTCTCCGACGAGATCCTGGGCGGCATGCGTTCGCACATGGCCAACGCACTCGAGATCAAGCGTGAGGGTCACGACTTCCTGTGGGTCGTCAACTTCCCGCTGTTCCATTGGGACGAGGACCGCAAGGCCTACGCTGCCGAGCACCAGCCCTTCACCCTGCCGACCGAGACCGACATCGCCAAGATCGAGGCCGACCCGTTGGCAGCCGGTTCTTGCACCTACGACTTTGTCATGGACGGCTTTGAGGCCGGCGGCGGCGGCATGCGTATCCACAACGCCGAGATGCAGATGTCCATGCTCAAGCTCCTGGGCTTTACCGAGGAGCGCGCCGAGTCTCAGTTTGGCTTCCTCATGGAGGCGCTCAAGTTTGGTGCGCCCCCGATGGGCGGTTTTGCTCTGGGCTTGGACCGCGTGTGCATGCTGCTTACCGGCTCCGACTCCATCCGCGACGTCATGGCGTTCCCCAAGACGGCCAGCGGCTCCGATCTTATGTCGGGTGCTCCGAGTGCCGTTTCCGGCGCCCAGCTCAAGGACGTCAGTCTGCGCCTGATGTAGGCGAGTGGCTACATACTGCCCGCAGCGAGGGAAGGACGCGTGCCTTCCCTCGTTTTTTATGCGTCGAGGTTGTGAGAGCATAGGGTGATCGGGCGTCGCGGAAAGCGCATCCCGGAATCTGCGTCCAGAATGGGTCGCGATTTCCCAAAGGGGGTCCTCTGGGAAAGCGTGCCCCAGAATTCGGCATAATAATGGGGCACAGTTTCCGATTGAGCTGTCTAACGGAACCTGTGTCCCAGAATGAGCGCTCAAAACGGAACAGGCTTTCCGCAACAACTGTCTGGCGGAAAGCCTGCCCCAGTTTCTTATAGCGAGTCTCTCTGGATCAGCTGCATGTGCATCACGGAGGTGGTGGGCTCGGCACCCTTGATCATGTCGAGCGCAATGTTGGCGGCCATGTGGCCTTCTTCGCGCAGGGGCTGGCGGACGGTCGTGAGTGCGGGGACGCAGCGCGTCGCAATCTCGTGATCGTCGAAGCCGACGACAGAAACGTCCGCCGGAACGGATAGGCCTGCCTCGTTGAGTGCGGTGATGACGCCAGCCGCGATACGGTCCGATCCGCAGAGCACGCCATCGAAAGCAATCTCGCGCGCGAGGATCTGGTGCATGGCCTGATAGCCGTCTCCGTTGTTCCAGCCGGTATAGATAACGTTTGCGTCTGGGAGGTCTTCGCCCAAGACGG
Source organism: uncultured Collinsella sp. (assembly GCA_900540935.1). GTDB lineage: Bacteria > Actinomycetota > Coriobacteriia > Coriobacteriales > Coriobacteriaceae > Collinsella. Next base: position 6,296 of record UQHW01000005.1, on the reverse strand, counting down.
CACGGTAGCCGCGCAGGCGGTCGACAACAGCGGGGTTGTCTTGCGGTCCCAACACGGCGACGATATCTTTGCGCCCGCGTTCCTTCATGGCGAGTGCCGCAAAGTGTCCGCCCTCTTCGTCGTCAGAGTAGACCGTCGAGAACACATCGCGATAGGGGTGGCCCTCGAGCTGGCCGCACAACACGGTGGGTACGCCCAGCTCGCGCAGCACCTCGAGCAGCTCGCTGCCCTTGTAGGGGGAGACGTTGATCACGGCGTCGAACGAGCGGCGCTCAAAGTGCTCGCGCGCGCGGTTGCGCTCATGCGTAGAAGACGCCTGCAAGATAACGGGCAGATAGGACGACTTCGACAGTTCCTCGGTAATGCCGCTCAAAAACTCGCTATAGGTGGGGTCGCTGAAGAGTTCACTCAGGGGCTCGGTCACGAGCACGGCGATGATTTCCGTGCGCCCGACAGCGAGCGCTCGGCCACGAGCGTTGGGGACAAAATTGACTTCCTTGGCCGCCGCGCGGACGCGCTTTTTGGTTTCCTCGCTAATGCGGGGCGAATCGTTGAGGGCGCGCGATGCCGTGGAGCGCGACACGCCGGCAGCTGCGGCAACCTCGGCAAGCGTAGGTGCGGTGCGAACTGGTTGGGTCATGGCGTCTCCTGGAGAATGCGGTCGATGTTGTCGCTGATACGGGCTGGTGCGGATACAGCTTACTATAGTGCGCCTGAACAGCGTTCATGATATCCGGTGACCGGTGTCGTTTTGCAACCAAGCCGCAATCGAATACGTCTCGTATGGGTGAGATATCAGCGGGCGTGGCGGTTGCCTACGAGCTTAAACGATGTCTTGCGCTGAGTTTCGATACTCAGGGTGACATAAGTGTCGCGGTTGTACAACCGGTTGCACCGTTAACCCGACCAAATCGACCGTTCAGCGGACAACCGGTTGCACAGTATTTTGCATCGCCCGTAAGATAAGGACAACCGGTTGCACAAGAATCACTACGATGACGAAGGAGCATCACCATGGACGCCATTAACGATTGGGAAAACCAAGCGCTCACCCACAGGAACCGCCTGGCACCCCATGCGTACTTTATGGGTTACGAGACCGCCGATCTCGCCGCTACGTACAGCCGCGAGCTGTCGCGCGGGTTTGTCCAGCTGTCCGGCTCGTGGCAGTTCCGCCTCTTTGAGGGGCCTGCTGCCGTCTCTAACGAGGAGCTTTCCACGTACGAGCCCGAGTGGGATCACGTGGAGGTTCCGCACCTGTGGCAGGTAGACGGCTATGGCAACCTTGCCTACACCGACGAGGGTTTCCCGTTCCCGGTGGATCAGCCGTTCGTTCCCTCTGACGATCCCACGGGCGTGTACCAGCGCATCGTCAATCTTCCCGCCGTGCCTGCCGGCGCTCGCGAGATCATTCGCTTTGACGGCATCGAGAGCTATGGCGAGCTGTACGTCAACGGCAAGTTTATCGGCATGACCAAGGGCTCGCGCCTGTCTGCCGAGTTCGACGTGACCGACGCGCTTGTCGAGGGTGACAACCTGTTTGCGGTCAAGGTTCTGCAGTACAGCGATGGTAGCTATATCGAGGACCAAGACATGTGGTGGGCATCGGGCATCTTCCGCGATGTGTACCTTATGCAGCGTCCCGCCGCACACCTGGTCGACTTTAGGTTCCGCACGCACCGCGAGGGCGATGCCGCTCTGATTACGCTCGATACGGTGGCCGAGGGCGCTTCCCGCGTCGTGTTTACGCTCAGCGATGGCGAGAACGTGGTGGCTACGGGCGAGTGCGTCGACGGCCATGCCGAGTGCAGCGTGACCGATGCCCACTTCTGGAATCCCGAGGACCCCTTCCTCTATGACCTTACGTTTGAGGTCTACGACGGTGACCAGGTCAGCGAGTACGTCCCGCATCGCCAGGGTCTTGCCGAGGTGACGGTCGAGGACAATCATATCTACCTCAACGGCACTTACTTTAAGATGCATGGCGTCAACCGCCACGATCACGACGATCACAAGGGCCGCGCCGTGGGCCTCGATCGCATGCGCCGCGACCTGGAGCTCATGAAGCAGCACAACATCAACGCGGTGCGCACGTCCCACTACGCCAACGACCCGCGCTTTTACGAGCTGTGCGACGAATACGGTATCATGCTGGTCGCCGAGACCGATATGGAGAGCCATGGCTTCGAGAATATCGGCAATATCGCCCTGGTCACCGACGACCCGGCATGGGAGCCGGCCTACGTCGACCGCATCGAGCGCCTGGTGATGCAGGAGCGCAACCACGCCTGCATCATTATGTGGTCGATGGGCAACGAGAGCGGCTATGGCTGCAACATCCGCGCGATGTACGCCAAGGCTCACGAGCTCGATGGTCGTCCGGTCCATTACGAGGAGGACCGCAACGCCGATACCGTCGATGTCATTTCCACGATGTACTCCCGCGTGTCGCAGATGAACGACTTTGGTGAGCATCCATTCCCCAAGCCGCGCATCAACTGCGAGTACGGTCACTCCATGGGCAACGGCCCCGGAGGCCTGTCCGAGTATCAGGAGGTCTTCGATCGCTGGGATTGCATCCAAGGCCAGTTTATCTGGGAATGGTGCGACCACGGTTTGGCTGCTGTGACCGAGGACGGCGTTGCCTACGATATGTACGGCGGCGACAACGGCGATTACCCCAACAACAGCAACTTCTGCATCGATGGCATGGTGTTCCCCTGGCAGCAGCCGAGCCCGGGCCTCACTGAGTATGGCCAGGTCATCTGCCCGGTTCGCATGGCTTATGACGCCGAGGCAGGCGAGCTGACTGTCACTAACAAGCGTTGGTTTACCACCCTCGAGGATGTTTGCCTGTCGGCTGAGACCCTGGTGGACGGTGACGTGGTCTGCCGCAAGACGCTCATGCCCGGTGCGGTTGCCCCCGGTGAGTCCGTCCAGCTTCCGCTGGTGATTCACGAGGCCGCGGTAGGCGAGACCCTGCTGACTGTGCGCGCCTACACCATGGCCGCTCACGTCTGGTGCGAGCCGATGTTCCAGCTGGGCGCAAGCCAGTTTGCCATCGCAAACCATCCAGCGCCGGCCATCGTCGCCCCCGCTCGTCCTGAGCTTACGGTCGAGGAGACCGAGCAGGAGATCCACATTCACTCCCTCAACGGCGAGCTGACCTTCAGCAAGGTAAACGGTACCGTGAGCGAGTGGAAGGCATCCGGTCGCGACGTCATGGCCTCTGGTCCCCAGGTTGGTTTTTGGCATCCGCTCGTCGATAACCACGCCCAGGAGTATGACTCACTGTGGAAGGACAACTTCATCGATGTGATGCAGACGTCTACCCGCAAGGTTTCTTGGAAGCAGGACGGCAATGCGGTCGTCGTTACCGTGAGCCAGCGTATCGCTCCTCCCGTCCGCGCGTTCGGCATGCGCGTCGAGCTTGTCTACACCGTGCTTCCGAGCGGTCGCGTTGACCTCAAGGTTTCCGGCGAGCCCTACGGTGACTATTCGGACATCATCCCGCGCATCGGCATCTCCTTCGAGGTCCCCGGTTGCGATCGCGCCGTCGAGTGGTATGGCCACGGCCCGGGCGAGAACTATCCGGACTCGCTGCGCGCCAACCCGGTCGGTCATTACCGCACCGCGGTCGACGATATGTTCACGCCCTACGTTATGCCTCAGGACTGCGCCAACCGCGAGGGTACCCGCTGGGTTGCCCTGCGCTCTAGCCACGGTGACGGTCTGGTCGTGACGCGTCCGAGCGACGCCGCTTCCAACCCGTTCTCGTTCTCGGCATGGCCCTATAGCTGCGAGGCCATCGATAACGCCAAGCACGTCTACGACCTTGTCAAGGGCGATACGGTCACGGTCAACATCAACGACCAGTTGCTCGGCCTTGGCTCGAACTCTTGGGGTTCCGAGGTGCTCGATTCCTATCGCACCCGTTTTGAGAGCTTCAGCTTTGAGGTGTCCCTGCGACCGCTGACGTCTGCCGATCTGGCTCAGGCGCTGGCACCCATTAAGGAGGCATAAGCCATGCATGTCTTTAACTCGCGCGCCGATTTCGACGCTCAGATGAAGTCCGTCAAGAAGTGGATGCGCACCGGCCAGGCGCTCGATGGCGTTGCCGACCTACAGCACGACGTGGCTTACTCCATCGGCGACTCGTTGGTGTACTGGTGGGTCTATGCCCGCGAGGCCGCAACCGCCGATCTGGTCGGTCACCGTCGCTACCATGCCGTGCTCGCTCCGCTCGACGGCGACCTGACCGTCGAGGTTGCCCCCAAGGCAGGCCTCACCTGCACCCGCGCTTACAGCGATATCGATGATCGCGAGCGCTTTGAGGGGGCGGGGGAAACCGTGACGATTCCCGCCGGCGGCGTTGCCGTCGTCGAGATCGACGAGGCTTACCGTGTTATCGCCGAGGCTTCGGATCCCCGCGTCGTGGTACTGCACGTGACGGTCGAAGGTTATTCCTTCTCCAACAAGTAGTATTCGTCCGTTTGGACGTTTGCTTCGCGCCGTTAAGGGGGATGGCTTTGTTGACTCCCTTTTCCCCATTCCCCTTAGCAGGTGCGCCGTCCACGATTGCGCTTGCAGCCCGGACGGTTTTAGATGAGATATAACGGATGATTAGGAGGGCTTATGAGCTCTGAAAAACGAGGAACGATTGGTTCGTTCGCTCTGCTGGGCATGACGGTCGCCGCCGTGTTCGGTATCAAGAACATCATCAACAACAACGCGGCCATCGGCTTGGCAGCCGCGCCGTCGTTCTTCTTTGCCACGCTTTTGTACTTTGTCCCCTATACCCTGGTTACCGCCGAGTTCGTCGGCCTTAACAAGGACTCCGAGTCGGGCGTGTACGCCTGGGTCAAGACCTCGATGGGCGGCCGCTGGGCGTTCCTGACGGCATTTAGCTACTGGTTCGTTAACCTGTTCTTCTTTGCGTCCGTCCTGCCCAACGTCATCATCTACGCGAGCTACGTGTTCTTTGGTGCCAACGCCGAGCTTTCGCAGCTGTGGATCACCATTATCGAGATCGTCGTCTTTGCTATCGCCACGTGGGTTTCGACCAAGGGCGCTAAGTGGATCGGCTCCATTTCCTCCTTCGGTTCGACCGCGGCTCTCGGCCTGACCGCCGTGTTCATCCTGCTGTCCCTGGCTGCTGCCTTTGGCGGCGTTGAGTTCGCTACGGCTCCTACTCCCGCTAACATGGCTCCCGACATGAGCAACTTCGCAACTGCGTGGGGCTTCTTCGGTACGCTTGCCTGGATCATCCAGGGCGTTGGCGGCGCTGAGTCTGTCGGCGTGTTCCTTAACGACCTTAAGGGTGGCGTCAAGGCCTTCGTGCGCACCGTCGTTATCGCCGGCCTGACCATCGGCCTTCTGTATGCAGGCGCTTCGCTGCTGGTTAACCTGTTCATCCCCGAGGGCGGCGTTGCCATCTCCACCGGCATCTTCGACGTGTTCGGCGCTGTCTTTGCCCACTTTGGCATTCCCATGGAAGTGTCTACGCGCGTCATCGGCCTGATCCTTCTCGCCGCTACGCTGGGCTCCCTCATGATGTGGACCTCCGCTCCCATCAAGGTGTTCTTCACCGAGATCCCCAAGGGCGTCTTTGGTAGCAAGATCGTCGAGCTCAACGAGCATGGCATTCCTGCCCGCGCCGCTTGGCTGCAGTTCGCCATCGTCGTCCCCATCCTGATCATCCCGGCCCTGGGCTCTGGTAACCTCGACGACCTGCTCATGATTGTCACCAACATGACGGCTGCCACCGCTCTGCTCCCGCCGCTGCTGATCCTGCTTGCCTACTTTATGCTGCGTAAGAACTTCGACGCTGCTCCCCGTGGCTTCCGCATGGGTTCGCGTACCTTTGGCCTGGTCATTGCTGCATTCCTGCTTGTGGTCTTCTGCTTCGTGCTTGTCTGCGGCACCATTCCGCTCGATCAGCCGCTGTGGCTGACGCTGGTCTACAACGTTGGCGGTGTGGTTGTCTTCCTGGGCCTTGCCGTGATGTGGTACAACCGCTATATCAACCGTCTGCGCGAGACCGATCCCGAGGCCGCCGAGAGCGAGCTGCGCCCCTCCGTCCTCGACATGATGGAGTAGCGGCTAGGATTAATCTACGGCTGTGGAATAAATCGATTCCCTTTCCTAAGGAGGGGCCTTACGAGGCCCCTCCTTTTGTGTTTTGGGGCATGGTTTTGGACCCTGTGGGCAAAAAATGCCAAATATGAGTACTGTTGCGGTGGCGCGCGCAGACGTGGTGTAAGAGCGTCCTGAGGTCCGTCGCTGCAAGTCCCGAT
>UQHW01000004.1 GCA_900540935.1 uncultured Collinsella sp. | reverse complement strand
ACCGCAGGAAGCTTGGATACGCCTAGGCGCGGTCCAAGAAATCGTCCGCACCCCCTTTGGCCTTTTATGGCCCACATTTAGGAACTATTTCACCGCAAGTTATTTGGGGATGAAAAATGGGCCATGTGTCCCAGTTGTGGAGACCTCTTGAGCCGTCTGGGTATCGTGAAAGATCGTGCGCTCCCCCATCATCAAAAGTGATGAGTATTTGCTCGCTTGAGCACTGTTGAATATCGCGAAACAGCACCGCCGATATCGCGCTTGGGCACCGGGGCCGACACTGGCCCCGGTGCTTTTTTATTGCTACCGGTCTATCCGCGGCGCTGCCGCATGTTGGCCTCGCCCATGTCGACCCAGACCGCGTTGTGCACGATCCTGTCCATGATGGCGTCGGCATGCACCCCGCCGCCGAGCCTCGGGTGCCAGTCCTTCTTCTTGAACTGGGTGCAGAATACGGTCGAGGCCGTGCCGTACCTCAGCTCCATCAGCTCCAGCAGCATCGACCTGAACTCGGTGTCCGGCCTGTCGAGCAGCCACTCGTCTATCACGAGCAGGCCGAACGCCCCGTACTTGCGGACGAGCTTGCGCTCGCCGCCGGGCCGGTCACGGCTCTCGCGCCAGAGGTCCTCGAGGTCGGGCTGGCGGACGTAGCACGACCTCACCCTCCTGGCGCAGGCGGCCTTCGCGAGCGCGCAGGCCAGGTAGGTCTTGCCCGTGCCGGTGAGGCCCTGGAGAACCACGTTCTCGCCGCGCCCGACGAACCCGCAGGTCGCGAGCTCGGCCACCGCCACCCTGTCGAGGCCGCGGCCCTCGAAGAAGTCGACCGAGCGGACGTCGGCCTCGGGGTACCTGAGGCCGGCCCTCCTCGTCAGGTTGCGGACCTTCTGCGTGATGAAGTCGGAGTGCGCCTCGTCCACCGCCATCTGGACGCGCTCGGCGAACGCCATCCCGGCGCACACGGCCTCGTCCTGGGCGGAGAGGGCGGCGAGCAGCTCGGCCGCCCCCATCTCCCTGAGCTTGCGGGCGGTCTCCGCGTTGACGTCCATGCCCACTCCTCCCCGTAGAAGCCGGCGCCGCGCACGTAGCCGCAGTCCCCGGACGCCTCGCCGGCTGGCGCCCTGTCCTGCCCCGACCTCAGCACGGGCTCGACGTCGCGGTAGCGCGGCGACCTCTTCCCGGTCGCGAGCGCCATCGTGACGCCGGTCCTCGCGAGCTCGCGGTGGACGCGTGCCCAGTCGGGGTCGGCGTGCACCGGCCCGGCGTCGCCCCTGCCGGGGAACAGCAGCGCGTAGGCGGCCTCCTCGGACATCCCCTCGACGTCCTCCCAGGAGACGCCCCGCTCCCTCGCGGCTTCCAGCACGTCCTGGACGCTGTGCTTCGAGACGTGGGCGGTGCGGGCGATCGCGTTCTGCGAAAGCCCGTTCACCGACCTCAGCCTCAGGACCTCCCTGGCCCTGATCCTTCTCGCCATGTGGAACCTCCTCGTTCTCTGGACTGCATGGCAGCCCGAGCGTAACGGGGATGCGCGGGAAGGCATTTAATGGCGGTGCCGAACGGCAATATTCGGTCGGGTGGGCGGCGGTGCTGATTCGCAATATAGGTGGTGTCGAAAGGGCCTAGGACTCAGTGACACACGCTACCTGTTGATGGGAGGCAACCATGGGCTTCTTTGACAAGATGTTCGAGAAGAAAGAGTGCGCGATTTGCGGTGCTGAGCTAGGCCTTTTAGGAAAGACCAAGATCGATGAAGGCTACCTGTGCAAAGAGTGTGCCGGCAAGCTCTCCCCCTTCTTCCACGGCTATCGCTCCAGCTCTGCAGACGACATCCGCGAGCAACTCGCCTACCGCGAGGCCAACGCCGAGCGCCTGACGTCCTTCAACCCCACGCGCACGCTCTCTGCCGGGCGTACCAACATCATGCTCGACGAGGACGCAGGACTGCTGATCATTACCTCGCAGACGCGCTGGCGTGACGCCAACCCGGACATCATCGAGTTCTCGCAGGTACTCGGCTGTGACATGGATATCGACGAGCATCGGACCGAGATCTATCGCGAGACCAAGGACGGCGAGCGCAAGAGTTACAATCCGCCGCGCTACGACCTGGATTACGACTTTAACCTGACCATCCACGTCAACACGCCGTACTTTACCGAGATCAACCTGCGCGTAAACGACTCCACCATCGAGCAGCGCGGGTCCATCGAGTACCGCGAGGCCAAGCGCCAGGCAACCGAAGTCCGCGATGCGCTGGTGCAGCTGCGTCAGGAAACGCGCGACAGCGTCGCGGCCGCCAAGGCCCCCAAGACCGCGGTCACCTGCCCCTTCTGTGGCGCGACCACCATCCCCGATGCCAGTGGGCGCTGCGAATACTGTGGCGGCGCCATCGGCGTATAGCCCCCGGCACGGAAAGGACCGATCATGGCCTTCGAGAGCGTCAACTATCAGTGTCCCGCGTGCGGCGGCCCCCTTCACTTTGCCAGCGCCGAGCAAAAGCTCGTCTGCGACTACTGCGATTCGCGTTTTGAAGTCGAAGAAGTCGAGGCACTCTATCGCGAGCGCCAGGACAAGGCAGACGCCAAAGCCGACGCCGCAGCGGCACCCAAGCCCGCCGTCGACGCTGCGGTGCAGGAGCTCGCCCAAAACGCCGGCTATATCTGCTCGTCGTGCGGCGCCGAGCTAATCTCGGACGGTACCGTCGCCGTTACCACCTGCCCGTACTGCGGCAACCCCGCCGTGGCACCCGGTCAGCTCTCGGGCGACTTCTCACCAGACCTGGTGATCCCGTTTAAGCTCGGGCGCGACGACGTTATGGCCGCGCTCAAAGAGCACTACAAGGGCAAGATCCTGCTGCCCAAGAGCTTTGTCACCGGCAACCACATCGACGAAGTCCAAGGCGTTTACGTGCCGTTTTGGCTTTACGGCGCCCGCGTAGACGGCGAAGTGTACTTCGATGCGACCAACGAGACCGTGACCGAGGAATCCGACCGCACCGTCACGACCACCGACCACTACGACGCCTACCGTAAAGGCAATATCTTGTTTGAGCGCGTGCCCGTCGACGGATCGTCCAAGATGCCCGACGGCCACATGGACGCCATCGAGCCGTTTGACTACGATGCGCTGCGTCCGTTCTCAGTCGCCTATATGCCCGGCTACATCGCCAACCGCTATGACGAGGATTGCGAAACCTGCAAGGCGCGCGCCGAACGCCGCATGGAGGAAAGCACGGTCTCGGCCCTGCGCGAAACCGTCGTCGACGAGTACGACGACGCCACAGTCGAAAGCAAGCAGCTCGACTACACCTGGGAAAACAGCGATTATGCCCTGTTCCCCGTGTGGATGCTCTCTACCTCGTGGAACGGCAAGAGCTACTTGTTTGCCATGAACGGCCAAACCGGCCGCATGGTCGGCGAGCTCCCCTGCTCCAAGCCCAAGCTCGTCATCGCCTCGGTACTGTTCTTTGCGATCGGATTTGTCCTCTCCCAGATCCTCTTCATGGGTGAGAACGCCTTCAATCCGGATTACCTCGCCTTTGACATCGAGGGCATCCTCATCAACATCGTCGCGCCGCTGATCATCGTGATTATCGCAGACGTGCTGCTGGTCGGCCAGCTCAAGACAGCCAACGAGGCAACCCACGCCGACTACTACTGTGGAGACCTCGACCTGACCGAGAAGCACGACACCTTTAGCCATACCGAAACCACGGTTGTCATGAAGGACAACAAGGACGACTAGCCATTCTGACCAATATCACCCGGCCTTTGACGAGAAAGGAAGATCACCATGGGACTCTTGAAAGCTGGATTGGGTGCTGCCGGCGGCGTCATGGCCGACCAGTGGAAGGAATTTATCTATTGCGAATCGATGCCTGCCGACGTCTTGGCCTGCAAGGGCAGCAAGCGCACCGGTGGCCGCAGCTCCAACACGCGCGGCGAGGACAACGTCATCTCCAACGGCTCCGTCATCGCCGTCAACGACGGCCAGGGCATGCTCGTGGTGCAAAACGGCAAGATCATCGAGGTCGCGCTGGAGCCCGGCGAGTTCGTCTTTGACACCGGCAGCGAGCCGAGCGTCTTTAGCGGCAACCTGGGCGACTCCATCAAGGAGACGTTCGCCAATATCGGCAGCCGCTTTACCTTTGGCGGCGACGCAGGTAAGGACCAGCGCGTCTACTTCATCAACACCAAGGAAATCATCGGCAACAAGTACGGCACCGCCTCGCCCGTGCCCTTCCGCGTGGTCGACAACAACATTGGCCTGGACGTCGACATCTCCGTGCGCTGCAATGGCGAGTATTCGTACCGCATCACCAACCCGCTGTTGTTCTACACCAACGTGTGCGGCAACGTGACCGATAGCTATACGCGCGACCAGATCGACAGCCAGCTTAAGTCCGAGCTGCTCACCGCCCTGCAGCCCGCCTTTGCCAAGATCTCGGAGATGGGCATTCGCTACAGCGCCATCCCCGGCCACACCACCGAGCTCGCCCGCGCGCTCAACGAAGTCCTCTCCGCCGACTGGCGCGACCTGCGCGGCGTTGAGATCGTGAGCTTTGGCGTCAACTCCATCGCCGCCTCGCAAGAAGACGAGCAGATGATCAAGGACCTGCAGAAGGCCGCGGTCATGCGCGATCCCACCATGGCAGCCGCCAACATCGCCAGCGCCCAGAGCGATGCGATGCGCGCAGCAGCCGCCAACCCCAACGGCGCGATGGCCGGCTTTATGGGCATGGGCATGGCGGGCGGCATGGGCGGCATGAACGCCAGCCAGCTGTTCGCCGCCGGCCAGGCACAGCAGCAGGCTGCCCCACAGCCGGCTCCGGCACCCGCTCCCGCACCGGCACCCGCCGCCCCCGCGGCCGGCACGTGGACCTGCAGCTGCGGCGCCACCAACACCGGCAAGTTCTGCCCCGAGTGTGGCAGTCCCGCACCCGCCCCGGCACCGACCAAGTGGTTCTGCCCCAACTGCGGCAGCGAAAACGGCGGCAAGTTCTGCAGCAACTGTGGAACGTCCAGGCCCTAGCCCCTCTATCTGGTAATTGGCGGGGGATCCGCCACCCCCGCATTTGCTTCTATGGGTTTCGTTCGATGAAGGAGGACACCATGAAGACAACGTTCAAAAAGTCCGTACTCGCATTTCAGACATGCGTCCTGGCGCTCGCCTTTGCCCTGACGGGCTGCAGCGGCGGCGGCAAAGACCCCAAGGCCAACTTCGTCGGCAGCTGGGAACTCTCAGGTGGAACCATGGAGGGCGAAGAGCTGACCGATGAGTACATGGATATGCTCAAGGAGTGGGGCCTCAACTGTATCCTGATCCTCGACGAAGACGGCACGGGCGTCCTCGACATGTTCCTTGAGGTCGCCGACCTGAAATGGGAGGCCAAGGACGCCACCACCGTAACGATTACCGCCGAAGATGAGTCGCACGACCTGAAGCTCAAGGACGACAAGCTCGTCCTGGAGGTGAACGGCGACAAGCTTATCTTTACGAAGTCCGACAAGGATCTGTCCGGTACGGTGAAGAAGGATCGCGAGGCGGCCGAGAAGGAAGAAGAGATCGATGAGGCCGTCGAAGACGACGACGTCCAGAGCATCGAAATCTCCCCCGCCGTCACCGTCGCCGATGACGACCTGTGCACCATCACCATCACCGAGAAGTTCAAGGACGACTGGGGCGACATCGGCTTTGTCGTCAACATCACCAACAAGAGCGACAAGGACCTGACCTTCTACGCTCCTTCCGGCAAGACCAACGTCAACGGCACCATGAAGGAACCCTGGTTCTCGGCTCACCTGATGCCCGGTACCAACGCCACCGAGGAATTCACCTTCTCGAAGGGCACGCTCGATAGCCTTGATGACCTCGTCAATACGACCATCGGCATCGACGCCTACCTGACCGATTCCTACGAGGACGTCGCCTCCTACACCGCGACCATCGCGTAGCGGCAGGCCACGACAGCCGCGGATTGGCGGACACATCCGCGCACACCAGGCGGGGCCGCAGGAGTTGATCCTGCGCCCCCGCCGCTTTATGCCGATGCGTAACGAGCGCTAGCGCTCCATGTTGGGAACGATGCTGCCCTCCGTTACTGCGCGCACGGCCAAGCGCATGATGTTGTCGTAGCCGGTCTTATTGAGAATCTCCGAGATGCGGCGTTTGATGGTGCCCTCGCTCATAAACAGCTCGGCCGCGATCTCGCGGCGGCTTTTACCCTCGCAGGCAAGGCGCAAAATCGATAGCTCAACGTCGTCGAGCGCCGCCGTGCCCGAAAAGATGCTTTCGGGCGGCTTGGGAAACGTACAGTAGCCCGCCAGCGTGGAGCGCATCACGGCAAAGAGCTCATCGATGCCGACGTTCTTGTACACAAAGCTGTCGACGCCTGCCTCGCGCGCCTGATCCACAAACGTAATCTCGGGCATGCCCGTCATGATAATGACGCGGCACTCGGGCAGCTGCTCCTTGATGCGCGCCGCCGCCACGATGCCGTTGGAATCGTGCTCAGTGCACACATCCATCAGTATCATGTCCGGGCGCTCCTTGAGCGCAACGTCCAAGGCATCTGAGGCATCGGCGATGGCGGCAACAACGGTCATGTCGGGCTGGTCGCCAACGGAGCGCGCGAGGCTCTCGCGCAAGATGGCTTGGTCTTCGACGATAAGGATACGAATCATGAGCTTCTCCTTTGGACCGTTGCGTTGGAGTTCAGCGGAATGGATACCGCAAGCGTAAAGGGCGGGGCGGCATGAACCTCCAGGCTGCCGCCCAGATTTTGCGCGACATGCCTCATACCTGGAATACCCGTTCCCTCGCGATACGATACGGGGGCAGGCGCGCCGTCGTTTGACACCGTCATGTGCGCAATGGCACCGCCATCCGATACCTCCTGCCACAGGCGCACCTGGACCTGGTGGGCCTGCGCATGCTTGGTGGCATTGGTCGATGCCTCGCGGATAATCTGCAAAAAGGCGGCAGCGACGTGTGCATCGTCCGGAAGCGATCCATCTACATCGATCTGAACGCTCACCAGGCCAAAGGCATGAACGATATCGCCCAGTTGCTCCGCAGGCTCGCTAGCGCCGCCGCTACGCAGGTCGGCGGCAATCGAGCGCAGCAGCGGATCGATCTGCTCGAGCGACTCGTCATCCAGACGCCCCTCCTCCAAGTATCGATGGAGAATAGACAGGCGCTGCCCGATCACGTCGTGCACGCGGGCACGCATGCGCAGGTAGGCTGCATTGTCGGCAACCTTCTTGACCTCTTCGATCTGAGTCTGAAGTTCTTGACCCGCAAGCTCAAGCAGGTGGTTGGCCTGCGTCAGACGGTCGTGGGCATGCGCGTACTCCGTCACGTCCAAGCCGATAATGCGCTCAAAGGGGCGGCCCGAAACCATAACCTCATCGCACGCGAACAGACGAATCTCGGAGGGGGAAACCTCGACCACCGCACGCGCCTCCCCAAAGCGGTCCAAGTCGATTCGAACGCGGTTTTTGCTGCTCTCGGGCATCTCCGCACTGAGTTTTCGAAGACCGCCCCACGTATCGCTCATGTCGTGCAGGTCGGTGGGCATGTGAAGCTCCACGAGATTCCTGCGCATGCAGCGGTTCATGAGCAACGGGCGGCCCTTCGAATCCAGATACAGAATGCCGACGGGGATCACGTTAATGGTCTCGATCGTCGAAAACGCCGTGATGTCCTCCTGGCGGTTGCGCACGTCCATCAAAAGCGCCGCGACGGAGCGGAACAGGAAGAACGCGCCCTCCGCGATAAGGACTGCGGGCCACGCCGAACCCATGACGTAAACAAGCGGCGGCGTCGCGGCGACAACAAGCAGCAGCTCAACCATCATGACGGGACGACGATAATGCACCATAAGGACTACGCCATAGGCGGCAATCGCGGCGTTGAGCCATAGCAGCGCGCCCGCCGCCTCGGCGACGACATAGAGCGGCGCCACCAGATACGACCCGCTCGACGCGAACAAGATGACGGCCGAGATAGCCAAGTGCAGCACAAGGCTCGCCTCGTAGGCGCAGATCACTTTGCGGTTGTAAGACGAACGACGCGATGCTATCAGCGGAAGGTGGATGGTCTGTAAGCACGCCACCAGGGCAAAGAGCACATCGAGCGCAACGATCTGGGGAAGGATAAGCGGCATCTGCATCATCACTCACCCGCCCGCGGCATCAGCACGATCATACGCAGCTGACCGGCCTCGCCCTCAAGACGATACGCCACGTTACGCCCCTGCAGTGCGACCTCGAGCTCGTGCGCGGCGGGCGTCTGCGACAAGTCTTCCGCGTCGTTGGAAAAGAGTGTGGCACGCAGCTCCACGCTGCACGAATCGTGTTCGCTCAGATGGTACATGAGTGCCGGATGATCGATGGTGTAGGCGAAAAACGCAAAGTCATACACGCAGTCGTACAGCGCGCTTACCGTACTGGCATGCATCGGACGCCGTATGGCGATGATCGAAGCGCAGTCGACATCGATGGTGCGCAAGTCACTTGCCAGCTCGTTGGCAATGAGTTGGATACGATCGCGGTCAAATCCGCTTTCCCCATGCTGCGCCAACGTGAGCGAGCCCTTGCGTTTGCAATAGGCGACGAGCATCTTGGCACATTGCAGCATGCGATAGCGCTCATGCGAGGATGCCTCATCGGTTAACGGCGGCAGCGAGCCCAGCAGCCCATACATCTCATCGAGCGCGCGGGCAAGCGCCTGGTCGACATCTTTGACCAGCAAGGCCTCGGCCTCCTGGTCGGCAAGATGCGTCTTAAGATCGTAGTCGGCCGTAAGTAGCTCGTTTTGGCGCTGCAATTCCATGCGCCGGTACGCCAGCTCGCGATTGAGCTCGTTGAGCTCCGATACGTCTTGGGCGAGCAATGCCGATCCGCCTAGCAGTGGGAAGGCGCGGTACATCACATCGGGATCGGACGCCACAGTAAAGGCGTGGGCATGCCCGTGCTCCTGAGCGCGCAGCTCTTCGCGCACACCCGCCGGAATCGGCTTTGATACCGGCGTGGCATAGACTTCCTGCAGGTCGCGCGTTATAACCTTAAGATCGAGCGGCAGGATGTCGAAAATGTTGGCAATGCCGTGGTACGACGGAATGACGCCGCAATCGAGGCAAATCTCGAGCGTCACCACGCACAGCACGCAATAGACGAGCGAAAAGTTGAGCTTCCATGCCCAAGGCACGCGCAGGGCGTACGAAATGGCAAAGAACGCGCCGCCCAGCAGCACGAGTGCCGCCGTGCCCGAAAAACGTTGGATACGATAGGACGAGGACCGACCCACCAAAATGAAAAAGGTCACGAAGTTAAAGGCCGTCCATATCAGAACGGCAAAATAGCCCCAGCCGTACGTGTAATCGTTGCTCCAGGTTTCGCTCGAGCGATCGAAATGAAAGACCTGTTGGTGAAAATCGTTGGTGAGCACAAACCCAATAAGCAGGATGGCCGCGATCCACAAGGCCGTACGGTAGCGGCGACCCGCACGATGTTGTTCCAACCCCGCAAGGCGCAGGCCGCACAGCTGGTAGAGGAGCGGAATGAGCGTCATGGGCACGTAGTACAGGTACCACAGCACGGTGGCATAGAACGGCGTGAACGACTTGTACTTGAGGATGACCTCGATCATCCACAAGGCGCTGATGGTGGCAACGGCAACGAGGCGCCGGCGCAAGACGTAATCCAGACAGCGCAGATAGACCAGCACACCCCAGATTGAGAACGCGACGGCAGCGACAAGCAGCGGAATCGAGCTCGAATGGATAAGCCCGTCCACGACCTCTTTGGACACCTCGTTATAGATGGGCACGGTGTTGGAGAGCTTGGGATCGGAAGCGAATGACGCCGGCAAGACCGCCAAAAGCAGAAGAAACAGTGCGGTTATGACGCCGGCAATGACGAAGGCGCGGCGACGGTACACCAGGTGCGTTATGCCAACGAGGAATCGCGGCATGGCGAAGAGCCTGCCGCCCCTGGGATCCGCCACCGGCGCGGATCGGGCGGCCGCATGGCCGATATGTCGCTCGCGGGTACCCATAGTGCTTTTAGTGTACCGACAGGCAGGCTCAAAAAACGGGCCGCATGTCCCAAAATCCGTAGACGGCAAAGCGCCCGGCAAGCACAAACTACTCGCCGGGCGCTTTGGTTAGGAGACTATGAGGTTGGGGGCTCGGTGCCCTTAGGACAGGTCCTCGCCATTCGAAGCAATGACGCGCTTGTACCAGTCGAAGCTCTTCTTCTTGGAGCGCTTGAGGGTACCGTTGCCGGCGTCGTCACGGTCGACGTAGATGAAGCCGTAGCGCTTGGACATCTCGCCCGTGCCGGCCGAGACCAGGTCGATCGGACCCCAGGTGGTGTAGCCCAACAGGTCGACGCCGTCCTCGGTCACCGCGTCGCGCATCGCGGCGATGTGCTGGCGCAGGTAGTCGATACGGTAATCGTCGTTGATGGAGTCGTCCTCCTCGACAACGTCCTTGGCGCCCAGGCCATTCTCGACCACAAACAACGGCTTCTGATAGCGGTCGTACAGGTCGTTGAGGGTGATGCGGAAGCCCAGCGGGTCGATGGCCCAGCCCCACTGGCTCTGCTGCAGGTAGGGATTCTTGGCACCGGCGAAGGCGTTGCCCTGGGTCTTCTCGACATCGGGGTTGTCGGCACCGGCGGAGCAGCGGGTGCTGTAGTAGCTAAAGCTGATGAAGTCGACGGTGTTGTCGGCCAGGATCTCGCGGTCCTCGTCGGTCATGCCCACATCGATGCCCAGACGCTCGAGCTTCTTGACGGCATAGGCCGGGTAATAGCCACGGCTCTGGACGTCGACGAAGAAGTAGTTGTCCTGGTTGTCGAGCTGGGCCTGGCGCACATCGCCCGGGCGGCAGCTGTAAGGGTAGTAGGTGCCGGCAGCGAGCATGCAGCCGATCTTGACCTCGGGGTCGATCTCGTGGGCGATCTTGGTGGCCCAAGCGCTGGCGACGAGCTCGTTGTGGGCGGCCAGGTACTCAACGGCCTCCTTGTTCTCGCCCTCCTCAAAGACCAGACCCGCGCCCATAAACGGCAGGTGCAGGATCATGTTGATCTCGTTGAAGGTGAGCCAGTACTTCACCAGGCCCTTGTAGCGGGTGAAGATTGTGGTCGCGAGGTTCTTGTAGAAGTCGATGAGCTTGCGGTTGCGCCAGCCGCCGTATTCCTTGATGAGGTGGATCGGGCAGTCGAAGTGCGTGATGGTCACGAGCGGCTCGATGCCGTGCTTCTGGCACTCGCGGAACACGTCCTCGTAGAAGGCCAGGCCGGCCTCGTTGGGCTCGGTCTCGTCGCCGTTGGGGAAGATGCGGGTCCAGGCCAGGCTCATGCGGAAGGTCTTAAAGCCCATCTCGGCAAAGAGGGCGATGTCCTCCTTGTAGTGATGGTAAAAATCGATGCCGGTCTGCGCGGGATAGTAGTAGCCGTCCTCGAAGTCGAGCATCTTGCGCTGGCCGGAGACCACCGCGAAGCGCTCGGAGCCGTGCGGGGCCACGTCCACGTTGGCCAGGCCGCGGCCGTCCACGTTGTAGGCGCCCTCGCACTGGTTGGCAGCCGTCGCGCCGCCCCACAGGAAGTCATTACGGAAAGCCATGCATCGATCCTTTCATACGCTGCTTGTCGTGGTTTCAGTATCCCCCACAAACAGCGCGCCGCTCAACGACAACGGCGCAGGTCGACACTTCTTTTCGCACGCAGGCGCCCAGCAGCCGCCCACGTCTGACACTTTCTGATACCCAACCACCAAAAAGGGGACAGGCACCTTTGTGGTGGTTGGGGAACGGTATGTCTCGATCTGTAACAGATAGACCGCCAGAGCCGGGCTTAGTGTTACAGATTGAGATTATTCGGCCTGCCCGCTGTTGTTCGTCTTGATCTGTAACAGGAAGAGACGATTTAGCCTGCTAGATGTTACAGATCGAGACAGAAGACCCTGGTCTTCGGTGGCGTCGAGGTTCTTCCCGGTGAGATCTAAAATGAACGCCCTCGGCCAGTAGGCAATTTGACTGAATAGGGAAAAAAGGAAAAAATAGGAAAAAAAGGAAAGGAGACTTATGACTGAAACCATCTTCTCCCCTTCATTTGGAAATCGCCCATCCTATCTCGTTGGGCGAGGAAGTGTAATTTCAACATTCATCTCCGGCCTTGAACAGGAGCCGGGCAATCGAGACCGCGTCATGCTCATGCTCGGCCAGCGAGGAAGCGGCAAGACGGTTCTCCTGTGGGAGCTCGCCGATCGCGCTCGCAAGCTTGGCTTCGTCGTCGCCACGCCCACCGTTGCCTCCGAGGACATGCTCGAGCGCATTGTTGAAAAAATCCAAGAGGCGGGCGAGCCCTATGCCAACAAACGCCATCTCCCTAAACTCACGGGCGGCAGCCTGAGCGCCTTCGGTTTCTCAGCCGGCCTTGAGTTCACGCGCGATGTGCAGGAAACCAAGAGTTTCCAGTTCAAGCTCACGCAACTGGCGCGCAAACTAACCGAGCAAGGACATGGCATCCTCATCCTCATCGATGAGCTTCAGGCTAATTCGCCCGAGATCAGACAACTCGTCACCGCTTATCAAGAACTCGTCGGCGAGAGACTCAACGTCGCACTCGTTATGGCGGGCCTTCCGGGAGCGGTCTCGGCGACGCTCAATGACCGCGTGCTGACGTTTCTCAACCGCGCTCGCAAAGTCACACTCGAACCGCTTTCAGTCGGAGACGTCGACACCTATTACCAGCGGGCTTTCGAAGAACTCGACCTTGATATCCCAAGCGATCTTCGACTAGATGCCGCTCGCGCAACCCAGGGCTCGCCCTACATGTTGCAGCTCATCGGTTACAACATCGCCAATCGTTGCCAGGCAGGAGAACGCGCAACACGAAAGCTAGTCGACGGAGCCATCGAGGCATCAAAGGTCGATTTCGAAAACGATGTGTGCGAGACGACGCTCGCCGCGCTGTCAGACCAAGACGTCGCGTTTCTCTCCGCAATGACTGATGACGAAGACGCTGTGTCTCGCATTTCTGATGTTGCGAAGCGCATGTCAGTCACACCCGACTATGCGCAAAAGTATCGCCGGCGCCTCATCGACGCCGGCGTTATCGAGCAGGCACGCCGCGGCTACGTGCGCTTCGCCGTCCCCTATATGGCCGATTACCTGCGCAGCCAGCTCTAGGCAACCACCGCAAAGGGGACAGGCACCTTTGTGGTGGGTTGGGCCCGCTTGTCTCGATCTGTAACAGTTAGGCCGTCAAAACCGGGCTTGGCGTTACAGATTGAGATTGTTCGGGCGGCCCCCGTGGTTCGTCTTGATCTGTAACAGATAGAGACGATTTAGCGCGCCAACTGTTACAGATTGAGACGGAAGACCCTAGTCCACGGTGATGTCGAGGTTCTTGCCGACGAGACCTACGTAGCCGCCCTCGGCAGCCTTGGGACTATCTGCGTGGCAGAGAACCCACTTGTCGGCCTTCCAGTAGCAGTAGCTATCACCGGCCGCGGGCATGTCGGCCGCAGCCTCGGGGCGCGGACCGTTGGTGTCGGCGGGCAGCGCAACCATCACCTGGAAGCCACCGTCGTCGACCATGCACGGCGTGTAGTGCAACGTGGTGGCGTAGACCTCGACGAGCGTGCCGGCGGGCGCGCGGAACGCCTTGACCTGCGCGGTGTCGAGCTTGCCGTCGACAATCTGCTCACGCTTGGCGAGCAGCAGAATAAAGTCGCGAGCACCCAGGTTGAACTCGCTCGCGCGGTGATACTCCAAGCAGTTGAGCTTCGTGTTGTGGCCGTTGCACCAGCCCAGCTGGAACGGACGGCCGCCATACATGAGCAGGCCGAGCGCATCGGCGCCCTCGACCTGCTCCAGCTCAGGCGCGGAGGCCACGTACTTGCTGCCCTCGGGGATGGGCGTTGCGGAGAGCGCCTGGACGAGCGGGGCGGTCAGGCTGGACGGGACGTCATCCCACACGCGGCCATAGGGTTTGAATTCGGGGTCGGTAACAGAGTAGATATGCATGTTCGCTCCTGTTCGTTTGTGTGATATTACGAACATTCTAGAACAATCACGCGCGGTTTTAAACGTCCGCCATGTCCGCTCAACAAAAAGGCACCCCCGCATAAGCGAAGGCGCCCAGTGAACTCATTTTGAGCGACGAAACCTTTAGGCCTGCTGATAGTGCAGGTGTGCCTCATCGATATCGATCAGATCGCGGTCGAGATAGCGACGCGCGAGCCAATTTGCCATAGGGAGATTCTGGTCCAGGTAGTTACCGCACTCTTCGGGAGCGGCACCGGGGACATCGCCCTCGAAGCCAGCAACAAACTCGAACAACTCGCGCACGAGCGGCAAGATCTCCTCACTCGTCACCTCGCCAAACGCAACCAGGTAAAAGCCCGTGCGGCAGCCCATAGGGCCAAAGTAGACAATACGGCTCGACCACTCGGCATGGTTGCGAAGGAACGTCGCGCCCAGATGCTCGATGGTGTGGCACTCGGCCGTGTTCATAACCGGTTCTTTGTTGGGCGTGGTCAAGCGCAGGTCAAAGGTGGTGACGGCGGCACCGGTCGCCGGATCGCGGTCGACGCGGCTCACATACACGCCGGGCTCAAGCAGCAGATGGTCAACGGAAAAACTCGCGATGCGCTCCATGGCAGATCCTCTCGGTAGTCAATTTGGGACAGGGCTCTTTTAGCTGGTCGCAACAATCCCACCCATGATAGCAGTCAAAAAAGCCCCGTCCCAAATGACTACTTTGGGACGGGGCGCCGCGCAGCCGATAATATCGACCGTTCAGCATCTAGTTTTCTGACCCCTCACCTATTGATGCTGCGTCGTCCGCAATGCAGAGCGTGCGAGCAGCTCAACAGCCAAAAACCCGGCAGCGACTGTAATCGCCACCAGACCAATAGATGGCCTGCACTTACAGCACCTGCAAACAAGTTGCGACGGCACCGTAGATATTGGCGTCGTTACCCAGCTGCGCCGGGACCACGTGCGGACGAGGCATATCTTTCAGAAAACCAGTGTAGTGCGCCATGACGTCATCCATCTTACGGTCAAGCGCCTCGAACAGCGCGGGATGGCAACTGATGCCGCCACCAATCGCGAAGACTGCCGGGTCGATGACGCACTGCAGATTCACAAGCACACGATCAAACAGCTCAGCATAAGCATCCAATCCGCGCTGCACAGCGTCGACCTCGGACGCGCTCCCGTGCTCCAGTAGCCCGAAGATCCGTCGGCCATCGAGGGCCTCCAGTTCGGCTTCGACCGAAATGCCAAGCTCGACTGCCACGAGATTCTGCAGGCCGTGCCATCCGCTCGAAGTCGCGAGTGTATCGCGATGATCAAGCGGTTCGTTTACGTTGTTGGACAGGAAGCTGAACTCGCCCGCAAAACCGCCCGCGCCCATCAGCACCCGGCCGTCAACCACGATGCCTCCGCCGATGCCCGTACCGATTACCGCCACGCAGCCCACGTCCACGCCGCGCAACGCACCGGCGGCGTACTCGCCAAGCGCACAGCTTTTGCCGTCGTTGACAACGGTCACAGGCAGCCCCAGCCGTTCGCGCAGCGCTCGGCCAAGCGGAAACCCGTCCATGTACGGCAGCGCACCACCGCGATGGATCGTCCCGTCTGGATCGGCCTCGTAACCGAAGATGCCACCCGGGGCCGAGATGCCCACGCCTACAACCTGTCCGCGATACGGCCCTACGAGTGCCGCGAGCGCGTCGACCAGCTGATCGGCCGAGACGAACGCCGTCGGAATCGAACCACGGTCACCAAACTCGTAGTTCTCATTCACAATCGCCCATTTGACGCTCGTTCCGCCGATATCAATTCCAAACAGCTGCCTCATGGCCACTCCCCTCTCGCTCAATGCGTCTACATGCTCGCAGACTCTTCCATAAAGGCCATGAGCCTGCGGTTGAGCAGACGACCCCAAAACGTGCAGATACCGCCCGCCAGGAGCGCGGCGGCTACGGTGCCGATACCGATGCCCACCACAGCGCCCGTACGCACAAGCCCGTAGACCAGTGCGATACATACACAGCTCCCGTCAAAGAAATACTTCGCCTTACCAAATTCACAGTGAAACACCTGGGAAAGCGTCTGCACCATGCCATCGGGCGCAACGGGGACGAGCCGCGCGGAGATGATCAGCGTCACGCCGAGCGCCGTGAACGATACGGCGATGACCAGCATGACCAGGCCATCGATGAGTCCCGTTGCGGTAAATGGAAACAGCCAGATATCCGGCACGTCGATGAAAACGCTAAACAGCAGACTGACGGGTATCTGCAAGAGAATCTTGACATCCGGGTAACGCACCAGGAGAAGCTGGGCAACCACGAATACGCAATACACCACAAACGATGCCGTACCGAAGCTCAAACCCTCGATGATATACATCAGGTACGGCACCGTACTCATGGGCGCAACACCAAGCCCCGTGCGTGCATTCATTACAACGCCGCAGCTCAGGAATAGAATCCCACATACGTAGACCATCATTCGACGCGTTGGACTCTACCGCATCACATCACACTCTCGTTCGCATCTTTACCTATCGGCACGAATAGCGCTCCGTGATATCGCCCCAGGGCGTCACTCGTACGCAATCGTCGCCTCAACGGCATGGCGCCAGCCGGCGATCTTTTTGGCTCGCTCGTCAGCGGGCATGGCAGGCTCCACGATGCCGCGGGCGCCGTAGACGTCGACGACACCGCGCGTGTACATGCCCAGCGCAATGCCGCAGGCCCAGGCCGCACCCAGGCCGCTCATCTCGTCGTTGCTCGCGATGCGGATGGGCGAGCCAACCAAATCGCTCTCAAACTGCATCAGGTACGCGTCGCGCGTGGGACCGCCGTCAACGCGAAGCTCGGCAAGTGCCGCGCCAGAATCCTCGACCATTGCGTCAATTACGTCAAAGATTTGATAGGCAATCGATTCGTCTGCAGCTTTTACGAACTCCGCGCGACCCGTGGTACGCGTCATGCCAAAGACGCAGCCCTCGGCGTCACTCGCCCAGTGCGGCGCGCCCAAACCGGTAAACGCCGGCACAAAGTAGACGCGGCTCGCCGGATTGGCAGCGTAGCACAGGTCGGTAACTTCCTCGGGGTTATTGATGAGCTCCAGATCGTCGCGCAGCCACGTCTTGACAGCACCGGCGTAGCTCACGTTGCCCTCGAGCACGTACTCGGTCACGCCGTCCATACGCCATGCGAGCGAGCTCGAAAGCCCGTGCGAGCTGGCAACGAACTCGTCGCCGACGTTCATCATGACCGAGCTGCCGGTGCCATAGGTCGCCTTAGCCATACCGCGACTGTGGCAGCCCTGCGCGAACAAGGCCGCGTGGCTGTCGCCCAGCACGCCGTGAATGGGCACGGGCGCTGGCAAAAAGCCGCCCAGATCCGTCATGCCGAACAGGCCATCGGAATCGGTCACCTGCGGCAGGCAGGCCACGTCGACGCCAAAGGCCTCGCACACCGGCTCGCTCCAGCAGCCACGGCGCAGGTCAAAGAGCTGCGTGCGGCTGGCATTGGACCAGTCGCAGCGAAACTCCGCGCCGCCCGTGAGCGTCCAGACCACCCAGGCATCGATGGTGCCCAGGCACAGCTCGCCTGCCGCCGCGGCCTCGGCAGCAGCGGGAACGTTCGCAAGGATCCAGGCCATCTTGCCCGCCGGATAGTAGGGCGAGAGCACCAGACCCGTCGTGTCGCGCACCAGCTCGGCCACACCCTCGCGCGCGGTCAGCTCGTCGCACAGCTCGCGGGCGCGGGCGCACTGCCACACCACGGCGTCGCACAGTGTCTCGCCCGTCGTGCGGTTCCATGCAACGGTGGTCTCGCGCTGGTTGGAGATGCCGATGCCGGCGACGTCGGCCGGATCGACCCCGGTCTCCTCCACCACGGCACGCGCCACGGCCAGCACATTGGTGGCAATCTCGGCCGGATCATGGCTCACCCAGCCGGCTTCGTTGACAATCTGGCGATGCGAGCGGTCGGCACGATGAATCAGATGGCCGCCCTCGTCTACCAGCAGCGCCTTGGTGCCCTGCGTGGATTGATCGATTCCGATGATGTAGCGGCCCATGGCCACCCCTTTCAAAACGAATGTGACAAAGGGACGGTCCCTTTGTCACATTCCAATTACTCTGCGGGCAGGAATTCGGCAACGGTCTTGGCGATTCCTTCGCCGGTGAGGCCGTAGTGCGCGAAGACCTCGGGCGAGGTGCCGGTAATGACCGGCGCGTCGGGCAGGCTCAGGCACTTGACCGGACGCGGGCAATGCTCGCCCACGACCTGCGCGACCATGGAACCCAAGCCGCCGAAGGGGCTGTGCTCCTCGACGGTCACGACGGCGCGCGTGGCACCGGCGGCCTCGATCACGGCCTCGGCATCGAGCGGCTTGACGCAGTACATGTCGAGCACGGTGGCGGAGATGCCCTGCTCGGCGAGCAGATCAGCGGCGTCCACGGCGTGGCGGACCATCTCGCCGGTGGCGACGATCGTCACATCGGTGCCGCGGCGCACCCAGGTGGCACGGTCCATCTGAAACGGGCACTCGCCCTCGGCATACACGTCCTCGACCGGGTTGCGGCCCACGCGGATATAGGCCGGCTTGTTGTCGGCAACCAGGGCGCGCACGAGCTCGGCGGTCTGAAAACGATCGCTTGGCAGATACACGCGCATGTTCGGGATAGCGCTCATGGCGGCGATATCCTGCGCGGAGTGATGGCTCATGCCTAGAGCGCCGTAGGACACGCCGCCCGAGATGCCGATGAGCTTGACGTTGGTGTTGGAGTACGAAACGTCGACCTTGCACTGCTCATACGAACGCGTGGTCACAAAGGACGCCGGCGAGGCGGCCCAGGCCTTCTTGCCGCACGAAGCCATGCCGGCGGCAATACTCACCAGGTCCTGCTCGGCGATGCCGACCTCAACGGACTGCTGGGGATACTGATCGAAGAACGGCGTGAGCGATGCGGAGCCGCGGGAGTCGGAGCACAGGACGACGATGTCCTTATCGGTCTCGGCGGCCTCGAGCAGCGTGTCGCAGATAACCTTGCGGTTGGCGATCTTGTTAGCCATTGATGGCCTCCTTATGGGCAGCGAAATCGGCGATGATCTGGGCATATTCCTCGTCGTTGGGCAGGTGGTGATGCCAGCCGGCCTTGTCCTCCATGACGGGCGAGCCGTAGCCCTTCACCGTGTTGAGGATGATGACCGTGGGCTTACCCTTGGTCTCGGCCGCAAGCGTCAGCGCGGCGTCGATGGCCTGGACGTCGTTGCCCGGAATGGACAGCACGTTCCAACCGAAGGCGGCCCAGCGCTCCTCCTGCGAGTCCTGCTTCATGACGTCCTCGGTGCTGCCGCTGATCTGCAGACGGTTGCGGTCCACGAGCGCGCACAGGTTATCGAGCTGGTAGTTGCCGCCACTCATGGCGCCCTCCCAGACCGAGCCCTCGGCAAGCTCGCCGTCGCCCATGATGGTGTAGACGCGGTAGTCGCGACCGTCCATCTTGCCGGCAAGTGCCATGCCCACCGCCACGGGCAGGCCGTGGCCGAGCGAACCGGAGTTCATCTCGATGCCCTTGAGCTTGTTGTTGGGATGGCCGATGTAGGGGCTGCCGAACTTGGAGAAGCGGGCCTTGACGTCATCGAGGTCCAGGTAGCCCTCGTGACACAGCACCGCGTAGTAGGCCTCCATGGCGTGGCCCTTGGAGAGCACGAAGCGATCGCGGTTGGGATCGTCGACGGTCTCGGGCGAAATGTTCAGATGGTTGGCGTAGAGGGTCATGAGGGCGTCGATCACCGACATGTCGCCGCCGATGTGGCCGCCGGCGCCGGCCATGATGATGTCGACGCAATCGCGGCGGAGGTCCCAGCGCAGGGACTCAAGCTCTTCGATAGTTGCCATTTCTACTCTCCTCGCAGGTAGGCTTTGACGTCTTCTTCGATGGGGTCGTACAGGTCGGGCTGGATGCCGATGTACTTGCATGCCTCGTAGAGCACCGGCACCACGTTGGCGTGAATAGCGACGCAGTGGTGGATGTAGGGGCCCTCGACGATCTTGGCTTCGAGGCGCTTGAGGTTGTCGACCTCGACCCACAGGTAGGTGCCCATGCCGGCCGGGCCGTCGATGCCGCGGGCGTTGCCCAGTAGCAGCGAGTACTCGCCGTTGTCACCGTCAAAGCGGGCAAGGGTGAGGTCGCCGTGCTTGGCCTCGGCCGTCAGCGCGCCGGGGTGATCGAAAGCCAGCGGGTAGGTGAGCTTGGGCTTGACGGCCGCGCAGCTGCAGGGCCAGGGGCCGCAATGCTGCAGCAGCTCGCCGTTCTCGTTATCGGGATGGCGCACGGTCCAGTCGGCGAACATGCCGCGGTGACGGCCCAGGTCGGCGGCCTCGACCATCAGCGCGGTGATGGCGCCGTGGATATCGGTCTCGCATACGACGGGAATGCCCATCTCGTTGAGGATGGCGTTGGCGGCGCAGGGCATAATGCCCAGCTCGTCCTGCAGGGCGTTCCAGCACTGGATGGCGCCGGCGTTGCAGCCGTACTTCTCGACCAGGCGCTTCATAGCGATGGCGAGCCCTGCGACCGCGGGGACCTTGTCCTCGGGGATGCAGATCTCAAAGCTGTCGTTGATGTGGGCAAGCATGGCGGCCATGGCCTGCTCGTCGGCCTGAGCGTCGCGCACAGCCTGAACAAGTTCGGTCATGGGGATGGGCGAAAGCTGAATATTGAACTTCTCAAGCAGCTCGCCCTCGTTGCACATGGTGGACCAGAAGTCGAACGGACGGGTCGCCATCTGCAGGATGCGCGTGTGCTTGAAGGTCTTGACCACGTTGCACACGGCCAAAAAGTCCCAGACGCCGCGCTCGAACTCGGGATCGGTCAGGCGGCAGTTGGTCATATAGGTAAAGGGAACCTGGAAGCGGCGCAGAACCTTGCCAGTGGCGAACAGGCCGCACTGGCTATCGCGCAGGCGGGTGCCGTCGGGCTCGGGGCGCTCGTCGCGCGGGCCCCACAGCAGCACAGGCAGACCGAGCTCGCGGGCAAGGCGGGCGCAAACGTACTCGGTGCCAAAGTTGGCGTGGCACAGCATGATGCCGTCGACGCCCTCGGCGCGGAACTTCTTGACGATAGGCTCGATATGGCTGTCGTCAAACAGCAGGCCCTCGTCGTTGATGTCGTCGATATCAACGATGTCGACACCGATCTCGCGCAGGCGATCAGCCGTCAGGCCGCGATACTTAAGCGCGTCCGGTGCGCTAAAGATGCTGCGGCGCGTGGGCACAAAACCGAGCTTGATCTTATCCATGTACGTCCTCCCCTAGTTGCATGTTCAGTAAACAGACGCGTGTTTCGTTTTGTTCTGTTTACTAAATGTTTTACTCTACTGTTTAGAAGTTTAACGCGAAATACCCGTAGACGGTAGAGAAATCAGCCTAAACGGTATGTAAACAAACTGAACATACAAGGGCATCAAAAAGAGGGCCCCGAAGGACCCTCTCTTAGTAGCGTTATGTATGGCTGCCTTAGCGAGCTTTACCTCCCTACGGCCTAGCGTTGCCTTTGCCTAGATCTCACGCACGCTTTGGCGCTCGACAAAATAGGTCGAGACGGCCGTTTTACAGGTATAGCTCTTGGGATTGCGGATGTTGCCCACCAGACGGCGCACCGCGATCTCGCCCACCTCGTGCTTGGGAACATGCACCGTGGTAAGCGGCGGGTTGGAGAAGGCTCCCACGGAAAGATCGTCGAAGCCAATCATCGAGACGTCTTCGGGCACGCGAATGCCATGCTCACTCAACGCACGCATAGCACCCACGGCGAGCACGTCGTTCTCGGCAAAGAAAGCCGTCGGCAGATCGTCGTTCGAGACCGTATCGAGCCAAGCACCCATGTCACGATAGGCGCCCTCGAGCGTGGTGTCCAGCGTGACGCGCCATGTCGGATTGGTCTCAAAGCCCGCGTCCTCAAGCGCTTGACGATAGCCACGCTCGCGGTCCTTAAAATTGCGGATGCGCAGATCGCCTGCCAGGTAGCCAATTTGCTTGTGACCCTTCTCGATAAGGTAATCCACGGCACGCAGCACCGAATCGGTGTTGGCGATGACTACGGCATCGAAGTACTGGCGATCGCTCCAGCCGTCGAGCACAATCAGGTGGGCGGCAGCGTCGGCGAACAGGGCGTAGTCCTCCTCGCCCAGCTCGGTACCCATCAGCACGATGGCGGCCGACGGGTCGGCGATCAGGCCCTCGACCTGCGGGCGCACGGCGTCCAGGTCGCTAAAGTCGAGCGAGACAAAGCTCGTGCTCATGCCGTGGCGACGCGCCTGGCGCTCCACGCCCTCGATGACCGCGGGATGGAAGGTGCTCTCGTCCAGGATGGCGCCCGTCTTGCGCGCAAGCACAAACTGGATGCTCTCGAGCTGCGTCGACTGCTGATAGCCAAGCGACTGCGCGCACTCCAGGATGACCTTGGCGGTCTCCTCACTCACGCTGCGCTTGCGGTTGAGCGCGTTGGACACGGTCGCAGGCGAAAAACCGGTGATGCGGCTGATCTCGCGAACACTTGCTTTGGCCATCGTTCCCCCTAGCATCGGTCGCGGCCGAGCATCGTGGCTTGACCGCCCCGTGGCTCGGCAACTAAACGACCGCAAATTCAATCTAAACAGAAGAGTAAAT
This sequence comes from uncultured Collinsella sp., assembly GCA_900540935.1. GTDB lineage: Bacteria > Actinomycetota > Coriobacteriia > Coriobacteriales > Coriobacteriaceae > Collinsella. Next base: position 80,177 of record UQHW01000004.1, on the reverse strand, counting down.
GTTTATTAGCTAGTTTAGCCTGTTGTCAAGCAAAGTGGCGCGACTATTCCCCCAACGGGCGCATTTGTCCATCTTAACGTTATTACGCAAGGTCTTCGCCATTGCTTGCTATTACGCGTCGGTACCATTCGAAGCTTTTCTTTTTACGTCTCTCAAACGAGCCCGCACCGCTATCGTCTCGATCGACATAGATAAACCCGTAGCGCTTACGCATCTGTCCTGTGGCGACCGAAACCAAATCGATCGGGCCCCAACAGGTATATCCCATGAGTTCCACCCCGTCGAGCTCGACGGTCTCCCTCATCGCCTCGATGTGGGCCCGCAGGTATTCAACTCGATAGTCGTCTTCTATTTCACCCGAATCTTCCGGCACATCAGGAGCACCCAAACCGTTTTCGACGATGAACAGCGGCTTTTGATAGCGATCCCAGATTTCATTCATGGTGACGCGCAGCCCTTTGGGGTCGATAAACCTCCCCCAAGGCTCCTGTTTTAGATACGGATTAGGCGCCGAGCGAAGAAGGTTCGAATCGAACTGACCTTCCGCATGCGCTTTTGCGACGCGCGTCGAGTAATACGAAAACGAAACGAAATCGACCAGGTTTGCAGCCAGTACTTCGCGGTCATCATCCCGATAGGGCACCTCAAAACCATGGCGGGCGTATTCCTTGAGAACATAGCTCGGGTACGCACCGCGCACCTGGACGTCGGTAAACATGTAATGGCTGCGATTCTCAGCCTGCGCAGCCAGCACATCGTCCGGATCACATGTAGCCGGATAGAAGACACCTGCGTTGAGCATGCAACCGATCTTCGCCCCAGGGCACAGTTCATGACACGCCCCGACCGCACGGGCGCTCGCAACCAATACATGGTGCACGGCCGTGTGAACCGTTGCATAGCGATTCTCCCCTTGCTCGAAGATGATCCCCGCCGCCATAAAGCACGCCTGCGTCATGATGTTGATCTCGTTAAAGGTCAGCCAATAATTGACCAATCCCCGATAGCGCTCGAACACGGTACGCGAATATCGCTCGAACAGGTCGACCAACCTGCGATCGCGCCATCCGCCATACGCATCGACGAGATGCATGGGGACATCATAGTGGTTGAGCGTCACCAAAGGCTCAATGTCATGCGCGCGACACGTCCTAAAAACATCCTCGTAAAAGGCAAGGCCTTCTTCATTGGGCTCGGCTTCGTCTCCTTTGGGAAAAATGCGGCTCCAGGCGATTGATAAGCGCAGGCATTTAAAACCCATCTGGGCAAACAGTTCAATATCCTGCTTGTACCTATGGTAAAAATCAATGCCCTTGCGAGCGGGATAGAAGCTGTCGGGTGCCAACGCACGCGGATCAAGGTCTCCCCGCATGACGTCCATGCGTTGATCGCCAAACGGCAGCATGTCGGAATTGGCTAAACCGCGACCGCCTTCGTTCCATCCTCCCTCGCACTGGTTTGCAGCCAGAGCCCCGCCCCATAAAAAATCTTCTCTAAACATTATGGTGTCGTCCTTTCTATCAAATTCCCGGCCCACACTGTCGAACGCAACGGACTCGGCAAGTGCCGCGCAACAGCACAGTACCGTTGCGCGGCCAAGGGGTCGGACCGCGCAACGGCTGGGGAGCATATTTGTGTAGTAGCCTCTTATGCCTCGACGGATTCAACGGCCTCAGAATCGCCGCTCTTGGACTTCAACGGCATCTTCTCCTGTCCTTCAAATCCAAAAATCATCGCCAACGCAAACGTCACGGCACCGCCAGCAAGACACCCGATGGTGCCAGGGATGATATCCTGAGCAAACATGAGCACGTTCATCCATGGGAAACCAACGCCAGTGAAGATATAGACGTTGGCATGAAGAAGGCTTACCAGCAGACCACCGACAGCACCACCAATCATGTTCCAGGCAAGAGCCTTCTTGTCGCGAAACAGGATGCCGTAGATGATGGGCTCACTCACGCGACCGAAGGCATAGGTGATGAACAAGTTCCAGCCCGTGGCTCGACTCTCCTTGCCCTTAGCGCGCAGGCCATAGGCGAGCGCGATGGCAAGCGTGGTGTAGGCTACAACCGCGGTGCCGGGGTATAAGATGGCGTCGTAACCGTTCTGGAGCGCGGCGGGCAATATGGCGGTATAGATCGGCACGTGCATGCCGGTGGCGATGATCAGATTCCAGAATGCGCCGATAACCGCGGTCGCAGCGGGACCGGCAACAGAGGCGAGCCAAATGATGAAATCGGCCACAAGGCCCATGACAAATTGGACGGCAGGGCCGCAGAGGCACAGCGCGACCGGCAACATCACGAGCACCGTACCCACGGGTACGATCAGAATGCGCAACATATCAGGCGAGATCTTCTTAAAGAAGCGCTCAACATAGGACTGGGCCCAGGTGATCAAGATGACCGGAAGAACAGCCTGGGTGTAGTTGACGAGCTGCATGGGGATGCCGAAGACGCTGAAAGGCTTTCCGTCCTCAACAATAGCGAGCATGTCGGGATAAATCATCACAACAGCGATGAGCAGTGCCAGCACAGGACTCGTTTTGAACTTCTTAGCCGAGCTATAGGCGGCAAACACCGGGAAGTAGTAATACGCCGCATCGCCCACCAGGGAAAGGATCCGATACAGGTCGCTCGTTTCGGACATAAAACCGGCGCCTTCGGGCCCAAACAGAATAACGAGCATCTTGAAGATACCGGCGACACAAAAGATCGGAAGGATCGGGGTGATAGCGCCGCTCACGGCATCGAGCAGCTGATTGAAGAGGTGCTTGGGCGCCAAGCGCTCCTTCCAGCTAAGCTGAGGGCCATCGAGTTCCTCGTCAATCGATACCGTGACCTCGAATCCACCCTGCTTACAAACCTCGTCGTAGACCTTGTCGACCGTGGGCCCGACCACCAGCTGCACCTGCCCTCCGGCGTGCACGACGCTGATGATAGACGAGATGTCCTCAAGCTTCTCATCATTCGAGAGGCTTTCATCCTTGAGGTTGAAGCGCAGGCGCGTCATGCAATGCGTAACCGAAGCCACGTTTTCCGCCCCGCCCACAGTGGAGAGAATCTGCTCTGCCACCTTTTTGTAATTTGCCATCATTGGCTCCTTTGCACAATCTTGGCTTACTGTTCGAATCGGCAAAGGTCATGCCCCGAATGGCTACGGGTTACAATCCTTTTTTGGAGATGATCCGGTTGAGATGGATCATCAGATAGAGTTCCTCCTCCTCGGAGAGCGTGGCGTCCCACGTTTCACGACAATAGGAACCGATATGCTTCACGCACTCTGCCAACTGCGGAAACTCCTCACGAAAGTTCTTGTACATCTGCATGTTGGCGCTGTTCAGCGACTCGCCGGCTTGAATGCGCTTGAACAGGTACCGCAGATGCGTGGCGAAGCGGGTGAAATCAAAGGAATCGCGGTCGACAATAATGCGGAAATCGCTTTCGAGAATCTCGATAACGTCCTCGAGCATATCGTCGAACTGCTCTGCGGGATCGGCCGTGGCTTTGACGGCTTCAACAACCCGTGCGTTCACGAGATTCATCGCAATACTGGCAATCTCATCCTTGGGAAGCCGCTCTCCGAGCTCCTTCTCGAGTCGCATGACGATAAACTGGGCAGCCTTGTATTCCTTCGGATACGTCTCCCGCACTTCATAGGCAAGAGGCATCGCGATGCGGACCCCCTTTTGGGCTCGCGCAACGGCAAACGACAGGTGATCAGCCATGAACAGCGTCGCATTGGTCGAGAGGTCGTAGGGCAGTTCGTTGGCAACGATGTCCATAACTTTCGCCGCAAACATCACGATATCCGAGGGAAGATCCCTCATGACATCTTGTCCTTTAGGATCAATGTCGTAAAACGTATGCTCGATTTTAGAAAGAGGGAGCTCTCGAGGAAAATCTCCGCCGAAACCGACGCCCCTGCCCATGGCGATGACATCTCGCCCCTGTCCGTCACGGCAAAGAACCGCGTTGTTGTTAAGCTTTTTAATTGCAAGCATGGTGAACCTCCTTTCAAGAACACTCACAGAAAAAGGCATGATAGCCAATAGCAGTGCTATTGCGGTCATGCCTTACGTAACAATCCGTGTTGTATTGCTCTTGGGCATGCCTCCACACAGGAGTAACAATCCAAGATGCAGAATGCATTATAGCGCTCTCCCCGCCCCGGGGACCATCGGGCTGGCGAACGGTAGATGTCGGCCCGCCAGCGGCCACATCGAGCAGATGGGCGTGCTTCGATCCCGAGCCTAGCCTAGGATGCGGGCCATGCGCGCCTTGAACTCGGACAGAAAGCGCGGGGCGTCCACGGTGAGTGCCACAAGCGCGCTCTTGTCGGGGTCGGACAGGCGATGCTCGTCGCAGATAGTGCGGCCGCGATACTCGCCGAGCAGGTCGACGCGCAAGTTGCAACCAAGTGCGCCCACGAGCGTGGGATCAATCGCCACGGCAACGGCAAGCGGATCGTGCAGCGCACAACCACCCAGGTAGGGTGCGTTCATCTCGTACGAGCCAATGTAGTGCTCGACCATACTCGCAAATGCGCAGCCCGCCATGGTGCCCGAGCCCGTCCAACCGGCAATGTCGCGGCGCGTCAGCACCACGCGATGCGTCACGTCAAGACCAACCATGGTGAGTTTGCGGCCCGAGCGCAGCACGGCGTCAGCGGCCTCGGGGTCGCTCGCCATGTTGGCCTCGGCACCGGCGCTCACGTTGCCGGGCACGGTCAGGGCGCCACCCATCACCACCACGCGGCCGATAGACATCATCGCCGCCGCGTCGCGCTCAAGGGCGAGCGCCAGGTTGGAGAGCGGACCGGTCGCCACATAGACCAAGTCGGGACCATAGGTACGCGCGGCATCAATCAGGTAATCGACCGCCGCATTGCCATCGGCCGACGTCGCGCCCACCGGCTCGTACGGCGAGGCGGGCACGCTTGCGCCGCCGATGCCGTTCTTGCCGTGGATAAGCGTGGTGGACGCCGGCGGCGTGTAGGGTTCGGTCGCCTTCACGGGACGATCGGCGCCCAGGTACACCGGCACCTCGGGACGACCCAACAGGTCGAGCACCGCCAAGCAGTTGTGCGCCGACTGCTCGACGCGCACGTTGCCAAAGCACGTGGTGATGCCGACGAGCTCCACCTCGGGGCTCGCGATGGCATAGGCAAGCGCCATCGCATCATCCACACCCATATCCAGATCAAGGATCAGCTTCTTGGTTGCCATTGTTCTACTCCGCTTCTCCGTCTACATCCAAACCGTCTAAACCAAACTTGTGCTCGACTTCCGCACGCGTGGGAATTGATTGCTGAGCGCCCAGGCGCGACACCGTCACCGCCGAGGCGCGAGCGCCCGCCGCCATGCACTCAAAGAGCGGCAGGCCCTCCAGGCGAGCCGCGGCAAGCGCACCGATAAATGTATCGCCCGCGGCCGTCGTATCGACCAACGTGCTCGAGAGCGCCGGCATGCGCAGCGGCTCGCCGTCATCGCCGAGCGTAACCGACCCGGCGCCGCCCAACGTGATGACCGCAGCTCCGGCACCCTTGGCGAGCAGGGCATTGAGCGCCGCGACGCAGCTCGCATCATCCGCGGGCAAGATGCCCGTCAGCACCTGGCACTCAGTCTCGTTGGGACAGACCAGGTCGACCGCAGGCCAGGCCTCCGCAGGCAACTCGCAGGCAGGCGCCGGATTAAAGACCGTATAGAACCCGAGCTCGTGAGCGCAAACAAGCGCCTCGGCCGTCGTCGCAAGGTCACATTCGCCCTGGGCGATAAAGACGCTTCCGGCAGCCGGGGCAATATCGCTGGCGTCTCCGTCGAGCTCATCGGCTACCAGACGCCTCAGCGCGCGGGCAACATCCTCGCCCGCGAGCGCATGGTTGGCACCCGGCGACAGCACGATGCGGTTGTCACCCTCGCAGCGAATGATGGTCGCCGTTCCCGTCTCCACGTCATCGCGACGCGCTACAAAGACACAGTCCACGCCGGCGTCTTGGAGCCCCGCCACGAGCGACGTGCCAAATGCGTCGCAGCCGACCGCGCCGATCATATGCGTGTGCGCGCCCATGCGCGCAGCAGCTACGGCCTGGTTGGCGCCTTTGCCGCCGGCGTTGGTGATAAACCCGCCGCCGCCAACGGTCTCGCCCGCACGCGGCATGCGCTCGCACGCCACCGAAAGGTCCATGTTCATGCTGCCGAACACCGCAACGATGCCGCGATCCGTCATGGAAACCTCCTCATCTGCGGGTTTTATGCCCACCGTCGGCCGTCAATCGAATGCTTTCGCACTCTATAACTTTAGTTCACTTTGATGTGAACGCGCGCTTGAGGTTGCGCCAGCAGCAAGCATTCACAGGAGCGGGCAGCTACAATGAATACGTGCTGATTATTCTCGTCATTGGATGATGTTTTATGGAACAACTCCCGCAATCGAGCCCACGCGGCACGCGCCGTGCGCCCGATAACCAGGCGCCACGCGAACGCCCGCGCACCGAACGCCGCGCCGGCGACTCGCGACGCGCCCCGAGCCCCCATCGTGCGCCCGCCAACAAAGCGAACCATGTCAGCAGCGCCGCCGCGGACCAGACGCCCACCCGTCCCAAATCTCGTTACATTCCCGCCCTCGACGGCCTGCGTACGCTCGCCGTTGTCGCGGTGGTGCTCTATCACCTCAATCTTACGTGGGCGCAGGGCGGCCTGCTCGGCGTCACGATCTTCTTTGTGCTTTCGGGCTATCTGATCACGCGCTTGCTGCTCAACGAAGTCGCTAAGACCGGACGCATCGACCTCAAGAGCTTCTGGATTCGCCGCATCCGTCGCCTGGTCCCCGCCGTGGTAACGGTAGTGTTTGTAACCTGCGCGCTGTGCACTATCTTTAACCACGTGATGCTCACCAAGATGCGCCCCGACATCCTGCCGTCGCTGCTGTTCTTCAACAACTGGTGGCAGATTGCCCAAAACGTCTCGTACTTCAATGCTCTGGGCGACCCCTCGCCGCTCACGCACTTTTGGTCGCTTGCCATCGAGGAACAGTTCTACCTGATTTGGCCGCCACTGTTGTTTGCCATGGTATCCATGCATGTGAGCAAGCCCAACACGCGCCGCGTGGTTCTGGGCCTCGCCGCGGTATCCGCCCTTGCCATGATGGTGCTTTACAACCCCGCCGCCGACCCCAGCCGCGTGTACTACGGCACCGACACCCGCGTGTTCTCGCTGCTGCTGGGCGCCTGGATGGCCTTTATCCCCGATCGCGACCTGGCGCCCGTGCGCCTCGCGCATCGTCTGGGGCTCGACCGCCTGGTTGGCGCCGCCAGGCACGGAAAGAATGCCGAGAACAAACAGGGTACGAAGGCCGACAACGCAGCCGAGACTGCCCCAGCCCAGCCGAGCGCGCTCGTACGCTTTTGGTCCTCACCCGCATCCATCGATGTGTTGGGCGTCGTGGGCCTGGTTGGCCTTGCCGCCATGGTCGCGCTCACCAACGGCTACACGGCATTCCAGTATCGCGGAGGCACGCTGCTGTGCTCCATCCTTACGCTCATGGTCATCGCGGCCTGCGTGCAGCCCCAGGGAATGGTGGCCCGCGCGCTATCCGCCGAGCCGCTCGTATGGGTTGGCAAGCGCTCCTACAGCATCTACCTGTGGCACTATCCGCTGTTGCTGCTCATGAACCCGGTCGCCAACATCAACGATACGCCCTGGTGGCAGTACATTTTGCAGGTACTGCTGGTGGTCGCCGTGGCCGAGTGCTCCTACCGCTTTATCGAGACGCCGTTTAGGAAGGGCGTCTTCGGACGCACCGTCTCCGAGTTCCGCGATGGCACCACCACGCCTGCCAATTGGGTGCGCGCGCATATTCCCGTTTGCGCCGCCTGCGCTGTCGTACTGGTCGTTGCACTGGGCGGCTTGATCTTTGTGCCCGAGACGTCTGCACTCAGCGGCGAAGGTGCCGAAGTCCTCAACAAAGAAGCCAAAAACGCCACGCCTAAGGACCAGCAAGCGGCAGACGACACTGACAAGGACAACGACGGCTTCGCGGACGGCTCCTACGACCTGCTGATGATCGGCGACTCCGTATCGCTGCGCGCCGTGGATTCCTTTGATGGCGTGTTCCCGCACAGCCACATCGATGCCGAAAAGGGCCGCCAATTCGATGCAGGCCGTGCGACATTTGAGGGCTATATCCAGCAGAACCTTGCCGGCAAAATCGTGGTCTTTGCCCTGGGCACCAACGGCTTGGTGACCGACGACCAGATCGATGCCATCATGTCCGATGCCGGAGACAAGCGCATCGTGGTGTTTGTAAATACGCGCAGCCCGCAGCCGTGGGTTGGTTCGACCAACCAGGCCATCGCCAACGCCGCCACGCGCTACAAGAACGTGCGCGTTATCGACTGGTACGGATACAGCGCCAACCGAAATGACCTGTTCGACGGCGATGGCACGCATCTATCGACCACCGGCGTGACCGAGTATCTCAACCTGATCCACGATGCCGTTAAGAAGGACCTGCCCGTGCACCCCGAGGACCACGTCAACGACCCGCAGCCGGCAGCGGTCAAGTCTGCCACCGACGCGCTCGTCAACGCACTCGCCTTCAAGCCGCACAAGCTGGGTACCGACAAGTAATCTGGCAGTTAGGGACGTTCCTTTTATGCCGGCACCTTGGGACACTCCTGCGACAAGCGAAAGCCGCCCCTGGGCCGTCAATTCCAGTCCGGGGGCCGGCTTCGCAACAACATGCCAAGGGGTCGTGGGCAAAAAAGGGCAAATATGAGTACTGTTACCATTTTAGTAGCAGGCAAAACCACCCAAAATGGCGTCCGAGCGTCCCTTGCAAACCACTGAAGCGGCCAACCTAGCTGGATAGGAGCCTGCTGATGCGAATTTTAATGTACACACCCTAGATTTTGTACATTATCTTCTTGGTCATAAATGTTATCGACCAGGCAGCAGTACTCATATTTGGCATTTTTTGCCCACTGCCATATAACTAACCCCCTATAGCAAGCAAAAAACAGGCCGCAGCCCATCGCTGCGGCCTGTTCGGAAACAAAAGAGGCGCTAAGCGCTGTAGCCCATCGCTTGCAACACAAACATGACGACCGTCAGCACCGTAATCACGGCGATAGTCGCCCAAGTGAGCACGTTCCACACGCGGCCGTTGCGGTTGGCGCCCATAATGTGACGGTCGGCGGCGATAACCACCTGGAACACCAGAACCACAGGCAACAGCACGCCGTTGATGACCTGCGAGGTCATCATGATCTGGAACAGATCGACGCCGGGCATGAGTACCAGCACGGCCGAGATACCGATAATGGCTGTAATGATGCCGCGATAGACCGGAGCCTCGTCCCAACTGCGATCGGCGCCGCGCTCCCAGCCAAATGCCTCGCAGATGGCGCTGGACGTAACGCCCGGCAGCACGCAAGCGGCCAAGAAGCTCGCGGCGACCAGGCCCGAGGCGAACAGCACCGTGGACCACTGACCCGCAATGGGCTCCAGCGCGCGGGCGGCGTCGGCAGCATCGCTAATCTGGATGCCCGCCGGGAATAGCACCGTACCGGTCGTGATGATAATGAAGCCGGCGATGATATCGGCAGCGATCGAGCCGCTTACGGTATCGATACGCTGCAGCACGATATCGTCCTCGACCGCGTTCTTATCGACCACGTTATTCTGCGCCAGGAAGATCATCCACGGCGCAATGGTGGTACCAATCGTTGCGACCACGAGCGACACGTAGTTGGGATCGTTTTGAATATTGGGCACGACCAAATCGACCGCGACCTCACCCCAGTTGGGGCCAGCCATAAATGCAGCAACGATATAGGTCACGAACACACAGCTCACCAGCAGCAAAATCTTCTCGATACGCTGGAAGCTGCCCGACATGGTAAGCATCCACACCAGCAGCGCCACCAACGGCACCGATATGCTCGCCGGAACGCCAAAGAGCGCAAGGCCACTCGCGATACCCGCGAACTCCGAGATGGTCACAGCCGTGTTTGCAATCAGCAGCGCCGCCATGGCGAGCACGCTCTTGCGCACGCCAAAGCGCTCGCGGATGAGCGAAGCCAGGCCCTTACCCGTGACACAACCGCAACGCGCCGCAGTCTCCTGCGTCACGATAAGCAGTACGGTCATGACGGGAAGCATCCACAGCATCTTGTAGCCATAGCTGGCGCCCGCACTGGAATACGTGGCGATACCGCCGGCGTCATTACCCGAAAGCGCCGCCAGCAGACCGGGGCCCATGGCGCCAAAGATGGCCGCAATGGTTAGCTTTTGCTTGGTGCTCGGCTTTTGCTTCGTGTTTTGCACGCGACCACCTATCCCATGACCGACATGGTGAGCAACACCGCAGCGGTGCAGTACGCCGCACACGAGATCATGACGGCAATGACGTTCATGGCGGTACCCGACGTATTGAGGTCGTGCTCGTCGCGCCAGAACAGCACCATCAGATAAATCACGGCGCTCATGTTGCTGACCAGGCAGATGATGGCCGCGATGTTAAAGCAACCGGTAAAGAGCAGCTCCTCGAACATGGGGGCATCGGGGAACGCGGCGGTGCGCACCAGCTGCGCACACAGGTAGGTCACGAGCGACAAGATCAGGCCCATGCCCGTGCTCTGGAAGAAGAATCCCAGGTACGGCTTGGGCTCGTCGTCGTGGCCGTCGTACTCGAGAAAGTAGTTCTTGACGAACGACACCATGCGCGAGGCGGCCAGCAGCACGAGCGGCATGGCGCACATGGGGAACACCACCAGATGCGCGGAGCCCAGCGCAGTCCCCAGCACGGTCGCCATAATGCACGAGGCGATGCCCCACACGACGACCCAGTACTGACGATGCACGAACCAGCTGAGCACGTTCGTCGAGTCGTCCGACGCGCTATCGCCCGAGCCGACACCGGCGATCTGCAGGTCCTCCTGATGCTCCTCGGCGATAACGTCCATGGCGTCGTCGAAGGTCACGATACCCAGGATATGCCGGTTCTCGTCGCAGACAGGGATGGCAACCAGGTCGTACTTGGTCATCTCGTCCGTCACGTCTTCCTGGTCCTCGTCGGGCGACACGTAGACCAGATCGCGATAGGCAAGCTGGCCCAGCGTGGCGTCGCGGTCGGCCACGATCAGCGTGCGCAGCGAAAGCACACCCGTCAGCATGCCGCTCGGATCCTCGGTATAGACGTAGTAGACGCTCTCGAAGTCCTCGTCGAGCTCGCGAATCGCCTCGATAGCGTCACCGACCGTTGCCGTGGCGGGCAGGGAGACAAACTCCGAGGTCATGATGCGGCCGGCGGTGTTGTCCTCATACCCCAGCAGGTTACGAATCGCTTTCTCCTCCTTGACGCCCATCAGGCGCAAGAGCTTCTCGGCCTTCTCGTAATCGAGCTCGTCGATCAGGTCGGCTGCATCGTCCGGGTCCATCATGGCCAGCATCGACGATGCGTCCGTGTCGGACAGGCCCTCGAGCATCTCGGTCATAAGCTCGTCGTCATCGAACTCCGAGATGGCCTCGGCGGCCTGGGCAGTATCGAGCTGTGCAAACACCTGCGCACGCAGGCGCGGGTCGAGCTGCTCGATAATGTCGGCGATGTCGGCAGGGTGCAGCTCGCCGAGCGTCTTGTGCGACACCGAGAGTTGAATGTTCTTGGTCGAGCGGTCGAGCAGGTCCATGTAGGACCAAGCGATGATGTCCTCACTGAGCGGCTTGCCCAGGTGCTTCATAAAGCCTTCGACGATATGCTCGAGCGCGGGGCTGATGGCGCGTAGCAGACCGCGGGCACCGACCTCGGCGCCCAGCAGGCGCAGCTGGTTTTCGCCCGACATGGAAAACTTGATGTCGTTTACGCGCACGACCTTCATGCCCTGCGTGTCGACAATCTGCTTGTTGAGCACATCGCGGGCAAGCAGGAGTTCGGTCGGCTGCAGGTACGAAAAACGGATTTCGGTGGCCGACGTCTTAAGGTGTACACCCGTCTCGTCGATGCGGTCGACCCATTTGCGCCAGCTGATCATGAACGGCGTCTTGCCGGGACCACGGAACGCGAGCGACGTCACGTGCGGAAAAACTTCGCCGGTTGCAATGCCAAAATCGTTGACCACGCCGAGCTTTTCGCCGTCGACGTCCAAGACTGGCAATTTGAGCATCTCACTCAGATAATTCAATGGTGCTCCCCATCATTATTCCTCCGGACGCGGCCGCGCGTGCGGCGTCCGGGGGCTTCTGGATATGTATACGCATGCGCGGGCGGCACGCCGCTCGACGCTTACACCCCGTGCATGCGCAAAAAGCACCTGCATGGGGTCATCGACTGTATGGTCGAGGTTTGGATTTCACCTGTAACCTTTCTCTTGACCCTCATTAACCGCAGTAACTATAGCATCAGCATCGCCCTGCGGCATCGAATTTATGCGCTGCACATTGCAGGCATACCAAACGCTGACGTATCCGTGACATAGTCGTCCGCAGCGAAGTGGTGGGACAAAATTATCAGTAGTGTTTGTCCCAGGGTCGCTTGCGACGACAAGCCCGATGCACCTTTCGCACCTGGGACAAACACTACTGATAATTTTGTCCCACCGTGCCACTCGTTTGAGCTACTCTGTGGTGTCATCGTCCTCGGCAAGTTGGGGGAACACGGCGTCCTTGGGCATGGTGGCCTTCGTCAGCGAGGTGAGCTTTTTGCTCAGCGACGTGTCCGTCTTGACCAGGTCGCTGAGCGTCACGATCTTGTAGCCGTCGGCAATGAGGCCGTCGATAATCTGCGGCAGCGCCTCGAGCGTCTGCTCGGCGCATTCGTCTCTATCGGTGAGCGGCACGATATTGCCCGGCGTCACCGAATCGAGCACCGTCGAGACCTGCTCGTCGGCACCGTTGAGCAGCCAGTCGCCCGAGTCAATATTCCACGAGACCACGGCGGAGACCAGGTCCATCGCATCAATCCAGTTTTGCTCGTCAAAGGCAGCGTAGGGAGCACGCAGCAGCATCGTCTTCACGCCGGTCGCCGACTTAATCGCATCGGTGCCTTTCGTGATCTGTTCGCGTACCGCCTCACGGTCCTGACCCTTGAGCGAATCATCGCTGTAGCTGTTGGATCCGATCTCGCACCCGGCATCGACAATCGCCTTGGCCGTGGCAGGCGAGGCCTCGGCCGCATCGCCCGAAAGGAAGAACGTCGCGGTGACGCCCTTTTCCTTGAGCACCTGCAAGATCTGCTTGGTAGCGCCGCTCGGACCCTCGTCAAACGTCAGCGCCACGTACTTTTTGTTGCCCTTGGGCGCCACGCTGGCGCACGCAACAACGCAATCGGTGGCGGGCACAACCTCGCCGCGGTCTTGCGTCTTGCCCGACTGCTCACCAACCCACACCTCGGAGCGGCCCTGGACACCCCACGTCTGCACATACTCGATAGCGCCCGTACCCTCGACCTTGAGCTTGGGCTCGATAACCGTAGCCTGAACCTCGTGCTTCTCGTAGGTGTTACGGCCATCCTTGACCGTCACCTTCTCGCCGCCCTCAAGTTCGCGGCTATCCCATTTGCCCTGCTTCACGCGCTTGCCGTCGACCTTCACCGACAGCTTTTCGCCCCCATGGCGCTTGAGCACGCTGTCATCGACGGCCAGCAGGTCGCCTGCGTCGTAGGTGTCAGTCAACTCCTGGTCGTCGATGAGATTCTGCAGCGTAGAGCCCACGCGCACCGCGGTCTTCTGGCCGTTGAGCTCCACGTCCACGCTGCGGTTGACGTAGCCCACGACGGCAGCGATAAACAGCACGAGCGCACAGCCCACGGCAATGAGCGCGTATGGCAAGCGAGACGAACGACGGGGCGTACGGCTGTTGCCGATGCGAGCGCTGCGGTCGCTAAAGCCGCGGCTATGGTTGAGATACATCGCGCCGGGCTTACGGTGACGCTTGCGCTGACCGCTGGGCAGCTGCCCCAGATCGCGGCGCGCCGTCGGACGCGCACCCGAACGCCCGTTTAAGTTGGATCCGTTTTGGCGCATGTGCCCTCCCCCATAAACACAGCAAGCCGGAGCAACAGGTCTCCGGCTTGCCTCCCATCATTTGGTACGTCGCTATCTTGTAGCTTTTGACGAGCCTCCGCTCGCCTTTTGGTATTCGTCCTTAAAGGCCTTGAACATGCCGCGCGTCTTGCCGAGCTGCTTGCCCAGTGCGCGACTGCCTTTGTCCACGGCAACCGATCCCTTGTCATCGAGCACCTTGGCGCCCTTCTTGACCTTATCGCCCACCACGACGCTTGCCTCGGCAGCCTTTGCGGCGGCGCCGCCCGAATACCCGAGCGACTTGACCTCGTCCGAAACAATCATCGCGCCGTCCGCATAGCCGCGCAGCATCGTCGGCGGCACCTGCGTGTCACCAACCAAAACACTCGAAGCAGCACCGGCGGTCACATAGAATGCCTGCACGATGCCCGAGCGTGGTTTGAACTCAACGTCCGAGCAATAGCCCACGACGTCGCCCGATTCCGTGCGCACGTCCATACCGACCCAGATGATGCAATCGTCCAGGTTGATGTCGAGGCGCTTGGCAGCGGCGGCATCGTACGTGTCCTTGACGTCATCGACCGCAATGGCGCCCTCGTAGACACCAATGGCGTCGAGCGCTACAAATCGGTCGGGGCGCTCGATCATGCCCGCGATATCGGACTGGCGGACCATAAAGCCGACCACGCGCGTACCGCCCGGAGTAAAGACCGGAAAGTGAATCTTTCCGAGCTTTTTAGGGCTGCGCGGCGTGCCGTCCTTTTTGGTGCGCTTGTCCTCGGTAGGCTTGCGATAGATCTTGGCGCCGACAAAATCCCCGGCGCGCATTATGCCTCGGTCGAGGGCTCCGCAGCCTCGGTATCAGCCTCGACGGCGTTCTCGACCACGACGTCGGCGGCAGGCGTCACGTTGCCGCCCGAAATGGCGTCGTTGAGCTGCTCGCGCAGCTGGTCCATGCGCTCGCGGGCCAGGTCGACCTTGGCGCGCAGGTCATCGGTCTTGGCGTCGACCATCGGGCCAAAGTCATTCACCGCAGCACGGGCCTCCTCGGCGCTGTGCTCGTAGGTGTCGCGCATATTGTCCCAGGCGTCGTTGGCGATATCGGCAGCCATGGCGCGGGTCTCGGCGCCCGAGCGCGGGGCCAGAGCAACGCCGACAATAGCGCCGGCAGCGGCACCAAAAAGTGCGCCGGAGACAAAGCTGAAAGTCTTACCCATGATCATTCCTCTCCTGCAGGCACGTCGGTGCCCACCGTTTGAATGCTGTCCATTATACCCGCAGCGCAACACTTGCCGCTCCGCTCATCTGCGTACGGCAAAGGCGCAGGTACGTGATGGTGATAAACGCGTAGGCCTACTCCTGAGGCATAGCCGGCATGGTCACCGTGGCACCCGGGTCCTCGCCGGCGCCGTCCACGAGCGGCAGACCGCCCTCATGCGCAGGTCCTGCCGGAACCGTCGCCGCACCGCCAAAGACGGCAGCGGAGGCCTCGTGGTTCTCGGCAACCGCGCCCTCGGTATCAATCGCCACCTGGGGCTCGTCGTCAAAGTTGGGGACGCCCTGGGGCTCGGTGGGAACGGGCTCGGCGGTCGCATCGGCAACGGGCTCGGCGTCAACCGGCACATCGCCCTCGTCAAAGCCCTCGTCCTCGGCAGCATCTTCGCCGTTCGCAGCGGCGACGGCCTCGTGAGGATCCTTGCCCTCGGCCTCGGCGCGCATGCCCAGCACCAGGTTGCGCAGGCCCGCGACCGTGCCTTCCACGTCGGGGGCAGGCTGGTCGGCGTGCAGGTACGCCCAGTCCATCATAAAGGTGGCCGAAGACAGCGCACCGATGGCCAGCGCGTCGTCGGGGCACGAAAGCTCAACCTCAAAAACGCGCTCGTCGTGCTCGCTTACGCGCGTGCGGCCGCACGAGATGCTACCGGCAAGACCGGTCTCGTTCATGAGCTCGACCGTCACATGCTCAAGCAGATGGCAAAGCTCGGTCTGGCCCATGCAGTCCTGGAACTCGCGACCGGAATCACCCAGGCACAGGTGCTTGGCAATCGCCGGCACCAGGTAATACACGCGCGCCGTGGCCTCGATATCCTCCGAGGTCATGAGCGGCATGCCGGGGTTCACCAGCACATGCGCGCAGATCTTGTCCTCGCTGATGGTGACCTTAAGGATGTTGAACAGGCCTGCCATAACTCTCCCCTACTCTTCCTTGTCCTACTCGTCGCCGTCGTGTGGATTCGCGGAACCCGCACCCGACGACGTCGGCTCGTCTACCGAAGACTCGGAATCCTTCTTATCGGTTTCGGCCGGAGCGATCACGCGAATGAGCGAGATGCGCTGGCCACGCATCGACTGCACTTTAAACTTGTACCCCGCGACCTCAAACACCTCTCCGATGTCGGGCACCGAGTCGCAAAGCTCCAAGATCCAGCCGGCGATGGTCTCATAATCATCGCTTTCCTCGAGCGGCCAACCAAGCTCAATCGCGTCATCGCACGAAAAACGCCCATCAACGAGCCACTCGCGGCGCGAAAGGCGCGTGAGATACTTGTTGTCGGGGTCGAACTCGTCCTCGATCTCGCCGACGATCTCCTCGACGATATCCTCGATGGTGATAATGCCGGCCGTGCCGCCGTACTCGTCCACGACCACCACGATCTGGTCGTGCGAGGTCTGCATCTCGGACAGTAGCGGCAGGATGTCCTTGGTGTCGGGCACAAAGGTGGCGTCGCGCAAAAAGCCGGCGATGGGCTGGTCACCCTTGCCGTCGAGCGCGGGTTGGATCAGGTCCTTGATGTGCGCAATGCCGGCGACGTTGTCGGGATCCTCGTGATAGACGGGGATGCGGCTGAAGCCGGTCTGGCGCATGGTGGACAGCACGTCGGCGACCGTCTCGTCGTCCTCGCACATGGTGGTGTCCACGCGCGGCACCATGACCTCGCGGGCAACGGTGTCGCCTAGGTCGAAGATCTCGTGGATCATGCGCTTTTCCTCGTCGAGCAGGTCGTCCTGCTCCGAGACCATGTACTTGATCTCTTCTTCCGAGACGTTTTGGCGGTCGTCGGCGCTCTTGATGCGCAGGATGCGGGCCAGGCCATCGGAGCAGGCGCCGGTCAGCCACACGAGCGGACGGGCGATCTTTTGGAAAAACGACAACGGTCCCACGACCTGCTTGGACACGCCCTCGGCATTGGCCAGGCCGATGCGCTTGGGGACGAGCTCGCCGATCACGATGGACACGAAGGCGACCGCGACGGTGATGATGACCGGCGCCAGGCCGCGCGCGATGGCGGAGAGCGGCGCGATGCCAAAGCTCATGAGCCACGTGGCGAGCGGGTCGGACAGACTCGTCGAGGCGACGGCGGACGAGGCGAAGCCCACGAGCGTAATGGCAACCTGGATGGTGGCGAGCAGCTGGTCGGAGTCGGCAGCCAGCTTAATGGCACGCTCGGCGCGCTTGTCGCCTTCCTCGGCCTCGTGCTCCAACACGGCGCGCTTGGCCGTGGTGAGCGCCATCTCGGACATAGAGAAGTAGCCGTTGATGAGGGTCAAAACGAGGGTGGTGATAAGGGAGATGGTTATGTCCATCGGGAATTTCTCGAACCTCCAAGATTCGGGACGTCAGGTTAAAACGTTGATGGCGGATACGGCAATTGCACCGGCGCCCAAACGAGAACGCGGGCGCGCAGGCATGGTCGCTAGATTACGAAGAGGATCACCGCCATGAACTGGAAGATGCTGCCGGCGAGCACCCACAAGTGAAACACACTGTGCAGGTAGCGCACGTTTTTGGCGATATAGAACGGCACGCCCGCGGTGTAGCACACGCCGCCGACGGCGAGCGGGGCAAGTGCCACGGGGTTGAGCAGCGCCACAAGTTCGGGCAGCTTAAAGACAACGAGCCAGCCCATCAGCAGGTAGACCAGGCCGCTTACCCAATGCGGCTGGCGCTCGCGTAGGAAGCACTCGAGGGCGATGCCGATGATGGCGATGGCCCATACGGCAAAGAACAGCACAGCGCCGCCGTCGTTTGCGAGCGTGATGAGGCAAAACGGCGTATAGCTGCCGGCTATGAGCAGGTAGATGCAGCTGTGGTCGATGATGCGAAACACGCGCTTGGCGCGCGCGGGCTGAATCGCGTGGTAGAGCGTGGAGGCTAGGTATTCGAGGATAATGCTGACGCCATAGACAATCGCCGCGGCCATATGGGCCGGGCCTCCGCCGCGCAGGGCGGCGAATACGATCAGGAGCACCAGGCCCGCGATACCCAGCAGGCAGCCGACACCATGGGTGACGGAGTTCATGATCTCCTCGCCCACTGTGTAGTGTGGAACGGCCGCGGTCTTGGGTCGCGGCTTAGAACTGTCGCTCGAATCGGACATGCCGGTTACATCCTCCAACGTAAAGAGTTCTCAACACTATATCAAAGCGTCTGGGTACGTGTGAAATTTGCACCATACGTGACCCCTTGTTTACCCATTCTTTGCCTGTTGACGCATCAACGGCGAACGTCCATAATGCGCTTGCATTAAATGTTGATGTATTAACATATTATAGGAAAGCTTCTTATGTCTCAAAACGCACGTTCCCATCGAAAGCTCAAGATAGCCGGCGTCGTTGCGCTGGTGGTTGTCGTTGCGCTGCTCGGATTTGCCGGCAACTTTCTGTTTGACTTCGCGCTGAATCCCCGCGCGCCATACACCATGAAGATGATGCAGGATAGCAAGAACGACAAAGAAGGTGAGCAGCCGGATGCCGAGGAAACCGAGGCGCGGGCGTGGTTTAAAGAGAATCGCGAGAGCAGCAGCCTCACCGCAGATGACGGGACCGAGCTTGCCGCCTGGCATTTTGCTGCGTCGGAGAGCACGCACGACTACGCCGTCTGCCTGCATGGATATACCAACGAGCCCATCGGTATGGCCCGATACGTCAAGCGATTCCACGACCGCGGCATGAACGTAATCGCACCCGCCGCCCGCGCCCACGAGCGCTCCGGCGGCGATTATATCGGCATGGGCTGGCCCGAGCGTCTCGACATCGTCGCATGGATCGAGCGAATCGTTCAGGCTGACCCCGAGGCGCGCATCCTGGTCTTTGGCGAGTCGATGGGTGCGGCAACCGCCATGAACGTCGCGGGGGAGTCTCTGCCCGCAAACGTAAAATGCATTATCGAGGACTGCGGTTATACGAGTGTTTGGGACGAGTTTTCTCTGCAACTCAAGGACGTGTTCGGCCTGCCCAGCTTTCCCTTGCTCGATGTAGCAAACTTGGTGTGCAACGTGCGCGCGGGCTACGACTTTCATAAGGCGAGCAGTGTGGAGCAACTCAAACACGCGACAGTTCCCATGCTGTTTATCCACGGCGACCAGGACACCTTTGTGCCGTACAGCATGCTCGACCAAAACTACGACGCGTGCGCCAGCAAGGTCAAGCAAAAGCTCACTATCCATGGCGCCACCCACGCCAAGAGTGCGCAAGTTGACCCCGAGCTCTACTGGAATACGGTCGACGACTTCCTCGACAAGAATTTTTAGGCAAAAAGCAACGTCTGGGGTTTTGTTGCCAAAAATCGGTTTGCGGTCGGCGGTATTCGTTTTTTCACCGCACTTCCGAAAAGCCGCCCGCGAGCGTTGTGCTCGTGGGCGGCTTTTGCTCAACTTACGCTACAAAGGCGCTTATTTTGTCCAATAGATAGGCGCTACTTAACCTCGATGAGCTCGTACTCGCTCGTGCCCAAGCCGATCTTCTCGGCATGCGCGATGCACACGCGCCAGTCGGTGTCGGGATGCGTAATGCAGAAGGGGTCGTGCGCCTGCTCGCCCTCCAGATGCTCGTGGTTATGCTCCATCTTGGCCGCGCTATCGGTGAGCTCGGTGTTGGGCAGCGGCTCAGACGCCATGACGGCGTCGGCGCAGGCCTGGTCGATGGCGACCGGGTCGAAGCTCGCGAACATGCCGATGTCGTTGACGATAGGCGTATCGTTTTCGGGATGGCAATCGCAGTTGGGGCTGATATCCATAGCCAGCGAAATGTGGAAGCTGGGACGATCCTGGACAACGGCCTTCGTGTACTCGGCGATCTTGTAGTTGAGCACATCGGCCGCAGCGTCATAGCCGGGCTTGATGCAGTCCTGGTTGCACGCCGCAATGCAGCGCCCACACCCCACGCAGCGATTGTGGTCGATGGCGGCCACGTGTACCGTGCGAGTACTACCGTTGGCAAGCTCGCGCTCGCGCGTGTCGTCAAACGAGATGGCGTTGTGCGCGCAGATCTTTTCGCAGGCGCGGCAACCCACGCAGTTGGTGGTATCGACATTCGGCTTGCCGGCGGCGTGCTGCTCCATCTTGCCAGCACGGCTGCCGCCTCCCATGCCCAGGTTCTTCATGGCGCCGCCAAATCCGGCCTGCTCATGGCCCTTAAAGTGGGTGAGGCTGATCACGATGTCGGCGTCCATGAGTGCCTGGCCGATCTTGGCCTCGTGCACGTACTCACCGCCCTCGACCGGAACGAGTGCCTCATCGGTGCCCTTGAGGCCGTCGGCGATGATAATCTGACAGCCCGTGGCATACGGGGTGAAGCCGTTCTGGTAGGCGGTGTCGATGTGCTCGAGCGCGTTTTTGCGGCTACCGACGTAGAGCGTGTTGCAGTCGGTGAGGAAGGGCTTGCCGCCCAGCTCTTTTACGACGTCCGCGACGGCGCGGGCGTAGTTGGGGCGCAAAAAGCTCAGGTTGCCCAGCTCGCCAAAGTGAATCTTGATAGCAACGAACTTGTTCTCAAAGTCGATCTGCTCAATACCGGCGCGGCGAATGAGGCGCTTGAGCTTGTCGAGCTGGCTCTCGCGAGCATGCGTGCGCAGGTTCGTAAAGTACACCTTGGCGGGTGCGGCGGGTGCAGTTGCGGTCATAGATCTATCCCCTCGGTCTATATGGCGTTACAGACATAAGAGGATGGTACCCGTTGGAGTAGGGTCAAAGTCAAGCGCGAAACCTAGTCGTTGGGGACGCCCCTTTCCTGCCGGGTGGCGAAAGAGTGCCCCCAGCGACTAGCCTTTTTGGGACGTCCCCAACGACTACTCTTGGACTTTGAGGGCCTCAGCCAGGCTGACGCGCTTGATAGAACGCGTGTGCAGCAGCGCCACGACCAGGTAGGTTGCAAAGCCAATGCCGACGCATGCAGCCATGGACCAAGCGGGCACGTAGATCTCGATATTGCCGTTGTAGGCGAGCAGCATCGAGCGGAAGATGGCCGTGAGCGAGCCAATAATGACCGGCAGGCTCAGCACGAGCGACGCCGCCACGCACAGCGTGATCGAGCGGATGTACAGATGCGAGATCTCGCTGTCGCGATAGCCAAAGACTTTCATGTAGCTGATCGAACGGGCGCTGTGGTCGATCACCGCCTTGGTCAGCAGGTACATAAACAGCAGGAAGATAAACACCGCGAGCCCAACCATCATGCCGATCATTTTGCTCATCATGCCGATGAACTGGTCGCCCACAGCGCGCATGTCGTCGGGCGTGGTGTCGCCGGCAAAGTAACGAGCATCGAGGTCGAGCTTCTCGTCGCTCACATAGCCGTTAAAGTAGGCGGCGTCGTTGTCGAACAGCTCGTTAAAGTCTTCGATACTCATATAGATATTCATGTCCGACTTGGAGCCCCAGGCACAGTCCTTGCCCGCGTACTCAAAGGAATAATGCTCGCCCTCGTACTTGTCGCTGAGCGTGACCTTCTGGCCCTCGCTCCAGCCAAACTTATCGAGCAGACCGCCGCCAAAGACGACGCGTCCGTCGCCGACGTTGAGGTCTTTCCAATAGCGCGAATCGGATGAAATGCCGTAGACGGAAATCGTCTCCTCGCCATTTCCATCGCCGCGGTCATATTGCAGCTGGTAAACGGCATATTTCTCGGCCTGTGCGATTGTGCTCGCGCCGTTGTCAGTCGTATTGACCGGGTGGATATCGTCGTTGTCAGTGTCGATCTTAGAGGCCTTGTCGATCAGGTCGACGGCCTCGTCGCGATCGCAGCCGAGGGCATCGGCAAGATCGTCAAGGCGCGCATAAACCGCATCCTTCTTGTCCTGGACCTTGGCAAGCGCGTCCTGCGCCGCGGCCAGGCTCTCGGCAGACGGAGATGCGGTCGCGGCATCGGCCGCCGCCTGCGCCGCATCGGCCGCGTCGTCAAGCTCGTCATCGGCATCCTGGGCGGCAGAAAGCAGCGCGCCGTCAACCGACTGCAAGCGCTCGAGTGCCGACCACTGCTCGCGCTCCTCGGCAGTGCCCTCGAGCTCCAGCGGCGCCTTGAGCGTGTACTGGTGCTCGGCGACCAGGCTTGTCTCGAGGTTGTCCGCGTAGTGCGTCATCGTGGGCAGAATCGCCAGGCCAAAGAGCAGTAGCAGCGAGGCAAACGCAATGCCCACGAAGAGCGTGGCGAAGTTGCCCAGGTTGCGCAGGAAGATACGCAGGCGGAAGCGGGAAACAAAACCCATGCGCTCCGGCAGCTGCAGGCCGCGCTTGGTGCCCGATTTGCCGCTCGCCTCGTGACGAAGGAACTGCAACGGCGTCTTGCCCATCTTGCGAAGCAGACCCACCAGCGTGATGAGGATGAGCGCGGCGGCGGGAACCACGGCACACTTCACAAAGATCTCCCAGCTCCAGTACACCTGGAAGGGCGGCAGGCTGTACGAACCGTAATAGAGGCTGCGCATGGGCTCGGTAAAGAACACAACGCCGAGCGCAGTGCCCAAAAGCGCCGCGAGCACGCCCACGATGGCGGGAAGCGCAAGGTAGTGCAGCACGATCTCGCGACGGCGATAGCCGCTGGCGAGCAGCGTGCCGATAATGGCGCTCTCCTCCTCGATGGTGGCGTCGGTAAGGACCACAAAGACAAACGCCATGATCACGATGATGATGTCGAGCAGCGTCGTCCACATCATAGAGTCGCCGTCCACATCGTCGCGCGCATAGCCAATGCCCTGGTTGGAATCGGCATCGGTCAGGTCGTCCACACGCGCATCGGCATCCGTCAGCGCCTCGACCATATCCTGCTCGGCATCGATACGGTCCGCGGTGGAGAGGTCGCGGTCGTTAAAAGTAAAGGAGTAGGTGTAGGCGGGCGCGCCACCGGCGTCCTCGAGCGCGGCAAAGCCGGCATCGGTGACCTCGGCCACGCCATAGGTGATGGTGTTCACCGTAAAGTCCGAGTTGTTGAGGAACAGCGCCTGGCTATCGGGCTGCGTCATGATGCCGCAGATGGTGTAGATGCGGCCCTCCAGCTCGACCTTATCGCCCACGGCAAGAGCGTTGTTGGTAGCAAAGACGCGGTCGATGGCCACCTCGTCATCCGCGCGGGGCTGCTTGCCTTCGCAGTAGGACGCGATATCGACCTTGGTGCGGTGCGCGTAGGTGCGCAGGGTGCGCTTGGTGCCGTCGTCGCCGGACGCCTTTTTGATGATGGCGTCGATGGAGAAGTTCTTGTAGAGCGTGACGCCGCCGACGTCCTTAGCCGCGTCCTCGGCGGCTTTGAGCTGGTCGTCGGTGGCCTCAAAGGAAGTGGTTACGCGGCCGTCCTCAATCGTGTACGCATCGCGCATGTCGTCGATGAGGCAGCCGATGGAGTGCGCGGCGAGCAAAAAGCCCGACGTGAGGGCGATACTTCCACACATAAGCAGGAAGATGCCCAGGTATTTACCGATATTGCGACGCAGCTCGCGGGGGAGTCGTTTTGCGAGAGGTGACATGGCGTCGCCTACCAATCGAGCTCGGCGGCCGCGACCGGCGACTCGTTGAGCTCGTCCTCGACGATGCACCCGTCGCGCAGGCGCAGCACGCGGTTGGCCATGCGGGCAATGGCAGCGTTGTGGGTAACGATGATGACGGTGCAGCCGTAGGTGCGGTTGACGTCCTCCATGAGCTGCAGGATTTCCTTTGATGTCTTGTAATCGAGCGCGCCCGTGGGCTCGTCGCACAGCAGCAGGCCCGGGTTTTTGACGAGCGCGCGGCCGATGGCGCAGCGCTGCTGCTGGCCGCCCGAGACCTGGCGCGGGAACTTGTTGCGGTGCTCGTAGAGGCCCAGCGAGCGTAGCAGGTCATCGACATTGAGCGGGTTTTTGGACAGGTGCGCCGTGACCTCGATGTTTTCCTTGATGGTGAGGTCGGGCACCAGGTTGTAGAACTGGAAGACAAAGCCCAGCTCGCGGCGGCGATACTCGCCCAGGTCGGCGGGTTTGAGCGTCGTCAGGTCGCAGCCGTCCACCATAATGGAACCGCCGTCGGCGTCCTCCAGGCCGCCGATAAGATTGAGAAACGTCGACTTGCCCGAACCCGAGGGCCCCAGCATGACGCAGATCTCACCGCGGTTGATGGACGCGTCGATGCCGTCGAGCACCGTCAGGCGCGCATCGCCGTCGCCGTAGTGTTTTTTGAGGTCCTTAACCTGGACGTAGGCTTGCTTCGTCGCCATACCATCCCCCATTGTTAGCCTTCTGCTACTTTTCTAGGGTTATAGTAAACCCAGGCGAACTATTTTTGCGCGACATATGGCATTTATTTCAAACTAGTCACCCGGCAGTTAGGGACGCTCCTTTCCTGCCGACAGTTGGGGACAGTCCTTGCCAACCCAGCCGGCAAAACGGCCGATCGGCAAAGACTGTCCCCGATGACTAATCGTTTAAGTCTGTCCCCAATGAGTAGGTGGCTAGGCGTGGGATTTGTTGTGGGTGAGGGCTAGGCCTACGGCGGCGATGGCGGAGGCGAAGAGCACGGTGACGCCCAGGTCGCAGGCTATGTCGCCCAGCACGGCAGACGTCAGGTCCGCGGCGAGCGCCTTGCCGATCGCGTCGTTCACCCAATACGTCGGCACAAAGTGCGCCACGGTCTGCACGGCCGAGCCCATGAGCGACAGTGGCATCCAGGCGCCACCCAAAAACGTCATGAGCATGCCGAGCAGGTTACCCACGCCGTTGAGCAGCTCCTCGCGCGCGCCCAGGCTCGACAGCGTAAAGCCAACGGCCAGAGGTGTGCACGCCAGGGCAAACGTCGCCGCCAGCGCCAGGCACACGCGACCCACGCCGACCTCGGCAACCGCGCCGGCAAAACCCACGACGCCCATCATGCTCGACACAAACCAGATGCAGACGGTGAGCACCGCGGCGGCCGCGAACACGGCGAGCGAGCGCTGGCGCTCGGAGACCGGGCCGGCCTCCATGCGGCGCACGCGCTCGGGCTCGTTCATGCCCGAGAACACCAGCCCTACCGACACGATGACCGACGAGATGATCGCGTACGCGCCAAAGTTGAAATACGACTCGAGCGTGGCGGCGGCGGTCGAGTCGACCTTGACCTGCTCAATCTGAACCTCGGCGCGCTTGGCGGCGGCGTGCTCGGCAGCCTTGGCGACGTCGCCGTCGGAGGCGGCAGGCTCAAGTGCGGCCGCGGCACCCGCGAGCGAGATCCAGCGCGAGGCCTCGGCAGACGAAAGCGCCGCCGCCATGGTGCCGGAGCCGTAGGTCACGTCGAGCTTGGGCAGGGCCTCCCCCGCACGGGCGGCCGCGATCAGGTCGTCCTCAAACCCGTCCGGAATAAAGATCACGCAATCGGCGCTGCCCTTGGCGCTGTTGCTCTTGGAGAGCGCGTCCGCAAGGTCGTACGTGTCGTCGCCGACGCCCGTGACCAAATCAAAGCGTGCACCCAGGTGCTTGGTGAGCGCGCGCGAAAGGTCGCTGTCGTCGCGGTCAACCACAATCACGTTGGCGTCGTAAGGCGTGTATTCGGTGAGCTGCGACGAATTCCAGCTCACCGACGCCGCGATAAACACGCCCATGAGCGAGATGAACACCGTATAGATGAGCAGGTAGAACGGGTGCGCCAGCGCCATGCGAAGCGCGGTCTTAAAGGTGCTCATAGCGACTCCTTCCAAAGATCAGCGTGGCGACGACAAACACGAGGGACATCAGGACGAGCGCGCCTGCGCGGACGGCAAAGGGACCCAGGTCCTCAAAGAAATGCAGACGGTTGAACATGTCGCAGATAAGCTTGACGGGATTGAGCCAGCACTCGGCCGGGCAGGCGCGAGCGACGTCATCGGCAAGCGCCATCGCCGGCTCGCCGTAGAGGCCGGCGAACAGGGCACACGTGGTGGCAAAGCCTGTGAGGATGCCCGACTTGGACGCCTTGCCGCCCTTAACGGGCAGCGTGCCCGCAAAGAGCCCCAGGCCCGTCGCGGCAAGCGCGGATGCGGCGCCGCCCACCAGGCAGAGCCCCTCGCGCCCGCCAAAGTCGACACCGACAACCAGGCGCACATAGCCAATCGCGATCGCCATCGAGGCAAAGGAGACAAGCCACGAGCCGATAAAGATACCGGCCAGCGACGCCGTCTTGGAAAGGCCGCCCACGCAGCGACGGGCGCCAAGGCCCGACAGATTGGGCTGCAAATCGACGACGCTCAAGGCGGCAAACTCGGCAGACATCATCGCGACCAGGCCAAAAAGCGCGTAATAGTAGATGACCGTGCCATCGGGCGTGGTGCGTGTCAGGCTTACGCGGCGGGTGCCGCCCTCGAGCGACAGGGCGCGCGCAACCGCCTCCGGGTCGGCGAGCGCCGCCGGGTTGTCCTGGGCAATCTGGGACATGAGCTCGGCATTTTGTGTATACGAGCTTGCCACCGTCTCCAGGATGCTGCGATCGGTGAGCACCGATGATGCGCGCGAGCTGTCGTAGCTCGATAGCAGCGTGAGCTTGGGTACGCCTGCGTCGTCGACCGTATAGATGCCCGCAACCTCGCCGGCCTTAAGCGCACGGTTCGCATCGGCTGCGTCGTCGAGCTCGTGGATCTCGAGCAGCTGATCGCCGCCTTCCTTGGCAAGCGACGTCGCCACGTCCTTAAAGGTCGAGGCGTCCCAAGCCTCGTCCGCCACGACGGCAACCGGCACCGGGTCGACCGTGCCGTCGGAGCTGAGGTTCGCAATCATAAACATGAACATCGTGGAAAGCGCGATGGGAAAGAGAGCGCCCCAGACCCACGTACTCGGCCGGCGCAGCAGCGTCTTGACCGTGGTGATGATGGTGTTGAACATGGCCGCCCCCTAGTCGCGCAGCTCGCGGCCGGTGATCTCGAGGAACACGTCGTTGAGGGTCGGCGGCTCGCTCCACACGCGGCCGAGCGCCACGTCGGCGGCGTGCAGCGTGTCGAGGATGTCGACCAAATTGTGCGGGCTCGCCTCGCAGGTGCAGATGAGCTCGCCGGCGGACAGCTCGACGCTGAGCACGTGCTCGAGGGCGCGCAGTCGCTCGACCGTGGCGGTCTCGACGTCGCCGACCTCGACAGTCACGCGCTCGCCCATTTGAATCATGCGCTTGAGCTCGTCGTTGGTGCCCTGCGCCAGCACGCGGCCGCCGTCCATGATCATGATGCGGCTGCAAATCTGCTCGACTTCCTCCATGTAATGGCTGGTATACACCACCGTAGCGCCCTCGTCGCGCAAGCGGCAGATGCCCTCCAGGATGGCGTTGCGACTCTGCGGGTCGACTGCCACCGTGGGCTCGTCAAAGAAGATGAGCTCGGGCTTGTGCGCAATGCCGCAGGCAATGTTGAGGCGACGTGCCAGGCCGCCCGAGAGCTTGCCGGGGCGGAACTTGGCAAAGTCGCCCAGGCCGACAAAGTCGATCGCCTCGTCCACCAGCGCACGGCGGCGCTTACGGTCGCTAACGTAAAGGCTGCAGAAATAGTCGATATTCTCGCGCACGGTGAGCTCGTCGAACACCGCCACCTGCTGCGGCACCACACCGATGCGGCGCTTGAGGTCGTAGCGGGCGGGCGTCATGGGCTCGCCGAACAGCTCGATGGTGCCCTTGTCGTAGGCGAGCAGCTGCAGGATGCAGTTGATGGACGTGGTCTTGCCCGAGCCGTTGGGGCCCAGCAGGCCAAAGATCTCGCCGGGGGCGATGCTGAGGTTAAAGTGGTCGAGCGCGATAAGGTCGTCGTAGCGCTTGACGAGGTTTTCGACGCGGACGATATCTGTCATGAGGCGGCCCTTCTGTTGATTGCGGCCCGGTACGATTGCATCATCGCAGGAGCCGCCGGCGCGCACCAGTGAGCTTTGTCACGAGTGCGGGGCTTGGCCGCGTGGCCCAACCGGCGCCCCCGATTTGCCGCGCGGGAGGAATGTCACGGTTGCGCAGGCGGTCCCTCCACCACGCGCGGCTTCGCGTACAATACCCGTATGAACAGGCTTTTCGACAAATCGATCGTTCTGGCGTGCTGTATTGCGGCCGCCATGGGCCTTGCTGTGGACGCTCACCTGGTCGCGGCGTTTTGCCTTGGCGTTATTGCCACCTCACTGGCCGAGGTCGCACAGGGGGAACGCACCCGGCGCGCGAGCGAGACCGCGAGCTGCGCTTACATCATCGCGGCAGTCGTCGTGCCGCCGTTTGTGCCGTTTGCGCCTCTCGCCCTCTATGACATCGCGCGGCGCGTGCGCCGTGAGCACGCCTGGATCGCGCTGGGTGTCGGCGCTGTCTTTGCCTGTGCGCTCGTCGCGGACCTTCGCGGCGGCGCGCTCACCACCCGAACGCTGTTGCTAACCGCCATCCTTTCGGTCGCCGCCACGTTGCTGTCGCTGCGCACCGCGCAGCTGGAGCGCGAACAGGAACGCATGCGTCGCACCCGCGACAAGCTGCAAGAACGCGCCCTGGCACTCGAGGCACGCAACCGCGATCTTGCCGACCGCCAGGACTACGAAGTCGAGCTCGCGACGCTCGCCGAACGCGCCCGCATCGCGCGCGAGATCCACGATAACGTGGGCCACCAGCTCACGCGCGCCTCACTGCAGGCCGAAGCCCTGCGTGTGGTTCACGCCGACGAGCCCGGCGTCGCCGCCGATTTCGCCGACGTCAAACGCACGGTTGACGAGGCGCTCCAGCTTGTGCGCACCAGCGTCCACGCGCTCAACGACAACGCCGTCGACCTTTCCGTGCAGCTCGAACGCATTGTCGAAGGCGCGCGCTCGGACGGCGGCCCGCAGATTGAGCTTGAAGTTATGACCGAACATGCGCCCGCAAACGTCGCCAACTGCTTTGCGGCGGTCCTGCGCGAGGCGCTCTCCAACACCATGCGCCATGCTTGCGCCCAGACCGTCACTGTACGATGCATGGAGCATCCGTCGTTTTACCAGCTCATCGTTACCGACGATGGCGCGGGCGAGGTCCAAGCAAGCGGCCGCGGCGCCGCGGAGGGCATGGGGCTCGCCTCGATGCGCGAGCGCATCGAGGCGCTTGGCGGCACCTTCACCGCCGGCCCGCGTGCCGGCGACGGCGGCTGGCGCGTGTTTGCCACCGTTCCCAAACAGCAAGGAGATGAGGACCAATGAGGCTCATCGTTGTCGACGACGACCGCTTGGTAGTCGATTCGCTCAAGATTATCCTGGGCGCCCAGCCGCAGATCGAGGTGGTGGGTACCGGCGCTAACGGCAACGACGCGGTTTCGCTCTATGCCGAGCACGCACCCGATATCGCGCTGCTTGACATTCAGATGCCGGGGCGCGACGGACTTTCGGCGGCCCGCGAGATTCTTGAGCGCGACCCTGCGGCGCGCGTGGTGTTTCTGACGACATTCTCGGATGACGAGTACATTGTGTCGGCGCTCAAGTTGGGCGCCCGCGGCTATCTGATCAAAACCGATGTCGCCGCCATTCCGCCAGCGTTGGCGCAGGTCATGGATAGCAAACGCGTGCTCAAGGGTAAGGCGATCGAGGATATCAACTTTGATGGGGCGGGCATCGAAGCCGGCACGCCCCGCCGGCCCGCGGCCTTCGCCGGCCTGACCGACCGCGAGTTCGAAGTCGCCGAGCTCATCGCCCGCGGTCTCGACAACAAGGAGATCGCCGCCACCGCCTATATGGGCGAAGGCACCGTGCGCAACCACATCAGCTCAATCCTAGCCAAAATGGGGCTACGCAACCGCACCCAAATCGCCATCGCCTACCTGCGCGGATAACTCAAAGAATCAGCCACTCAGTTGCGGTGAAATACGGACTGCTGTGCCCCCTAGGGCCGCCAAACAGTCCGTATTTCACCGCAACTTATAGAGCAGTCGCACAAAAGTACCGCCACGGAGGAGGGAGATGCCTCCGTGGCGGCTGGGGGTGGGGGTGGGGGCTATGTTTTGGCTCCCCGCCGGCGGCCCGGGGCCTTTTGGCCCCAGGCTCCGTCGACGTGCCTAGCGCTTACGGATACCCCAGACCAGGGCTCCGACGCCAGCCATGGCGATGACAGATGCCATAAGCAGAGCGGCAGCCTGCTGGTCGCCTGTGGCGGGCAGGAAACCCTTGACCGTCTTAACGATGTTCGTCACGGTCTTGGGCGTGCCGGGATCGGGCGTCGGCACGGGCGTCTCGGGCTTCTTGTACGTGTTGTTGAACACGATACCCTCGACGCTCTTGTCGCCCTTGGTAAAGGCAACGTTCGCCTTGAGGTTGCCCTCGCCGTCGTCGACCACGTTGACGGTCGCGGTAAAGACGGACTTGTCGTAGGTCATACCGGCCTCGTCGCCCTTGACCTCGCTGATGGTGTAGACGTACGTACCGGGCTCGTCGTACTCGAACTTGTCGAAGTTGATCTTGCCGTCGGCATCGTTGGTAACCGTAGACTCGATGTCCTCGCCAACGAGCTTAAAGCTAAACTCGTCCTTCTTGAGCTCGCGTCCCTCGAGCACCTTGATGGCGCCGATGGAAACCTGCGTGGGCATGGCGTGATACTTGTTGGTAAAGCCAGCCGACTCGGTGGTTCCCTCGAGCTTGTGCGTCGCGGTCAGCGTGCCGTCGCCGTTGTCGGAGACGGTGGTCACGACGGTGTAGGTCGTGCCGTCATAGGTGACGCCCTTGTACAGGCCGAGCGCGTTGGGGCAAGCCTCGCGCAGCGTGTACGTGTGCGTACCGGGCGCCTCGTAGCGGATCGGGCTCAGCGTAACGTTACCGTTGGCGTCGTTGGTGCCACTAGCGACAGTCACGCCGTCCTCGAGCAGCTCAAACGTGAACTCGCCAGCTGCAAGGTCGCGGCCGGTCAGACGCTTAACCGTCTTGACCTGATCGGTCACGGAAGAATCGGTAGGTGCCACGCCGTACGTGTTGGTGAACGTAAAGGCCGCACCGTCGCCGCCGTCGCGCTTGACGATCAGATGTCCGGCACCGTCATCGGTCACGGTGTAGGAAACCTTGCGCGTGGCGTTGGTGTCATTGGTCACGCCAGGGGCACTACCGAACTCGGTCACCGTGTAAGTAAAGGTGTGCGAGCGCGGAGCAGTGGGGGCTGCGGGCTCGGGCTCGTCGCTGGGCTCGTCGGCGTTGGCATCGGTGTCGGCCTCTTCAGCCTCTACCTCGTCGGCCTCGGCTTCGTCAGCTTCGTCTGCCTCGGCCTTATCGGTCGCATCGTCCGTCACGCCCAGAGCGCGGTTGAGGTCCTCGAGCGTAAAGTGGATCTTGCCAAAGTCCACGTTGCCAGCCGCGTCGTTGGTTGCGGTCGTGCGCTCGGGCATCGGAGCACTAGCCTCGTCGGCGGTCACGGTAAAGGTGAACTTGCCCGTGATGTCAGCCGGGGTCAGGCCCTCGGCAGCTTGGAGCTTCTTAGTGCCGGTGAGCGCGGCATCGACGGCTTCGGCGCCGTAGACGTTCTCGAACAAGGGCTCGACGCCGCCGTAGTCGACCGTTGCCGTCAGGGTACCGTCACCGTTGTCGACGACGATAACCTTAAAGCCAAAGCTCCACGTTGTAGCGGAAACGCCATTCGGCAGCCCGAATAAATCTTCGTAGGCCGTGTAGTTAATGGTCCAGGCAAGCTTACCGTCCTTATCGGTACGATAAGCAAGCCCAGCAGCCTCAAGATTAGCAAGCATCTTAGTGTCGTAGTGCAGCGTATCAAAGCTCACGTGCCCGCCGATATTGGGCTTGAGGTTTTCGTATGCCACAAGCTCACCCTGATAGGCGATGCCGAACCAGAACTCGCCGTCGGCCATCGGGCGGCCGGTCAGAGTCTTGGTGGCAACGACCTGAGCGGCGGTGCCGCCAGGCGTGTTGGTCGTAGCGCTGTAACTGTTGTGGAACGGCACCAGGGCCTTCTCGACCTTGTTCTCGCCACTCTTGTGGACCGTCTCATGCGTGCCCTCGGGACCGCCGGAAACGGTCGTCGTAGCAGTGAGCGTGCCGGCGGTGTCGTCGGCAATGGCGATCGTCACCGTGCGCACGGCGTCGTCGTAGGTGTAACCGGGCTGGCCGTCGTTCTTCTCGGCCACGGTGTACGTAAAGGTCTTGCCGGCGTCAGCCTGCGTAAATATAACCTCATGACCAGCCAGAATGTCGATCAGTCCGACCGTTGCCTCTGCCGCTGCGGGGGACTTGAAGCTATTAGCCCCGGGCAGCAGACCGAGCGCGCGAGCCGAAGCGTCGTCAGCAGGTGTCACGGTAAAGGTGAACTGACCCTCGGTCATGGGGCGGCCGTCCAGATACTTGCTGAGCCACAGGCCGCCGGCCGCGGTGTAGTTGAGCTCAGAGCGATACGTATTGGTAAAACGTCCGTTTTCCTTCTTGGTGACGTTGGCGGTCAGGGTGCCATCGCCGTCCTCGGTCACGGTCACTTCGGCGGTCGCGACATGGGCGTCATACGTCATGCCGACCGTGCCGCCCGCGTTCTCGCGGATCTCGTACTTGTAGGTTCCGGCAGCCGTGTAGCGGATCTTGCCGAACTTGATGGCGGCGATGCCGTCCTTCGCGTCGCGATTGCTCACGGTTACGGTTGCAGGATTGGGCAGCGGGGTGCCCTCGGGGGCGGTGATAGTAAAGCTGAACTTGTCGGCATCCGTCCAGTCGCGGCCGTTGATAGCCTTGCTCAGGCCAAAGTCGAGCTCTGCGTCGAGCGGGGTCACGCGGTAGGTGTTCTCGAAGATCGCGGCCGTGGCGTCGCCCCCCAGCTCGTGCGTGGCGCTGAGGGTGCCGTCACCGTTGTCCGTAATGGTGGTCTCGATAGTGTACTTGGCGTTGCTGTAGGTGATGCCCTTGCTGGTGGTTCCGCCGTTGACCTCGCGCAGCGTGTAGGTGTGCGTTCCAGGCTTGTCGTAGGTAATCTTGCTCATCGTGATCTTGCCGTCGGCGGCGTTCTTGCCGGTGGCGACGACCTTGGCGTCCTTGCCCTCGCCCTCGACGAGCTTGAAGGAGAACTCGCCATCCTTGAGGTCGCGGCCGGTCAGTTTCTTGGTCGCGGTGATCTGCTCGGTGACACTCGTCTCGACAGCCTTCACGCTATAGGTATTGGTGAACGTAAATGCCACATCGCCGTCCGGGTTAGGGGATACGCTCAGCTTACCCTTGCCGTTATCAGCCACGGTGAAGGAAACCTTGCACGACTGCTTGGCATCGTTGGTCACGCCAGCGACCTCGCCGGACTCGGTCACGGTGTAGGTAAAGGTGTGCTCGCGCTTCTCGGACTTCTCGCCCACAGCCTTGTTAAGGTCGTCGAGCGTAAAGTTGATCTTGCCAAAGTCGACCTTGCCATCGGCGTCGTTGTGCACGCTCGCGTTCTCGGGCATAGGCGCGCCCTCTTCGCCGATCACGGTAAAGGTGAACTTGCCGGTGATGTTGGCCGGGGTCAGGCCAACAGGAACCACCTGCAGATTCTTCTTGCCCACAAGCGATGCCTCGGCAGGCGCGGCAGTGTAGGTGTTCACAAACTTGTTGCCGGCGTCGCCGTAGACAGCCGTCGCCGTCAGGGTACCATCGCCGTTGTCGACAACGGTCACATACGCGTCAATTGCCGACACGGTAGCGCTCACGCCCGCGGGCAGCTCGCCGGTCTGCTCGGCAGCGACGTAATGAATGGTCCACGTGGGCTTGCCTGAGCTGGCATCAAGCGATGCCTTGTCTTCCTCGACCAGCTTGGCGAGCGACTTGGTCGTGTACGTCAGCGGACCGAACTCAACCTTGCCGCCCTTGTTGGTGGTCTCTAGCAGAGCCTCGTCGTGCCCCGCGTAGCTCAGCGTAAACTTGAATTCGTCATCGGCCATCGGGCGCCCTGTGAGCGTCTTGGTAGCCTCAAGAGTCAGCGGGGTTTCCGTCTTGGCGCTATAGGTGTTCTTGAACTCGGTCTTGCCCGAGATCTTTTCAACGTCAGCCTTAAGCCCACCCGTGGCCTTAACCGTCACGGTCACCTTGAACGTGGCAACGTTCTCGCTGTAGGTGATGCCGCCCAGTTCGCCTGCGACCTCGCGGACCTCATAGGTGTACTCGCCCGGCTTGTTGAAGGTGATCTCGCCGAAGTCAATGACAGCCTTGCCCTTGCCGTCCGGGTCGGGCTTGTGCACGGTCGTGTCCGTGGATGCAGGCATCGGAGCGTCATTCTTGGGCGTCGCGGAGAGCTCAAACTTAAACTCGTCCGCATCCGTCCAGCTGCGGCCCTCGAGCACCTTGGTCAGGCCAAAGCTGGCCTTGGTGTTCACCATTGCCGGCGTCATGTCATACGCAAAGCTGATCTTGCCGTTGTTGCCCAGGTAGGAATTGACATGCGTCGCGGTCGCCTTGGCAGACACGTTGTTCCACTTGGGGTTGAGAACGTCGGTCGCGGTACCAGTGCTGTTGCCGCCCACGCTGCCCTTGGTAGTGTGGAGCTCATCGATAAAGGCCAAACGCGCGGTTCCCACGCTAAACGAAAGGTTGCCGTCCTCGTCGGCAACAAGAGCGCCGTCAAACTTCGCTGCGTCGCCGCCGACAAACTCGATGACAGCAGTGACGGGCTTGGCCTCGCCGTTCGAGCCCCGCTCCTCAAACTCATCCTTGTAGTAATAGGTGCCAGTATCTGCCAGCGAATTCTTTGCAGGCTGCGTGCAGTCCTTATCCGCGTAAATGGGAGTCTGCTTCTGGAAGTAGTAGTAGCGGTTGGTGTCGGCCGGCTCAAAGGTCGCAACCGTATCACCCAACGCACCACCGCTCCACTTGTTCGCGTAGAAGCTCACGGTCTTGGCGCCGTTGGCAACAGCCGTATTGCTCTCGATGTAATCCTTGAGCCCAGTTACCTTCTCGGGCGTAAACAGGTTGTCGAGTGCGCCCTTCTTCACGCTCGAGGCATACTTCACCTGGATGGGCTTAACGGTATCGACCGAAAGCTTGCCGTCCACGGTCTTAAAGTGACTCAGAGGAATCAACGACGCGGGAATGTTGACCGTTACGATATCGCCCTTCCGGGGATTGTCGTCGCCGGCACGCTGCACGGTAATGAGCAGGTCTTTTGCCTTGCCATCGAACTCGTACGTATCGGTATTGGTTTCTTTGTTGACCGTCTTGCTCGCCTCGGTAAACGGCGTGCCGTTGATGACGACTTCGGTAAATCCGTCGACCTGCATAAAGTCGCCCAGCTCGTCGGTAAACGTGATGTAGCCGGACTTGGTCTCGTCGTAGCCCTTATGGATTTCGGTCGGATAAGGCGGCTCCGATGTGATGGCCTGTGAGATGTCGTCGAAGACCTTCTTGAGCTCTTCAGCATTGGTCGCCGACTTGTAGTAGTCGGACTTTTCCGCGCGCGTGCCAAGCTCGTCGCTCGCATACGACGTGGCATCGGGATAATTACTCGACACGGCGTGCATAAACTTGTTGACGTCGCTTGTCCCCTTTTTCGAGGGATCGGCAACAGGGTCCGCTCCACTAAAGATGCCGATGGTATAAACGGTGGCCTTGCCATCCTTCATCTTCTTGGCAGCCGTCACGGCAGCATTGGCGACGTCAGAATCAAACTCGCTGTAGCTCGTTGGCTTGCCGTCGGTAAAGAACACAACGACCTTCTTGGCGCCCTCGCGTCCAAAAGTTTTAATGTTTTTCTCGGCTTGTTTCATACCATAATCGGCACGCGTAGCGCCAGCAGGCTCGATAGAATCGATCGTTCCCTTAAGACCCTTTGCGCCGCCAACCGTGCACGCTGTCAACTCTTGCATTGTCTGCGAATAGTTGTAGCTATGGCCGCCGGAGCGGTACTTGTCGTTTCCAACTTTGTCGGTCTCATCACCCGCAAACTTAACAATGGCAACCTTATGCTGCCTATCGACACCCTCGATACCTTCGTTTTGTTTGGCGATGGTGTCGATAAAGCTTTTCGCAGCGCTCTTCAGCGCATCGATACGCTTGGTGGAATCTCCACCACCCATAGGATCATTCATCGAGCCGGATGCATCCAGCACTAGCACGATGTCGAGTGGCGTGGTGACTGTCACGGTTGAATTAGACGTCGAGGACATCGCCGAAAGCGTGGTCACAAAATCTGACACTTCGTTTTCTCCGGTTGCCTCAACCGTTTTGTCGGTCCAGATTCGACCGACGTTTTGAGTCGTCACCTTATTGCCGCTGTGGCCGGCCGCCCATTTTTCCCAGCGTCCGCTGGTGTCGGGGTCGACGACCGTCGGCCCGCTCGCTGTCGGCCCGTCCATTCCCGTACTGGACCTGGCGTTGGCCTCGGGCAGCATGGCGAATGCTGCGGCGGGCAATACCAGCACTACGGCCAGTATCACCGCCAAGAGACCCCTCGTGTACTTACCCATCGCGTCTCCCTTCTCGCAGGCTCAGACCTTGCATCAGCCTAAAGTTACGAAATGAGACACAATTAGGGCAGGTGACACATGTTCCAGATTCGGTTTTGGGCGTGAGACAAATGTCTCACCAAAGTTGAGACACGGCGTTTTCGCAGGAAAATAGGTGCGACTCGAAGCCATCACGCAAAAATGATCCGTTTTCCTCCGTCTCCGGGGAATCAATTGGTGGTGCTCACCACGAAACCGGCCCATCTACTACGTTTGACCCGATACCTCCGACCATACCAGCGTTTTACGAAAAACCGCAGGCCATCTACCTGCGGTTTTCTTTTCTCGCTTTTCGCTGTGGTTGAGGGTGGCCGCCCAAACGTAGTAGATGGGCCCATTTCGTGGCGGACGGGTTGCGCAGACGCCCTTGCAAGGCCACAATGGTCCGCTTTCCTCCGTCCCCGGGGGATCAGAGGCTGTTACTGATACGGTGCCATTTCAAAACTATGCCGGTTTACTACGATAAATACGAATTCCCCGACCACACTCGCTTTCATTGCAAAATCGCAAGCCGTCTACCTGCAGTTTTGTTTTTACCAAATGCTGCGTGGTTGAAGATTAGCGATTCATCGTAGTAAACCGGCATAGTTTTGTTCGAGATGGCCTAACCGCGCGTCTACGCGCGGGACCGGCGGGGCATTTTTGCCCCGTCGACCCCTATTTCAGCCCTACTCCGGCTTGGTTTCTACCGTGGGCGTCTTGTCCGCCGCGACCGGGGTGCGGGCGGTGTCCATACTCAGGCAGTGCTTGGGGCAGCTTTCGATGCACTCGCCGCACACCACGCAGGCATACGGGTCAATCGACCAAGTACCGCCCTTGCGATCGACCGCGAGCGCGCCCGCCGGGCAACGCCGCGCGCACATGCCGCAGCAAATGCACACGTCCATGTCGTTAACGATATGCCCGCGCAGGCGCTCGGGCGCCGCGAGCTTCTCCTGCGGGTAGCACACCGTGACTGGCTGCTTGACCATAGAACCCAAGGCCGTCTTGGCAAATGTCAGCAAACTCATGCCGCGCCTACCTTTCCGTGCAGCTAATGCAGGGGTCGATGGTCAGGATAATCATGGGCACGTTGGCGATGAGCACGCCCTGCAGCGCGTGCGTCAGGCCCGCCAGGTTTTGCGACGTCGGCGTGCGCACGCGGAAACGATCCAGGTTCTTGGTGCCGTTGCCGCGCACATAGTAGTACGCCTCGCCACGCGGCTGCTCAATCACAACCTCGCCGCGCGCGCCGTCGGCCGGCGTAAGCTTGGTGCGCCCGCCGATGCCGTCGTGCGGAATCTTGTCCACAAGTTCCTTGATAATGTCCATGGCCTGCGTGACCTCGGCGCAACGCACCTGGCAGCGGGCATAGCAGTCGCCGTCGGTCACCACGATGGGCTCAAACGCGGCCAAGTCCGCATAGGCACCGTCGCCGAACATACGCACGTCGTAATCCACGCCCGAAGCGCGACCAAACGGACCGACCATCGAAAGCTCCAGCGCGTCCTTCTTGCTGATCACGCCCACGCCATGCAGGCGCTCGCCGCAGCTGGCATCATCCAAAAACGTATGCACCAGAGCCTCGTAGTCGGGGCGCATGGCATCGAGCGTCTGAACAATGCCCGCCAGCTCGGAGTCCTCGATGTCGTGCTTAAGGCCGCCGATCTCATTGATCGACAGGATCACGCGGCCACCGCAAGTGCTCTCAAAAATCTTGAGAATCTGCTCGCGCAGGGTCCACGAACGATAGAACAGCGCCTCAAAGCCAAAGGCATCGGCGAGCAGGCCCAGCCACAGCAAATGCGAGTGGATGCGCGAAAGCTCATGCAAAATGGTGCGGATGTACTGCACGCGGCCGGGCACCTCGATGTCGAGCATACGCTCGCAAGCTGTGGCATAGCCGCAGCTGTGACCCACGGCGCAGATGCCGCAGATGCGTTCGGCGATGTAGCCAAACTGATGCATATCGCGCTTTTCGGTGAGCTTCTCGAGCCCGCGGTGCACAAAACCGATCTGCGGAATTGCCTCGATCACGCGATCGTCCTCGAGCACCAGATCCAGGTGGAGTGGCTCGGGCAGCACCGGGTGCTGCGGGCCAAACGGAATAACGGAGCGATGTGCCATGGACCTTACGCCTCCTTTTTCTGCTTGTCGCGGGCGGCCTTGGCGGCAAGCGCCGCGCGGACCTTGGCCGCCTTCTCGGGATCCATGGCGGCGAGCTTTGCCTCCATCTCGGCGGCCTTGAGCGCGGCCTTCGCAGCAGCCTCATCATGCTGAGCATCGGAGCCGGCAGCCGCAGCGGGCTGAGCAGCGGCGCCCGCGGCATCGCCGGCGCTCGCAGCGCTCTCCCCTGCAGCAGCCGCAGCCGCGGCAGCCTTCTCGGCAGCGGCCTTGCGCGCCTTGGCCTCGGCGGCGGCACGGACCTTCATGGCCTTCTCGCGCGCGGCCTTCACCTCGGGCGTGATAACGCTCATGGGCTCGGCAGTCGAAACCTGGTAGAAAAAGCCCTTAAAGTCGATCTGCATATCGGTAATGGCAAGACCAAACAGGTCGTGGGCCTCATTTTCAAACGGGAACACCGCGGGGTAATACGAGCTGATGGACGGAATCTCCTGGTACTGGTCGATGCCCTCAACCACCAGATTCTCGATCGCATAGCTGCCGTCCTGCGCAATATGTTCCTGAGCAGCGTGAACGTTGATAAACGTATAGACCAAGCGATACGAGCCGTCGTCGACGTTGCGCTCGGTGTGCATTTGCACAAAGCGCGCGCCGACGCCCTTGAGCGCCTGGACATGCGACAGGAGCTCGTCGATCCCAACGGTGGTATAGATAGCCTTTTGCATTACTCGGCCTCCTTTGCAGCGGCGGGTGTCCCAGCAGGTGCGTCGCCAGCGGCGGGCGCGTCGCCGGCCCCAGCTGCAGCCACGAACCCGTCCTCGCCCAACTCGACGCCGCCATCCCAGGTAGCAGCGCCGCCCACGGTAAGCGGGTCACCGCCGGCGCGCATCACGGCCTCCTTCTGATCAAGGATGCCGCACGCCTCCACGATGGCATCGATCACGGTCTCGGGACGAATGGCGCACCCGGGCGCATACACGTCCACGGGAATCGCGCGGTCCACGCCGCCGATCACGTTATAGGCATCGCGGAATACGCCGCCCGAACACGCGCAAATGCCGCACGCCACCACGCACTTGGGCTCGAGCATCTGGCTGTAGATCTGGCGCACGACGGGCAGGTTCTGGGCATTGACCGACCCCGTCACCAAAAAGATGTCCGCATGCTTGGGGTTGCCGGTGTTGACCACACCAAAACGCTCCGCATCAAACAGCGGGGTGAGCGAGGCCAGCACCTCGATATCGCATCCGTTGCAGCTCGAGCCGTCGTAATGAATAACCCACGGCGAGCGCGACATTTTATGATCCATGGATGCCGCCTCCTAAATAAACACGTCAACGAGGATGGGCATAAGGTTGAGCAGGCCAAACACCAGCGCCACGCCCCAGCCGAGCTTAAAGCAGCTGCGCCAGGTGCTGCGCGCGAAGGTGTTGTCGATCAGCACCTCGACAAAATACGTCGCGACCATCACGACCAGGGCAACCACCCAGCTCACCGGGTTGTCCCAAACAAAGAACATGCCCACCCACATCAAAAACAGCACGGTCTCGCACCAGTGCATAAGGGTCATCTTGGCCAGCGTGCTGCCGCTCATCTCGGTGGCGACGCCCTGGACAATCTCCTGATGCGCGTGATGCGAGTACGAAAGGTCAAACGGCGACTTGCGTAGCTTGATGGTGAGCACCGCAAGCAGCGCGAGGAAAATGGGCGCACTGTACACGATGATGGGCGCCGACTGCCCGGTCACGGCGATGGAATCAAAGCTGTCGGTGGCGAGATACAGGCCCACGCTCATCAGCAGAACGGCGGGCTCGTAACTCATAACCTGCAGCAGCTCGCGGTCGGCGCCGACCTGGGCAAACGGGCTTTGCGTCGAGGCGGACGCCAACACCACAAAGATCGCGGCGAGCGTCACCATAAAGGCGCACAGCAGCGTGTTGGAGCCCGACACAAAGATGCCGCCACCCACGACGGTGAAGATGAGCGCACACGCCATGTAGGTATCGTCCATGGTGTTTACGCTGGCAGGAGCCTTGCGCAGCAGCTTGGCCACATCGTAGAACGGTTGCAGCAGACGCGGTCCCACGCGGCCCTGCATGCGGGCCGAAAGTTTGCGGTCAGCGCCGTCGATCAGGCCGCCCACAAACGGTGCCAGCAGGGCAAACGCCACGGTGCCTATGAAGATGCCCACGACGCCCGAACCTTCAAAATACTTACCGCGCAGCACCGAGGGCGCACTCATGGCAAGTCTCTCGGGCCCAATCCACGCGCAACACAGCAGCGCAAACAAGATAATGCTGCAGCACACGACGCTACCCGCGGGGCCAATACGCTTCTCGCCAAGGGCGTCCTCCGAGTACCAATTGCGCTTTTCGGCCTTCACCTCGCGTCCCATCGAGCCGCGGAAATGGCGGTAATTGTCGGTTCCCACACCCGAAAGATATACGTTTACGTGCGGTTTGTTGCTCACGCGGAATGAAGTCAGCAGCACCACGGCGATAAACGCCACGATAACCACCATCAGATACATGGCGTCCTTGCCAATAACGTACGGCACGCGGCCAAACACCATGGCCAAGTAAGGCGACACCAGGCCGCTCGAGATAACCGGGAACGCCACGCAGCACAGAATCAGCAGCGCGGCGATGGTGTTGAGGGCCATCCATTCGGTCTTATGGACATTGACCTCAACGTTTTGAGCCGTGGGGTCGACGCCCGAAAGCTTGGCAAGCCACTTGCCCCAGAAGAAAAACGTCGCGGCCGAGCCAAAGGCAAGCACCATGATCATGAGCACGTTGCCGGTCTGGGCAAACGCCACCAGGGCGCCCCACTTGGACACGAGCATGCCAAACGGGGCCACGAACATGCCCATAATGCCCAGCATCATCAGGCGCGTCAGGTGCGGCATGCGGCTGAACATACCATCCATGTCCTCGATATTGCGGCTGCCGATATGATGCTCGGCCGTGCCCACGCACAGGAACAGCAGCGACTTGGCCACCGTGTGGAACAGGATCAGGAAGATGGCCGCCCATACGGCCTCGGGCGCGCCGACACCCAAGCAGGCACTGATGAGGCCCAAGTTGGAAATGGTGGAGAACGCGAGCACGCGCTTGGCATTGCTCTGCGAGATGGCCATGAGGGCAGCGAGCAAAAACGTGATGGCACCCACACTCGTGACCATAAAGCCAGTCACGGGATAGATGGCATAGAGCGGGCTCAGCTTGACCATCAGGAACACGCCGGCTTTGACCATGGTTGACGAGTGCAGCAGGGCGCTCGTGGGCGTGGGGGCAACCATGGCACCCAACAGCCAAGTGTGAAACGGCATCTGCGCGGCCTTGGTGAGTGCGGCGAGCGACAGCAGAACGACCGGCATCACCAGCAGCGCGGATTGCGCGGTTCCGGCGCCGGAAAGCTCGATCATGCCCGAGATGGTCAGCGGCATGCCGTTAACGTGCAGGTACATGAGTCCGGCCAAAAACGCGATGCCGCCCAGCATGTTGAGGATGATCTGGGTGAAAGCGTTTTTTATGGCCTCGGGCGTGCGCGTGTAGCCAATCATGAGGAACGAGCACACGGTGGTGATTTCCCAGCCACAGAACAGCCACTCAAGGTTGTCGCTTGTCACGATGACGAACATGGCCGAGAGGAACAGGAACATGAGCGCCAGGAACTGCGGGCGTCGGTCGGGCGCGGTCTGCCCGCGCAGCGCAGCCTCGTGCTCATCGTGCGCTTGGAAGTCCTTCATGTAGCCCAAGGCATACACGCAGATTAGGCTGCCGACAATGCCGACGGCGAGGACCATGATCACGCTCATGTAGTCTAGGTAGAGCGGCGTCGCCGTGACGGCTTCGGCCGCGGGCAGCGTCATGGCTGCAAAGGCGAGCGAGCCCACCAGCTGGACTATGCCGAGTACCGTTGTGAGCGCGTTCCCATATTTGAACGCGTTGTACAGGATAACGGCGCACAGAATCACGTCGATGGCGGA
This sequence comes from uncultured Collinsella sp., assembly GCA_900540935.1. Classification (GTDB taxonomy): domain Bacteria; phylum Actinomycetota; class Coriobacteriia; order Coriobacteriales; family Coriobacteriaceae; genus Collinsella. The sequence continues at coordinate 37,468 of UQHW01000004.1, read as the reverse complement.
GCTGATGATCGAGAGCACATGCGAGGTGCCGGGGGCAACCTCAAAGCTCTGCGGACCCGTGCCAAAAAACATGACGGCGACTACAACTGTCACCGCCATAATAATGCCGGAACCTATGAGCCCCACCGCATCGCGGGCGCGGTCACCGCGCGCGAGCAGCATGCCCAGCGCCGGTACCAGCGGAAACAGGGTAAGGAAATACAGTAGCGTCATACCATCACTCCCCCATGCAAAAACGCTGCAATTGTTTAACGTTATAGCTCAATTGAGGAGTGGCGGCGGCGGGTTTTCGGTCAACTGGGGAGTTTTAGGCGTACGGAGTAAGGGCACGTCCGCTTTGGAGCAGAGAGGCGGCAAGAAAAATGCGCCCCTGTGGGCGCACCATCCCGTTTGCTATTCCGCCTTTTTAACGCGCGGCTTGCGACCGCGCGGCTTATCGACCAGTGCGGACTCACCGCTCTCGCGGTACTGACGGCACCAAGCCTTGACCGAAGACTCGCTGGGAATCTTGTGCTTGATCATGGCCTCGCGAACCGTCAAGCCGTTTTCCAGACGGTCCTTAACCACAGCAAGCTTTACGTCGTACGAATAGGTGTGATGATGCGAACCGGCATTGAGAACGGCGTCGGCACCGCCCACGGCATATGCGCGGGCCCACTGACGAGCCGTGGCCTGGGGAATGCCAAGCTCCGCGGCGAGGGCGCGATGACCGACCCCCTCTTGGAGGATCTCGACGGCGCGCTGCCTAACCTCAGGCGCATGCGTGCGAGTCCTAGTTGCTTCCGACATACCTGCCACTTCTTAGCCTTAACCGTTAATCTGCTTTCTTACGTGCAAGTTAGATAGTAGCATTTTACTGTTTGCTCAAAGTAGTTAATTGAAATAGACGCGGCGTTATCTGGGCATTTGGCACCAAATTACGACATTTCTTTATCGATTATTTACGCTGGTAGCTGACTCGCAGCTAATCGTCATTCGCTTGTCAACAAAATTGGCATCTCTTTATGTCCTTTGGTATAGAGGATATAGTTATTAACCCCTCTCCCAATAATTTTGAGTAATCTGCAAGGCAGTAGACGTCCTCACTCCTCATGATTACCGCGCATTGCCATCCACCGAAGCAAAACAAAAAGGGCGGGACCTGCTGCGCTTGCAGACCCCGCACCGGTTGACACCCGACGGGACACAGCCGGGCGAGACGGATCCGTGCTACCGCCCCGCCTGGCCGCGATGTTCAACTACAGCTCGTTGGCCGCGTGATACGCCGTGCGAATGGCGCTCGCAATGTCGGCGGTGCGCTCACCCGAGCAGTCGCCCACGCAGGTCACGGGCACCGTCACGCCATCCAGGTCAAACGCGTTGGCCTTGGAGCCCACGGCCATCACCACGTAATCGCAGGCGATCTTCACCGGCTCCTCGGCGCCGTCCTCGGTGGTGCGAACAGCCTCCACGCCCTCGTCGGTAATGGCGGTCAGGCGGGTCTTAACATGCTGCTCCACGTTGTGCTCTGCAAAGTCGCTCATAATCAGCGGCAGAATGGTCTCGGACTCGCCCGCGGCAATCTTGTCGAGCATCTCCACGATCGCCACCTCGCAGCCGTGCTGCAGCAGGTACTCGGCAGTCTCGGTGCCCACCAGGCCGCCGCCAATGACGGCGACGCGGCCGCTGAGCTCCACCTTGCCGGCCAGCACGTCCCAGCTCGAGACGACCTTCTCCGAGTCGGCGCCCGGAACGGGGATGACCACGTCGTGCGCGCCCACGGCCACAATCGCGGCGTCGGCGGCGTTGAGGTCCTCAGCGGTAGCGGCATGACTGAGCTCCACCTTCACGCCCAGGCCAGGCAGAATCTTCTCGTAGTACTCGACCGAGCGCATAATCTCGTCCTTGCGCGGAGGCGCAGTCGCCAGCACAATCTGGCCGCCCAGATGATCGCTCGCCTCGTAGACGGTCACGTCGTAGCCGCGCTTGGCCGCCACGCGCGCGGCCTCCAGGCCGGCGATGCCGCCGCCCACCACGGCGATCTTCTTGTCGCCCTCGCCCGGCTTGATGGCGATGGTCGCCTCGTCGCCGTTCTCGGCATTGAGCACGCACGAAATGTACTTGCGGTTTTGAATCGCATCGACGCAACCCTTGTTGCAGTTGAGGCACTCGCGGATGGGCTCACCCGTGGCGGCCTTCAGCGCAATGTCGGGGTCGCACATGAGCGAGCGGCCATAGGCGATGATGTCGGCGGCGCCGTCTTCCAGAATCTTCTCGCCGGCCTCGACCGAAACCACGCGGCCCACGGTTGCCACCGGCACGGAGACCAGGGCCTTGACGCGCTCGGCCACGGGCAGCGTCCAGTTGTAGGGCATGGCGCCCATGGGCGGAATGGTGTCGCCCATGTTGCCGGTGTGGTTGGCCTGTGCGACCTGGATCATATCGATGCCCGCGCCCTCGAGCAGCTTGGCGAACTCGCAGGCCTCGTCGGGCTGCAGGCCGCCCTTGCCGCGCGGCGTGCCGTCGGGGTTCTCCATGATCACGGGGAGCTTGTACTCCACCATCAGCTGCGGCGCGGCTTCCTTAATGGCAGCGACGACCTCCAGCGCGTAGCGAACGCGGTTCTCGAACGAACCACCGTACTCGTCGGTGCGCTGGTTGAGGATGGCCGAGCACAGCGAACCCACCAGGCGGTCGCCGTGGACCTCGATAGCGTCGATCCCGGCCTGCTGTGCGCGAGCGGCCGAGGCAGCGATGGCCTCCTTGATCTGGGTGAGCTGCTCTACGCTCGCCTCGTTCACAAAGTGCTGCATGTCGTGATGCAGCTTGGCGTAGGCCTGGTTGCGGATCTCGTTGGACTCGGCCATCTTGGCGGCAAAGGTCTCCTCGTCGCCGGCGGCCTTGGCCTCCTGCGCGGCCTTGGCGGCGGTCATGGATCCCATGACCATGCGGCCGACACCGGGCACATCGTACTCGGGGTGGAACAGCTGCAGCGCGACCTTGGCGCCGTGCTTGTGGACGGCGTCGGCCAGCGCCTTAAACGTGGGTATCTGGGCGTCGGTTGCCAGCTTGGGCGTGGGGCTTGCGGTCATGACGGGAGCGACGTCGCCGATGACGATGTAGCTCACGCCGCCACGGGCCAGACGCTTGTAAAAGGCCAGGCTGCGCTCGCCGATGGAGCCGTCGCGCTCCTCGTAGCCGGTGGTCAGCGGCGGAAACATAATGCGGTTTTTGAGCTCAAGGGGGCCAACCGTAATGGGCTGGAGCAGCTTGGGTGCAGGTGCGGTCATGGACATTCCTCTCTTGTAGGCGCGGCGGCGATGTTGCCGCGTAGTTGTCTAGAGGATATGGCATGGGGGTACAGCGGCACAACGAAAATCGGCGAATATCAGGTGGCGGCAGGTGGATGGGGGTGGGCGGGGCGGCCCTTCGGTTTGTCTCAATCTGTAACAGTTACGCGGCAAAACTGGGTCTTACTGTTACAGATCGAGACAAACCAAACCCGCCTGCTAGAAAATCTCAATCTATAACAACAACTCGGCAAAATCCGTCCCTCGTGTTACAGATTTAGACAAACCGTCCAGGCGGGGACTCAACATCTCAATCTGTAACACCTAGCCGCCCAAATCGGGTCTAGATGTTACAGATCGAGATTTTGTTTGAGAGGCTGAGAATTGGACCGAAAACACGGTCCCGGAATAACAAAAAAGCTCGCCGGCTAGGCCGACGAGCTGCAAGTTCTTGGTCGCGGGGGCAGGATTTGAACCTACGACCTCCGGGTTATGAGCCCGGCGAGCTACCAGACTGCTCCACCCCGCAATGTCTGGGCGCCTCATGTGCGCAAGAAAGAATATTACGCGGGAGTTCGGTAAACGGCAAGGAAAATCTCGTAGAGCATAATTCCTTCATATTTATAGCTTTCAGCCCCGTGTCCCCGTAGGCGAATCGCAACCCAATGCCGGCGGCGCGTATACAATGGTGCGCGTCCATTTACGCCAACACCGGGAGTAGACATGCTGCTCGCTATCGATATGGGAAACACGCAGACGGCCATGGGTCTGTTTGACGGAGACGAGCTGGTGCAGTCGTGGCGCATGCCCACCGACCGCTCCTATACCGCCGACGAGATCCACGTGCGCCTGATGGGCTTCTTTAAGATGTACGACCTCTCGCTCGACGCGGTCGACGCGATCGCCTTCGCCGGCGTGGTGCCGCAGCTCTCGCGCGAGTGGCACACCGTGGCCGACCGCATTGCCGCGGACGCCATCGTCATTGGGCCGCAGACGGCCGCCGTAACCAAGCTGCGCGCGGCGCGTCCCCAAGCCGTAGGCGCCGACCGCGTCGCCAACGCCGTTGCGGCCGAGACTTTCTACGGCGCGCCGGCAATCGTGGTGGACTTTGGCACCGCGACCAATATCGACGTCATCGATGAGGACGGTTATTACATTGGCGGGGCGATCGCGCCGGGCATCCGCATCTCCATGGACGCGCTTGCCGCCCGCGCCGCCAAGCTCGCCAGCGTGCCGCTCGAGGCGCCCGAGCACGCCATCGGCCGCGACACCGAGGAATGCATCAAGGTTGGCGCCGTGGTGGGCGCCGCCGCCATGGCCGAGGGCTTGGTCGCGCGCATGAAGCGCGAGCTGGGTCGTGAGGACGCCACCGTTATCGCCACGGGCGGCCTTGCCGGCATCGTCGCCGATTCGACCGACGCCTTCGACGTGGTCGACGGACAGCTCACCATCAAGGGCATCTGCGAAATCTACCGCCGCATGCAGGGGCTGGGGTAAGGCGGGAGCTTAAGTCGAGCACGAGCGCGAGCGGCGAACTAGGCAATGCCTCGGTCCTATTCCTCAAAAACGAAAATTATTCAGTTTTGAGGAATAGGACTTTCTGCTAGGCCTCGCCGCACAGCCACCTCGCCAGGTCCACGATCCGCACTCCGTCGCGATCCGTGGCCTCATGATGCGTGCGGGCGAGAACCATCTTGGGATACGCATCGCCAATGCTCAGCAGTGGCGAAATCTCGCGTTCAAATGTCTTATCCGAGCTGATGTCGTCGCTCACTTGAATGTAGAGTTTCTCGCTCCGCTTGATTGCTACAAAGTCTATTTCCTTTTTATAGAGCACGCCGACGTACACCTCGTATCCGCGGCGCAGCAGCTCGATTGCCACCATGTTCTCGTATACGCGTCCCCAATCCATATCACGTGTACCAAGCAGTGCGTATTTGAACGCGTGGTCTGCCAGGTAATACTTCTCGCCGCTCTTAAGGTATTTTTTGCCGCGAATGTCGTACCGACGAACTTTATAGAAGGCAAACGCATCGCACAGGTACCCCATGTACGTGCCGACCGTCTTGTTCGTAATCTTTAGCCCATCCGCATTCAAAACATCTGTAATGTTGCGTGCCGACGTTATGTTGGAGACGTTGTCCATCATGTAATCGGCAATGCGCAGCAGTGCCGATTCGTTTCTCACGTTATGCCGCTGCACGATATCCCTCACGATGAGCGTTTTGAAGACATTGGAGAGATATTGGTAGCGCTGCTCCTGCAGTGGATAAGGGTAAGAGCCGGACATACCGCCGGTTCTCGCGTACTCATCGAAGTCGCGATCGACCTCGCCCTCGTCACTATAGAAGCGATACTCCTCAAACGAGAATGGGAAAACCTCGATCTCGAACGTGCGCCCCGTAAAGAGCGTCGACAGATCGCTCGACAGCAAAAAGGCGTTCGATCCGGTGATGAAGATGTCGTACTGCTCGGATGCATGGAGGCTGTTGATCGCGCGTTCAAAGCCGTCGCACATCTGAACCTCGTCGATAAGCAGGAAGTTTTGCTTGTCGGACACTCGATGCTCTTTCACATAGGCGAGCAGGGCATGATATTCGAGCAGGCCCTCGAACTCGTCGAGGTTGTAATTGATATGGATGACATTCGAATTGGACAGATTTGCCTCCACGTAATCGCGGAGGGCCTCGAGCAATTTTGACTTACCGCTACGGCGAATGCCCGTTATGACCTTGATGTCCGGTACGCCAATAAGGCTCGTCAACGTGTCCATATATGACGTTCTATTGATGAGTTTCATTGGTGCCTCCCTGCGGTCTTCTATCGCTATTCCTCAAAAACGAAAATTATTCAGTTTTGAGGAATAGACTCTGCAACGAATATACCTCGTTAAAGGCCGAGCTGGCTTAATTCTATTCCTCAAAATCGAAATATTTTCAATTTTGAGGAATAGAACCGCGATGCCACCCTGTAGTCGCGTAAAGACCCTCCCCGGCACAGCCGAGGAGGGTCTTGTTGTCATCGCTATCTTTGAGCGCGGGCGCCTCGCGTTACAGTCCGCGAATCCGTACGGCCTCGGGCGGAAACTCCTGCTCGCCGGCATCGGTCTTGATGGTCGCGCGACCCCAGATGTCCAGGCCCGCAAACACACCGACCGCAAGCGGCAAACCGCTGGGCGACACCGCCGCGACCTGACGACCCAGCAGTGGCACCATGTCAAAGTACTCGCCCAGCACCGGAGCCAGCGGGCCGGCGGCGCCCTGCGGCGTGTTGGCGGCAACTGCCCAGGTGTCCACGCGGACCAGCACGGCGGCGGCCAATGCCTCGATCAGCGCCTCATCTGCCATATCCACGCCAAGCTCACCCAGCGCCGCACGCTCAACATCCACCGTCACCGCGGCAAACATACCCGCGGCACCGGCACCGCCGTTCACGGCAACGCGCGCGAGTGACGTCTCAAACGCAGGCGCACCGCACACGATATCGCTCGGCCACTGGATACCCACCTTGCCGGCAAGGCCCAACCCCGGCGTCGAAGCCGTGCCCACGAGCGCATCCATCATGCCCATCGCGGCCACAAACGGCAGGCCGTGGAAGGCGTGCATATTCACATCGGGGCGCACGACCGGCGAAAACGTCAGCGAAGCATCGCCCGCGCTCCACGCGCACCAGCCCGCGGACACGCCCTCGCGGCCCGCGTCACGCGCCGCGTCGAGCTCGGTACCGGCGGCAACAGCATTCATCTCGATCATCTACATACGCCCCAATTCGCCCACGATATGGCCCACGCGATCCTCGGGCTCCTTGACCTCGACGCCGTTGTAGCGGAAGAACCGCGCCGGGTCGTGCATCAGGTCCTCGAGCGGCACCAGCACAAAGTCGCGCTCGCCGATCAGCGGATGCGGCAGGCGCAGTTTTTTGCCGCCGTGGGTCTCGCCATCCATCCACAGCAGGTCCAGGTCGATAGTGCGCGGGCCGTTGGCCTTGGCCTTTTTGGAACGGTCGCGCCCAAGCTCGGCCTCGATCTTCATGAGCTCGTCGAGCAGCACCAACGGCGCCAACTCGGTCTTGATCTCGATGACGGCGTTGGCAAACGCGTCCTGGCGTGTCTCGTAGGCCGGCTCGCTCTCGTAGATCTTGGAGGAGTTGGACACGCAGGTGAGTGGAATCTCGGCGATCATGTCGCGTGCGGCGCGGATATTGTCGCAGCGATGCCCCAGGTTAGAGCCCACGGCCACAAACGCGCGGCGCGGCTGCGGCTTGGCAACCGCCCAGTAGCCGTTCAGGAACTGCGCAAAACCCGCGGCGTCGTGCACGCGCACGATGTTGGCACCGGCCTGGATGGCGCCCAGGCACACGCCAAACGTCGCGGCATCGCGGCCCGTCGCCTCGGTCACGCCCGAGACGGCGCCCACAAAGCGCTTGCGCGACACGGCGCACATGAGCGGATAGCCCAGCGACGCCATCTTGGCGGTCTCACGCTGAATGACGATGCCCTCGTTGGCCGTCTTGCCAAAGCCCGGGCCGGGATCGATGCAGATGCGGTCGCGCGACACGCCGGCATGGATGAGCGTGCGGGCCTGGTCGGAAAGGAAGCCCATAACGCGGCGCATGATGGGTGCCGAATCGGGCAGGGTAAAGCGGCGAAGCTGCGAGGTGGGCACATAGGCCTCCTCGCGGCGGGCACTGCGGCGCATCATGGCGGCCAGGTGGTCGCTCGGCTCCGGCTCGGGCGCGCCGATAGTGTCGGTCGCGGGAGCTGTGACCTCGGCAGCAGGCGCGGCCTGCTCGTCGGCCGGGGCCTCCGACTCGGCGGTGGGCTCGGGCGAGGGAGCGGGGTCGGGATCGCCAAACGGCAGCGAGGGCTGCACCACACCGCCCGGGAGCTTTGCCTCGGGTTTAGGATCGCCCAGCAGCTTGCCACGACGGCGGCGGGCCGGCTTTTCGGCCTCGCGCGCAGCCTCGGCAGCCGCCTCGCGCGCCTTCTCGGCAACAAATGCCGCAGCCGATGTATCCAACTGCACGGTCGCATGCGTACGCGCGGGCGCGATGATCTCGCCGGCGTGCATCACGATGACGCCGCAGGTGTTCGTCTTAACAAACTCGACCATCTTGGGATCGGTGAAGCCCGTCACATCATTGACGATCGAGGCGCCGCAGCGCACGGCGGCCTTGGCTACCGCCACATGACGTGTGTCGATCGAGACGATGGCGCCCTCTTTTGCCAACGCGCGCACCACGGGCAGTACGCGGCGGGCCTCCTCGTCCGGGTTGACCGGCGTAAAGCCGGGGCGCGTGGACTCGCCGCCCACGTCGATGATATCGGCACCGGCGTCGAGCATCGCCAGGCCGTACTCAATGGCGGCGTCCGTGTCAAAGTGCTCGCCGCCGTCGCTAAACGAATCGGGTGTCACGTTGAGAACGCCCATGATGCGCGGACGGTCAAAGCTGAGCTCGTACTTTCCGCACCGCCATGTCTTGCTGTCGTTCGCCATGAACATCCTCCTCAAATGCCCACGCCGCCGCGCTTGGCGCTGGCGGCGGGGTCGTGCTGCAATCAGTCTTTCTATTGTATCCGCGTGCGGCGGCTAGAACGCAAACGCAGACGCGATGTCGCAAGAAATCAGCAGGTCGGCATTTGCATCCTGATCGGTGGGCGCAAGGTTGCAAATGGCCAGCGTATCACCGGTAAAACAGCGCGTAAGACCCGCCGCCGGGTACACCACGAGCGAGGTCCCGCCCACAATGAGCGCATCCGCCGAGGCAATAGCGGCAATGGCGCCAGTCAGCACGCGCTCGTCGAGCGGCTCCTCGTAGAGCACCACATCGGGCTTGATGCGCCCGCCGCACGCGGGGCACACGGGCACGCCCGCAGCGTCCTCGTGCTCGCGCGCGCAGATCCACTCGGCGCTGTAGACCGCGCCGCACGCCTGGCATATGTTGCGATGCACCGAGCCGTGCAGCTCAAACACGCGACGCGAGCCGGCCGCCTGGTGCAGGCCGTCGATGTTTTGCGTCACCACGGCATCGAGCTTGCCGGCACGCTCCAACTCGGCCAGCTTGGTATGGCAACGGTTGGGCTTGGCGCCCAGCACGATCATCTTGGTGCGGTAGAAGTCGAAAAACTCGGCCGGATGCGTCGCGTAAAAGCTGTGCGAGAGCATGGTCTCGGGCGGATAGGCAAATTGTTGATGGTACAGACCGTCCACGCTGCGAAAGTCGGGGATGCCGCTCGCCGTGGAAACGCCCGCGCCGCCAAAGAACACCACATGCTGGTGGGTGTCGAACAGCTCTGCCAGTGCGGCAGCCGCCTGCTTGGGGTCCGATATCGCCTGTGCCATGTAGGTCCTCCGTCCTCGCCGGTTGGGCGACAGCGGACGATACTCCGCCGCGTTGCCCCTGGGCCGCCGCCCGCGGAGCCCACCCCGCCCATGTTGCGTTAATCTTAAGCCTGCCAACCCCGTCGAAAGGACACCATGCCTCAGACTTACACTTTCGCCTCGTGGAACGTTAACGGCCTGCGCGCCGTGCTCAAAAAGGACCCGAGCTTTATTCAGATCGCGCAAGAACTCGACGTCGATATCCTGGCGCTGCAAGAGACCAAGCTGCAAGAAGGCCAGGTCGATATTGACCTGCCCGGCTATCACCAAACCTGGAGCTACGCCGAGCGTAAAGGCTATTCGGGCACTGCGGTCTTTAGCCGCCAGGAACCGCTGCGCGTGCTGCGCGCCGACGCGCTGCTACCCTACGCCGGCGAGGGTGAGGCGGCCGCACTCGTCGCCCAAGCCGTAACCGAGGGCCGCGTCTGCGCGCTCGAGTTCGACAAGTTTTGGTTCGTGGATGTCTACACGCCCAACGCCCAAAATGAGCTCGCGCGCATCGATGTGCGCATGGCCTGGGATGATGCCTATCGCGGCTTTTTGACGGGACTCGAGTGCGAGACCGGCAAGCCCGTAGTGACCTGTGGCGACTTTAACGTGGCGCACGAGGAAATCGACCTTAAGAACCCCAAGTCCAACCGCGGCAACGCGGGCTTTTCGGACGAGGAGCGCGGCAAGTTCACCGAGCTGCTCAACGCCGGCTTTACCGATACCTGGCGCACGGCAAACCCCGACGTCGAGGGCGTCTACAGCTGGTGGAGCTATCGCTTTAATGCCCGCAAGAACAACGCAGGCTGGCGCATCGACTACTTCCTGGTAAGCGACGCAATCGCCGACAACGTACGCGACACCGGCATCCGCGGCGACATCTTCGGCAGCGACCACTGCCCCGTCACCCTCACGCTAGAGCTCTAGCCCCAAGTAATTCCTGGGGGACGGAGGAAAACAGATCATGTGACCCCTCTCCCCCTATAAGCTGCGGTGGAATAGTTCCTGTTTGGGCAGCAAATAGCCAAAAACGAGAACTATTCCACCGCAAGTTCGCGAGGAAACGCGATGCCCTACAGCCCGTATTTCACGACGACACGGTTAATGCGACGGCACCAAGGCTTGTACAAGGCGGCCAAGAACACGCAGGTCGCGAGGCCGTGTGTGATATCGAACGGCACTGCCGTGGCAAGACGCGCCACGACGCCCGCCCACGTGAGCGGTTGTACAAAACCGATAATGTCGTACGCGTTGATCACCACGCCGTACAGCAGACCCGAAGCAAAGCCGTACGCCATCAGCGCCGGCATGCGCACGGTTCCATCCGCACGGTCGAACGCACCGGCATGCGCCAGCGCACCGCCAACATAGCCAACCAGGCCCCAGGCATACATCTGCCATGGCGTCCACATGCCCTGCCCAAAAAAGAAATTGCTGGTCAGTGCTGCCAACGCGCCGACCATGAAGCCGTTGCGACGCCCGAGCGTCGCCCCGGCGATGATGGCGATGGCGCTCACGGGTTTAAAGTCGGGAATGGGGCCGAACAAGATGCGGCCCGCCGCCGCCAGCGCCGCCAGCACCAGCGTGGGCATAATCTGGCGCAGGCCCGGTCGCGACGCCTCGTAGCCTGCAAAGAACAGCGCAAGCACCAGCGCCACCACGACAAGCATGGCAAGCGCCGCCTGCTCAACGCCCGCCAGCAACGCCGCAGCCATCACGGCTGGCACCGCCAGCAGCAGCGGGATCTCCAGTTTTGCAAGCAAGCGCGAGAAACGACAGTCCGTCATCCCATCACGCCCTATAGAACACGTTGTCGGCAAAGAAGTCGGCCGGGGACTCCACGCAGGCAATCTCGCCGTCAAACATCATGGCGACGTCGTCGGCTACCTGCTCGGCAAAGTCCAAATCGTGCGTAGCCATGATGACGGTGCCGCCAGCCTTCGCATGGTCGCGCAGGGCGCGGGCGATGATGCGGCGGCTCTCCAGGTCCAAGCCCTTCGTGGGCTCGTCAAACAGCAGCAGCTCGGGGCCAATCAGCAGCAGCTTTGCCAGCGCGAGCAGCTGGCGCTGTCCGCCCGAGAGGTCGTAGGGGTGACGCGTCTCCAGGCCGTCCAATCCCAGTTGCGCCGCACGCTCCCGCGCCAAGTTCTCGTCATATCCGCAGGTCGAGGCCCATTCCATCAGCTCATCGCGAACCGTCTCGGCAACCAGCAATGCTTTGGGATTCTGAGGCAGCAGCGCCGCCGAGGCCGCTCCGCGCATCATGCGGCCGCGCTGCAGCTTGGCGGTCTTCGCCAGCACCGAAAGCATTGTCGACTTGCCGCAGCCGTTACCGCCAACAACCGCATGCACCGCGCCAGCCGAAAACGACGCATCGAGCCCGCGCAGCACCCAACCGCCCGCGCGATCGTAGCGAAACCAGCTCCCTGCCAGGGTGGTAGCCGACCCAGCGTGCATTTTTTGGAGTATTCTGCTTCCATCCGTGCGCGGGAAGGCTTCCGAGCCGTTCTTGAGCGACGTTTGCGCCACAAATTCGGACGATTTGTCCAATTCCGAACTTTTTTTCGCGCTCGATGCGTCCACGGGCGACTCCAGAGAGCCCAAACTGTCCTCACGCCTGCTGAATACTCCTGTTTTTGCACATCGGATGGCACCCCACCCCAACATGTCATCGGAAAACAGCGATTCTCGGCGTCCCAAAGAAGCCATATCCGCCACCTCGCGCACGCGGCCGCCCTCAATCCGGTACGCACACGTCGCATACTCGAGCATCGGCCGCGGCTGATGCGTCGCCACAACAACCGTGCAGCCCAGCTCACGGTTCACGCGAAACAGCGCGTGCAGAAAATTCTTCTCGGCAACGGGATCGAGCTGAGACGTGGGCTCGTCGAGTAACAGCACACGCGGACGCAGCGCCAGCACAGCTGCCAGCGACAGCAGCTGCTTGCGTCCGCCCGAAAGCGTATCGGTATCGCGGTGGAGCCAATCCTCCAACCCAAAGAAATAGCTGGTCTCGGCTACACGACGGCGCATCTCGTCGCGCGACATGCCTAAGTTTTCCAAGCCAAACGCCATCTCGTGCCACACGGTCTCGCACACGATCTGGTTCTCGGGGTCCTGAAACACATAGCCCACGCGCTCCGCGGACGCCCGAACATCCATGTTGGCGACGGGCCTGCCCAGCACGCGCAGTTCGCCAGTGCGCTCGCCCGCCGGAGCGATCTCGGGCTTGAGCAGCGACAGCAGCGTCGACTTACCCGATCCGGTACCGCCAACAAGCAACGCAAATGCACCCTGGGGAACAGACCAGTCGAGCCCCTCGAGTACCGACACCTCAGCCCCGGGGTAGGTAAAGCTCAGGCCCCGTACCTCAATCGCAGGCACATCGGAGCCGCACGCCCCGCCCGTTACCGAGCAGCTATCCAACCGAGCCATCAGCCAAACCTCTTCTCGTCATTCGCGTGCAACACGCAAGGCAGCACCATCCAGGCAGCGTACACGACATAGCCCGGCCACGGCGCCGGCACCGAAAGCTGCGGATAAAACGAATACTGCGTCGTTGCGGTCCACGCCACTGCCACCGTGGCCACGCCAAACAGCGCAAGCCCAACCAGCGTGGCAACGTCGCTGCGCCCCAGTCGATACCGCGCATACGTCGTACGACGCGTCGCGGCACCCCACCCGCGCGAGCGCATCGCGTCCGCGCGCTCCAGCGAATCTTCCATGCCCCAGCCCATCAATACGCTCGACGCCCGCAGGTGCGAGCGCACGGGGTCGGCCGGCGCGCGGCCCGGCACATCAATCGCATCCTGCACCGCCAGCACCGTACGACCGCGGCGCAAAAACTGTGGGATAAGCCTCATGCACATCGAGATCATGAGCGCGATCACCGGCGCGGCGTTACCCAAAAGCGCAAGCACCTTGTCGTAGCCAAGCATCGATGCCGCGGCCTCAAACCACAGCACGCTCGCCACAAACAGCCCGCCCATGCACAGGCCGTATACCATGCTCTCCAGATACACCGCGCGCATGCCAATACGGAACAGCTCCGTCGAGCCCGAGGCGCTAAACAGCGGATTGACCAGCGCGATAATCAAAATCACCGGCAGCTGCCAGCGAAGCGCCCCCAACGTGCGCGCAGCACCGCGCGTCGCAAGCCCGTACGCCAGCCCGCCCGCAAGCGACAGCGCGATCAGCACCGGTTGCATCGAGAACATGGTGAGCCCCAGCGTCAGCACTATATAGAGTGCCGGCACAGCCGGATGCGACATCGAGAATGCCGCGACGGGCTCGCCGCCAAACTCTTCTCGTATGTTGTCCACGGGTGCCCCCGTCCCCTCGCTCAAACAACGGCTCCGCAGCACTGCCAACGCCGCACGCAAGCAGTGCAAACGCCACGCCGGCGGCGCAAGCCTCAACCGCCGCAATCCAATCGTTACGCGCTCATCATATGCCTGCGGTATCATATTGCGCCGTGTATCGTTTCCAAGCACACGTCTCTATAACGTAACAGGAGATCACATGGACGCAACCGCAATTATCCTCGCCGCCGGCGAGGGCACCCGCATGAAGTCGAACCACTGCAAGGTTTCGCACAAGATCCTGGGCAAGCCCATGGTCCAGTGGATCGTCGACGCTACCATCAAGGCCGGCTGCAGCCGCGTCGTGGTCGTCATCGGCAGCCACGCCAACGAGATGCGCGCCCTCATCGACGGCGCCTACGCCAGCAGCGCCACCAAGGTCGAGTGCGTCGAGCAGACCGAGCGTCTGGGCACCGGTCACGCCGTGAAGGTCGCGCTCGAGGCCTGTGGCATCACGCAAGGCCCCGTCGTGGTGCTCAACGGCGACCTGCCGCTCATCACTGCCGACACCGTCGCCAAGTTCGCGCAGACCGTCGCCACCGGCGAGCTCGCCTGCACCGTCATGACCATGACCCCGCCCGATCCTTTTGGCTACGGCCGCATCCAGCTGGGCGCCGACGGCCAGATCGAGCGCATCATCGAGCAGAAGGACTGCACGCCCGAGCAGGCCGCCACGCTGCTGGAGTGCAACGCCGGCTGCTACGCCTTCGACGGCGCACAGCTCGCCGCCCACATTAACGAGATCGGCAACGACAACGCGCAGTCCGAGTACTACCTGCCCGACATGCTCGAGATTCTCAAAGGCCACGGCCAGGCGGTCTCCATCTTCCACTGCGACGACTACCGCGACGGTCTGGGTGTCAACAGCCGCATCCAGCTCGCCCAGCTCACCGCCATCGCACGCGACCGCATCAACGAGCACTGGATGGCCGAGGGCGTCACCTTCATCGACCCCACGCAGGCTTGGATCGGCCCCGACGCCACCATCGGCCGCGACACCATCGTGTGGCCGCAGACGCATCTGATCGGTCACGTCACCGTGGGCGAAGAGTGCCAGCTCGGCCCCAACAGCCGCCTTACCGACACTACCGTCGGCAGCGGCTGCACCATCGATGAGACCATCGCCATCGAGGCCGTCATCGAGAACGGCGTCGACTGCGGCCCGCGCGCTTACCTGCGCCCGGGCACCCACATGCTCGACGGCTCCAAGGCCGGCACGCACGTGGAGATCAAGAAGTCCACGATCGGCGAGGGCTCAAAGGTGCCGCACCTGTCCTACATCGGCGACACCACCATGGGCTCCGGCGTCAACGTGGGCGCGGGCTCCATCACCTGCAACTACGATGGCGTGCACAAGCACAAGACCGTCATCGGCAAGGATGCCTTCATCGGTTCCGACACCATGATGGTCGCGCCCGCCCAGATCGGCGACGGCGCGCTTGTGGCCGCCGGCTCTGTCATCACCGAACCGGTCCCGGCTGACGCACTCGGCCTGGGCCGCGCCCGTCAGGTAAATATTGAGGGCTGGGCCGCCGATTATCGCCGCCGCCTGCACGAGGACGACGAGGTATAACGTTTTACCAAGCATCTAAGGAGCTGTTCCACAGGGACGGCTCCTTTTTCTGTCGTGACCTGCGCAACCGGATGAGTGGTCGGTTCGTGTCCGTTGACGGTAAAGACGTTATCAAGACTCGATAAACCCCGTCGCGCGGTTACAATGCAACAAGGCATCTATATGGCATTCGATGTATAAAGGAGAAGGGTAATGCCGATTAATGATCCCGAGAAGTCGGAGAATATGCGCAAGTCCATCCGCGTGTATTCCGGTTCCTCCAACCGTCCCCTCGCTCAGAAGATCGCTGAGTACCTTGGGGTCGAGCTTTCGGGCCTTACGCTAAAGCAGTTCGCCAACGGTGAGATTTACGCCCGCTACGACGAGACCGTCCGCGGCGCCGACGTCTTCCTGATTCAGTCCGTGGCCGGCGGCAACGTCAACGACATGCTCATGGAGCTGCTCATCGCCACCGACGCTGCCAAGCGCGCATCCGCCCGCTCCATCACCGCCGTTATCACCCACTACGGCTATGCCCGCCAGGACCGCAAGGCCGGCCCGCGCGAGCCCATCACCGCTCGCCTCGTCGCCAACCTGCTCGAGCGCGCCGGCGTCAACCGCATCATCACCCTCGACCTGCACCAGGGTCAGATCCAGGGCTTCTTCGATATCCCGGTTAACCACCTGTCCGCGCTGCCGCTGTTTGGCCAGTACTACAACGACATGCACTTCGACACCGAGAACCTGGTTGTCGTCTCCCCCGATGTGGGCCGCGCCAAGGCCGCCAAGAAGCTGTCCGACATGCTCGGCTGCGATCTGGCCATCGCCCACAAGGGCCGCCCGCGCCACAACGCCGCCGAGGTCATGGGCATCATCGGTGACATCAAGGGCAAGACCTGCATCATCAACGACGACATGATCGACACCGCTGGCACCCTGTGCGCCAACGTCAAGGAGCTCAAGGCCATGGGCGCCGGCGACATCTACGTGTGCGCCACCCACGGCATCTTCTCCGGCCCGGCCATCGAGCGCCTGAACGACGCCCCGATCGTCGAGTGCGTCGTCACCGACGCCATCCCCGTCGAGGTCGGCGGCAAGATCAAGACCATCTCGGTCGCCGAGGAGTTCGCTCAGGCCATCTCCGCCGTTTACCACGAGGAGCCCGTCTCCACGCTCGTCGGCGGCGACTTCGCGCTGTAGTCGCATCGTCCTTGCAACCCGGCGCTTCGCCGTCGGAATAGAAGAAACCCCCGCGTTCCCCCTTGCTTCGCAAAGGTCGCGCGGGGGTTTCTTCTATTCCGACGGCTCGCTCTGCCGCAGCCGTGCTTTTGTCTGGTGGGATTTCGCTGAAACAAAGTCTCGCCTTCGGCGGGCGTGGTAGCCTTTGTCGTTGACTGAACTACTTATGCAACGGAGGACAAACATGGCAGCTGCACAGCCGCTTAAGATTCGCATGGTTGCCGGGCTTGGCAACCCTGGCGAGGAATATGCCGAGACCCGCCACAACGCCGGCTTTAAGGCGATCGACGAGCTGGCCCGTCAGGCCGGCGTCACGTACTGGAAAAACCAGGCCGGCGCCGAGGTCGCGCTCATCAACATCAACGACCCCGAGGAAGAGGGCGGCAAGCGCCAGATAGTGCTGGTCAAGCCGCAGTCGTACATGAATACCTCGGGCGGCCCCATCTCCAAGCTCTGCCGCGAGTACAAGATCAAGGCCGAGGAGCTGCTCGTAATCCACGACGAGCTCGATATTCCCGCCGGTGACGTGCGCGTCAAGGTCGGCGGCGGCCATGCCGGCCACAACGGCCTGCGTTCCATCATCGACAAGATGGGCAGCCGCGACTTCAGCCGCATCCGCACTGGCATCGGCAACCCTCCCGGCAAGATGGCCGTCGCCGACTACGTACTTAAGCAGCTGCGCGCCCGCGAGGCCGAGGATTTCCAGGACACCTGTGCCCGCGCGGCCGATACCGCGGGTCTCGCCATCGTGCACGGCGTGATCTATGCCCGCGACCACGTCAACGGCGCCGCCTCCGCCAACGGCAAGCACTAAAACCTATCATTTAGGGACAGGTTTATTTTGGCAGGTTTTACCTGCGAAAACGCCGCGGCGGCCACATCGCAATAAACCGCGCGCCGCCATACACACATAGTGCCCCAAAGGGGGCCGGCCTCATCACAACCCGAGGCCGGCCCCCTTTGCCGTTTTACCCGATAAAACTGACCAAAATAAACCTGCCCCTGTTTGGTAGGCCGAAGTGGATAAACCCTGCTCCCAACCGCCGAAGACACACGTAAGTGACATGTCCATGAGGGTATAATTTGCACCGTATGTCTGCACAACGCCTGTGCGCGTACGGTTTTATTCGGGCTACCGTCCATTTCCGTGGAGGCACGGTTCGGCGGCCCTAACAAGAGAGGGGTTCTATGTATAAGATCCTGGAGAAGACGCAGTTCTCGGAGAAGGTGTTCAAGTTCCGCATCGAGGCGCCTGCAATCGCCAAGCATGCGCACGCTGGACAGTTCCTCATGGTTCGCGCCAACGAGACGGGCGAGCGTGTCCCGTTTACCCTGGCCGGCTGGAACGGTGACGAGGGCTGGGTCGAGTTCATCTTCATGGTGATCGGCAAGACCACCGAGATGCTGTCCACCTACGAGGCTGGCGAGTCGCTGCGCGACGTCGTGGGCCCGCTGGGCGTTCCCACCGAGATGGCCGAGGGCCCCTGCGCCGTCATTGGCGGCGGCGTCGGCCTGGCAATTGCCTTCCCGGTCGCCAAGCACCTGGTCGAGACCGGTCATGAGGTGCACGCCATCATGGGCGCCCGCACCAAGGACCTCCTGCTCATGGAGGACCAGTTCCGCGAGCTCCTCGACGAGGACCACATCCACATCACTACCGATGACGGTTCCTACGGCGAGCAGGGCGTTGTCACCGCTCCGCTGGAGCGCCTGCTGCAGGACAAGGCCGTCAGCCAGGTCTTCTGCGTCGGCCCCGTTCCGATGATGAAGTTCTCGACCCTCACCGCCCAGAAGTACGACACCCCCATCACCGCGTCGCTCAACCCCATCATGGTTGACGGCACCGGCATGTGCGGCTGCTGCCGCGTCGAGGTGGGCGGCGTGACCAAGTTCGCTTGCGTCGACGGCCCCGACTTCGATGCCACCCTGGTCGACTGGGATGACCTTCGTGCCCGCCAGGCCGCTTACCGTTCCGAAGAGGGCGAGTCCCTCAAGGCCTATGAGGAAAAGAGCTGCGCATGCCACTAGTTAACGGTCGTTTCGTTGCCGATATGAAGTCGCCCCGCACCCCCGATAACGAGGAGCCGGCTGCCGAGCGCGCCTGCGACTTCCGCCCCGTCGACAAGGGCTTCACCGAGGAGATGGCGCTGGCCGAGGCCGAGCGCTGCCTCAACTGCAAGAAGCCGTTCTGTGTTGAGGGCTGCCCCGTCAACATCAACATCCCCCGCTTTATCGAGCAGATCCGCGAGAAGGACTTCGGCGGCGCCCTCGATACCATCCGCGAGGACTCCATGCTTCCCGCCATCTGCGGCCGCGTCTGCCCGCAGGAGAACCAGTGCGAGGGCAAGTGCATCCGTGGCAAGAAGTCCGAGCCCGTGGCCATCGGCCAGCTCGAGCGCTTCCTGGGCGACCGCCCCGAGCTCGCCTCCACGCCCAAGATGGCCCCCAAGAACGGCAAGAAGGTCGCCGTCGTCGGCTCCGGCCCGTCCGGCATCACCTGCGCCGGCGAGCTCGCCCGCAACGGCTTTGACGTCACCGTCTTTGAGGCGTTCTTCACCGGCGGCGGCGTGCTGGTCTACGGCATCCCCGAGTTCCGTCTGCCCAAGGCAGTCGTCAAGCGCGAGATCGACGGCCTGGAGGACATGGGCGTCAAGTTTGAGTACAACTCCGTCGTGGGCAACATGGCCACGGCCGAGGAGCTGTTCGAGCAGGGCTTCGACGCCATCTACGTGGCGACCGGCGCTGGCCTGCCCAAGTTCCTCAACGTCCCCGGCGAGAACCTGCCCAACGTCTTCTTCGCGAACGAGTACCTCACCCGCGTGAACCTGATGAAGGCCAACAAGTTCCCCGAGTACGACACTCCCACCAAACACGGCAAGAACGTCGTCGTCTTTGGTGGCGGCAACGTGGCTATGGACGCCGTCCGTACCGCCAAGCGCCTGGGCGCCGAGCACGCCATCATCGCCTACCGCCGTACCGAGGACGAGATGCCCTGCCGTCGCGCCGAGCTGCACCACGCTAAGGCCGAGGGCGTCGAGGTTCTGCCGCTCGTCTCCCCGCTCGAGTTTGTCGCTGGCGAGGACGGCTCCGTGTGCGCCGTCAAGGTCCAGAAGATGGAGCTCGGCGAGCCCGACGAGTCCGGCCGTCGTCGCCCGGTGCCCATCGAGGGCGCCATCGAGGAGATTCCCTGCGACGTCGCAATCTCGGCTATCGGCACCAACGCCAACCCCTTCGCTGCCAAGATCGGCGGCAAGATGGAGCTCAACAAGTGGGGCTACATCGTTGCCGACGAGGAGACCGGCCAGACCACCGATCCCCGCATCTGGGCCGGCGGCGACATCGTCACCGGTGCTGCTACGGTCATTCTGGCGATGGGCGCCGGCAAGAAGGCCGCCGCTTCCATCACCAAGAGCCTGCTGGGCGAGTAATCACCTGCAGCGCTAGCCACCAAACGGCAAAGTCCCCGTCGAGCACACGCCCGGCGGGGACTTTTTCTATGCCGACCACCCGACCACCACGATGGGGACAGGCACCTTTGTGGTGGTTGGGGACTTGCCCGGTCGTTTTGTCTCGATCTGTAACAGTTAGGCCCTGTTGAGCATCGTAGTTGTTACAGATTGAGATATTGCGCCAGCCACCCGCGCTTTGTCTCAATCTGTAACAGTTAGAGCCCAAATTCCTCGCTACGTGTTACAGATCGAGACGTTAGGTTAGCGGCTGAACAGTTCGTCTCAATCTGTAACACCTGGAGCCGTTTTGAGCAGCTTGGTGTTACAGATTGAGATTTTGCTAAAGCCGAGGATGGGCGCTCGCCAAAACCTAGCGCTTGCGACGCTTGGCCGCAGCGATGCCTGCCGCGGCAACAGTTGCGCCGGCGATGCCCAGGGCGGCGACCGTCATCGCGGCGGTATCCCCCGTGGTAGCCAGGACAGCATCGCTCTTCTTGGCCTGCGTGGTTTTCTCAACCGTCTTGGTCGTGGCGGTTGTCGTGGCCGACTTGGCCGCGGGTTTGGTCTCGGGCTTCACTTCGGGCTTGGTCTCGGGCTTAACCTCAGGCTGCGGTGTCGGCTTGGGATCCGGCGTAGGTTGCGGATCGGGAGTCGGCGTGGCTTCAGGCGTAAAGGTCAGATCGGTGTTGAGCCACAGGGTGTAGATCCAGCCGCTGTCCTCATCGGATACGCTATCCGCGACCTGGTAGCCGCACTCCTGGCCGTTGATCATCAGCTTAGTGTCGGGCGTAAAGTAGAATCCGCGCGCGGGCTTGAGGTAGATACCGTAGCGATAGGTCACGCCAGGCTTAAAGGCGTCGATGTGGTTCGTGATGTTCTGATCCCAGAACTTCTGAGAGTTCACTTCGCTGCCGTCGCTACCCGTCCAGTACTCACACTGAGGAAGGGAGTTGGAGCCCGTCGGAACATTCGCCGTAAAGACCGGCTTATCGCCCGCCTTGAAGGTGGTCGTGGCGCCGTTGATCTCTATAACGTCGATGGCACGCCATTCGTCGATTGGCTGCTCGCACAGCATATTGTCAGCGTTTGGCGCGAAGACACCGTTGGCGGTCTTGATGTGGTGCGTCCAATGGCCGTTGACGTACATCATGCAGTCATCGGCCACGGTATTGTCGCCCTTGAGCCTCAGCTCGACGGAATACATGTAGAACTTGCCCTCTTCGAAGTGTTCGATCTTCTTCATGCCCGGCGTGTACATTGCGGGATCGGAATACCAGAAGGCAACGGGCGTGAGCTCCGCGGGGTCGCTGCCATCCATTTCCTCCCAGCACTCGTAGGCGATCTCGTACTTGTCGGCATCGGCAGCGGGGATCGTCGCGGTCGCGCGCGGCGCCTCGCCGGGCGCGTAGTCGGTCTTCACGTCGTTGACGTCCAGGTTATGGAGGGCTTCGTTTTCTGACGCAACGAGCGTAATTTCGCTATTGATGGCGTAGCGGAGGTAATAATCGTACCTGGTTTCGTTGAGGATAGTCGAGCTGCCTTCATAGTCAGTTCCGGTATACTCCAGTGCCGTGCCAATATAGAGAGCCTCATTGCGCGCGAGTCGATACGAGCCGCCTGCCGCGCCACCCGTAAAGGTCAGCGTCAGCCTCATGTGATCGCCAACAGGCTCAAAGTGAGCCGTCACATCGGACATAGATGTGTCCTGGACTTCAGCCAGAGTGCCCGAAACAGCATCGGCCCGGTAGTACTTGGTTTTGACAAGTTCGCAGGGCGGCTCATCCGGCATGCCGCCCTCAACATCGGGAAAATCATAGGTATACGACTGGCCCTTTTCGAGTGTGACATTGCTCGGAAGCGCGCAGTCCGTGTAGCGGGGAACCACGGTCGTATTGACCCTAACGTCGCTGCCGCCAACAACATCGGTCACACCGCAGGGCATGATGGCGTTGCTCGCTGGCATGGCGGCGTCGTCGTCGCCAGAAGCGTTTTGCCCAGCGAGCGCAGCACCGCTAGACTCATTGACGGCATCGGCTGGGATTGTCTGCTGAGGCTCAACGGTGACTTGCGCCGCCGGAGCAGCATCGGTTGCAGGCGCGGTCGAAGCAGCTGGTGCGGTCGTTGCAGCCGCATCCTCCGCAACCGCCGGCGTCACCGGAGCCGCGGCAACCTCGTCCATCCCAGCGGCGGAATCGGCGCATTCCGTCGCCAGCGCCACGCTCGGCAGCAGCAACTGGCCGACCATAAGCGCGCACGCGCCAGCGCTGGCAATCCTCACGCCCGCGCAGCGCCAAGTTCCATGGATGAGCGAGCAGGTGCGCTCATGCTGAGCCTGCTTATCAAAGTGGCTTCCGTTCATAACGACCTCCTTGGTCGAAGGATTACACCACCACAAAGGTGCCTGTCCCCTTCGTGGTGGTCCTGTACCACCAAGATGTGCCAAATGACTCCGTATGCCTAGGTTCGCAGATGCGAACCTAGGTCTCTACCTGCGGTTTAATTCAATATGATTTCGTTGTCGTCACACGCGTCCCAGGGACGCTACAATCGAGAACACGACTATTCCGTCCACCCAAAGGACTGTCCTTGAATCTGAGTAAGCCTAAAATCAACGCGCTTTTGGCACTTGCGCTCTTTACCTTTGTCTTTCTTGCCGCCGAGTTTCGATTCGACATTAATGTCGGGCTGCTCACCGGTGCCGAGCGTGTTGTGATTGCGCAGGGCTTCATCCTCGGCGCCAGCGTGATCGGCTTTATCGGATATGCGCCGCTGCTCGGGCTCGCACAGCGCAAAGGCCACTCGCTGGCAGCCGTCAACGCCGCCGCCGTCCCTATCGTCATCGTGGGCCTGACCCAAATTCAGTTCCCTACGGCCCCGCTTGTGCTCGAAATTCTGGGCTGCGTGGGGTTCTTTGGACTCGGCCTGTTGGGTGCCGCAGCGCACCACGCCTTTTCGTTGGCATTCCAGGATGATCCCAAGCTCGCCACTGGCGCAGGAGCGGCCTATGCCGCGGGCATCCTGATACAGTTCGCCATCAACCTGCTCAATTGCGGCGGTATCGCAGAGCTTATTGTCCTTGGCACAGCGACTATCGCCATCTCCGCCCTCATCGTCGTTCCCCAAAAGGCTGCTGAGAGCTCCTGCCCCGCCATCAATCCCTTTGCCGAGCCCTCACATGCCCTCGTCAAACAGGCATGCTGGAGCATCGTGCTCGTCATAGTTCTTGCCTGCTTGTTCTCGACCCTCGACAACGTGGTCACACTCTCCAACGCCCACGGCACCATTGCCGTGCAGACCTGGCCGCGCCTCTTTTTGGCGGCAAGCGGCCTTGCCGCCGGTCTTATCTTTGATCTTGCCGAGCGCCGCTACATGGGACTTGTCATGCTCGGCATCGCCGTGCTCTCGACCATTTCCATCCTGGCCGTGGAGGCCGGCGCCGATCCCAACCTGGGCCTTGTCGTCTTTTATCTGAGTTCGGGCTTTTTTGTCACGTTCT
Organism: uncultured Collinsella sp.; assembly: GCA_900540935.1. Classification (GTDB taxonomy): domain Bacteria; phylum Actinomycetota; class Coriobacteriia; order Coriobacteriales; family Coriobacteriaceae; genus Collinsella. The sequence continues at coordinate 13,734 of UQHW01000004.1, read as the reverse complement.
TTACCGCCACCTTTACACAGCTGGCACCGCGCATGCATGCGCCCGCCCTCTGGGCCGGCATGGGACGCGCCGCCAACAATGTATGCGCATTCACTACATCGGGCATCTCGCTTGCTCTCGTAACCTCGGACAACGTTGCCCTCATTATGATCGGCGCGCTCGTTTTGCTCGTCGCCGCCTGCGCGGCATTCGTGGCAGCCGGCCTGTTTCGCCTGCCCCAAACCGAGCAGGAGCGCGAGCGCGAACAACTGGCAAAGGAAGCACTCGCCGCCCCCACCATCGAGGAGCAACGCCAGGCCTTCATCGCCAACCACGCTCTCACCCCGCGCGAAGTCGACGTGCTCATAGCCGTGACCCAGGATGAACGCCCGCTCAAGCAGGTCGCCGAGGAACTCGGCATCTCGATGCGCATGGTACAGCGCCACCAGAGCTCTATCTACCAAAAGACCGACACGCAGACGCGCGCCGGTCTCGCCAAAGCCTTCCCCTCTGCCTAAAACAAAAACCACCACAAAGGCCCCCTTTGCGGTGGTTTGAGCGGAGCAGAAGGCCACTCTGCCAGTTTGTCTCAGTCTGTAACAGATAGGCCCCTAAAAGCAGGCTTATTGTTACAGATCGAGACAGTAAAGGGACACGAAGCGATCCTTCGCAGCAACGACCCTCTAGTAAAGCGATGCGACATATCGGCCAAAGCCTGGCAATGCAAACTCAAAACGTCCTTGTAGAGGCTCTTCAATTACCCCAGCCTCTACCAGACGCTTTTTATACGTTGAAATCGAACCGGAACTCTTCTTAAGCCTCGCTGCCAGCTCTTGCCTGGTCGTCGTCCCAACCGGATTCATTGCACGAAGAAATTCAAGGTCCCCTCGTGAAAGTTCCGCCGCTGTTGAAGCGAAAACTCGCGATTCCAGCTCCTCTTGCGCAAGTTTCGCGCCTCGTTCGACATCCTCAATAGAAACCTCGGAGGCTTGGCGCGAAGCATTCCATGCCCGATACCCCACCAACTGGAACATAAATGGAAAGCCATCGATCGCCTTGGCAGCGAGGTCGATCGCCTCATCAGAAATCGTCTTGCCGCCGTCCTCAATCGTTAGTCGAAACGCTTCTTTTACCTCAGTCGGTGAAATTGATCCCAGCGAATGTTGAGCCGCGCGACGAAGAAACGATGTCGATTTCCCCGTCAGCAGCGCCAGCACGCGAAACGGCAGCCCCGCCATAAGCAAAGCTACCTTTTTATTCTCGCTTACAAAGTGCTGGTAGGTAGTAACAAGCTCCGTCATTTGCGCAAACGATACATCCACTTCGTCAACGGCGATAAGCACCCCGGTGTCAGTCGCTTCAAGCTGAGCAAACAAAGCGTTCATCTTAGTACGCCAGTTAGCGCCCTCAAATTCAACATCGATGTTTTCCCAGCTCATGCTTCCTACGGGGGCAATGCCGGCACTGTTCACACGCCTAGAAGCGGGCTTTTCGATCAGATGGGCGGCTGATTCGTTGAGGCGCTGCAAAATGTCTTCGAGCATCCCCTCCGAGGCCGTCACATTCGCTGTAATCCAACCCTCTTGCTGGGCGCGGTACGACAGATATGCCAAAAGCGCCGTTTTACCTGTACCACGTGCACCATAGAAAACCGAGCAAAGATTGGGATCGGAGTCGTCATTTTCAAACGCCAGCACCATATCATCGATGATTTGCTCACGGCCGGCCATATACGCCGGTACACGTCCGAACATCGGCGTGAATGGATTTGCCTGCCTGTACGCCGTCGGTGCCGCCATAAAGCCTCCCTTTAACTCATACAACTTAATTATGCCCCTACAATCTTTTAGTATTTTGAGCATCTTTGAGTTCTTTGAGTGATCGGCCCCCGCAGAACCAGTTGACTTTCTCCGCCTAAAACAAAAACCACCACAAAGGTGCCTGTCCCCTTTGTGGTGGTTTTTGATCGGTTAGCCTTCGAGCTGCGCCACTTTGTAGCGGTAGGCGGCGGCGATGACGTCTTTACAACCCTCGCGGCCCAGCTTGGCGCGGTTGACGACAATGTCTTTACCGCTCGTCATCTTCCACTTTCCGGCACTATAGCGCTTATAGAACGCCTCGCGCGCCTTCTGCTGCTGCTTGACCAGCTTGGCGCCCTTCTTTTTGTTAAGGCCGCGCTTCTTGCGCACGATCTCGACGCGGTCCTCAAAGGGAGCGGTCACCAACACGGCAATGTGGTTGGGGTTGTTACGCAGCAGGTAATCGGACAGACGACCTTCAATAATGCAGCTCTCGGTCTCGCCCAGATCCAAAATCACCTGGCTCATCTTTTGGAACAACTTGTCCGAGTACGAACGCGCATCGTAGCGGTCGGGCAGAAACGCCATGTTCTCCACAGCCAGACGCTCGTCATAGGCGGCCATCTTATCGAGCGACTCGCCCGCGCGCAGCGACGCTCGCACCAGCAGCTCGTTGTCGTACAGCGGAATCCCCAACTCGTCGGCAAGCATGCGACCAATCTCGTGGCCCTCGGCGCCAAAGTCGCGCGCGATGGTAATGACCACAGGACTCTTCTTGTTCACCAGATCGCTCATCGCGATTCCTTTCTAACAAATGAGAAATAGGCGATTCCTGATTCCCATTTTGTCACTTACGACCGTCCTGGTTTCCCAAGTGCGGCAGATTGCCCCGAAAGAGGAGCGCCGCGTACTAAATGTACGCAAGCGACGATTGAGAGGCAAGGTGCCGTGCTTGGGGAAGCAGGACTACGCTGCCACGATACGACGTTGATATGCTCGGACCAGCAGCGAGATACCAAAGTTGAGCACAAAGTACATCGCAAACACCAGGCCGTAGAGCATAAGCACCTGCGACAGGTCGATCGCATGGGCCATCACGACATTTGCCGTGTACATGAGCTCGGCCACGTTAATGCCCGAAAGATACGAGCTGTCCTTGATGACGGTCGTGCACTGGCTAAACAGCGCCGGAATGATCGTCTTAAACGTCTGCGGCAGAATGATGTAGCGCATGGTGGCAAAGAAGCCAAAGCCCTGGCTCTGCGCTGCCTCAAACTGGCCGCGCGGAATCGAGTTGAGGCCGCCGCGCACAATCTCGGCCATAACAGCGCTGGTAAACAGCGTAAAGGCGATGGTCGAAATCACAATGTCCAAACCCTGCACCGTAAAGTAGATAAACAGGATCCACAGCAGGTTCGGCGTGCAACGGAACAGCTCGATATAGGCGCTCACCAAAATACGGAACGGGCGGGGCGCATAGCTCTTAACGAGCGCCAACACCGTGCCAAAGATGAGCGAGAAAAAGATCGACAGCGCCGAGATCTCGATGGTCTTAACAAAGCCGCCCCAAATGTAGAGCAGGTTGGTCGCGTTGAAGATTTCCATGCGCTAGGCCTCCTCTACGTTGTCGAGCCCCAGCTCGGCCAGGCTCACGCCGCGCGGACGCTCCTTGGAGCGGCGCTCGAGCCACTGCACCAGCATGGCGAGCGGAAAGCAGATGATGAAGTACATAAGGCAGCAGACGATGTATCCCTGCAGGTAACCGTACAGACTCACAAAGTTGTCGGAACGGTACATAAGGTCGCCGCCGGCCACAAGCGCCAGCACCGACGTGTTCTTGACCAAGTTGAGCGCCTGGTTACACAGCGGCGGCAGAATGATCTTGAATGTCTGGGGCAGCACGATGTACCAGTACGCCTGCGCACGGGTGAAGCCCTGGCTCTGGGCCGCCTCCATCTGACCGCGCGGAACCGCCTCGATACCAGTGCGGATGACCTCCGAAATGTAGGCCGCGTGATACAAACCCACGCCCAAGAAGCCCAGCACGAACGGCGCGATGCGCACCGGCTGGTCGGCACCGGTTATGGCCTGCAAAAACTGCGGACCGGCCATGTACATAAAGAGCACCTGCACGGGCAACGGGGTGTTCTGGTAAAACTCCACGTACACGCGGCTGATCGCACGCAGTACACGCGAACGGGTGGTAGAGAACACGCCCAGCAGCGTACCCAGCACCAGCGACAGCAGCAGGCCGGCAACGACCACTTGCAGCGTCACGCCAAAGCCCTCCCAGAAGGGTCCCATGTTTTGAAATGTCGTCGACCAACGGTCGGCGTCAAATAATCCTTCGAGCATTTGATTCCTTCCTTGGACGATGCGCCTATACAAGACCCCAGGTCTTGACCTCTTGGTCGAGCCAGCCATCGGCCAGGCGATCGCAAATCACCTGATCGACCACGGCCGAAAGGTCGCAGCCCTTCTTAGTCGCCACGCCGTAGCCCTGCTCGCCAAACTTGACCTCGGGCTGCAGCAACTCAACGGTCTCGTTCATATAGCCGGCCAGCGTGGAGCGGTCCATGGCAAAGACGTCGATATTGCCGGCGTCGAGCGAACTCTTGATGATGGGGTAGCCGCTAAAGGCCCTAAACTCGGGCTTGCAGCTAAAGCCGTTGTCCTTGATCATCTGCTCAATCAGACTCTGCGTGGTAGCACCCTGGCTCACGCCGATGACCTTGCCGTCCAGGTCCTCAATCGAGGTAAAGCCCGAACGCTTCTTGACCATGAGTCCCACGTAGTCGGTGCGGTACGGCGTCGAGAAATCCCAGCTCTTCTTGCGCTCGTCGGTGATGGTGTAGGTCGCCGCGACCACATCGAGCTGGCCGTTATCGATCAGCGGGCCGCGCGTCTTGGGCGTTACGTCGGTAAACTCGACAAGCTCCTGGGCGCGGGCCTCCTTGTAGCTCACGCCAAAGACGGCAGCGGCGATCTGGTAGCACAAATCGACTTCCATGCCCTCAAAGCGGCCCTTGGCGGTGTCGTAATAGCCATAGCCGGGAACGTCCTTCTTAACGCCGGCATTCAGATGGCCACGCGACTTGATGGCCGCAAGCTTGGACCCCTTGTCGGAGCCCTCGCCGCTGGTGGAGTTGCCGCAACCGGCAAGCGCGGTCCCCGTCAGCACGAGCATGCCGGCGCCCGCCAGCTGCAAAAAGTGACGGCGCGACACGGCCGCCCTCGTCATATCCGTCATGTCCATCACCGCGCCTAGTGCAGAATTTTGGACAGGAACTCGCGGCAGCGCGGGTTCTCGGGGTTATCGAAGAAGTGCTCGGGCGTGCCCTCCTCCAGAATGCGGCCGTCCTCCATAAAGATGACGCGGTCGGCCACCTGGCGCGCAAAACCCATCTCGTGCGTCACGCAGATCATGGTGATGTCCTCCTGCGCGAGCTCAATCATAACGTCCAGAACCTCCTGGACCATCTCGGGGTCGAGCGCCGAGGTCGGCTCGTCAAACAGGATGATGGGCTGCTTGGTGCACAGGGCGCGGGCGATGGCGATGCGCTGCTGCTGACCACCCGAGAGATTCTGCGGGTATTCGCCGGCCTTATGCGCCATCCCGACGCGCTTGAGCGCGGCGATGGCGATCTCGGTCGCCTCCTCCTTGCTCTTCTTTTGCAGCTTGATGGGCGCGAGCGTCAGGTTGCCCAGCACCGTCATGTTGGGATACAGGTTGAACTGCTGAAACACCATGGAACTATACTTGCGAGCCATCTCCAGGTGATTCTTTTTGGTGAGCGGCGTACCGTCGATGACGACCTCGCCCGACGTGGGCTCCTCCAGATAATCGACGCAACGGATGAGCGTCGACTTACCCGAACCGGAAGGCCCGATCATTACGAGCTTCTCGCCGCGCTTGACGGTGAGATTGATATCTTTGAGCACATGCAGGTCGCCAAAGTACTTGTTGAGATGCTTGATCTCGATCATGTCTGCCATGAATGTCCCTTCCCTGCGTTTACACGAGTTGAACTATTGTACGGAAAGAACTACGTTTCCGCAGCCCACACTACATTCCCGTAAAGAACCCGCAACCTTCCACCCACTCATTGGGGACAGCCCAGCAAAAAGGGGCGCGACCATGACGGCCACGCCCCTCAACATCAACTATGTACCGCTCGGCCCCTACGCAAGCTTTGCGCCGACGATCTTTGCTGCTGCCGGCTTATCGAAGTTTCCGCCAGTGGCCTTGCCGAGCGCGCCCATAACCTGGCCCATCTGCTTCTTGGACGTGGCGCCCAGCTCGGCGATGACCTGCTCGATCAGAGCCTCGAGCTCCTCGCCCGAAACCTGCGCGGGCAGCAGGCTCTCCAGAATCTTGACCTGCTCGGTCAGGTTGTCGGTACGCTCCTGGTCGGTACCGGCCTTAATGGACATCTCCAGCGTCTCGCTCGTCTGCTTAATCAGACGCTTGATCATGCTGTTGACGTCTTCCTCGGTCACGTCGCGGCGCTCGTTAACCTCGATATTCTTCACCTCGGCCTTGACCTGGCGAATGATAGACAGGCGAACCTTGTCCTTGGCCTTCATGGCCGAAATCATTTCCTTCTGCAGCTCTTCGTTGGTCATCTGCAAATCCTCCTCAATAGTGCGGGCGGCACTCGCACGAGCGCCGCCCCATGATTACTCAGTCGTCGACGAATCGTCGGTCGAACTCTTGGTGACGCCCTTCAGGCTGACGTTGTACGGCACGTCCTTGGGCATGGGGTTAACGGTGATGTCGGCGTCCTTCTTGTACTGCTCCAGCCACTCGCTGTACGCAGTGCTTGCCGCCTGCGTCTTCACCACGTTGGAGACGTACTTCTTGATGTCCTTGGGCACCTGCTTAATGTCATCGACCTGATTATCGACATGGAAGTAGTCGGTGCACTTGATGATGTGATAACCATAGGTCGACTCGACGACGTCGCTCACATCGCCCTTGTTGAGTCCCTCGAGCGCCGCCTGGTAGCTGTCGACGAAGGTGGTGAGCTTGTCCCAGCCCACATCGCCCTTCTTCTCCTTGGAGCCGGTGTCGTCGGAATACTGCTCCACGGCGTCCTCAAAGCTCAGCTCGCCGGAGTTGATCTTGTCCAGGCACTCCTGTGCCTTGGCCTTGGCGGCGGCCTTGTCCTCGTCGGAAGCGTCGGAATCGACCTTGATCAGGATATTCGACGAACGACGGGCATCGTTGTAGTTGGACAGGTTCTCATTGATGTAATCGACAATCTCGCTGTCCTTGGGCTTGCTGGTGGGTGCCACGGCATCCTTGAGCTTCTGCTGCGCCAGGCTCTCCTTGAGCGAATCCTTGTAGGTGTCCTCGGTATAGCCGTAGGTCTTGAGAGTCTTCTTAAAAGTCTTGGCGCCGCCTGCGCTCTTGCACGCGTCCTTCCAAGCCTTCTCGACCTCCTCGTCCGACACCGTCACGCCGTTTTCCTTCTGCGCTTGCTGAAGCAGAATCTGCTGCGTGTAGGAGTCGATGAGCTGCTTGCGGTACTTCTTGGGCGTGAGGTCGTTGTCGACCAGGTACTGTGCCCAGTCCTTGTCCTTGGTGTAGCCGTAGGACGTGCGCATGCTCATGATCTGCTTGGTCACGGTGTCCTCGGTGAGGTTGGTGCCGTTGATAGTGGCAGCCACACCACCAGTGAGCTTATAGCCCGAGCTGGCGCTTTCGGTCTGCGACATCAGGCCGGAGCACGCCATGGCCGAGACGGAGAGCAGCATCGCCAGCACGCCGATGACCACCAGGACAATCTTGACGGTCTTGGACACATAGGTCTTGCGCTGCTTCTTGCGAGAGCTGGAGGCGGCGCGGGACCGTTGCTCGGACGTCGGCGCGACCTCGGGGTTCTTTTTCTTATTTGCCATGTTTGGCCTTTCGCATCACGAATCGAACAAACGCCATTGTGTCACAACGCAGCCCCCGCGACACACCTGGTGCATGGGGGACAGGTTAATCTGCACCATTTTGGTGCAAAGGGGACAGGTCTGGCAGTTGGCAGTTAGGGACGTTTCTTTTCTGCCGGCGGTTAGGGACGGTCCCCCAGTGCCGGCCTTAAAAGTGGCGGCGGATGGCGTCGACCATGCCCTGCGGCGTGGTTTGGCCGAGTACATCGGCTGCGGCATCGGCATCCATAAAGATATTCATAAGCGCTTGCAGGGCCTCGACCTGGCCGCCCGGCTCGGCAATGCCCAGATTGATGACAATCTGCGCCGGCACCGGGGCGCCCATGCCCGCCATCGCGTTGAACGTCACGGGTGCAGCGGGCTTTACCACCGCGATATAGGGCTTGGCCACAAATCCCGGATCGGTATGCGGAATGGCGATGTTTGCCGCCGGCATAGCGAGACCCGTGGGATAGGCATCCTCGCGTGTGCGGACGGCGTTGAGCCAACCCTCGGCAATGTAGCCGCGCGGAGCGAGCTCGTCCTCGAGCTGCGCAAACACCTCATCCGGCGTAGCACACTCCCAATCAAAAAACACCAGCTCAGGCGTAAACAATGCTTCGTTATCCGCCATGGGCCCACCTCTCTCGCCTTGTCACCTGCGACGTTCTTTAACGACTAGTCATTGAAGATCGTCGCAGGTGACTACCTAAAACAAAGGATGGCCACTTGCGCCTTGGCGCCAATGACCACCCTGACTACTCGGCTAAATTGTACTGTGCGCCACTAGCCGCGAGGCGCATCAATTGCGACCTTGCCGTTCTCCAGCACGTGAACGCGGCCGTCGGCGAGCATCTGCACGACCTCGGGATACAGCACATGCTCGATCGCGTGGATGTGTTCCTCGAGCGTGTCGACGTCCCAGCCCTCCTCAACAGCCAGCGCACGCTGGGCGATGATGGGGCCGTTGTCGTAGATCTCGTTGGCAAAGTGCACGGTCACGCCGGTCACCTTGACGCCGCGAGCAAACGCATCGTCGATCGCATGGGCGCCGGTAAAGCTCGGCAGCAGCGCCGGGTGCAGGTTGACCACGCGATTGGGGAACGCCGCCAGCAGCGGCGTGTGCACCATGCGCATGTAGCCGGCCATCACCACGTACTCGCAGCCGCGCTCGAGCAGCTCATGCGCGATGATCTCGTCAGCCGCGATGGGGTCGGCATAGACATCTTTGGACAGCGTGAGTGTCTGGATACCCGCACACTCGGCGCGCTGCAAACCCTTGGCCGAAGGACGGCTCGACACCACAAGCTCAATCGAGGCGTTGAGCTTGCCGACGGCGATCAGGTCGATCAGCGCCTGCAGGTTGGTACCCGAACCGCTGATAAGCACGCCAATCTTGAGCGGCTCGGCCGTATCGGTGCCGGTCGGACGGGTGTAGGACACAAAGCCTAGGCCCTCGGCGGCAGCCATCTGCTCGTTAGCGCTCATCGGAGTACACGACCTTACCGGAACCCTCGACGCACTCGCCCACGCGGAACGGCTTCTCGCCCAGCGCGACCAGAGCCTCGGTCACGGCAGCCTCGTCCTCGGGGGCGACGATCAGGCACAGGCCGACGCCCATGTTGAAGGTCTTGCATGCCTCATTGGGCGCGAGCTCGGCCTGACGCGACACGTAGGTGATGACGGGAGGAACATCCCAGCCCATCTCGGCGCCGTTGCGGGTGACCACGGCATCGACGTCGTCGGCGAGCGCGCGGTTGAGGTTCTCGGTAATACCGCCGCCGGTGATATGGGCAATGGCATGAACGTTGGCGCCACCGCGGAGCAGCTCCAGAATCGGCTTGACGTAGATGCGCGTGGGGGCCAGCAGAGCGTCGGCCAGCGAAGCGCCGCCGAGCTCCTCGAGCGGACGGCTCAGCCCCTCGGCCTTAGCGGCAGCTTCGGGCGTGCCCGGCTTGATGCCGTCGACACCGATAACCTTGCGCACGAGCGAGTAACCGTTGGAATGCACGCCGGTAGAAGGCAGGCCCAGGATCACATCGCCGGGGCGAACGTTCGCGGGGTCGAGCATCTTGGGACGGTCGACGACACCCACGGTAAAGCCGGCAAGGTCGTAATCGGCGGGGGCCATGACGCCCGGGTGCTCGGCCATCTCGCCGCCCACGAGCGCGCAGCCCGCAAGCTTGCAGCCGTCGGCCACGCCCTTGATGATCTTTGCCATGTGCTCGGCCTCAATGTGACCGATGGCAACGTAATCCAGGAAGAACAGCGGCTCGGCGCCCGAAGCCAAAATGTCATTGACGCACATGGCGACCAGGTCCTGGCCCACCGTCTCGTGACGGTCCATGATCTGGGCGAGCACGAGCTTGGTGCCCACGCCGTCGGTACCGCTAATCAGAATCGGGTCTTCCATATCCTTAAGCGCGGCGGCCGAGAATAAGCCACCGAAGCCACCGATGCCGCCGATGACCTCGGGACGGCTGGTGTCCTTAACCATTTGCTTAATAGCGTCGACGGCGCGGCCGCCCTCAGCGGTATCGACGCCGGCATCCTCATACGTCACATGCTTGCTGTCGCTCATCTGAGCCTTCCTCTCCCACTACCGTGGCGCCGCGCGGGCGCCAAACGGTGCTCATAGTTGCGTTCATTTCGGCGCGCGCCATAACAGCACGCGCCGTCATATCAACAAAACAGCAGGTAAAACCTACCAAAATAAACCTGTCCCTACATGGCAGGTTTTAGGCCTCGCCGTGCTCCTCTTCCCAACTGCGGTCGTCGTATTTCTCGACCACGGCGTCGTCATCAACATGCAGCGGCTTGTCCAGGTTGCGGGGCTTAAAGCCCTCCATGAACTTGTCGCGGCCAAAGCTCTCGGGAATCGCCACGGGGTAGCGGCCGGTAAAGCACGCATCGCAGTAACCGCCTTTGGGCATGACCTTAAGCAGGCCCTCGACCGAAAGGAAGGCCAGCGAATCGGCGCCGATATACTCGCAAATCTCGTCGACCGTCTTGTTGGCGCTGATAAGCTGCGACTGCACGTCGGTATCGATACCGTAGAAGCATGGCCAGATGACCTCGGGCGAGTTGATGCGGATATGAATCTCCTTGGCGCCAGCGTTGCGCAGCATCTTGACGAGCTGCACCATGGTGGTGCCGCGCACGATGGAGTCGTCGATGACGACCAGGCGCTTGCCCTCGATGTTGTCGCGCAGCGGGTTAAGCTTCATGCGCACGCCCATGGCGCGCAACTCCTGCGTAGGCTCGATAAACGTACGGCCCACGTAACGGTTCTTGATGAGGCCCTCGCCAAAGGGAATGCCGCTCTCGTGCGAATAGCCCTCCGCAGGCGGCAGGCCGGAGTCGGGCACGCCGATGACCAGGTCGGCCTCGACGGGCTCTTCGTGTGCCAGCTGACGACCCATGTCGTAACGGCAGGCATAGACGCTCTTGCCGTTCATGATGGAGTCGGGGCGGGCAAAGTAGACCTGCTCAAAGATACAGTTTGCGGGCTCTTCGGCTGCAGGCACGCCCTGCTCGGATACCAGACCCTCGGCGCTGATGCGCAAAATCTCGCCGGGACGGACGTCACGGACGTACTCGGCGCCCACGATGTCGAGCGCGCACGTCTCGGAGGCAACGACCCAGCCGCCGGCGCGCGTGACATGGACGGCGGAGTCGACCGTCGAGGCACCGTCTTGCGAGGGCAGCTGCGAAACGGATGCGGCATCGGCCTGGTCCAGACCTTCGTCCACCAGCTTGCCCAGCACGAGCGGGCGAATGCCGTGCGGATCGCGGAATGCGTAGAGCGCCTGCTCGTTGATGAGCGTCATGGCGTAGCCGCCGCGCACGAGCTCCATGGTCTTGCGAATGCCCTCGCGCAGATGACCCGTGCGCTGGGTAAAGTAGCCGATAAGCTTGGTCGCGACCTCGGAATCCGAATTGGAGAGGAACGGCACGCCCAGCTCGATCAGCTGGCGGCGCAGCTCGTCGGTGTTGACCAGAGTGCCGTTGTGAGCAAGCGCGATAATGACGCTGTTGATGGTGGAAAGATGCGGCTGCGAGGCTTCCCAGCTCTTGGCGCCGGCGGTGCCATAGCGCACGTGGCCCACGGCCAGCTGGCCGGAGAGCGTCGACAGGTCGGCGTTGGAGAACACACGGTCGAGCAGGCCCAGATCCTTGCGGACCATAACCGTGCCGCCGTCACCCACGGCGATTCCCGCCGATTCCTGGCCACGGTGCTGCAGCGCACGCAGGCCAAAGTACGTCAGTCGAGCCACATCGCGATCGGGCGCCCATACGCCGAAAATGCCACATTCCTCATGCAGCTGGTCGGAGTCCGGATCATACGTCGACATGGTCTTCACCTGTCCCGCGGCGCGCTCGGCCGCGCGGATGGTTTCTTGAGACATGGCATCCCCTCAGAGCCTCGTATTTTGGCGTTACCCGCCTTATTATACGCACGGCGCGACGCGCTCCCCAGCGCATGAGCAGCGCTTTTTAAAAGCCCACCGAGCTAATAATCAGTTTTGCGGCCAAACATTTTATTGGTCTGCCCAGTGCAAGCGCCCGCGCCCCCATATGGCCGCCGCGTCCACCGTTGGGGATTGCAAAGTTGCAATTGGGACGTTCGTCCTGTCTTTTAGCAGGTCGGCGGCGTATCCTAGTAACCTAGGACAAAGCGAGAAAGGTTCTGTATGGATCGAAACGAACTCGACCCCAGCGTCCCCAGCGCCACGGAGGTCAAGAAGATTCCCCTCATCATTAAAGTGTACGCCGTCCTGTGCATCCTGTCCGGCGTGGGCACACTCCCGTCGGTCGCCGTCTTTATGTGGCAGGTCATCACCGCACTCATTAACGGCAACGCCGCCGCTAAGCTCGGTGATAACACCCTGGTCGCGGTTGGCCTTATCGTCGCCGGCATTATGCTCTCGGCGGCAAGCGCGATCATCTTGATCGTCTTTGGCCTGGACCTCATCAAGGACCAGCGGCGCAATGCCGCCCGCCTGTCTTACGTCCTCATCGCATTTACCGTCGTGGAGCTTTTAGTTGACGTGATGCTCCAGGGTATCGGACCCTTCCTGCTGCGCCCCGCCATTCAGCTCGGTATCCTCATCGCGCTTTCGGCCACCGTCGACCCCACGCTACGCCAGGAGCGCGAACTGCAGCGCCGTCTGCAAGAGATGCTCGACCGCGATGCCGCCGCCGAGGGGATGCTCGGCCGCGACGAAACCGGCGAGGGCTACATCAAGCTCAACTACTTCAACCTGTTCTGGGTATTCTTCGTCTGCAGCGTGTTAGGTCTCATTCTCGAGGAAGTCTGGCATATGGTCGTCGTCGATCCCGGCGTCTATCAGGACCGGGCCGGTATGCTATTTGGCCCCTTTAGCCCCATCTACGGATTTGGCGCGGTGCTCATGACCATGGCGCTCAACCGCTTCTATAAAAAGAATCCTCTGATCATTTTCCTGGTAAGTGCCCTGATCGGCGGCGCTTTCGAGGTGTTTGTAGGCTGGTTTATGCAGACCTCATTTGGCGTGGTGTCGTGGAGCTACTCGCACATGAAACTGTTCGGCATGCCCGACCCACTCGCCGTCCTTACGGGCGGACGCACCTGCACGGGCTTTGCCTGCCTGTGGGGCCTGGGTGGCCTTATCTGGATCAAGCTGCTGCTGCCGAGGCTGCTCAAGCTCATCAACATGATTCCGTGGAAGAGTCGCTACTCGGCTACCGTCATCTTTACCGTCATTATGCTGGTCGACGGCGTCATGACGCTGCAGTCGCTCGACTACTGGTACCAGCGCGTCAACGGCACGGAGCCGGATATTCCCGTCGCGCAGTTCTACGGCAAGTATTTCGATAACGACTACATGGAGAACCGCTTCCAGAGCATGACCATGAGCCCCAAGGATGCGACGCGCGTGTAGCGCCACGCAATGCCGAGATTTTCCAACGCATAGAAAAGCCCGCTGTCAGACTGATTGAACCGCGCCCCAAATCTTGGACGCCCTAAATAGCGACTAGGCCGCAAGGGCCT
>UQHW01000003.1 GCA_900540935.1 uncultured Collinsella sp. | reverse complement strand
AAGCACGGCCTCAAGAAGGAGTAACATCGGGACTTGCAGCGACGGACCTCAGGACACTCTTACACCACGTCTGCGCGCGCGACCTTAAATCACACTGTCATCCAAGGGCCCGTGGGCAAAAAATAGCAAATATGAGTACTGTTACCAATTTAGTAACAGCGATTTCATGCCATCTGAAGGCGATTTAGACGCCAGGGGTCCTAAGGTGGAAGAATTGCAGACGTTTATCGGCTAAGTACTTGGACATATGTTGTGTAACACTGCATATTTTGCAAAAAGATAATGCTACAGGACTTGTGACAGTACTCATATTTGACGTTTTTTGCCCATAGCCCTTTATACCTAGGCAAATCGGTAGCAAAACGGGCTTCAAAGCGCCCTTCGCAAACAAAAACCGGGGCCCGCATGATGCGGACCCCGGCTCAATACCGTGACGATATGTCAGTTACGCCCTACACGTAGAACAGGATGTCGTCGTAGGTCGGGACCGGCCAGTAGTCGGCTGCCACGATCTCCTCCATGGCGTCCACGGCGGCACGCAGCGCATCCATAGCGGGAACGACCTCGTGCGCGTACACGTTGGCCTGCTCCTGGCCATCGAGGGCCTCAGCCTTCTGATGCACGGCGTCAAGCGCCTTGATGGAGTCGTTGATGGTGGTGATGCCGTTGCAGAGCTTGTTGAGCGTGTTCTGCTCACACTGCATGGCGGCCTCGGCGCCGGCGGCACGAATAGTCTCAAGGCCCTTAGCGACCTTGGTGGCATAGGCGGTAATGACCGGGCGATAGGTACGACGCGCCTCGCGAACCATCGTGGTAGCCTCGATGTTCATGAGCTTGTTGTACTTCTCGAGCTTGCAGTCGTAGCGGCACTGAGCCTCGGCCTTGGTCAGGACACCCGTCTCCTCAAAGAGCGCGATAGCCTTTTCGGAAACAAAGGCGGGCAGGGCGTCGGCCGTGGTCTTGTTGTTGGCAAGACCACGCTTCTCGGCCTCAACGGGCCACTCGTCGGAGTAGCCGTCACCGGAGAACAGGATGCGCTGGTGGTCGGTCAGGACCTTCTTGCAGTACTCGAGCGCGGCGTCCTGGAACTCATCCTCGGGCGTACCCTCAAGCGCGTCGGCGAAGGACTTGAGCGACTTGGCCACGGCGGCATCGAGCACCAGGTTGGAGTCGGAGACGTTCTGCTCGGAGCCGCAGGCACGGAACTCGAACTTATTGCCGGTGAAGGCAAACGGGGAGGTGCGGTTGCGGTCGGTGTTGTCCTGCATCAGCTTGGGCAGGGTATCGGCGCCCAGGTCGAGCACGCCGCGCGTGGCATGGACGGAAGCCTTGCCATCGATGATCTTCTCGACGACCTCGGTAAGCTGGTCGCCCAGGAAGATGGACATAATCGCCGGAGGAGCCTCGTTGGCGCCCAGACGATGGTCGTTGCCGGCCGAGGCAACGGAGGCACGCAGGAGCTCCTGATAGTTATCGACGGCCTCGATCACCGCGGTGAGGAAGACGATGAACTGCAGGTTGTCGAGCGGAGTGTCGCCCGGATCGAGCAGATTCTCGGACTCGGTGCCAAGCGACCAGTTGTTGTGCTTGCCCGAACCGTTGATGCCCTCGAAGGGCTTCTCGTGCAGCAGGCAGACCAAGTCGTGACGGGAGGCGATGAGCTTCATCTTCTCCATCATGACCAGGTTCTGGTCGATGGCCTCGTTGACCTCGCCATAGACAGGGGCGAGCTCATGCTGGCAGGGAGCGACCTCGTTGTGCTTGGTCTTGGCGGGAATGCCAAGCGCCCACAGTTCATCGTCCAGGTCCTTCATATAGGCCGAGACGGTAGGGCGGATAGCGCCAAAGTAGTGCTCCTCGAGCTCCTGGCCCTTGCAGGGGGCAGCGCCAAAGAGGGTGCGGCCGGTGATGACCAGGTCCCTGCGCTTGCGGTAAGCGTCCTTCTTGATCAGGAAGTACTCCTGCTCATCGCCCACGGAAGGAACGACCTTCTTGGGGGTCTTACCAAACAGCGCCAAAACGCGCTTGGACTCACGCGAGAGCGCGGTCATGGAGCGCAGCAGCGGGGTCTTCTTGTCCAGGGCCTCGCCCGTGTAGGAGCAGAAGGCCGTGGGGATGCACAGGACATCGTCCTTAATGAAGGCGGGGCTGGTAGGATCCCAAGCGGTGTAGCCACGGGCCTCGAAGGTGGCGCGCAGGCCGCCGTTGGGGAAGCTGGAGGCATCCGGCTCGCCCTGGATGAGGTTCTTGCCCGTAAACTTGGTAATGGCGGTGCCGTCGTGGTTGGGCTCGAGGAAGCTGTCGTGCTTCTCGGAAGTAATGCCCGAAAGCGGCTGGAACCAGTGCGCGTAGTGCGTCGCGCCCTTGGAGATGGCCCAGACCTTCATGGCGTGGGCAACGGCGTTGGCCACATCCAGGTCGAGCGGCTCACCGTCCTCGAGGGTTGCAGCAAGGCGCTTCCAAATGTCCTTGGGGAGGTAGTCCTTCATGACTTCCTCAGAGAACACCATGGTCCCGAAGCGGTCAGTAAGATCGGCCATACGGAACTCCCTTCGTATCGGCACCGCGTGAGAAGCGGTGTTGATTACTAACGAACGAGTCATAGCTTAGGCTCGCCGTGTTTCCGCGACATTACCGTTATGTTGCTGTCGCGAAACCAATCAATGAGGTTACCGCATCACAGCGGCGCTGCCGCCCTTAATGGCCAATCAACTGTATAAATTGCAGACCTCTCCCCATAGTTTAAGGGTAGTCAATTTGGGATGGGGCTCTATTAACTGGTATTTCGCATCAAATACCATTCAATATAGCCCCATCCTAGATTGACCGCTCTGTTATAGGAAATGCCGATAGCAAAGCATTTTCGATTGGTATCCCCAAATAGCGAGTGAAACTCCACCGTGACACAGTGGTGCTGTAGAATCCTTAAAACACATCACACTATTGCGTATCTAAAGGAGCACGATATGCGCGTCGACGAGGTTTTTAAGCAGGCAGCATCCCAGGGCACCGCACCCGTTTCGTTTGAGATGTTCCCGCCCAAGGGCGAGCTTACCCTCGACACGGCTCGCGAAGTGGCAGGAAATCTGTGCAAGCTTTCGCCGAGCTTTGTCTCGGTCACCTGCTCTGCCGGCGGCTCGGGCAACGGCGCCACCACCGCCCCCATCGCACATATGATTACGAGCGAATTCGATACACCCTCGGTGGCACACCTTACCTGTGTGGGCCGCTCGCGCGCCGATATCGCCGCCAAGATCGACGAGTATCGCACCGCCGGCGTTGAAAACATCCTGGCCCTGCGTGGTGATCTTCCCGCTGGCGCGACTGAGGACGACAAGCCCGCCTCTGACTACGCCTACGCCCGTGACCTCATCCCCGAGCTCGTCGACGCCGGCTTTTGCGTGGGCGCCGCGGCCTACCCCGAGGGCCACATTGCCTGCGAGGATCTCAACCTCTCGGTCGAGCACCTCAAGCAAAAGCAAGACGCCGGCGCGAGCTTCTTTGTGACACAGCTCTTCTTTGATAACGAGTGCTTCTATCGCTTCCGCGAGCTTGCCGACAAAGCCGGCATCACCGTGCCCATCACCGCGGGCATCATGCCGTTTATGGGCAAGTCGCAAATCAGCCGCATGGTCTTTATGTGCGGCGCATCGCTACCCTCCCCCGTCATCAAGATTCTCGCCAAGTACGAGAACGACCCCGAGAGCCTGCAGGCAGCCGGTGTAGATTATGCTGCTCGTCAGCTTTGCGACCTTAAGGAGCACGGTGCCGACGGTCTGCACCTGTACACTATGAACCGTCCTGCAATCGCCGCGACCATTATGGAGCGCCTGGGGTAATGGAAAAACCGCACGTCGATACAACCGTTGTTGAAGTGCCGGCCGACCTTGCGTCGCCGGCGCTTTACCGTATCGACGCTGCCCACCGCCCTCGTGTCGACCGTGCCGAGATGCTGCGGTATCTGGGCTACGGCGGCCAGCAGATTGAGCCCGAGCTGTCACGACGAATTGAGCTTGTAGTCGAGCGCCTAGAGCTGGATATCGAGCCCCGCGGCGTGCGACGCGTGTTTGCCGTCGATGCCACGGGCGTCGACGAGCAGGGCGAGCCCTGCATCCGCTTGGTTGGCACCAATGTTGAGCTGCGGGGTCGTGATATCTATCGACATCTCAAAGACGCCCGCCTGGCGGCGCTCATGGCCTGCACCCTCGGGATGTCTGCCGAACGCCGTCTGCGCACCACGGGAGCCCAGCAACCCCTGGAAGGCGCCGTGCTCGACGCCGCATGCTCTGCCTATGTGGAGGCCGCCGTCGAGCAGATGGACCAGCAGGTCAAGGCTGCAGCCGCTGCACACGGGCTCGCCGGCAACTGGCGCTTCAGTCCCGGCTATGGCGACTGCCCGCTCTCTGCCCAGCGCTCGATCGTGGATGCACTCAATGCCACGCGCCTCATTGGACTTACCGTCACCCCCACCAGCCTGCTCATGCCCACTAAGAGCGTGACCGCTGTGATTGGTCTGTTCGACGGCGAAGTCCACGACGCCCAGAGCAGCCCCGCCTGCAATATCTGCCGCATGCGCGAGCACTGCCGCTTCCGCGCCGCCCACACCACCTGCTATTCCAGCCATTAGGAGCCATCGATGTTTACTCCGCTTATCACTCATGATCTGGACGGCGCCGCGCTGGCGGCACCCGTTGATGCCGCACGCCGTAATGGCGCTGCATACAAGACGCGCACGATCGACGACCTTCGCATTAAGGATGACCGCCTGCGTGCCGCCATCGAGGGCACGGGACACCTGCTGTTCGACGGCGGCATGGGCACCATGTTGCAGGCCGCCGGCATGAAGGCAGGCGCCCTGCCCGAGCTGCTCAACTTTGAGGAACCCCAGGTTATCACTGATATCCAGCGTCAGTACGTCGAGGCTGGCTGTGACGTGATCACCGCCAACACCTTTGGCGCCAACGCCCACAAGCTCGACGGCGCCGCCACCGTGGCAGACGTCTTTGCCGCCGCTGCCGCCTGTGCCCGCGAGGCCGGCGCCCGCTACGTCGCCGGTGACATCGGCCCCATCGGCGCGTTGCTTCGCCCCTTGGGTACCCTCAGCTTTGACGAGGCCTACGACCTCTTTGCCGAGGAAGTGCGCGCAGGCGTCGCCGCGGGTGTGGACCTCTTTATTATCGAGACTATGACCGACCTGGCCGAGATCAAGGCGGCGGTCCTCGCCTGCCGCGAGAACTCCGACCTGCCCGTCTTTGCCACCATGACCTTCGAGGAAGACGGTCGCACCTTCCTGGGAACGAGTCCCGAGGTCGCCGCCATCACGCTTGACGCCATCGGCGCCGACGTTTTGGGCATCAACTGCAGCCAAGGACCGGCCGAGCTCCGGGGACTCGCCGCACGTATGCTCACCGTTACCGACAAGCCTGTTATGGTGCAGGCCAATGCAGGACTCCCCCATGTGGACGACGACGGCAACACCGTCTTTGATATCCAAGCCCCCGAATACGCCGAGGCCGTCGCCGGCATGATCGCCGACGGCGTGAGCGTCGTGGGCGGTTGCTGCGGCACCACGCCGGCGCACATGGCGGCCTTGCGCACGCTTATCGATAACCACACGCCCAGCCCGCGCCACCGCAAGCCCAGTATGTCGGTCACGAGCGCCCAAACGGTCGTGGACCTTCCCTGCGACGGCCACAAGATCGCCGTCATCGGCGAGCGCATCAACCCCACCGGCAAAAAGCGCCTGCAGCAGGCCCTGCGCGACGGCGACCTGGACTACGTTGTGAGCCAGGGCATCAGCCAGCAGGAACAGGGCGCCGACATTCTGGACGTCAACGTGGGCCTGCCCGAGATCGACGAGGTCAAGATCATCCAACAGGCGACCGAACAGCTCCAGGGGTCCACGCTGCTGCCGCTGCAGATCGACTCCACCGACCCCGCAGCCGTCGAGGCCGCCGTGCGCCGCTACGCCGGCAAGCCCATCATCAACTCGGTCAATGGCAAGCAGCAGATCATGGACGAGATCTTCCCGCTGGTCGCCCACTACGGCACCAACGTTGTCGGCCTTACGCTCGACGAAGGCGGCATCCCCGACTCCGCCGAGGCTCGCTTCGCCATCGCCGAGCACATCGTGGCCGAGGCCGCCCGTTACGGCATCGGACCGGACCGCATCCTCATCGACTGCCTGGTCATGACCGCCTCGACCAATCAACGCCAGGCCGAGCAGATCCTACGCGCCATGTCCCTGTGCAAGGAGCGTCTGGGCGTCAAATGCGCGCTCGGCGTGTCGAACATCAGCTTTGGCCTGCCTGCCCGCCCGCTGCTGGGCTCGGTCTTTTTGGCTGCCGCTTTTGGCGCGGGTCTGGACGCCCCCATCATGAACCCGGGCTCCAAGCGCTTTATGGATACCGTCTACAGTTATCGCGTCCTGAGCGTTGAGGACGAGGGCTCGACCGGATACATCGAGCGCTACGCCGGTTGGACCGATCCGTATAAGATCGCCGCAAACCCGGCAGCAGCTCAGGCCGCATCGAGTGATGCCGCGCCTGCCGCGGGCACCGCCGGCACCGACGGCAACGACGACCCGATTCGTCGCATGGTCGTCTCGGGCCGCAAAGGCGAGATCGCTGCCGAGACCGAGCGTCTGCTGGCAGACCACGACGCCATGGACCTCATCAACAATCACTTTATCCCCGCCCTCGACGAGGTTGGCGTTCTCTTTGACCAGGGCAAGTTCTTCTTGCCGCAGCTTATGGCCTCGGCCGAGGCAGCGCGTGTGGGCTTCGACACCATCAAACGCCTGATGCCCGCCGGCGAGATCGCCGACAAGGGCAAGATCTGCGTGGCCACCGTCAAGGGCGACATCCACGACATTGGCAAGAACATCGTCAAGATGCTGCTCGACAACTACGGCTATACCGTCTTTGACCTGGGCCGCGACGTCGATCCGCAGGAGGTACTCAAGACCGTCAAGGAGCGCGATATCAAACTCGTCGGCCTCTCGGCGCTTATGACTACCACGGTCGTCGCCATGGAAGAGACCATCAAGTTGCTCCATGCCGAGGTTCCGGGCGTCAAGATCATCGTAGGCGGCGCCGTACTCACCCCCGAATACGCCAAGCAGATCGGCGCGGACTACTACGCCAAGGACGCCGCCGAAAGCGCTCGTATTGCCGAAGAGGTCTTTGGGCAGTAACACAACGGAAACAACCGAGCACCAAAACGTGCCGCATGCGCCACTTGGCACGTGCGGCACGTTAGAATAGATAAGACTATGCTCGTTTTGGCAGATAGGAGCGCAAGGATGGCGATCACGCCCGCAGAAATCGCGGAAACCCGCGGCATGGTTGAGGAGCAGAACCTCGACATCAGGACCATCACCATGGGTGTTTCGCTCATGGGTTGCGGCGACGAGAACCTCGACCGCATGTGCACGAAGATCTACGACCACGTGACGCACACGGCTGAGCATCTGGTCGAGACCGCCGAGAACCTCGAGCGCGAGTACGGTATCCCCATCGTCAACAAGCGCGTTTCCGTCACCCCGGTGGCGCAGATCGCCGCGTGCTGCAAGGATGAGGACCTCACCCCCATCGCGTATGCCCTCGACCGCGCGGCCGAGACGCTCGGCATCGATTACCTGGGCGGCTTCTCCGCACTCGTCCAGAAGGGCATCGGCGACGCCGACCGCCGCGTCATCCAGTCCATCCCTCAGGCGCTCGCTACCACGAGCCGCGTCTGCTCCAGCGTCAACGTCGCCAGCCTGCGCGCCGGTATCAACATGGATGCCGTGCTCATGGCCGCCCAGACCATCATCGATGCCGCCAAGCTCACGGCCGACCAGGACTCCGTCGGCGCCTCCAAGTTTGTCTGCTTTGCCAACATGGTCGAGGACTCCCCGTTTATGGCGGGCGCCGTCCACGGCGGTGGCGAGGCCGACGCCGTCATCAACGTAGGCGTCTCGGGCCCCGGCGTTATGGCCGCAGCCCTGGAGACGCTGCCCGACTCCGCATCGATGATGGAGGTTGCCGAGAAGATCAAGCAGACCGCCTTTAAGATCACCCGCGCCGGCGAGCTCATGAGCCGCGAGGCCGCCCATCGTCTGGGTGTCGAGAAGGGCATTGTCGACCTGTCGCTGGCTCCCACGCCTGCCATCGGCGACTCCGTTGCCCGCATCCTCGAGATCATCGGCGTGGGCACCTGCGGTGGCCCCGGCACGACCTGCGCGCTCGCCATGCTCAACGATGCCGTCAAGAAGGGCGGCGTCATGGCCAGCTCCAGCGTGGGCGGCCTCTCGGGCGCCTTCATCCCCGTGTCCGAGGACGCCGGTATGATCGCCGCCGTCGAGGCCGGTGCGCTTTCGCTCGAGAAGCTCGAGGCCATGACCTGCGTGTGCTCCGTCGGCCTGGACATGATCGCCATCCCCGGCGACACCCCGGTCGAGACCATCGCCGGCATCATCGCAGACGAGATGGCCATCGGCGTCATCAACAACAAGACCACGGCCGTCCGCGTGATTCCCGCCATCGGCAAGGGCGTGGGCGACTGCGTCGAGTACGGCGGCCTGTTTGGCCGTGCACCCATCATGCCGGTGAACCCCAACGCCGGCACCGTGCTTGCCCACCGTGGCGGACGCTTCCCGGCACCGCTGAACTCGCTGAAGAACTAGCTGAGGGTTCGGGCGAGGAGCCCCGCCGTCGGGCGGCAGACATATAAGGTCGCCTGCTCGGACAGTCCTGACTCGCACGGAGAGCACATTAAGTGCTCTCCGGCTCGTGCGGAACTCGCGATCGACCTTATATGTCTGCCGCCCGACGGCGGGGCTCCCGCACAACGGGACCTCGGTTGGGTTCTATCCCTTTGGCAGTCGCTTCGCTTCTGCCCTACTTTGCTGGTATGGCGGTTTGGCGTTGGATCGGTTCTTTCTGATATATGCTGGTTGCGGCTCTTCTTTTGGGAGGAGTCGCTTTTTTGTTGTAAGGGGGATGGCCCGTGGCTGATGGTTTGATTCGTTCTGAGCTTCTTTCTGCTGATTGGAATGGCGAATGAATGCGCTTGCAGGCTGGTCGGCGGCGGGCTGATGATTCTTTTGAGTGGGATAAGCGGGCTCGGCATTTTCGTCCGTTGGAGACTGCCCCGTATGCCCGGGACTTTATCAAGCTGTTGGCGTTAAAGCCTGGTGAATCCGTGCTTGATATGGGGTGTGGGGCTGGGTCGATTGCTATTCCGCTTGCTCAGGCTGGGCATCCTGTGATTGCGGCTGACTTTTCCCCTGCTATGTTGGGCACGCTTGATGCTGGTATTGAGTACTATGGGCTCGAGGATCTCATTACGCCGCTTGAGCTTGCTTGGGATGATGATTGGGATTTGGTTGGACCGGTCGCGAAAGCGGTGGATGTTGCCTTTGCCAGTCGGTCGGTTACGACGACCGATCTAAAAGGTGCGCTTGCCAAGCTCGACCGTACAGCTCGTCGGCGTTGTGCTGTCACGATGGTCGCTAACTCCAGCCCGCGCTATGACCTGCACTTGATGAATGCCATCGGTGCCTCGGTTACCTGCAGTAATGGCTTTGTGTATGCCTTTAATATCCTCATTCAGATGGGTGCCCTGCCGCAGGTCACGTACTTTGAATCGCCGCGTCGCGATACCTTCGACAGCCTTGAAGCGGGCGTGGCGGACTTTTCCCGCATGCTTGAGCATGGCAACGAGGATAAGGTCGACCGTCTGCGCGACTACATCGCCCAGCACATGATCGAGAATCCCCATGCCGGTGAGCCGGGCTCCAAGGGCGTGCCGCAGGGGCGCTATATGCTCGACCATATCCGTAAGGTTCGCTGGGCGTTTATTGCATGGGAGCCGGTCTCTGCGCCCAGCTCATAGCCTGTTCGCAGCCCGCACCGCCCACTCATTCGGCATCCGCATTCTTTTTGAACTGGGCAAACGCGCTCCACACCGCGCCGTTCCTGCGTTATCGTGGGACAGCTCACGTAGATTAAGGCCCCGTCGCGGGGCGCCCCATACATAGAAAGCGAGAACCCATGGCACTGACAGGAGCCCAGGTCAAGCAGCTTCGCAGCATGGCCCATCACCTCAACCCCGCCATCATCATCGGCAAGTCCGATATTAATGAGGGCACCGTCGAGCAGACGGTCGCCTATCTGGAGAAGCACGAGCTCGTTAAGTGCTCCGTGCTCGATGGCTCCAGTCTTTCCGCCCGCGAAGCCGCCGAAGAGCTCGCCGAGCGCTGCCACGCCGAGGTCGTCCAGGTCATCGGCCGCAAGTTCTCGCTGTATCGCGAGTCCTCGCGCAAGGATATCGAGAAGATCAAGCTCGTCTAAGAGCCAATGATCCGGCGAGCCAACACATAGCAAGCTTACGGGTGCCCAAGTACTTCGGGCGCCCGTTTTTTATCGCTCGACCAACACGCGATTGAGCCGCCCCTCCACCAAGCGCTCGTATAGACGCCTCGTCTCGGGCTCGGGCACGCCATTGACCTGCTCCCTCAGATGGTGCATATGCCCACTGTATAGCTCGACGATATCGCGCCGCCGCCCCGCCGCACTGTAGACACGCATGGCGCAGCGCACCATATCCTCACGCGCCGTTTCCTGTCGAAGCCCCGACTCCGCCAGCCAAATCGCCGACTGCAAATCGTTTTCTTCTAGAGCGGCATTTGCTCCCTTAATCATGCAATCGATGAACTTTGACTGCATAATGCGTCGCATACGCAAAAAGTAGGTGGGATTACAGCCATTGGGAACATACAGCGGTCCGGCATAAAGCTGCTCAATCTTAAGGCACAGCTCAACTAAATGGGGCCCGCGCGCACCCGTGCGATTTCCCAAAACCTCGCGGCTTATCTGGTCAAACAGCCGTACATCGGTCTTGACGTAGTCACTGTTGAGCCCAATGCATTCATTTTGGATGAGCACGCACGACTTGCCATCCGGCGTCGGTCCCAAAGCCGACCGCAAGCGCGATATCGTCGAGTATAGGTTGTTGCGGGCGCTATTGAACTCGGCATGGGGCCACAACTCCATGGCCAGCGTCTCACGATCGACGAGCGCATCCATGCCCAGCGCAAGCCGCTCGGCAAGTGTCGCCGCCTTCTTGCGGCGCCACATTTTGTCCGTGATGGGAAACCCGTCGCGCTCGGCGCGAAACGCACCAAACATGCGAATCTCGATATGGTCAATGGTATCAACGGCTTCAACCTCGCCGGCCTGGAACAGGCGCTCACCCTCCCCTTCCAGATCGTCACGCAGCGAGTACCGCGATAGCTCGCGCACGGGGAGTTTCTTACGAATTCTGGCCGCCGGCTCGCCCAGACAATGCATGGCAAGGCGTGCAAAGAGCCGATACGATGGCTCTAGAATCCCCGCGCGATTCATGGACATCCAGGCCGCAAGATCGCTATCTCGCCCCGCGCAAGCCAAATGCAGCGCCACCATCCATGCTTCTGCACCACCAACCTGCGTCTGGCTTATATCGAGCAGCTCCGCCTCCTCGCGCACCGAAACCATCGAGGTGTTACGCAGATACGCCGCACGCTCCAGCAGCAACGCATTGTCGCGCATGTATGCAATTGGCTCCTCAGCCAGTTTGAGCACCTGGACCGCGCGGAACTTCGCATTGACCGGCCGACCTTCTGCCAGCGATTGCCAGCCTTCTAGCAGCAGGCCAAACAGCTGAATCTGGTTGTCGCGCATGCGTACGGCAAAGCGATCGAGCTCGTTGAACGCCGCATCGTCGGTTACCGGCAAG
Source organism: uncultured Collinsella sp. (assembly GCA_900540935.1). Classification (GTDB taxonomy): domain Bacteria; phylum Actinomycetota; class Coriobacteriia; order Coriobacteriales; family Coriobacteriaceae; genus Collinsella. The sequence goes on along the minus strand of UQHW01000003.1, from coordinate 97,318 downwards.
CCGGAAAGGAGCCGCCGTGCCGCCAGCACCATGCGCACCCAGATAGCCGGCGCCTTAAGTCCACGTACATCGAGCGCGTCCCGTATCAGCGCCATCTCGTCGTCGCGCTCGTCGATCCCCGCAAACGACCCATCGAAGAGCTCCACTAGCATGCTATCGGCCCGTATAAAAGTCCCCGCGATATCGAGCTCGCAGTCATATGCTTTGCGCGTTTTGAGCTGCTGCAGAGCACCACCGTCGTCTCCCCGCTCAGCCAACCAGTGCTTGGCCCCGATATGTGCAAAGAGCATGTCGAGTGCCGTGTGTTCCGTCTCGATTTCCGGCACAGCAAGGTTCATGGGAAGCCCAAGCCCGTTGTCCCCATAGCAAACTGCCGTAAGGACCTGGGCGACCTTCCACGAAACGGGATCTATTTCACAGGCTGCCCGATCGCCCGCATGCTCAATGAGCGATGCCATGCAGCGGGCGAGCTTTGTGTTGGACACGCTGACCGCCGCCAAATATACCCCGAGTGCCTCGGCAGGCGTTGGCTCTGGAGCGTGATCTTCGGCATCGATCGTACTCAACGCCGCCCGGCAGACATCGGCACCGTGCCCCGTCAGAGCAAGATCGACCCCATACTGCCCGGCAAGTTCAAGGACCACGCTACGGTCCAGAAAGGCGTCGGCCAGGTCCATCGCCGCGTCACATCGGCCTGCCTTGAGCAAAATTCGAGCCGCCCGCGGAACTAGCTCGGGACGGATCTCGGCCACCAACTTTCGCAGGCGAAGCCGTCCGTTATCCTCGGCGCCCAGGCACGTAAAGCTCCGGTCGGCCGGATCTAAACCAAAGATCGGGTAATCGCGTACAAGGTAGGACTGGTCGACCATCGACAGTCTCACCCCACAAGCCTCGAGCTCTGCGATATTGCCCTCGCCCATCAAAATCATGAGACATGCCACGCAAAACAGCGCATTATTGTCGAGCGAAGCCAGGTCGACAAGTGCCGCGCCATATACGTTGACAATCTCGTTTTCGAGCAGACCGGCTACGTCGCCTTGGCCATACAGACCCGTCTGCAATGCCGAAACGAGCTCGGGCACGCCCTGCGTAAGCTGATAAAAGTCGAGCGATGTGCTGATCGAAAACGCCGATGCCCACGCCGAATACTCATAGGCATGCACCTTGAGCATCTGCGCATTAATCTTAACCGAATCGCCCAGCCCATGAATCAGTTGACGATTTGAAGGACGGCAGGAGATAAAGACCCCTACCCCCATAGCGCGCAGGCCGCGAATCCTGTCGATGAGGTCTTCGGTATCGTGCTGATCGAGGTTTGGCACATTATCAATCGCGATAAGGGAGTGCGGTTTGTCTTTGAGTTCTTCGGTAACCACCTCGAGCTGCATAAACACCTCGCGCCCAGTGGCGCGATCGGCCTCGATAATCCGCACGGGGCCTCGCGTCGGGTCGCATTTAACCTCATGGGTGTACTGCAGCAGCACCGAGGTCTTCCCAAACCCGTCGGGCGCATAGAGAACCACGATGCCGGCCTTTCGGCCCTTGGCGAGAAGCTCATTCATCAAGCGTTCGCGTCGCACCATATAGCCTCCGCCCAGCGGCATCAGCTCGAGGTCGTCTATACTGTCCAAATCGTTTACCATGCCCGCTCCTCAACTCGACCGTATGGACACTGTAACCGCAAGACCATACAAGCCGCGCTATGAATAGAGCGACCTTGTGTTCTAGGTTGTCTTTTGGTACGCAAGCGGCAAGTTTTTGTACAGCGAGGGCCGATTGTTATTAATCCCCCGACTAATCGGTCTTTAAGCAGGTAAATGGCTTGTCAGCTTGTCCCATCTAAGCGGCAGTGTAACGCAAATGAACAAGGTTCAGCTATGTCATTCAACTCGCCTAGCACCCGCTACCGTCTACGACCTTTTAGTGGCATTTTTGCATAGAATCTGATATGGAATGAATCAAGCTGTCGGGCATCCGGCATTCGTCAAGCTTGCGGCAAGATTTTGGTCAAGCGGGCGGAAAGGGATAGCAAAAAGGCCCCCGCAAAGCGGAGGCCTTAGGCAAGGCTATGTCGAGGTGCAGGATTCGCGCTACTCGCAGAGCGAAAGGGCGGCCTCGTCGGCAACGACAACGCAGTTGGTGTGCAGCTGCAGGATCGAAGCCGGGCACTTGGGCGTAACCGGACCATAGCACATATCGTGCACGGCCTGAGCCTTGGCCTCGCCGTTGGCGACGACCAGGATCATGCGGGCATACATGATGGTCTGGGTACCCATGGTGTAGGCCTGACGGGGAACATCGTCGATGCTGTCGAACAGGCGGCTGTTGGCCTGAATGGTGCTCTCGGTGAGGTCGACACAGTGCGTGCCCTTGGAGAAGTGGTCATCGGGCTCGTTGAAGCCGATGTGGCCGTTGTTGCCAATGCCGAGCAGCTGCAGATCCGGGTAACCGGCGGCCGCGACGATCTTGTCGTACTCAGAGCAGGCAGCGGCGGCGTCGGGGTTGGAACCGTCGGGCACATGCGTGTTGTTCAGGTCGATGTTGATGTGATCGAAGAAGTTCTCACGCATAAAGTAGTGATAGCTCTGGGGATCGTCGTGCGAAAGGCCGCGATACTCGTCCAGGTTGTATGTGCTGACCTCGGCAAAGTCGACGTCGCCCTTCTCGTACCAAGCAGCGAGCTGCTTGTAGGCACCGATCGGGGTGGAGCCGGTGGCAAGGCCCAGCACACAGTCGGGCTTGAGGATAACCTGCGCCGAGATGATATTGGCGGCCTTGCGGCTCATATCCTCGTAGTCTTTAGCTTTAATAATCTTCATTACGCGTCCTTTCTCGTACAAGAGAGGCAAGGCTCCCCTTACAAGCACTTGCCCGCGGCCCGCGTCGGCCGCAACCAACGTGTGCGGCCACCAGGGCGAGGTCGCGTAATGTATGTGTCTCGTGTCTAGCCGCGTCGAGGCCCCTGCCCGTCCACGGTGACCCGAAGCCTTTTAGCTTCGGACAAATCTCATCTTGCCACGGAGGGCGTCCTCTTTCAAGGGCGCCCTCCGTAAACGTGTTTGAATTGTAGGCTAATGGCCACGTGCACTTGCTAGCGCTCGCGAGCAACGATGAGCTGGTCCATCTCTTCGACATGCACGCCAACGGAGCCCTTGATGCTCGAGAACTCAACGGAGTTGCACACCAAGATGGGAACCGTCACATCGTAGCCCTCGGCAGCAATTGCCTCGCGATCGAACTCAATGAGCACATCGCCCTTATGGACGATGTCACCCACTTGCGCATGTACGGTAAAGTGCTTGCCCTCAAGCTGAACAGTGTCCAAACCAACGTGGATGAGCACGTCCAAGCCATCGACCGTGTTAAGCGCAACAGCGTGTCCCGTGGGAAAAATGGCCTCGACCTTGGCATCAGCCGGTGCAATCACGCGCGTGCCGGTAGGCTGAATCGCCACGCCCTGGCCCAAAAGGCCGGTGGCAAATGTCTGGTCGTTTACCTCGGAAAGCGGAATGACGTCGCCCGAGATGGGAGCATCCAGCGTAAGGACTCGACCACGCATACCAAAAGACCTTAGGACTTTAGTGAACATGCTCCCCCTCGGACATACCAATCGACCAAAATAGCCTTAACAGTTTACCACTTGGCACTCGTTTTTGACCATTAGGGAAGTTCGCGCTTGACAACCTCGACGATGTCGTCGACAACGCGCTGGGTCAGCTCGTGCGTCTCGGCCTCGGCCATAACGCGGACCAGCGGCTCGGTACCGCTCGGGCGCACCAAGATGCGGCCGCGACCATTGAGCTCCTTCTCGGCGGCAGCGACGGCATCCCAGATGGGCTGGCAATCGTCCAGGCCGGCCTTGTTGTCGGAATGCACGTTGACGAGTACCTGCGGGTACTTCTTCATGATGCCGGCAAGATCGGTGAGGGTACGACCGGTGCGCTTGAGCACGGCCAGCAGCTGCAGAGCCGTCACCAGACCGTCACCGGTGGTGTTGTGCTCCAGGAAGATGATGTGGCCGGACTGCTCGCCGCCGATGACGGCGCCGTCCGCGAGCATACGCTCCAGAACGTAGCGATCGCCCACGGCGGTCTGAACCATCTCGAAGCCCTGCTCCTTCATAGCGATGGAGAAGCCCAGGTTGCACATGACGGTCGAGACGATCTCGGAGTTGGCGAGCTTGCCGCGGGCGGCGAGGTCGGAACCGCAGATAGCCAGGATGTAGTCACCGTCGATCTCATTGCCCTCGCTGTCCACGAACAGTACGCGGTCGGCGTCGCCGTCGTGGGCCAGGCCGATGTCAGCATGGGTGCGCAGCACGAGCTCGCGCAAGGGCTCGAGGTGCGTAGAGCCGCACTCAACGTTAATGTCGGTGCCACAATAATCGGTGTTGATGGCATGGACCGTAGCACCCAGGCGCTGCAGCGCGGCGGGCGTGGTCTGGCAAGAAGCACCGTGACCGCAGTCGACGGCAACGACCAAGCCATCGAGCCTCAGGCCATCAAGCGTATCGATGGCATGATCGACATATGCCTTGCGAGCGTCCTTCATCTTGATGATGTGGCCAACGCCGGCACCGGTCGGCAGCGTATCGGCAGCCATGGCTTCCTCGGACATGACCCAGGCGCTGATCTCTTCCTCGACAGCATCGGGAAGCTTCATGCCCTTGCGGCTAAAGAACTTGATGCCGTTGAACTCCGGCGGATTATGCGAAGCAGAGATGACGATGCCGCCGTCGAGCTCGTTCTGAACGGTGAGCAGTGCCACGGCAGGCGTGGGGATGACGCCGCAGCAGTGCGGACGGCCGCCCTCGGCCATAATGCCGGCGGTCAGAGCGCTCTCGAGCATGGTGCCCGAAAGACGCGTGTCGCGGCCGATGCAGATGTCCGGACCAAGGAACTTGGTCGCCGCGCGACCCAGGCGAAACGCAAGATCGCACGAAAGATCGGCGTTGGCGACGCCACGGACGCCGTCGGTACCGAAGATGTTCTGGGGCATAGGATCGCTCCTTCCCTAGCAGGCGATATGCAACCGCCCACCCTAGTCGAAAAAGAAAAGCGGGACCCGCCGAGGAATCGGCAGGCCCCGCTTGTACATTGTATCTCGAAAGGAGATAAAACCTTAGCGCTTGGAGAACTGTGGAGCGCGGCGGGCCTTCTTGAGGCCGTACTTCTTGCGCTCGACCACGCGAGCATCGCGCGTAAGGAAACCGGCCTTCTTGAGGTCAGCACGGTAGTCGCCAGCGTTCAGAAGAGCGCGAGCGATGCCCAGGCGCAGAGCGCCGGACTGACCGGAGATGCCGCCGCCATCGCACAGAGCGATAACGTCGAACTGACCGGCGGTGTCGGTCACCTTGAAGGGAGCAAGGGCGTTCTCAACGAGCTGATGACGGCCGAAATACTGCTCGGCGTCACGCTTGTTGATAGTCACCTTGCCGGTGCCGGGGACGAGACGGACGCGGGCGACGGCGTTCTTACGACGGCCGGTACCCTGGTAGACAACGGTGTTCTCAGCCATCTTTAAGCCTCCAGCTCAATCTTCGTGGGGTTCTGGGCAGCGTGCGGATGCTCGGCACCAGCGTAGACCTTAAGCTTGGTCATCTGGGCACGGCCGAGGGTGGTCTTGGGCAGCATGCCGCGAACGGCGCGCTCGATGACCTTCTCCGGGTGCTTCTCCATAGCCTGGCGGAAGCTCTCAGCCTTGAGGCCGCCGTTGTAGCCGCTGTGGCGATAATAGGTCTTCGTGTCGGCCTTGTTACCGGTAAGCTGGACCTTATCGGCGTTGATGACGACAACGAAGTCGCCGCAGTCGCTGTTGGGCGTGAACTGGGGCTTGTTCTTACCGCGCAGGATCATTGCGATCTGGGTGGCAAGACGGCCCAGGACAGCACCATCGGCGTCGACGAGAACCCAGTTGCGCTGGACCTCGCCCTGCTTGGCGTAGTGAGTCGATTTCGAAATCACTTAGACTCCTCCATGTACAGTACGTGTTGTTACAGAGATTCACGGGGCTCTGCAAGTAACCCGTCCATATTACCCCGCTCGCCGCCCGAGTCAACAGGTATTTTGGCTCCGACCAGAGTTTCTGCACATGTCGTCCACGGGCCGTAGTGTTGCGGCGCTAGCGCTCGACGAATGCCTCGATGTCGGCCAGCAAGCGCTTTGCCTCCTGGCGACCCTGAATATACAGGTCGAGCAGCTTTGCCGGATCGTGCTCAACATGGCCGACCTCGACCGGCTTTTGCGGAGCGACGACCAGCGCACGGCCCTCACGCTCGTACTTCCACAGGTGCATACGCTGGATGTTGTAGCGGTCATGGCGCGTCTCGATGGCCTCGAGCAGGTAGGGGTAGTCGGCATAGCGCGCACGCGCTGCCGGCATAAACTCGTAAGGCTTTTTCTCGTACGAGCGGTCCTGCGTGACGATGACGACCGCGCGATCGAAGCCCGCCTCCTCGAGCACATGCTCGATAGGAACCGAATCCGCCACGCCGCCGTCGACGTATTTGTGCCCGTCGATCTCGACCGGCGGCGTCACCAGCGGCAACGAGGTCGAAGCACGCACGGCGTCGAGATCGAGCACAGCGCTTTTGACCGGCAGGTAGGCAGCGGTTCCAAAGAGCATGTCCGTCGCGACGGCATACATCTCGATGGGGCTGACGTCGAACGTCTCGTTGTCAAAGGGGTCCAGACGGTCTTGAACGTCGTTGAAGATAAAGTCGTAGCCCACGATAGAGCCCGTGGACGCAAACGACGCCGCGCCCATGTAGCGGCTGTCGTTGCAAAAGGTCAAATTGACTCGGTTGGTGCGGCCGATCTGGTGCGACTTGTAGTTGACGCCGTTGAGGGCGCCGGCCGACACGCCGTACACCGCCGGGATCTCGACGCCGGCCTCCATGAGGACGTCGAGCACGCCGGCGGTAAACTGCCCGCGAAAACTACCGCCCTCCAAGACGAGCGCGACCTTGCCGGCGTTCTTTGCCTTATCTTCTGCAGTCATGTTGACCTCCTGCGATTGCGTTTTGGCTCTCTTCTACCCAGTTTTATGATGGTGGGCGCACAGGTTTTGGAGTTGAGGAGGCGGAGCGGAAGGCGTGTCCCGTTTTGAGCGCGGGATTCTGGGATGAACTTTCCGCTTGAGGCGTCATCCGGAAACTACGTCCCAGTCTGAGCCGATATTCCGGGACGCGTTTTCCGCGAAGAGGTATCAAGGTGAGTAGTCAATTTGGGACGGGGCTATTTTAGCTACCCTGCCCGCCTGATGATTTTTCTGGGACGGGGATCAAAAAATCATCTCAGAGCGTTCCCTCAACATGGGGTAGCTAAAATAGCCCCGTCCCAAATTGACTACTCACCCGACTGTTGCTAACGCCCGCGCCCTGCACGGAGTTCGATTCTCCGCGGTTTGGAACTTCCGTTGGCGGATTGGGATCGGGGCAAGACGCCCGATCGGCATCGCATCTATATCTAGCTGAGGCTTTGCGCGGAGAATCCGCGTATTTGCTTCGCAAATACGCACCGGCTTCGGCCGCCTGCCGGCGTCCTCGCCCGCGGGCTAAAAACGCTTACGCGTTTTCTTTACGCCCGCGCCCTGCACGGAGTTCGATTCTCCGCGATATCTATAGGTAATAAAAAAGCAGGTAGGTGCGTTTACCTACCTGCTTGCAACAATTGGTGGAGGCGCGGAGAATCGAACTCCGGTCCACGAAAGCCCCCTGATTGGCATCTCCAAGCTCAGTCGCTGGTTTCGTCTCGGACGCTTTGCGCGCAGCGACACGCTCGCGGCGTCCTAACCGGTTCGGTCTTAGCCCGCGCCATACCGATTACGTGCGCAGGAGCATTCCCCTAAAATGACGTCGCGCCGGTGTCGGGGAAATCACCGGGTTGACGCGCCGCTATAAATTAAGCAGCGAGAGCCATAGGCTCAAAAGAAGAGTTGTTGTCAATTCAATTTGACGGTACCCCTGTTTAACGAGGCGAGGAGACCTCGGCTTGCTTCCTCTCTCAGAGCTATCGTGTCGAAACCAGTCGCCCCCGAAGGTTGGGAAAGTCTGGATGGCATTGGGCACACGAGCGCCCAACAACCGTCGACTTTTCAAGGAACGCGCGAGGCGAGCCCCGCTTGTGGAGTGTTATCTTACCACGTTCTGAAAGCGGACAGCTGTTCTATGCACGAGCTGTGAAGACCCCAATGTGCGCTACACTTCGCACTTTTGCTACCGATCGCGTCACGTATATTTTCGCCAAGCAAAATTGATCCGTCGAAAGGACCGTTATGGATACCAAGCAGAAACTCGTCAATGCCCTCGCAGGCCTGGGCTCAACCATTACCGAAGCTATGGATGTCATCGAGGGCTTTGTCCCCTGCGGACATCCCGCCCTCACGGTATCGAACGCACTCGTCGCGCTGGACGCTGACGATGATGCAGCTCTCGCCCAGCAGCTTGAGACCGTCGAGGGCTTTATCGACCACGTGAGTGAGAACCGCGGCGTGGCCGCCTACCACGGCATCGAGGTCGAGCTCGCGGGTCCCAAAGCCGATCTGCTCGCAGCAATCCGCGAGGTAGGCGCCCTTATGCAGACCGCAGGCGTCAAGAACACCCAGGTCAACGAGTGGGTCTACCGCAGTCTGGCAGCACTCGACAGCTCCGACGAAAAGGCTGCCGAAAAGCTCGCCGAAGCTCCCGTCATCAAGGCCGAGCTTTTGTAAATAGCAGACGCGGGCCCCTTGGCGCATCGTCGTCCAAGGGGCCCGCGAACAGCTCACGTCAACCGATAGCCGTGCCGCCGCGTTTGGCCAAAGCAAGAATCGGCATCATTTGACGAGGTGTCTTTGCTGCAAGATCGGCATGTTCGAGCAGTTTTCGATCGTTGGTCACCAAGTAATCAACCTGGGCGCGTTTGCATGCGGCGAGTACCAAGTTGTCCTCGTAATCGCGATGGAGCGCTAAGTATTTGTCGGCCAGCCAAAGGTCCGACGCATCTGCACCCACGGCCGTGGCGTTTTCGGTCATGTTCCGAACAAACGCCAGCGCCGCATCGCCAATCGCGCGGGCAGAAGCCTCGCCGAGCGCTCCCCCGCTGGCAAGAACGCTGCGCTTCAGTTCGTGCTGTACAACATACAGTACGTCCTTGGCGATATGCACCGGAAAGAACAGCAATGCCCCCGCCTCCGTCGCCTGCCCAATAAACGCACGCGCGGCAATCGACTCGGCATGGTCGGCGCAAAACGAATCAACCCATACGTTGGCGTCCACCATGATCTTGAGAGGCGCCCCACTCACAGGATCATCCCCTTTTGGCGATAATGCTCATCCATGGCGTCGGAATAGATTGCGTCCCAATCGCGATCGTCGGATACGGGCGACGTAGCGATGCCCAAATCTGCATAAAGCCGGTCTGCCGCTGCCCACGACGCGGCGAACGGAGTATCGGGCGCGACGGACTGCTGCCGGCCATCAACGGCAGACAGCACTTCCTCACACTGTCCACCACCCTGCGCAACCTTGGCCACGACCTTTTTGATGAGTTCGGGCAGCGTTCCGCCCGAAAGCCGCAGCGCTTCCTCGGCGCGCTCTTTAACCGAGCGATCTACGCGAACATTCACCTGCGCCATGCCGCTAACAGCACCCACGTTGACCCGCTCCCTTCAATTGCTAGCCCTGCTAGCACCACTATATAAAGAAGCTAGCACATGGTCAAATGCAAAAGGCCTGCGCCCGGACGACACCGATGCCGTCTGGGCGCAGGCCAGATAACGTGGGTGAACACGTCTGTTAACGCAGGTACGCCTTTGCGTTGCCCAGGCTGTAGGCGATCGTTGAGCCGTTGTGCAGCAGTGACGACGTCTGCGGAGTGATCATGCCGGTAATACCCAATGCCAACAGCGCCGAATTGGTGAGCATCACCTTAGAGTAGGAACTCGTCAGACGATCAATGAGGCCCTGGCTCATGCGGCGCAGGCGCACGATCGCGGCAAGATCCGTATCGGTCAGGATGATATCGGCGACCTCCTTGGCAATATCACTTCCGCCACCCATGGCCAGGCCCACGTCGGCCAAACCGAGCGCCGGCGAATCGTTGACGCCGTCGCCCACCATGGCAACATGGCGCCCCTCGCTCTTAATGCGCTCCACATAGGCGTACTTGTCCTCGGGCAGCAGCTCGGCCTTAAACTCGTCAACGCCCGCTTCGCGCGCAATGCGCTCGGCAGTGCGCTCCGAATCGCCCGTGAGCATAACGACATGCTTGACGCCCAGCGCATGCAGGTCGGCGATGGCCTCACGGACCCCGGGCTTAAGCGGATCCTCGATGCCGAGCACGCCGACGACCGTGCCGTCGACCGCCAGATACAGCGGCGACAGGCCCTGCATCTGAGACTCGATGCGCTCCTTGATGTCGGATTCGAGCTGTGCGCCCTCGTCCTCAAATACAAAGTGCGCGGAACCGATGATGGCACGACGACCCTCGATGGACGAGGCGATGCCGTGTGCCACGATGTACTCGACGGCAGCGTGACGCTCGCGGTGCTCGAGCCCACGCTCGTGAGCAGCGTTGACCACGGCACGCGCCACCGGATGCGGGAAATGCTCCTCCAAGCAAGCGGAAAGGCGCAGGACCTCGTCCTCGCTCCAGCCATCGGTGGTGAGTACGCAGGCAAGACGCGGCTGCGCCTCGGTGAGCGTGCCGGTCTTATCAAACACAATGGTGTCGGCCTTGGCAAACGACTCAAAGTACTTTGCGCCCTTGACCATGACGCCCATCTTGGCAGCATCGCTCATAGCGGTCATGACGGCAACGGAACCCGTGAGCTTGAGTGCGCACGAGTAGTCGACCATCAGCGCCGCCGAGGTCTTGATGAGGCTGCGCGTAGTGAGCGCGACCAGGCCCGCAAGCAGGAAGTTCCACGGGACGATCTTGTTGGCGAGGTCCTCCATATGCGACTGGCCCTCGGACTTGAGCGAGTCGGCCGTCTGCACGAGCGAGACGATTGAGCGCAGCTTGGTCTGCGCCGTGTTGGCGCGCACGCGCACCAAGATGCTGCCGTCCTCCACGACGGTGCCGGCGAACACGTCGTCGCCCACGCTGCGCTCGACGGCCAGCGGCTCGCCGGTCAAGGTCGCCTGGTTGACCATAGCGCTCCCCTGCTCGACAACACCGTCGATGCAAATGGACATGCCAGTGCGCACGGCTACCAAGTCGCCGGGCTCAAGCTCGGTGGCGGCAACGCTTACCTCAGTGTCGCCGACGACCTTTTGCGCCTTGTCGGGCACATCGAGCAGCGAGTTGATGAGCTCGTTTTCGCTCATGGCGCGGGTGTAGTCCTCGAGCAGCTCGCCCACGTTGAGCAGGAACATCGTCTGGCCCGCGGTGTCGACATCACGCTTGACGAACGAAATGCCGATGGCCGAAGCGTCGAGCACAGGAACGGTCAGGCGTGGCTGCGCCAGCTCATGAAGGGCAGCGCGCAAAAATGCCATGTAACCGGCCACGACAAACACCGCACGCAGAGGCGTCGGCAAGAACCAGCGGCGCGCGTAGTGGGCGCCGATAAGTGTGGCAAGATCCATAACGAGTTTGTGCTTGCGCGGCTCGAGTTGCATCACGTAGCCCGACTTGGCATCGGCGATAGCTTGAGCATCGAGTGCGCCTAGGGCGTCGAGCACGCTTGCGCGGCGCGGCTCGTCGTACTCCAGCGCCATCTGGCCAATGCGGCCATAAACGCGCACCTTGTGTACGCCGTCGATATCGCCGCTGAGCTTAAGAAGTGCATCGAGATCGCTCTCTGGCACAGGACCCGCCAATTGAAGACGGGTCCTGCCGGGGATCTCGCTAATAATCGAGAATCTCATAGTTTGTGCCTGAGAGCGTTACTCGGCTGCCTCGTCAGCAGCGGCCTCGCTCTGGGTGATGTAGGCAGCCTCGGCAACCATGTCGTCGACATTGGCCTTGGCCTGCTCGACCATGTCCTGGTAGCAGTTCTTGACGCGCATACCGCACGCAATGCCCTGCACGCAGGCATTCTTTACCGGAGCGCTGGTGAGCAGCTTGATGCCGGCCGTACCAAGCAGAAAACCGCCACCGACAAGCAGGGTGTTAAAAGTCGACTTCTTCATGTTGCTTCTCCCTTTTGCCGCACAAGCGCGGCATGGTGCCTTAGCACCCGAGTTCATTAGTTTGCTCGAGCACGCTTTGAGACTAGTTTAGTCGAACTATTATGGTCAACCAAAGTTAACCTTTGGAAATCTTGGTCCCCTTTCCTACAGCTGCCAGGCAGCCGCTTCCTTTTGCAGTGCGACCATACGGGCAAATTCTCCACCTGCCGCCTTGAGCTGAGCCGAAGCACCCTGCTCGGCAACCACGCCATCCTTGAGCACGACGATCTTGTCGGCATTTTCCACCGTACGCATACGGTGGGCAATAACGATAACCGTCTTACCTGCAAGCAGACGGGAGAGTGCCTGCTGTACCACGGTCTCATTCTCCACATCCAAGCTTGCCGTCGCCTCGTCCAACAGCACGATGGGCGCGTCTTTGAGCAGCGCACGGGCGATAGAGATGCGCTGGCGCTCGCCACCAGAAAGCTTGGAACCATTCTCGCCGATCATGGTGTCGTAACCCTGCGGCATGCGATTCACGAACTCGTCGCAGTTGGCGGCACGCGCGGCCGCAAGCACTTCCTCATCGGTGGCGTCACGACGCCCGAGGCGGATGTTTCCCATCACCGTGTCGTCAAAGAGCAGCACGTCCTGGAACACAATGGCGTAGTCGCGCAGCAGCACCTCGGGATCCACGCTCGCGACATCCACGCCACCCACGGTAACCGTGCCTTCGGTGGCATCCCAAAAGCGCGCGGCCAGGCGGCTCACCGTAGACTTACCGGAACCCGAAGGACCGACCAGTGCCGTGACCTCGCCTTCCTTGGCGGTAAAGCTCACATCGGTAAGAACTTTCTCGCCAGCGCGGCCGTCCTCGCCCGCACCATAGCCAAACGCCACGTGATCGAACACCACATCGTGGCCCACGGGCTCAAATTTCTCGCTGCCCCGCGCCACAGGCTCTTCCATGATGGAACGCATGCGCCTGGCAGACGACTCGGCGGCAAACAGCTCGGACATTAACATTAACGCCTGGTCAAAGGGCGCATAGATACGGCTCACCATAAGCAGGAAGGCAAACATCACCAAAAAGTCGACCTGCCCGGAGGCGACCACCGCGGCGCCCGTGACCAGCGTGGTGGCAATGCCCAGACGCAAAATGACAAAGGCGGAGTTGACCAAAAGCCCGTTAACGAGTTCTCCCTTAGTGGTCTCGCGCTCCTCGGCATCAATCACGGCGCCGAGTCCCTCAAGATAATAGGCCTCCTGGTTGGTGGCGCGGATCTCGCGCACACAATCGAGCGTCTCCTGGATCGCCTCAGTGACTTTGACCTTCTCGGCGCGAACACGGTCGAACACCGGGACCATGGGGCCGCGTGTTAGATACAGCACGGCAAAGGCCACGGGAACGCTCCAAAACGCCGCGATCGCCAGCTGCCAGCAAAAGAACAGCGACGCCACGAACACAATGGCGCTTGCGATGATGGCACCCCAAAGCTCCCCCAGCACGTGGCTGTAGGCGTGCTCCATGGCCTGGACGTCACCCATGATGGTCTCGGTTAAATCGGCCAGATCACGACGACCGAAAAACGACAGCGGCAGTTTGCGCAAGCGTTCGGCGATCTCCATACGCTGCTTGCCGCACTCCTCGTAAAAGATGCAGTAAGTGTAGTAATACTGCTGCCAGTTAGAGGCAAAGAGCAACACGAAAAAGACCAGGAGGCCGCCCACGATCGGCAGGGCATCCGGCAGGTCAGCCCCGCTGGTGAGATGCTCGACAAAGCCGGCCATAACCAGGAATAAAAAGCCCATGCCGGCCATGGTAATAAGATTGGTGAGCGTGGTCCAGAAAATGCCGCGTTTTACGCCGGCGACGCCTTTATCGGATAGGAAATATTTCTTTTGGAATGAGGCGAACATTTAGGCCTCGCCTCCCTTCGTGACGGCGGCATCCGCGGTCGCTGCAGTGATTTTCCAGCTCGCGGCCTGTTCGTATTCGGCCCACATCTTGGCATACAAGCCGTTTTGGGACAGCAACTCGGCATGGGTACCCGACTCCTGCACCCTGCCCTGGTTGAGCACCACGATTTGATCTGCGCCCACTACAGTCGAGAGTCGATGAGCAATCATAATGACCGTGCGACCCGCCGCCAGCTTGCTAAAGGCGCGCTGGATGAGCGCCTCGTTCTCGGGGTCGGCAAACGCCGTGGCCTCATCGAGCACCACGATAGGCGCGTCTTTTAGGATCGCGCGGGCGAGCGCCACGCGCTGGACCTCGCCGCCCGAAAGATATGCTCCGCCGGCACCGAGCATGGTATTGATGCCCTGCGGGAGCTTGGCCACAATGTCGTCGCACTGAGCTGCGGAGAGGGCCGCACGCACTTCGTCGTCAGTGGCCGTAGGCTTGGAGGCGCGCACATTATCGGCAAGTGTTTGCCGGAACAGCTGGTTAGTCTGGAACACGAAAGCGACCTGGTCCATAAGCTCGTGCGGATCCATATCGCAAACGTCCACACCGCCTACAAGCACTCGGCCCGAAGAGACATCCCAAAAACGAGGAATCAGGCTTGCGCAGGTTGACTTGCCGCCGCCCGAAGGACCCACTAGGGCGAGGGTGCTACCAGCGGGAACGCTGAAACTTACATGGCTAACGGCAGGTGCTTCGGCACCCTCGTACGTAAAGCTTACGTCCTCAAATCGCACTTCGCCGCCGGCAGGGTGCTTGAGTTGGGCGGGCACGGAGAGCTGCTTGGAATCCATGATGCTTCGGATGCGAGCCAGCGAATCGGCACTCATCTGAGAGGCCTCGCCCACAAACATGAGCTTGGTCATGGCCGTCGGTACCACGGCCGAAAATATCGCGTAAAACGTGAAGTTGGCCATAAAATGTGCGAAGTCCGTCTCGCCCGGCGCCAACAGCAACGCCACGGGCAGCAGGAATGCCACAAGGCCATTGAGCGCGGTAAGGTTGAGTACCTGCGGACCTCGGCAGAACGTGCCCGCATAGCTTTGTGCCATGTCGGCGTATTCGGCGATCGCATCGTGGAAAGCCTTAAAGGAGTAGACCGTCTGCTGAAACACCTTGACCACGGGGATGCCGCGTACGTATTCGGTGCCGGTCTTGTTCATCTTGACCAGCGCTCCCATGTAGGCCTTCATGAACTCGGCGCCTTTGCCGCCCATCATGGTGGCCATGGCGCCAAGCGAAACGACGACCGAGATAAGGCATGCCACCCCCAAACGCCAATCGAGGGCGAAAAGCAGCACGAGCAGGCCTGCGACCATGGCGGTGGCGCCGGCGATATCGGGCAGCATGTGCGCGAGCAGGGTCTCGGTGGAGGCGGCGCATCCGTCTACAATACGGCGCAGCTCACCGGTGGAGTGCGTGTCAAAGTAGCCAAGCGGCAGCTTAAGCAGGTGCTCGCTCGTAGTCTTGCGGATATTGGACGCGCAGCGAAACGCAGACAGGTGCGTGCACATGAGCCCCACGAAATAAACTACGATGCTTGCCAGGGCAAACCCCACGGCCCACCAGCCATACATCGCGATATCGGTGGCTTCGCTCCAGTTAGGCGCCACAGCGATAAGGTCTCGCGCGACAAACCAGATGCACACGTACGGGCCAAAGCTCAGCAGCTGCGAGAGCGCCGAGAGCGCCATGCCCAAATAAGTTAGGAATTTACGGTCGCCGGCATATGCAAGCAGCTCGCCGATACCGCCGCCTTCCCTTTTTGATCCCTTTGCCATGAGGTTCCTTTCTAACGGCTTGAGAGTTAACCTTAATCAACTTATCATTGATATGTTAGCCAAGGCACACAATCGAGCCAGGCGTGGACGTTTCCGCAAAGGAAGGGGACGCTTTTGAAAATGCATCGGGCCGCGACCGACATAACCGAGCTCTATGCACCACAGTTTGAGCAGTTTGGCCTGGAGCTTTCCGGCAAGGGCGCCGTCTTTACCGGCGAGGTGGCAAACGATCGGGCACACGGCCGCGCATGGATCATGCCCCTCTCCCCTGCCTGCATCGTCATGGAGCATTTCATCACCCCGACGCACGATATGTACCTGGCCGAATACACACCCGAACCGTACGCGTGTGTGAGCGAAGTCAGCATGCCCACGCTCATGTGCATGCCCGAGGCTGGCATAACGCCCGCGAACCTTAAACCCTTGCATGGACCGTGGCCAAACAATGCCGTTTGCAGCTTTATCCAAGATAGCTGTGGCGAGGAATTAAGCCCGCTGTTTGCGGGGGAGCTCTATCACTCGTGCTCGGTGCTCTTTTTGCCTGGATATTTTGACGAACTGGAGCACCGCTATCCCACCGAGTTCACGGGAATCTTTGAGGCGTTTGCCGAGCCATGGCACGAGGAAGCGACGTCTGCCATCTGCCACACGCTGCGCCGGATTAACGAGGAACGCGCCCGCACCGTAGGCGGACACGTCTATATGCAGGGCATCGTGGAGACCATGGTCGCGGAGCTCGCCTGTTCGCGCGCGGCCCACAAGCAGGCGCGGCAGGCGGCAGACACACGCGCCAGCATAACCATTGCCGAAGAAGCAACGGCAATGATTGAGCGCGCGCTCGACAACGGCAGACGTGTGGGTGTCAACGAAGTGGCCGAGAGGCTCTACACAAGCCGCTCCAAACTATGCGCCACCTTTAAGGCCCAAACTGGCGAGTCCCTGGGCGCCTACATTCGCAGACGCCGCATGGAGCGAGCACAGGACCTTTTGGCCGATAGCGCGCTCACGATAGCGCAGGTGGCAGAGCGTCTAGGCTACCCTCAGCAGGCCGCCTTCGCCCAAGCCTTCAAGCAACACACCGGCACCACCCCCACCACTTGGCGAAGCAAGCATCGCTAAGGCCCAAGCTCCCTGGCCGTAACGGAGCGATTAATTAGCCGCCGCCCGTCAGCTCACCCAGGATCTAAACGTCAAGATGCGCACAATCAAGCGCCTTTTTGATAAGAGGGACAGATCGATCAGCCAAATACAACGGAATGTTGAGCACCCCGTCGTCGAGCTTTAGGTTCTTAAGTGAGTAGCGGACCCTCAATGGAGTCGTCTCCGCATGCTTGTCGGCATAGTACTTAAGGCTCTTGGAATGAACGACCTCTCCCGATTTGACCTCGACGGGAACGATTTCGTTTCCGACTTGAATCAAAAAATCGACTTCGTGCTTCGGCTTCTCGTTTGTCCAATAACGCGGAGCAGCATCTAACTGTGAAAGTAATGCCTGAAGCACATAGTTCTCGGCGAACGAACCTTTGAACTCCGAAAATAGCGCATCCGAGATGGCAAAAGCGGACGCATCCAGCCTTGCCATGCGGCGCAGCAAACCGACATCAAGACAGTAGACTTTAAATGCCTTGAGGTCATCGTATGCAGAGAGCGGCACGCCACCGGCAGCATTAAGGCGAACCGCCATGATGAGCCCAGCATCGGCAAGCCATTCCAGAGCATCCTCGTATTCTCGAGCACGAGCCCCCTCGCGCACCGCACCCCAAACGAACTTTTTATTCTCGCGCGCCAACTGAGTTGGAATCGAGTTCCATATTTGCGAAAGCTTGGCGAACTGCGCACGGCCACCATGCTTGGCAAAATCGCGCTCGTAGGAATCCAAGAGATCGGACAACACCTTATCGACCTGAACGATATCGCCCGTCTCCACCCACCGACCAAGAGCCTCTGGCATGCCGCCACATGCAAAATAACGCCGAAGATGCTCGACGAGACGGACATGGAAGAAATCGGGCACTGTCTCGATCTGATCCAGGCCGCCAAGGTATTCGTCGTAGTTTGCAGCGCCCTCGGCTTTCAGAAACTCGGAAAAGCTCATAGGGTGCATCTCCATGAACTCGACCTTTCCCACCGGAAAAGCGCTGGTCTCACGGGACAAGCGAACGCCCAACAAAGACCCTGCGCATGCGACGTGATACTCGGGGGCCTCGTCACAGAAGTATTTAAGGGCGCCGACTGCAGAAGGACAATCCTGGATCTCATCAATAATAAGCAGCGTCTCGCCGGGATCGATAGGCTGTCCAAATGCCAGGGAAAGGTTTGAGATGATCCGCCGAGGATCGCGCGTACCTTCGAAAAACTGAGCGTACTCGCTCTGTACCCCAGGTGACGGTTCCTCGAGCGTCAGATACACAAAATTGCGGTACGAGGTTCGACCGAACTCCTTAAGCGCCCACGTCTTTCCAACCTGGCGCGCCCCCTTAAGGATAAGCGGCTTACGATATTCCGACGCTTTCCAAGCGTTAAGCTTGGCAATGATATCTCGCTGCATGACCGAACCTCCCGCAAAGAAACTTCCGTAAACGTGATATTTCCCACATTTTACCCTAGGTAAAATGTGACATTTATCACATTTACGGAAGTTTTAAGCTCATTTCGCCACACTTTCATCACATTTATTGCAATGTGACAAAGGGACAGTCCCTTTGTCACCCGCACAAAAATGGACGCGCCAACGGCGCGCCCATTCACTCTATTTATATCAGCCCCACCTGACCCGAACGGCTGAGTCGTTGCAGAACCCGGGAGCCCCGGCAGGGCGGGTGCTTGCTCAAAATGAGTTCCGCACGCAAAAAAGGCCACTTAATGTGGCCTTCGTCTTGCGCAGGACTGTTCGAATTTTTGAGGAAGCACCCGCCCTGCCGGGGCTCCCGGGTTCCCGCTTACGAGAGCGACGTTCTCAGCAACTCGTTGAAGAGCTTCGGGTTGCCCTTGCCGCGGCTCGCCTTCATGCACTGGCCCACCAAAAAGCCGATGACCTTCTGGTTGCCGTCACGATACTGCTGCGCCTGATCGGCACAGTTTGCCAGCACCTCGTCCACAATCGGCTGCAGCGCGCCGGCATCGCTCACCTGACGCATGCCGCGCTCGTCGACGATCTTGTTGGGGTCGTCGCCGGTCTGAGCCATGGCCTCAAAGACCTCGTGCGCCTGGTTGGAGCTGATGGCATCGGTCGCCAGCAGCTTGGCAAGCGCTGCCACCTGAGCCGGCGCGATGCCGGACTCGGCGAGCGACACGCCCGCGCCCTTAAGATAGGCGATCATCTCGTTCACCAGCAGGTTTGCGACCGTCTGGGCCTCCTTGCCAGCCATGCCGGCAGCGGCGGCCTCAAAGAACTCGGCAAACTTCGGGTCGCCCGCGATCTGCTCGGCATCGGCCGCCTTAATGCCAAAGTCGGCCTCAAAACGAACGCGCTTGGCATCGGGCAACTCGGGGATCTCGCCACGGCAGCGGTCGATGAACTCGTCGTCCAGATCGAACGGCGCCAGGTCGGGATCGGGGAACAGGCGATAGTCGTCGGCCGTCTCCTTCACGCGCATGACCACGGTACGCTTGCGGCTGGGCTCCCAGTGGCGGGTCTCCTGGTAGATAATGCCGCCCTCCTCGAGCACCTCGGCCTGACGGCAGATCTCGTAGGCAAGGCCGTCATGCAGGCTCTTAAACGAGTTGAGGTTCTTAAGCTCGGTCTTGGTGCCCAGCTTGGTCTCGCCGCGGCGGCGCAGCGACACGTTGCCGTCGCAGCGCATGGAGCCCTTCTCCATGGAGCAGTCCGAAATGCCCAGCGTCACAAAGATGCGGCGGAGCTTCTCCATAAACAGGCGTGCTTCCTCGGGCGTACGCAAGTCGGGCTCAGTCACGAGCTCAATCAAAGGCGTGCCGCAGCGGTTGTAGTCGACGAGCGACTCAGCCGCGGCGGTAATGCGGCCCTCGGCACCGCCCACGTGCACCATCTTGGCGGCGTCCTCCTCCATGTGGATGCGCAGGATGCGGATGGGCACCGTG
Source organism: uncultured Collinsella sp. (assembly GCA_900540935.1). GTDB lineage: Bacteria > Actinomycetota > Coriobacteriia > Coriobacteriales > Coriobacteriaceae > Collinsella. Next base: position 77,415 of record UQHW01000003.1, on the reverse strand, counting down.
TAGGAACCGTCCTCGCGGCGCTCGGGCATCTGCAGGTTGGACGCATCATAGCTGGCCAGGTGGCCGGCACGCTGATTGCCCTCGCGCATGGTCGACGTCATGGATGTGGACAGGCCCTCGGCGTTGGCCGAGGCGCTCGCCAGGCTCTGGGCCTCGGCCTCACCAAACGCGCAGTCGGGGCGCTCGGCGGCACCGCGACCGGTCACATCCAGATCCAGGTGACCGTACATGGCAAAGGCGACCGGACCCTGCGTGGTCTGGAAGTTCTTGGCCATATCAGGATAGAAGTAGTGCTTGCGGTAGAACATCGAGTGGCGCTGGATCTCGCAGTTGGTGGCGAGACCGGCCTTGACGATGCTCTCGATGGCGCGCTTGTTGGGCACCGGCAGGGCACCGGGCAGGCCCAGGCACACCGGGCACACGTTGGCGTTGGGCTCGTCATCGTGGCTGAGCTTGCAGTTGCAGAACATCTTGGTATCGAGTGCGGTGAGCTCGGTATGGATCTCCAGGCCGATCACGGCCTCCCAATCCTGCAGGACCTCGGAAAGCTCCTTCATTACAGCTCGCCTCCCTTCCCGGCAAAATCGGGCGCGACGGAAAGCGCGGGCGCACCCGTGGCGGCATCGGCAAAGCCGCGCTCCAGGGCGCGGGCAAACGTGAGCAGCTGACGGTCCTTAAAGGCCGGACCCACCAGCTGGGCAGAAACGGGCAGCTTGGTGTCCTCGCCCAGGCCCAGCGGCACCGAGATACCGCCGTTGCCGCAAATGTTGAGCGAGATAGTGTACAAGTCGGAGAGGTACATCTGCGTGGGGTCGCTGATCTCGCCAAACTTAAAGGCCGTGCGCGGCGAGGCGGGCATGAGGATGGTGTCCACCTTGGCATACGCGGCATCGTAGTCCTGCGTGATGAGCGTGCGGGCCTTTTGCGCAGCGTAGTAGTACTTGTCGTACACGCCCGAGCTCAGCAGGTAGGCGCCGAGCATCTGACGGCGCTTGGCCTCGGCACCAAAGCCGTGAGCGCGCGAAAGCGAGCTCTGGTCAGACAGGTTGGCGCAGCCCTCCTCCTGATAGCCGTAGCGAATGCCGTCGAAGCGGGCCAGGTTGGAGAACGCCTCGGCCGGGCCGATAACGTAGTAGGCGGCGATGGCGGCGTCCAGGTGCGGCAGGTCGACCTCGACCAGCTCGGCACCCTGGTTCTGCAGCTCCTGGGCGGCGCGCTGAACAGCGGCCTTGACCTCGGGCGTCAGGCCCTCGGCCTCCATAAACGCAGGGATAATGCCCACGCGCTTGCCCTCAATGCTGTCGTTGAGATGCTCGGTAAAGTCGACGGCGCAATCCTGGCTGGTGCAGTCGTATGGATCGTGGCCCGCGCCGGTAAGCGCGTTCATGGCCAGCGCGACATCCTCGACCGTGCGGCCAAAGGGGCCCACCTGGTCGAGCGACGAGCCAAAGGCTACCACGCCGTAACGGCTCACGGCGCCATACGTGGGCTTAAAGCCCACCACACCGCACAGCGACGCCGGCTGACGAATGGAACCACCGGTGTCCGAGCCCAGCGAGAGCGCGACCTCGCCCGCGGCGACGGCGGCAGCGGAGCCGCCCGAGGAGCCGCCGGGCACGCGCTCGGTATCCCAGGGATTGTTGGTGCGGTGGAACGCCGAGCTCTCGGTGGAGCTGCCAAAGGCAAACTCGTCCATGTTGGCCTTGCCCATGGGCAGGCAGCCGGCATCGAGCATGCGCTGGACGCAGGTGGCGGTGTAGACGCTCTGGTAGTCCTCGAGCATGCGGGAAGCACAGGTGGTGCGCGTGCCCACGAGGTTCATGTTGTCCTTGATGGCCAGCGGCACGCCCGCGAGCGGGGGCAGCGGCTTGCCTGCGGCACGGTTGGCATCCACGCGCGCGGCGGCCTCGAGCGCGAGCTCGGGCGCCACCTGCAGGAATGCCTGGACCCCGCCCTCGCGCGCCTCGATGGCGGCAAGGGAAGCCTGGGCCACCTCGGTAGCGGTAAAGTCGCCGGCGGCAACGCCCGCGGCGATCCGGGCGGCGGTAAGGGAATCGAAGCTCTGCGCCATTACTCGCTCTCCCCCTCTCCCAAAATGGACGGCACGCGGAAGTAGCGCTCACGCGCGCTGCCGGCGTTTTCGAGCGCAACGTCGAGCGGCAGATCGCGCTCGGGCTCGCGCAGGTCATCGCCCATCACGTTGGACAGGCTTCCGATGGGATGGAACGTGGGCTCCACGTCGGGTAAGTCATATTGCAAGACGGGCTCGAGCATCTGGACGGCGTCGTTCATGTAAGACGTCATCTGGGTGAGCTCGTCATCGGTCAGTGCGATCTTTGCGTACTCGGCGATGCCGCGCACGTCTTTCTCGCTGAGTGCCATAGGCGCTCCCTTCCGCATAACAGTTAAACCGCTCTAGTATACAGGGCAACGCCGGCTTGGAGCAGGCGCTTTACCCAAATGCAGCGAAAACGTAACGAGGGCGGCGGGCTTGCAGGTGGCGGGTTGGCGATTCTGCAGCGAAACCGCACCGTCCATAGCGAAAACCGTACTGCCCGCAACGAAAACCATCCCGCCCGAAACGAAAACCATCACAACATTCGACGCTTTTCGCCAAAATCGCGATTTTCATCGAATGTTGTGATGGTTTGAAAGTCCCGACCACCACAAAGGTGCCTGTCCCCATTGCCGTGGTTCTGAACGATGTCCTATGCCGAGGCTTTGGCCTTGCGGCGCTTGCGGACCGTGTGAATCACGATGTCCAGCAGCAACAGCACAATGGCCACGACCACGATGAGCACGGCGAACTCACGCTTGCCCCAATGGCGGCCGGCCAGCGACTTTTGCTTGTCGACTTCCTTCTTGCTGTACTTGGTGCGTACGCAGTGCACCAGCAGGCGATGGTCGTTCACACCGTAGGGTGTGCAGGTGACGAGCGTCACCTTGTCGGCGCCGGGCTCGATGGTCAGCGACTCCATCTCCTCGGGCAGCACCACCTCGGAGTCCACCATCTTGTAGGCGAGCGTCTTGTTCATGGTGTGCAGCAGCACCAGGTCGCCGGGCTCCAGCGAGTGGATGTCGTCGAACATGCTCAGGTTGCGCATACCCGAGTGCGCGGTGAGCACGCAATGCGTCGAGGTGCCGCCCACCGGCAGGCTCGTGCCCTCCAGGTGGCCGACGCCCGCCATAAGGACTTCTTCACTCGTGCCGTGGTAGATGGGCATGCTCACGTCGATGGAGGGAATCTCGACCCAGCTCATCATGGGGTCGCGGTCAAAGATGAGCTGCTGGGCGTAGGGCTCGATCTGGTCGGCGGGAAGCTCGGTGGCCTCGCCGGCAAGTTGCTCGTTAAAGGAGCGCGCCTGCAGCAGAATGCGCTCGCGCTCCTCTTCGGAGAGCGCGTCCACGGTACTGGACACGGTGCTGATCTGGTTGAACACGCCCGAGGCCTCGAGCCGGTCCAAGATCCATGGCCAGGTCATAAGGCCCACGCCAATAAGAATGATGACGATGGTGATGAGCCGGTCAGCCCAACGCGGCAACCGTTTGCGACGACGCTTGGGCTTTGGTTGAGGCTTGGGTTGTGGGCTTGAGTCACCGTTGTCCGCGGCGTTATCGCTCTTCATATGTTTGGCGCCCTGCACCATCGCCGGTCACTCCTCTACAACTCAAGTTGTCTAAACAAATAATAGCCGATTAGCGAGCTTCCGCGGCGGACAACGCAGCTTGGCTGCACCGTCCGGGCCACGTAACCCCACTCAACCAATCAAGCCATATGTTGCCTTCATCGTCTCGAGCAACTGCGCCATCGTTACACCCGCAACCCCAATTTGTTTCAGATTGACGTCGCCCACCTCACAATCTTTGACAAACGCAAGCATATCGTCCTTCAGTTCTCCGCCCAGGTCGACACCTTCCGACTCGCCAAGCAGCTGAGCAAGCCTCAGCGCATCGTGTTTATGCTTTTTTACCTTCCTCGAATCAACGTTCTCCCCCGCTTCCCGTCTAGCTTTTAGGTCGAGATACGCCTTCGCTTTGAACGGGACAATGTATTCCGTATCCAAGACCGAAACACCGTCTACGGTCCGAATTCCCTGAAGAAACAAGTTGTAATAAGCATCGTCCAATAAAATCGCCGAAAGACTGCTTATGTTTTCATCAACGTGAATTGGCGCCACATCAACCCCCTCACGACCCTTTAGAAAGTCGGGGCACTTCGCGAAGAGCTCGATCATATGGGGATAACCCGGCCTCTTTGGTTCCGTAAACCGATAAAAACATGAGGCTTCGCTTTCACCCCAGCCACAGCGGTAGCCGCCATCACACACCAAGGTCCATATGGCTTCGGCCGTCTGAGGCAGCCGGTCATCGGCGACAATGACTACATCAAAATCGTGGGTCGCCCTAAACGAAAGTCCCGCCTCCGCGAGCAAAATGTCGCATGCTGTGCCGCCAATAAGCGCATACGACCCTGCAGCTTCCTGCATATGCTGCTGAAATTCTTGGAGACCTTCTACAGCGCTTCCTGCCATGGATATTCCTTTCCAAACATGCGATCGAGTTCAAGCTGAATTCGCTCATCGTCGATTGCCGCCAAAGATAGCGCAAGTGAAATGTCGTCGATACGGGAGGAGTCGGCAAACACGGGCGCATAGCGCCACACTTGGATCATCGTCGTTTCGCTGTCTGGCAGTTCCCCTTCTGCGACTTCAAGGTCACGCAGCCCACGCCATGCACTTCTTAAGACAGCCTTTTGCTCCATGCTCGGCGCAGCAAGCATCGAACGCGCAGCGAGCGCCGTCTCGCCAGCGTCAGTGAGACGGTCGATCCGTGGTGCCTTCCTTGCAAAAACAACCTTCGAGACAGGCGAGGAGAACTCTGCCATGTGCTCACTGAGCAGAAGATCCGCGGCCACGGGGAACGCAATGACACGCCGTTCGCGCCGCTCGCGCCTTGCGAGCCCCCTGTCTACAAGCTCGGTTACGGCCTCACTCGCGCGGCTTGCCGAAATCCCAAGCGCACGACAAAGGTCATCGGGATGATATGACTCCTGCCCTGCTCCCCAGATTGCGGCAGCCTGCGCGTTGGATGACATCTTGGTCGCGCGATTATGAAACCGGACGCTGCCTCTCTCTGTGAAGGCAGCGCCCATAAATGGAAGAAAAGCCTGTCTACCGGGGCAAACAAAGGGGATCCCTTGTGCGACCAATGCTTTGCGCTGACGCGCATCGGCATCAGGAAACGAAACGACGACAGGAGCCTCCGCACGCAAGGCTAGCTGGCTATAGACTCTCTTAGCCTCGGGAAGCCCAACGCCAGTAGGCAAACTTGCAAGCAAAAAAGAAAAACCATTTGCGTCAACGGCGCGGACCTCAATCGACCGCAGATGCAGCGGCAAGCGTGCGGATCCAGGCCAAGTTTTAGCCTTGGCGGAGAGGCCCAGTGCTTCTTGTAAGTAGGCAAGCGCTTCGTTCATTTCCATCTTTTTCGCTTAGTTCCAGTTAATATTGGAATTATACATAATTTTAGGAAATAACGAGATTTCTATCAGGCATAGGCCCGTATTTGAGTTTTCAAAATATCTCGGATCAACAGAAAGATTCGGGATACAATGTTTATAGAAAACGACGCATCCCGCGTAAGTGTTAAGGAGCGCGGGCAGCCTAGTTTTCTAACGTGTTAAACGGCCGGGCTGCAACCCCGGCCGTTCTTATTTGCGCTTGCGGCGCAAACGCCGAGAACCGTCCGCACCGCGCGTGCGCCTACGGACCTTAAACCGAACCTCATACGAGTCAAAAAACGCGATGACGAACGAGCCCACCGCTGCAAGGGCGGCGAGCACGTTAAGGAATTTCAGCATTTGGGGACCTCCGATCGAGTCGTCGGCCGCCCGCGCACGGGATGCGTCGCAAGGGTATTTTACTGCGAGCGGACGCGCCTGCGCCTGGTGAACGCGATTTTTACAAACATTTGTTCGATAGTTACACACACGATCCCTCGAACGGCGGAACCTGGCCGCGTCGTCCGAGTTTGCCCGACGTGTTTGCGTTTTCAAAATGTCCCGAATCGGCGGGGTGATTCGGGATACAATAGCTACAGGAAACGACGCACCCCGCGTAAGTGTTCGAAAGCGCGGGCGGCCTAGTTTTCTGGTTTTGTTAAATGCCCGGGATCCGACCCCCGGGCATTCTTATTTGCGCTTGTTGCGGCGCAAATGCCTTCTACCGTCCGCACCGCGCGAGCGTCTACGGACCTTAAACCGAACCTCATACGAGTCAAGAAACGCGATGACGGATGAGTCCGCATCGGACGGTGGAGGCTGCCTGTGTTGTCCAAAAAGAACGGGGCAGACTCCAGTGCGGAGTCTGCCCCGAAAAGAGAATGGCAAAGCAAGAACGTGGATGGACGAGAAAAGTGTCCGCAAGTCTCATGGCCATCACATCCCACCTGCCAAAGGGATGGGTGAGCGAGCGTTACTCCTGCTCGGACTCCTCAGCCTGCTTACGGCTGCGGATGAGGTGTGCCACGCCGATGCACAGCACCGCGCCACCAGCGATCCAAGTGAAGGTCACGCCGTTGAGACCGGTGAGCGGGAGGCCGGAGCCCTTCTGGTCGACAATGGTGAAGCTGAGCTTACCGGTAGAAGCGGTGGCCTCATTGTCTTTCACGACGCCATCAGCAGCTGTGACATTGGCAGAATTTACCTCAGGAATTACATCAGAACGGTCTTGCTTAAGCGTGCCACGCGCAATGGTAAACGTAACACCGTTGGCAGCAGAGTTGTTGTAGCCAGGGGCAGGCTTGGTCTCCTTGAGGATATAGGTGCCCTCGTCAAGACCGATGACGTTGATCTTGCCGTCCTTGTCCGTCTTGAGCGTAACCTTGTCAGTCTTCTCGTGCTTCACGCCCTTGGAGTCGATATATTTCTCTTCAACAGTATCGCCGTTTTTCTCTTGAAGCGTGAACTCGACCCCCTCAAGACGCTTAGTTTCTGCATCGCTACCGACCTTGATAACGTCGATGCCGTAGGTGTAGTCGTAGGCGGAGTGATCGACCGTGGTGCCGGTGTCAGTAGTGTGCGGGTTGTTGGAGTAGGTCAGTTTGACCTTGTTCTCCTGTGCTTTACCGAGCATGTCTGCCGAAATCTTCTCAGGATCAAGCTTGGCCTTGTAATTCACATAGACCTTCGAATCGCCGTTAACGGTAATAAGGTTGTTGTTGGAATCCTTGGCTACTTTCAGATTATCAAAAGAGACGGACAGGGTATTCTTGCCGCCATCCGTACTGTAAGACACGGTGTAGGAATCGGAACTAACGATGCTCTCGCCAATTTTAACCTCGACAACGGGCTTGTTGTCATTGCCAAGCTCTGGAGCCATCGTGAGAGGAAGCTCGTCCGTGAAGGTGTAGCTGTACTTAATGTACGTGTTGATGTTGCTCGCGACAGTACCGGCAAGCTGATACTCAACCAGCTGACCAGCAGCGGAGTCAGCCGCCTTGTTTGCAGCTTGGAAAACAGTTTTGCTGTCGTCCGTAACCCACTTGCCGTCCTTGTTGTCCTTGACGGCCTTGGTGACATTGGGGACGTCCTTCTTGGGCTCCGCATTTACATCGGCGCCGCCGACGATGGTAAAGATCGGCGAGGTGTAAGCATCATCATTACCATCTTCCCCAGTAGTCTTACCAACCGACTTTGTCTCAAAGAGCCAGTAGCCCGCGTCAATTCCATCAAAGGTCCCTTTGGTGCCCTGCTTCGCGTCTTTCCACGTCAGTTTTTCAAGCGACTTAGCGATTTTGTCGAGTGTACTGCCGGCATCAACCCGAGCGTCCTTGCCAACATTGCTGCCCTTGTTTTCGTTAATGTACTTGGCCCATGCCTGAGCTCCAGCATCTGCGCTAGGCGCACCAGGAACACCGGCAAATTCCCCGGTCACAGCGTCCTTCACGGTATCAGATGCCCAGTCGATATCAGACAGCGTCTTATCGCCATCCGCTTTCCAATCTCCTTCAGCGGTGCCATCGCCATCCGCATCAGCCTTATCCTGTGTCACCGTGGCCTTGAAAATCTGGATGCCCTTAAACGTGGTGTCGGCATAGGTGCTCTCAGTAATGGTTACGTTGCCGATCGTTGTCGCCGTCGGCACATAGCTTGTGGCACTGCCGCCCTCAGCCGCGAACGCCATGGTCACCGGGGCCATAACTCCGCCGAAGCTCAGCGCTGCTGTGAGGCCGGCGGTTACTGCCAGGCGTGCGATGTTCTTGCTCATGCTCATCTTCTTTTCCTCCATTTTCCGGTTGGTTCTCATTCGATCGGTCATCATCTGTCTGTGTCTTAGCATCTGCTTCGCTATGTCTCGCCCCGCTCTCTGTGGGGCTGCCAGCTACTCTTTATGGCTGCCACCTCCCCGCTTGATCAGGAGCGCGGCCACGAGGAGTGCGGCTCCGGCGACCGCTGCGGCGGCCGCGGCGTACATTGCCATATCGCCTGTCGAGGGCATGAAGCCTCCGGTGATAGTGCTAGGGGGCGTGCCGGTGGGCGTGTTGATGAGCGACGCCTCCAGGCTGCCCGTCGACCCGTCCGCGCTGTCGGCGCGCAGGGGCGACTCGGCGGTGATGGTGAGCTTGGGCTTGGCGGCGGCCACCTGGTCGACGTCCAGGCCCTCGGCCTTGACCGTCACGGAGCGCGTGCCCTCAAAGGCAGTGTAGCCCTTGGGCGCCTTGAGCTCGCGAACCTCCAGTTTGCCCGAGTCCACGCCCGAGACGGTCACGCGACCGTCCTCGCCCGTGGTGACGGTGGCTTTGCCCTCCGCATCCCACGTGCCATCGGCCGCGAGCGTGCGACCGCGGTCGTCGGTGATGCTCAGAACCGCCCCGGGCAGCGGCTTGTCGCCGTCGCTGCCGCGCTTGGTGAGTGCGAGATCCCAGGTGTAAGCCGTCGCGTCATCGCTCGGCGTGCGGGTGAAGCCGGCGTCGCCGGACTGGTCGGCAAAGGGAGAGCGCGGGTAGCGCAGGTAGACCTCGTTGGGGTTGCCCTTGGCGATGCCGTGGTTGCATGCACTGTTGAGCGGCGCGTTGTACACGGCGACCACGCGGGCGCCCGCGGTGAAGGCGTCCGCCCCGCCGAGCGCGGCGATCAGGTCTCCGGTGCGCACGGTAAAGGTTCCGTCCGCGGCCACCTTGGTGGCGCACTGGGCCGTGATGTCGGTCCAGCCCTTGGCGGGCTCGGTGCCGGCGCGCCCGCCCTTGCCGGTCTTGACCGCGTCGAAGCCGCCGTCCGCGCCCGCCGCCACGTACACGCGCATGCTCGCGGCGACCCTGGAGGGGTCGAGCCCCGCGCTCATGGCGTCGACGAACTGCACCGCGTAGGCGTCGTAGGCGGAAAGCCCCGCCGGGACCGTGGCCGAGAGGCGCCAGTACAGGTCGTCGCCGACCGTGGCGTCGGCGGCCTTGCCCCAGGCGGCGGTGCCGTCCTCCAGCACGTGCTTGGCCACCTTGGGCGTCGCGGCCTTGGGCTTGACGGTAACGGCGCTGCCGCCGACCAGGGCCATGATCGGCGCGGTGCCGGCCTCGTCCTGGGCGATGGCGTCGTCGTCGGCGACGATGAGCCAGTAGCCGCAGGGCAGCTCGGCCGCCGTGCCCGCGTTAAGGGGCACGGACACGGCGCCAGAGCTCTGGAGGGAACGAGCGAGCTGTGCGCTCAGCGCGCTCGTAAGGTGGGAATCGGCGTTCAGCCACTCGGCAGCTTCCTGCGCGGTGGTCTGGGACTTGGGCATGCCGGCGCTGTGCAGCACGGGCAGGACGGCGTCGCGCGCGGCGTCGCTTGCCCAGGCGAGGTCGGTGGCGATCTTGGCGTCGTTGTCGCCGTCGACGACGTTGGCGTCAAAAATCTGGTAGGCGTCGTAGCTGCTCGCCACGGTGCCGCTCACCGTGATGGAACCGGTCGAGGTCGGCGCGGCCTGCGCGGATGCGGGGAACACAACCGCGCAGGTGCCGATCAGGAGGGCAAGCAGCGCAAACAGGATCGGGAAGGAGCAAACTTTCTTATTCACGACGCTCGCCTCCCTTCGCATTCGCCTTGCGACGAATGTGCATCCAGGCTGCAGCAGCGCAAAGCACCGCCGCGCCGGCAAGGTATGTCGGAGTGACGCCCGACATACCGGAAAGAGGCAGAGTGGTGGAGTAGGTGTTGGTGAAGGTGGGGGTGTCGGTCTTGGTTTCCGCGCCGTTGGCGTCGACCTCGTAATAGGCCGGCGTGCAGGTCAGATGTCCTTTGCCGTCATCCTTTGCCGTCACCACGACCTTGAAAGTCTTTGTGTCGTTCTTGTAGCCTTCGTGCTCGGTGCCTTCGTTCTCGTCGGCGGGGCATTCACGGATGTAGTAGGTGAACTTCGCCTGCTGATTGCTATCGAGCTCATCAACGCCTAGTGGGCCGATTTGTACCGGATTGAACTTTACTGTCTGAGGGTTTTCTGACCCAGAAGTATATGTATATATGGGCTGAAAAGTTTTCTCCGTGTTGTCGGTATTCTCAGCATACAACTTGAACTTGAACTTCTTCATCTCGCCGCCATCGACCTTCTTGGTCACCTGAGGCGTCCAGGTGCCTGAGGTCTTGTAGGGAGCAAGTTCGTTCATAAATGCAGGATTGGAGCCGTTGCCGATTTTTACGGTCGAGACGGCACTGTCAGCCGTATCCGTGCTCCAGCTATAGAAGCCATCATAATCAGTGAATTCGGTACCGTTTTTCTTTTTGACGGATACTTTGGATGTGTTCGCATCAACCACATAGCGATTAATGTTGATCCCCAAAAGGCTAGTTGTAACCGGATTAGCGCTGACGCTCACATGAATTTTATAGATGGTCTTATCGAATGTGGTGCCCTCCTCATTGATGGGGACCTCAACCAGGTAAAGGTCGTAATTACCCGACTGATAGTTCGCGGCAGTATCAATGACAATCTCACCGTCTTCATTAACGGTAACCGCAGACGTCGCCTCGCATCCGTTTGCGTTGAGTGTGCCGTCCTCATTCCAGTATGGTTCATTGGATGAATTGGCAGGTGCGCCCAGGAGCTCAAACTGATAGGAATGATTCTTGAGATCTTGTTTAGCGCCATCCTTTATAAGGAACTTGTTGGCCTTGACTTTAATTGCAGGGTACACGTCCAAGGCAGCGGCGTCGCCAACGACAAGATCGCCGTTGGTCATAATGCCGCCACCGTGGGTGTAGGAGTAGTTACCACTGATGATGGTCGTAGCCGCTGTCTTCGCCTTTCCCATGGCCTCATCAGTCGGATGGGCCTCAAGACCGAACATGTACTTGGCCTCGGCACCGCCATTTGGGTCGATGGTAATCGGATTTCCATCGCAAGTGCCCTGCCAACCAGCCGATCCGCCGCCGAGCATCTTGCCAAGAACGACAGCGATCGTCTTATCCGCGCCATCTTTATTACGTACCAGGAAGAAATCCTTATGGCCGGCGCTTTTGAAGTCAGGCGTGATGTAATCAGGATCCTGGTCTTGCTTTTTGCCATCGCCACCAGCGGAATAATGGGGTGTATCCAATGTAGCGCCATCTTGGTCAACGTTATCAGTATTGCCATAGATAGCAGCACCATTGGAGTGTGAAACGATCGTCTCTCCCGTAGGACATGCGCCAATTCCGCCGCTCCAGCCACCGGCCTTATTGTCAGTGATGAGCGATTTGAGAATGGTGAGTCTACCGTTCTTCTGAATGAAGATACCGCCGCCGCCCCAGTCGCCTTTGCGACCTTCGCCAGAGTTAGAGCCCGTCATGGTCTTGTTGTTGGTGATATATATCTTGCCGTCAGCGTCAGCGTCAATTGTCGCGTGCGTATCAGTGCTGATACGCAGACCGCCGCCTTCGGCGTTCTCCGCCACGTTGCCCGCGATTGTACCGCCCGTCATTTTGAACGTAATCTTCTGGTTCCAAAAGCCAGCGTAGATTCCGCCGCCAGCCTCATGGGAGTAATTGGCCGTAACGGAGCCGCCCGTCATAGTTAGCGTTCCATTGGTGGTAGACGCAATGCCGCCGCCGCCGAGCAGGCCGTTGTTATAAACGTTACTGTCAGCAACGCGAGCGTTAGCTCGGTTGTTAGTTATAGTGGCAGATCCACTGATGGTAACGTTTGCGCCCTTGGTGTAAACACCGCCGCCGTAACCGCCATCATTGGTGTTATCTCCATTGTTGATAGTGTTTGCATACGTAGCGTTGCCCGAGATGACACCACCGGAGAGATTCAGCGTGGCATTCTCAGCATAAATGCCGCCACCAGAAGCGGCCTTGTTCGCGGCAATCACGCCGTTGGTCATGTTGACTGTGACTTTCGCGCCTACTACGCACAGGCCGCCGCCCCAGCCTCCGCGCTGCTGATTAAGATTCGCGCCAGTGATATAGCCGCCGCTGATATTCACTTGGGTATCGTTATTCTTGCCTTCGGCAAAAATAATATGGCCATTGTTAGCCAAGTTATTCGGCGTTGTGATCATACCGCCGGTGAGGTTAAGCGTACCGCCATCCTGAACGGAAATGACCTGTTGAACCGATCCGCTTTCGGACGCACCGATAATTGCACCGAAGCCGCTGACGACATGCTTAGTTGTGGTTTCAGTGGTGCCAAGGCGGTCCTCATTAGGCACACTTGATGTCACATAGTAGGTAAGAGTAGCTTTGTTGCTGGCATCCCATGCCATGATTGCGGGCTGGCCGGGATGATCACCATCAACAAGAGAAGTCGTATCGATTGGTGTTGCAGAGTCCTCAATGGTAAGTGCGCCACTCTTAACCGTAATGAACGTGTCGTTGCTGCCGGTGCGGTAATTAAGCTTGTGCCCCGCAAGGTCGATCGTGGTGTTTTGGCTGATGGTGATTGATGTACTCGAACTAATATCAGCCGCAAGACGCAGCTTTTCGGGCTTCTTCTCCATGGCAAGATAGGTAGTCCAATCATCGTCACTCTCCAGCAGCGTGTAACCGTCCGTATCTTGTTGAAGTCCGTGAGCCTCACCTTCATTTGCAATAGTAGCGACCTTATAGACGGGCTCTCCATCATCCGCAGGTTGCGCAGCACCCTCGGCTTCCGCGTCATCAGACAACGGATCTGCCTCGGAAGCATCGTCGCCAGTCTCGCCGCCCTCGACCTCGTCACTATTCTGGTTTTCGGTATCCCCGTTGTTGGTGTTTTCTACATCAGTAGACTCACTTGAGGAACCCCCCCATCACAGTTTCCTCGGTAAAAACCGTCTGGACATCGTTGGCAATGGCCTGCGAGATCGGGGGCATGACGAGCGACAGTACCAGGCTCAAAACGGATGCTCCGCACAAAACGCCTGCCAGTACGCGGCGCGTCGCTTTTTTACTCTGCTTAGTTTTTTCTGAATTCGCTTTCATCGATGTCTCCTCCCCAAGAGACCGCGATCTTGCTCTTTCACTATCAAACGTATCTGCGCAATCTGTAATTGCGCACGCTTATAGTTCATATTGTACGATAGTTTAACATCTAAGCAAAAATACCGATAGTTTTGTAGCGAATTCTCAATTCTCTTGACATTTGCTCGGATTTACCTTCGTTTATTCGCTATGAAATATCTATTTCTACTGGTAATTAAGCTAGTTATCATTTTTTAATAGCATTTTATTTATTTGCACAACATTTTGCTCAAGAGCAGACATCCTGCGAACGGTCGAAAATCGACCGTGAACAGTAGGTCATTAACCGGGAGGAATAGACTACCAAATTGATGGGAATATCTTTAACCCCTCGGTGGTTAGAAGCATGATGTTCAGACAATGTTATTTGAATTTTCGCGCAGATTTTAGGTATCAATTCACCCAAATCGCCAGAGGCCACCGCAAAGGAGCCTGCCCCCTTTGCGGTGGTTCTCCCCCCCCCGGCGCTATAGCAGATGTTCCTCGATAAAGATCGCGATGCCGTCTTTGTCGTTGCTCGCGGTTACAAAATCGGCGGCGGCACGGGTGGCATCGCTGCCATTTGCCATGGCCACGCCCACACCGGCGTCAGCCACCATGCAGGTGTCGTTGTCCGCATCGCCAAACACGCAGATGTCCTGGAGCTCCATGTCGTTGAGCTCCGCCACGCGCACAAGGCCGCGCGTCTTGGACACGCGCGGATCCATGAACTCGTAGAGCCGCTGCGTGGTTTGCAGAGCCGCCGCCTTAACAGTGTCATCGGCAAACGTCGACGCCCGCTCAATCACCCGCGGCATTACCTCGGGCGCCATGGTAAACATCACCTTGGGCTGCGGCTCGCGCAAGAACTCGGCAAAATCGACCACCTGGTAGGGCACGCCGTCGACGCGCGACAGGTGCTCGACGCACGCGTTGCTCTCGGGCACGTAGAACACGCCGTCTCGGGGGCAGACGGGCGTTGCCGGAAGGTCCGCCATGTGCTTGCAGATGCGCGCGATGGTCTCGCCCGGCAGCGGATAGCTCAGCTCGTTGATGTCGTGCGCGCGGTCGATGACCTCGGCGCCACCGCAGCCCACCATCACGTCTACCAGGCCTTCGATGCCCCAGAGCTCGTACATGGCCTCGGTCGCGTGGGCGTCGCGCCCGGTGCACAGGCCAAAGAGCACGCCGCGCTCGCGCAGGGCGCGGATCGCCGCCACGGTGCGCGGGGACACCGTGTGCTGGCTCGTGAGCAGCGTGCCGTCGATATCGCAGAACACGGCTTTGATGTGGCTGAAGGTGGCGTCCATGGGGGCCTTTCTGGGTTGTGCGGCGGTGTGGGGTGTATTCGTGAACGGCGTACATGGTATACCAAGGCGCGCACGTGGCGCTTTGGTGCAAAACTACCACAAAGGTGCCTGGCCCCTTTGTGGTGGCCGGACTCGCAGGATGGCCTGGCCAGAGCGCAAACCATCACAACATTCGACGTTTTTCGGCAAAATCGCGATTTTCATCGAATGTTGTGATGGTTTTTACTGCCTTGCGGCACGATCAAAATGTCGGCGTTCAAACAGCAGCAACGCCGCGGGAACCGCCGTCACGACCATGCCCGCACCAACGAGCGTCTGCTGCACGCCAAACGTCGCCGCCAGCCACGGGGCAATCGCCAGCGGGGCCACGCCGGCGAACATGTTGCCAAAACCCATGACCGAGTTCACGCGACCGAGCTGCTCGAGCGGGGCCGTCGTTTGCACGATCGTGTTGTGGAGCGGGTTGACGACGCCCCATGCCACGCCCAGGGCAATCTGGCCAATGAGCGCCACGCCCACATACGTTGTTCCCACGTAGAGCAGGCTTCCCAGGCCCACGGACATGAGTGCAACGAGCAGCGTTTTGAGGCTGACGAAGCGCCGCGGCAAGCGGAGCGCGAGGACGGCGCCCAGCACCGCACCCACGCCGCAGGCCGACGAGAGCCAGCCCATCCACTCAACACCGACATGCAGAACATCGCGGTAGAAGAACGACTCCAGCGGATCGAAGGCGCCGTAGCCAAAGTTCGAGAGGAAGATGATGAAGAACAGCAGGGCGAGGACGCTGTTGGTAAAAACCGTCTTGATGCTGGTCGCGAAGGTTGCACGGGTGGATTTACTGAAGTCGGAGCTTTGACTGGCAGTACTTGCCGTTGTGCTGCTATCCGCGGGAGTACTTTCGCGCGCGGCGACGCGACCTGCTTGCGGCCTAAAGCCCCAACCAGCGACGAGCGCCAGCACTGTAAAGAGCATCATGAGCACGAACACCGCGCGCGACGACGCAGCCGCCGCGACAAAGCCGCCCAGCGTGGGGCCAACGATGATACTCACGTTTGAAAACATGGCGATGGCGGAGTTGATGTCTTTGAGCTCGACGGGGTCGTCGGTGAGATACGCCGGATAGGACGTGGCAATGGGCTGGGCAAATCCCATCACAAAGCCCAAGAGTACCGCGCCGGCAAGGACTGTTTCGGTCGCGCTGCCAAAGGCGAGAATTGCCGCGCCGGTTGCCAACGTGCCGACGATACTCGCCCGGAAATGACGGCGCGGACCCCAGGCGTCGAGCGCCGCGCCACCCGCAAAGGATCCCAAGATCACGAATGCGTTCATAAACAGGACGGCCAGCGATGTCGCGACGACCGAAGCGCCGTCTGCATAGGTGAGCGTTCCGATGACGCCGATAAAGTAGCTGGTCTGGAAGCCGGTGTAGATGAGAAATCGCATTGCCACCAGGCGCTTGGCCCGCGCGGACAGCGATGGTTGGGATTTAGGAAATGGAGATGTAGACATGTGGGCTCCTTGCTGCATATGAATACGGGCCGCAGGCATTGACCGCCGACCATCGACTCAATCTTTCTGTATGTAACGTTAAGGACGCATCGGGCCCCTTCTCTCCGTCTTCGCCCGGATGAACTACTTGGTAGATTTTAAGGCATGTCCCAAAAATCTACCAAAGCAAAGGCCACCACAAAGGTGCCTGCCTGTGGTGGCCCAATGATATGGCAGCGTAGCGAGCCGGTTCCAAGTGCCCCAGGTCGCCCCGAAAGAGGAGCGACGCGTACTTTGGTACGCGAGCGACGGCTTGAGGGGCGAGATGGGGTGCTTGGGGCCGGCGCAGCGTCAAGCCTGAAGGTGGTCTTGGATCAGGTCGCAGATGGCTCGGGCGTCGTTGATGTTGATGGCTCGGGTCGCGAAGCCGGCATCGAAGGCCTGACGCGCCAGGGCCTCGTTGCAGGCAAGAGCCAGCGTGTGACCGTCGACCAGGTCGAGCGAGCTCTTGCCGCGCAGACGGTCGACACCGGAGCGCGCGACCACGATGTTGTCGAAGCCCTCGGTCTTGTAGCCCTCGATGATCACCACGTCGACATCGTTGTAGCGCGACAGCAGCTCGCGCGCGGGCATCTCGTCCTCCTCGCGCGTGTCGGCGTACTCCGCCCAGCGCGTGGCGCAGATGAGGCCCACGTGTTTGGATCCGGCCTGGTGATGGCGCCAGGTGTCCTTAGCAGGCACATCGATATCAAAGCCGTGATGCCCATGATGCTTGAGCGAACCCACGCGCAGGCCGCGGCGGGTGAGCTCGGCAATGACCTTCTCGACGAGCGTGGTCTTGCCCGAGTTTTGGTAGCCGATAAACGCGATCGCGGGGACGGCCGGAGCGGGAGCTGCGGGCGCGACGGCGGCAGGTGCGCTTGCGGGTGCGTCGCCCGCGGCTCCCACGGCCTCAACAGCAGCGGCCTGACGCTCTGCGCGATCCCACACACCCGAGCGGCCGCCCTCCTTGTACAGCAGGCGCACGTCGACGATCTCCATGCCGCGATCGACCGCCTTGCACATGTCGTAGATCGTTAGGCACGCGGCACTCGCGCCGGTCAGGGCCTCCATCTCGATACCCGTCTTGCCCGTCACGCCCGCCGTAACCAGTACGTGAAAGCCGACCTGCCCGTCCGTGCGCGCCGGCGCCCAGCCCTCGGGCACGTCCTCGGCCGGCGTCCCCGCCGCAGCGATGGGCGCAATGTCGCACTTGCTCTTGGTAATGAGCAGCGGATGGCACATGGGGATGATGTCGCTCGTGCGCTTGATGGCCATAATGCCCGCCACGCGCGCGCAGGCAAGCACGTCGCCCTTTTTGGCGCGGTCCTGCAGCACCATGGCTTGCGTCTCGGGGTGCATGAGGATGGTGCCCTCGGCGATGGCGATGCGATGGGTCTCGGCCTTGTCGGACACGTCGACCATGCGCACCTCGCCCTTGGCGTCCACGTGCGTCAGCTCGTCGCGACGGGCGTCGCGGGCGGGCTCGGTGGCAGCGCTGGCAGTCGGCTGTGCGGACGCATCGGCGTTGCCAACATTCGCCGCAGCCGTGGCTTTATGGGCAGACATCGCGGCCCTGCGAGCGGCCTTGGTGGCATCGGCGTACCTGCTCTTGGCCATATGATCATCCTCCGATTTGGGACATAAATCGTTGCGTGCCCTCAATTATCGCGTGTTCCTGCGGTTTGTGGGCCACGGCATCGCGCCAAATCGAAAGTACCTGCATATCATCACCACGGCGCAGCGCCTCACGCACCGAATACTCGGCATCGCTAAACAGGCACGGACGCACGTTGCCATCGGCCGTCAGGCGCAGACGGTTGCAATTCGCGCAAAAATGGTTGGACATGGCGCTGATGAAGCCAACCGTTCCCGCCGCGCCCGGAAAGTGCCAGTAACGCGCAGGGCCCGCGCCGGCAGGAGCGTCGTTGATGTCGAGCGGCTCGAGCTCGCCCAGTCCCGCCGCGGCGGCCCCGGCATTGATGCGCGCCCGCAGCTCGTCGCTCGGCACGGTATCGCTCGCGTCCCACAGCTCGGGATTGAGTGTGGGCGCATGCGGGTCCACAGCGCAATGCGAACTGGTGCGCTCGTCGCCAATGGGCATGTATTCGATAAAGCGCAGGTGGATGGGGCGGTCGAGCGTGAGCCGTGCGAGGGCTGCCACATCCTGGTTGAGTCGACGCACGACAACGCAGTTGACCTTAACGGGCTCAAAGCCCCAAGCCAGCGCCGCGTCGATGCCAGCCATGGTCTGCTCGAGTCGACCTAGACGCGTGATCTTTCCAAACAGCGTAGGGTCGAGCGTATCGAGCGAAATGTTGACGCGGTTAAGCCCGGCATCTTTGAGCTGCGATGCCAGCTTGGGCAGCAGGGCGCCGTTGGTGGTAAGCGAGATGTCCTCGATCTGCGGAATCGCGCGGATGTCGCGAATGAGCGGAATGATGCGGCGGCTGACCAGCGGCTCGCCGCCCGTCAGGCGCACGCGGCGAATGCCCTCCCCCGCCACCAAGCGCACAAAGCGGGCGATTTCCTCGGCGCTGAGCAGCTCGTCGTGCGCGCGGGGCGCCACGCCATCGGCCGGCATGCAGTAAATGCAGCGGAAGTTGCACTTGTCGGTAACGGCAATGCGCAGGTAGTTGATATCGCGGCCAAAGCCGTCATGTTGCACGCGCCCGTCCACGCAGCCTTCCCCTCACGCGGCGTTTTATTCTTCGGAAAACATAATACCCCACGAGAGAATCATGCCGACACCCGTACGACAGGACGGGTCACTTCGAGCAAAACGGACTTTCCAAGCCCATCCTCAGCACAGACCATCACAACATTCGATGCTTTTCCCGTTTTTGGCAAAAAACGTCGAATGTTGTGATGGTTTGCCTGCCCACGGCACCCCGTAGAAGGACCAAAGCGCCCCTAAAGGCCGCCATCCCAGTGCCGAATCACGAATTCTCGCAGGTCGTTCTGACGTTTCTGGAATGCCTCGCTCCGGTCGCACTTAAGGCCCATAGCGAGCGCGATGGCATTCATTGCCCGATGCAATTGCAGTTGATGGGCAAACTGAGTCCCGGTGAGGACGATCATCCTAAAGCCCAGCGCGCTCAGCACGGTCATACGCTCCGCATCCGACGCGCTGCGCTGTTTATCAAGATGGTCAGAGCCGTTGTATTCAATCCCCGTACCGCTCGCAGGCGCATATACGTCGATCTCGAAATACCCGGCCTTTGCGAGATACTTGAATTCGTTGGGAACATCGACCCGATGGTTGAGCTCAACCTTGGCGTATCCCAGCCCTCCCTGGGAACGTTTTGCTACGACCATGATTGCGGTGGCCGTCTCCATGGGCGATCGCGCGCCATCGTGCACGCGCCTGAGCACGGCGGCCGCGCGTATGGCCCCCTGACGAGATCGGTTCTCATTGCAATAAGCAATCAAGTCGGCAACGGTATACCTCTGCCCCATCTCGATATAATCGTTTGTCGACAGATGATTCAAATGGTATCGGGCACAGATTTCGTAGCCATATTCCAACTGCTCGGGCTCGCTCATCCACGAACCCGCCTGGACAAAGCACATGGCCTCATCAACCACCAGAAGGCCCTCTGCCACCTCGATAAGATGGCCTGAAGGTACCGGCGCCCCAAACACATGGCACCTAAATCCAGCCGGCGTCGAGCGCTCAAAATCGAAGTTGACGAGTGTATCGATATGATCGAGCTCTTCTCGTGGAATACCAAGCGAGACCAGATAATCGGCAACGATCCCAACTGCCGTTGAAGCCCTCAGCCCTTTGGCATCGAGTCCCAATTTGGGCAGGCCCGCAGTCGGCTCCGCCTCGCTAGCAAGCGAGTCCTCATCGTATAGGCTGCTTGCTCGCGAGAGCGGCTCGGACGGGCGCGCCACGTTGTGGTACAGCCAGGCAGTCTTATGGGACAGGACGATCGGCAGGTCCATGAGCCCTCCAATGGAGTCGGATAACCAACCTTATTCCCCTGCCCACGGGTCCGCACACTTTCGTGCGCAAGAAAGCGATTCCATCCGATCGAGTGGCAGAAAAACCATCACAACATTCGATGCTTTTCCCGATTTTGGTAAAAAACGTTGAATGTTGTGATGATTTGAGGCGAGGTGAGGGGCACGGAGGGGTCAAAGCATCGTGCTCGAACGGGTTAATCCAACTCTTTTAAGCCATGCGCCAGCTGCCAGTACTCACCATGCTGGGCCAGGAGTTCCTCGTGAGTACCGCGTTCGATGATGCGGCCGTGCTCGAGGACCATGATCGCGTCGGCGTCGCGGACGGTGGACAGGCGGTGCGCGATCATAAACGTGGTACGTCCGCGCATGATGCGGTCCATACCGCGCTCGATGAGCTTTTCGGTACGCGTGTCGATACTCGAAGTGGCCTCGTCCAAGATGAGCACCGGCGGATCGGCCACGGCCACACGCGCGATGGCGAGCAGCTGACGCTGGCCCTGGCTCAGGTTGGCGCCGTCGGCTGTGACCGGCGTGTCGTAGCCTTGCGGCAGGCGGCGAATAAACGAGTCGGCGCAGGCGGCCTCGGCGGCAGCACGAACCTCCTCGTCGGTCGCGTCGAGCTTGCCAAAGCGAATGTTCTGCGCAATGGTGCCGCTAAACAGGTGCGTATCCTGCAGCACAATGCCGAGCGACCCGCGTAGGCTGGCCTTGGCGATGTGCTTGACGTCGATGCCGTCGTACGTGATCTCGCCGTCATCGACCTCGTAGAAGCGGTTGATGAGGTTGGTGATAGTCGTCTTTCCGGCGCCCGTCGAACCCACAAAAGCGATCTTTTGTCCCGGCTTGGCAAACAGGTTGAGGTCCGTGAGCACGCGCGTGCCCGGCACGTAGGAAAAGTCCACGGCATGGAAGCGCACGTCGCCGGCGAGCGGCACCAGACCGGTCACAAGCTCGGTACCGTCGGCCGACACCGCACGACCTGCATCGTCGACCGAGGCAACATCGTGCAGATGCCCGTACGCGCCCACGCCACGGCCCTCAGGAATCTTCCACGCCCACGCGGACTCGCCCGTCTGCACCAGCTCCACGCAACCCTCGTCCACCTCGGGCTCAAGGTCCATCGCGGCGAACAGGCGCTCGGCACCGGCCAGCGCGTTGAGCAAGAAGTTGCCCAGCTGCGTGAACTGGTTGATGGGCATGGCCGCCTGGCGCACAAAGACCAGGTAGCTCGCGAGCGCGCCCACGTCGGCCAGACCGTTGATGCAGAGCATGCCTCCCGCCACCGCAACGATCGCGTAGTTGGCATAGCCGATCACCACGGTCATGGGCACCATCGAGTTGGCGTAGGCCTGCGCGGTGCCACCGGTGCGGCGCAGCTCCTGGTTGCGCGCGTCAAAACCGACCACGTTGGCCCGCTCGTGGTTGAAGACTTTGATGACCTTTTGGCCCGAGACCATCTCCTCGACATATCCGTCCAAGTCGCCGAGCGACGCCTGCTGGGCGGCAAAGAAACGCTTGGAGCGAATGCCCGAGTAGCGCGCGTACAGCACAATGGCCGCGTCGCACACGAGCGTGATGATCGTGAGCTGCCAGTTGAGGATGATGAGCATGGCCGTGGTGCCAATCACCTGGATGGTCGCCTGAATCACGTTAGCAAAGCTGTTGTTGAGTGCCTCGGAGACCGTGTCGACGTCGTTGGTGAAGAAGCTCATGATGTCGCCCGAGCGCGTGCTATCGAAATAGCTGAGCGGCAGCGTCTGGATATGTGCGAACAGGTCGCGGCGGATGTCGGACACCACACGTTGGGCCGCGCGCACCATGATTTGCGAATAGCCCAGGGCCGACAGCACGCCCGCGGCGTAGATGGCGGCCGTAAAGAGAACCTGCTTAGTGAGCAGCTCCTCCCCACCCGTAGCCAAGCCGTTAACGATGGGGCGCACCATATAGGTGCCGGCAAGGCTCGCGATGGCGGCGATAGAGGCGAGCACGCCCACCGCAAGCAGCGAGAACTTGGCATGGCCCATATAGCTGAGCAGGCGGCGGAGCGTCTGCCCCAGATTGGCCGGGCGGGCCTGAGCGGATGTCTTAGGCATGGAGCTCACCCCCTTCTCGGGTCAGGGCATCTGCGGTCGTATCCCCCGCGAACTCCATCTGCGAGGCGTAAATCTCCTGGTAGATGTTGTCACCCGCCAGCAGCTCCTCGTGCGTGCCCACGCCATGGACACGGCCGTCGTCCAGCACGACAATGCGATCGGCATCCATCACGCTCGCGATGCGCTGGGCGATGATGATCACGGTCGTATCAGGAATCTGCGCGATGTGCTCGCGGATCTTGGCGTCGGTCGCCATATCGACCGCGCTGGTCGAGTCATCAAAAATGAGCACGCGCGGATGCTTGAGCAGCGTACGCGCGATGCACAGACGCTGCTTCTGCCCGCCCGAAACACCGGCGCCGCCCTGGCCCAGCTCGCCATCCAGCCCGCCGATACGGTCCAGGAACTCGTCCACACACGCCGCACGGCAAGCACGCAGCAGTTCCTCGTCGGTGGCATCGAGCGCGCCCCACTGCAGGTTCTCGCGCACGGTGCCCGTAAACAGCACATTCTTTTGCAGCACAATGCCCACGGCATCGCGCAGAGCGGCCAGGTCGTAGTCGCGCACATCGCGCCCGCCCACGAGCACGACGCCCTCGGTCGCGTCGTACAGGCGCGCGATGAGCTGCACGAGTGAGCTCTTGCCCGAGCCCGTGCCGCCGAGCACGCCCACCGTGGAGCCCGGCTCGATGCGAAGGTCGATATGCTCGAGCACGTCCTCGGCAGCATCCGCGCGGTACTTAAACGACACGTCGCGGAACTCGACGCTTCCGTCGGCCACTTCGCGCACAGCCGCGTCTGCCGCGGGGGCCTGGATGAGCGATTGCTCGTCGATCACCCGCGAGATGCGCTCCACGCTGGCGAGCGCGCGCGTGAGCAGCAAAAACACGTTGGAGATCATCATGAGCGAGTTCATGATCAGCAGCACGTAGCTCATAAAGCCCGTGAGCGAACCCACGCCCAGCTCGCCGGCGATAATCATGCGCCCGCCGATCCACAGGATGGAGATGGCGGCCACGTACATCGACAGCTGAAACACCGGCAGGTTGAGCACGGCGTTGCCGAAAGTCTTCGTAGCCGTGTGCGCGAGCTCGGTATTGACGGTGTCGAACTTGGCCTCCTCGTGCTCGGCGCGCACGTACGCCTTGACGGCGCGCACGGCGGTGAGGTCCTCCTGCACCACGCCGTTGAGGTGGTCCATCGAGGTCTGCAGCTGGCGGTAGAGCGGGCTCACGCGGTAGGTGATAACGCCCAGCACAATCGCCAGCACGGGCAGAATGATCGCGAAGACCGTGGCGAGTGGGCGCGACAACACCAAGGCATAAACCAGACCGACAATGAGGGTCATGGGGCCACGCACCATGGGACGGAAACCGTTGCCGATGGCATTTTGGATAACGGTAATGTCGGTGGTCATGCGGGTGACAAGCGAGCTGGCGTCGTAGTTGTCCAGGTTGCCAAAGGCGAGCGTCTGGATCTTGCGATACTCGGCCTCGCGCAGGTTAGCGCCCAGGCCCGATGCGACACGGGCGGACGTGCGCGCGTAACCCAAACCCAGTACCAGCGAAAACGCGGCACACACGATCATGAACGCGCCCTGCAGCAGCATGTAGTTAACGTCACCCGTGGGCACGCCCACGTCGATGATATTGGCCATGATGACCGGGATAAACAGCTCAAGCGCGGTCTCGACCGAGACGAACATCACGCCGAGTATGGCATCGCGACGGTATGCCCCCAAATAGGAAAACAAGATTTTGAGATTGCGCACGCAGGTTCATCCCCCATCAAACGTTGTTCGCAAACGCACGTATTATTGCGCGCCGAGCGATAGTGTCAAGTGTTCCGAAATCGATTTCTGCAAGGCTAGCGCAGGCGCTAAGCCCGCGCGGCGCGCGACCGTATTCAAATGGAAATGATTGTGGGCGCGATTTTTTCGCCCCACCGGCTACATGGACCTTGACTCTACAATCGTTGTAGGGTTTTCACTACACTGGTACGTAAACGAACCAAGCCAGAAAGTCCCGCCCATGGAACACGACCTCACACGCGGTAATGTCCTCAAGACCATCGCGGTCTTCGCCCTGCCCTATATGCTCTCGTACTTTTTGCAGATGCTCTACGGCATGGCCGACCTGTACTTTATCGGGCAGTTTAGCGGCGCCGCCGGCATCACCGCCGTGGGCAACGGCGCGCAGACGCTCTATATCATTACCGTGACGCTCGTAGGTCTGGCCATGGGAACGACCGTCATCGTCGGCCACGCCGTGGGTTCACGCCGCTTCGACCGCGCCGAGGCCGCCATCGGCAACACCATCACGCTCTTTATGGGTGTCTCGGTGGTGCTGGCCGCGCTCTTGCTCGCGCTGTGCCCGCAGATCGTGGCGCTCATCGGCACGCCGGCCGAAGCGGTCGAGGGCACCGCCGCCTACCTGCGCATCTGCTTTATCGGCATTCCGTGCATCGCCGCGTACAACATCCTTTCGGCCATCTTTCGCGGCCTGGGCGATTCGCGCTCGCCCATGTACGTGATCGGCGTGGCGTGCGTCATCAACATCGCGCTCGATTTTCTGCTTATTGGCCACATGGGACTCGGCCCCGTGGGCGCGGCACTCGGCACGGTGACCGCACAGACGGCCAGCGTTGCCCTCGCGCTCGTGTGGCTCAAGAGCCGCCGCACGAACATCCACGTTAAGCGCAGCGACCTGCGCCCCCAGCCCGAGGTGCTCGGCAGCATTCTTAAGATCGGCGTGCCCGTGGCCGTGCAGGACGGCTGCATCCAGGTGGCGTTTATGTTTATCACCGTCATCGCCAACCACCGAGGGCTCGTCGACGCCGCCGCCGTGGGCCTGGTCGAAAAGATGATCAGCTTTTTGTTCATTGTGCCGAGTTCCATGGGTGCCACCGTCAGCGCACTCACGGCACAAAACGCCGGCGCGGGCAAGGGCAATCGCGCACGTCAGGTGCTCAAAGACGCCATGACGATCTCGGTGGTGTATGGCTGCCTGATCACGGTGCTGATGTGGCTGGTGGCACCGGCGTTTATCGGCTTTTTTGCCAAGGACTCCGCGGTCGTCGCGGCCGGTACCGGCTATATGCGCAGCTACATTTTCGACGCGATTTTTGCCGGCATCCACATTTGCTTTAGTGGCTTTTTCGCTGCATACGGCAAGAGCTACATCGGCTTTGCGCACAACGTGCTGGCCGTGGCACTCATTCGCGTGCCGGGCGCGTGGCTGCTGTCGAACGCCTATTCCGATACGTTGTTTCCCATGGGCATCGCTTCGCCGTGCGGATCGATTTTGTCGGCGGTCATCTGTGTTGTCGCGTTTACCGTGCTCAACCGCCGCGGAGCTTTTGACAAGTTGGCAGCGTAGCGGATCGTTTGTGTCATACGACGGCCGCGCCGCACGACCTCGGCGCCCCTCCCCGACCCCATTGAAAGGAGCGGTCCTGTGACCGACACGCCAAGTGAACATACTGAGGGCCTGCTCCGCATTGGCGAGGTGGCGCGCCTGTTTAACCTGAGCGTGGGGACGCTACGTCATTACGAGCAGATGGGCTTGCTGGACCCGGCGCACATCGATCCGGCAAGTGGGTACCGCTACTACGGATCGCGGCAGCTCTCCACCCTCAACACCATCAGCCACCTGCGCGTTCTCAACTTGCCGTTAGCACAAATCCGCGAGTTTGTGACCACGCGCGATGTGAACCTTATGCAGCGGCAGCTGGCTCAGCAGCAGGAGCTCATCGAGCGCAAGCGCCGCGAGCTGGAGCGCGTGTCGCGTAAGATCGATAACCGGCTTGCGCTGCTGCACGATGCCTTGAACACCGAGCTCGATAGCATTTGCACAATCGATGCGCCCGAGCTTCGCTGCGCCGTGTTGCGCGAACGCGTCAACCCTACCGACGCCTATGCGCTGGAGTGGCAGATTCGTCAATTGCAGAAGGGCCAGCACGAGACCTTTGTCTTCCTGGGCAACTTGGGCGTTGGGATTAGCGCCGAACGCCTGGCCGCCGGCGACTTTGACGGCTACGACGAAGTCTTTCTGCTGCTGGATGACACGGACGATTACCTACCTGGGCGATGTCGAAGTACGTCCCGCCGCGCGGTGTCTGACGGTCAGCTTCCGCGGCACGCACGGTCAGGCGGCCCCGCGCTATGAGCGCTTACTCGATTACATGCACGAGCGCGACCTGTCCCCCGCCGGTCCCTCGCGCGAAATCGCCCTCATCGACGACATCATCAGCGACGACCCGGGAGCGTATGTGACGAGGATCGCGATACCGGTCCGCTAATCACTACCATTTATCGAGCAATTCCATCCATTTACCTTAATCCGAATTAGATTGTATTTTGTAGCAAATAAAATGACAGCATATTGCCCCCCATAGGCAGGAGACATTATGCCCAGAGTTCAATCACGTCGCTCGTTTCTTCTCGGCCTAG
The DNA here is from genome assembly GCA_900540935.1 of uncultured Collinsella sp. Taxonomy (GTDB): domain Bacteria; phylum Actinomycetota; class Coriobacteriia; order Coriobacteriales; family Coriobacteriaceae; genus Collinsella. The sequence goes on along the minus strand of UQHW01000003.1, from coordinate 50,634 downwards.
CCTCGATCATCGGCTTATCCGCGTCACGCCCAACAAGAGTATTCGCTGCCGACTCAAACTCATCCGTCGCTTTTACATCAGACCTAGCACAAGACTACGCGCTTTCCCTGTTGCCCATCGTCGACGGATCCGCGAACTTAGAGATCGAGCAAATCGTTCCCGTATGCCAACAAATCGGCCTTATCTGTGGCTATGAAATCAGTGTCACAAGGGAAGGAAGCCCTTACGGTTATTTAATACTTGACGCATCATATCCTGGGCTTCTGAAGGAGATAACCCTCGGCGATACCATTCTCCCGATTTCAGCTTCTCTATCAAACGCCATTTCAACTTATTCCGGCCAACAGGCCACAAACCCAACCGTACTAATTTCGTACAACGATATTGAATATGGAACTTTGGTGCCAGGAACTAGAGACTGTGTAACCAACTATAACAATATACGGTCTGTCCCAATTGTCACCGAAAAGGGTATAGCACCTCAAAGCAATAACCCAACTTCATGGGATGCAGTCATTATCAATGAAGATGACTTGATGTTGCATTTCCAAATAGACGATTTAAACGGAATACCGTTCCGAGGAGTCTCGGAATCATTAGTTGAAGCCCGCACTAATAAGTATGCATGCGTCGTTTCTGCCTTGTACGCTGTATCAATGCATTACGGTCTCACCAGTTCAAACGCTAATCAATTTAATCCCGATTATTATAAAGAAATATGGAACGTCACTGGCACAACAACGTATAAGACCAATGATCAGGGCGTCGAGTACGGAAGCACGATCATCCCAGATGGAATTGTTCCGTTTAAAAGTCTTGCCGCTCAAAAGGGTAGAGCACTTAATACTCAATTTTTCGGTTATCAGCCTCAATTCGCTCAGTACAGAGCAACTATCGATCAAGGGAATATCGGCTTGTATCATATGTGGATCAACAGCCGAAACAGTGAAGGATCCGTCGAGCTATCAGGTCATACAGTCACGGTAACTGGCTATTTTACTGGGCATAATGGAAGCTCTGGCATCGAACTGCAGTGGCTCGAAGTATTCGACGGATGGAACACTTATCCCCGAGCGATTAACTATGCAACGCCCAATATGGTCAAATTGAACGGAACAGTCTTTTGGTAGACCGGATGGCACCATCAAAATGCTATGGCACCACGGCCTTTGCCCTGGTTACGATATTGGTGATTTTCGCTATGTTTGCATCCGTTTCTTCATGCACAGATAGAGCCCGCTATAGCGGAGGAGATGATTACCTTGTCTTTGGAGCCGGCAGCGTTCATTCTATTGAGGGAACGGAACTCGTAATCCAAACAGACAACAGTCCCCGCTACACCGACGCTGGAAAGCAAACCCGGATTACATTCCCCTCATCTGGCCGAATCAAAGACAAGCTTTCCCAAATCAAAGTTGGGACAAGAGTTTCCTACTCACGCTTTGAGTCGGTAGACGCATCTGGATCATACGAGGGAAACGATATCGAAATTGAACAGGCAAACACTATAAGGAGATGTTGAGGAACTGAGCCTCTGCGCAGTTCCTCAACAAATCATTATGCCTCCGGGACCCTACCCGTCGCCAAAATCTGTTCAAGTGCCGCCTCATCCAACACGGGCACACCCAGCTGCTCGGCCTTGGTGAGCTTTGAGCCCGCTTTGGGGCCGGCGACCAGATAGCTCGTCTTCTTTGACACGCTGCCCGAAACCTTGGCGCCAAGCACCTTGAGTGCCGCGCCCGCCTCGTCGCGCGTGCGGTTGACGAGCGTGCCGGTGAGCACGAAGGTCAGACCCGCGAGTGGCTGTGCGTCGGCGAGCTCGCCCGCCACGCCAGCGTCGGCTGCGGCTTGCGCGTGCGCGGCGCCCAAGTCGACCTCGAGCGACAGGCCCGCCTGGCGCAGGCGCTCCAGCACGGCAAGGTTCTCGGGCACGGCCAGGAACTGCTTGACGCTCGCCGCAATCTTGGGACCGATGCCCTCGCACTCGGCAATATCCTCTTCGCTCGCCAAGATAAGCTTGTCAATCGACAGGAATCGCTCGGCGATGACCTCGCCCACGCTCTTGCCCACGTGGCGGATGCCCAGGGCAAACAGCACGCGACCGAGTGGCTGGCTCTTGGACTTGTTGAGCTCGGCAATGATTTTCTCGGCCGTCTTAAGGCCCACCGGAATGGGATCGCCCTTCTTGACGCCCTTTTTGCTGTTGGAGCTGGCATAGGTGCGCCCCGTGTCCAGTCCGGCGATGTCGTCGACCGTGAGCTGGTAGAAGTCCGCGACATCATGGATCAGTCCGGCGGCGATCATCTTGTCGACGATCTCGTCGCCCAGGCCGTCGACGTCCATGCAGCCGCGGCTCACCCAGTGGAGCAGGCGCTCCTTGAGCTGTGCGGGGCAGTCGATGGAGACGCAACGGTAGGCGACCTCGCCATCCTCGTGAACCACGGGGCTGCCGCACACGGGGCAGGCCTCGGGCATGTGCCAGTCGACCGAATCGGCCGGGCGCTTGTCGAGCACCGGTCCCACGACCTCGGGGATTACGTCGCCTGCCTTGTGCACGATGATAGTGTCGCCCTCGCGCACGTTTTTGCGACGGATCTCGTCGATGTTGTGCAGCGTAGCGCGCGCGATGGTGGAGCCGGCGACTGTCACCGGGTCGAACTCGGCGACCGGCGTGAGCACACCGGTGCGGCCCACCTGGATGCGAATTTCGCGCAGGACGGTCTGCTTTTCCTCGGGCGGGAACTTAAAGGCAATGGCCCAGCGCGGTGCGCGGGCGGTAAAGCCCAGGTCGAGCTGCTGCTGAAAGCTGTCCACCTTTACGACCACGCCGTCGATGTCGTAGTTCAGGTCGCCGCGATGCTCGAGCGCCTGGGCGCAGAACTCGTGAACCTCGGCGGGCGTGGCACAACGGGCCACGTTGGGGTTGACGCTAAAGCCGGCGCTACGCAGCCAGTCGAGGAACTCGCGCTGGCTGTGGACGTGCAGCGGGTCGGTATCGGCGATGGCATAGATAAAGGTGGCCAGGTCGCGGCGTGCCGTGATCTTGGGGTCCTTTTGGCGTAAGGATCCTGCGGCGGCGTTGCGCGGGTTGGCGAAGGGATCGCGCCCCTCGGCATCGGCCTCTTCATTCAGACGAACAAAACTGCCCTTGGGCATATAGACCTCGCCGCGTACCTCGATGGTGCGCTCGCGGTCAGCGCCCATGTGGGCGAGCGCCGCCTCGGACAGATGCATGGGCACATCCTTGATGGTACGGACGTTGAGCGATACGTCCTCGCCCGTGGTGCCGTCGCCGCGCGTTGCCGCGCGCACGAAGGTGCCGTTTTGGTAGGTAAGCGCCACGCCCAGACCGTCGATCTTAAGCTCGCAGGTATAGGTGACGCTACCAGCACCGAGCGCATCCTCAGTGCGCTGGAGCCACGCGTCAAGTTCGTCCAGATCCATGGCATCGTCCATAGAATACATGCGTGCCATATGCGTGACCGGCGTAAACTGCTCGCTCACGTACCCGCCCACGCGCTGGGTATAGCTGTCGGACGTCACCAGGTCGGGGTAGGTCGCCTCGATTTCCTGCAGCTCAACGAGCATTTTGTCAAAGGCTGCGTCCGTGATCTCGGGCGCATCGAGCATGTAGTAGCGATAGGCGTGGTAATCGAGCTCGTGGCGCAGCTCGGCCGCACGCGCTGCCGCCTGGGCACGGGCGTCGGTCGGTGCGGTGGCTTCCGCGGTCGCGGGTGTTTCGGTATCGATGTCCACGCCGTCACCAAACAGGCTCGATTGCTCCATAGCGGCACTCCTTCGCTCGATTTCAAACGGATACAAGAGTACCACCGGTCGCAATGGGGCCGAATAGCGGTCTCAAACCGCACCGAATCGGCAGCCGCCAGACTGGGGTGGACAGTTAGTTCAGATACGTATAAATCCTAGAGCTGGATTAGGCACGAACACCCCTGTTTCAACTAATATGGGCTCCCTGAGACCATGTAAACGTCCCGCTCGCCCTCCCAAACACCCATTCAAACCCCATCCCAATCAAAAATTGCTCAAAACGCATCCCAAGCTGCCCCAGATTTATACGTATCTGAACTAACTGTCCAGACCATTACGAACCAGGCCTCTTGCCAGCCACAAGTGATCCGTTTTCCTCCGTCCCCAAGGGATCGGTACGAAAAGAGGGGCTGTCTCGCGTTGATGGGACAGCCCCTCTGGCTTCGGCATGTGCGAAATGGCTCGTTAGTAACCCTGGCCGTAGCCCTGACCCTGGCCCTGCTGGCCCAGCAGCTCCTCCAGGTACTGGCGCAGCTGCTCGTCGGTAATACCGCCGTTGCCGGTGTCGGTCGAACTGTCGTCCTGCTGCTGGTTCTGCAGCTCCTCATCGGAGCCCAGCTCGACGGTGACCTTCTTCTCTTCCTTGCCGCGCATGAGCGTGATCTCGACCTTCTCGCCCACCTCGTGGCTGCGCAGCGCGATGATCAGGCCATCGGCGCTCGTAATCTCGTCGTCGCCCAGCTTGGTAATGACATCGCCCTCCTGAATGCCAGCCTTGGCGGCAGGGCCGTCCTCAACGACGCTCGCCACATACGCGCCGCTATCGGTGCTCAGCTTGTTGGTGCGGGCGTTGAGCGCATTGACGCTCGAAAGCGTAGCGCCCATGTACGGATGCACCGGCGTCTTGCCGTCGATGATCTGGTCGGCAATGTTCTTGGCGTAGTTAACGGGAATGGCAAAGCCCACGCCCGAGCTGGAGCCCGAGTAGCTCTCGATGAGCGAGTTGATACCCACAAGCTCGCCATTGTCGTTGACGAGCGCGCCGCCAGAGTTGCCCGGGTTGATGGCGGCATCGGTCTGGATCATGTTGGCATAGATGGTGTTACCGCTGGTAGAGCTCATAGCCGTGGAGCGATACAGCGCCGACACGATACCCGTGGAGACAGACTGCTCGTTGCCGAACGGCGAGCCGATCGCCATGACCCACTCGCCCACGTTGAGCTTGGAGGAGTCGCCGATCTCGATCGGCGTGAGCTTGGAGGCGTCGGCGTCCTTGAGCTTAATGACGGCGAGGTCGCTCGAAGCATCGTTGCCCACGAACTCGGCCTCATAGGTGGTGCCGTCGTCCATGGTCACCACGTACTGGTCGTAACCATCGACCACGTGGTTGTTGGTGAGGATGTGGCCCTCGGTATCGAGCACCACGCCCGAGCCGACGCTGCCCGAGCTGTCCGACTCATCAGCAGACTGCGAAAGCGAGCCATTCTGGCTGCCGCTCGAAGTGGCGGTGATGGAAACCACGGAGGGCAACGCCTTGGCAGAAACGGCCTCGGCCAGCGTAGTATCCTCGGAGTCAATGGTGATCTTTTGCGTCGACGAACCCGAAGCACCCGCCGTCACGGCGTTCTTGCCGCCGCCGATATCGAGCGTGCCACTCATGATAAGCGCAATGACCAGCAGAGCTCCGCAGGCACAACCGGCGAGCGCCGTAATAAAGATCGGCAGCTTTTTGGTCTTGGTCTTGACCACTGTGTGCTTGTTTACAACCTGCTGGCCGCCCAGCGGCTTGCCGGTCTGCGTGTCGTAGGCCTGCACGTAGGGAATGTTGTTGTCGGCAGGCGTCGACTCCACCTGCACACGCGGCTGCTGCTGGGTCTCGCCGGCGTTGCCCGCATCCTGGGGACGCTGGGAATCGTACTCGCTCATAGCTGCGATCCTTTCGTCAAATAACCAAAGGCCCGCCAAACATGTGGCGGGCCATCATTGTTCACGTTGAGTTGTACCCCAATATGCGGGCGCAAGTGTATGAGAACGCAATCTTTTAGGAAGGCTTAAGTTCTGCCGCAGACCCGAAAGGAATCCGTACCTGCGTCAAAACCACCACAAAAGTGCCTGTCCCCTTTGTGGTGGAAAGCTAGTCCTTAAACAGATAGCCCACGCCGCGGACGGTGGTGATGTGTGCCGCGATCTGCGGGCCCACCTTGGAGCGGATGCGTCGGATGTGCACGTCGACGGTGCGCGTGCCGCCGCAGTACTCAAAGCCCCACACGCGGTGCAGCAGCACCTCGCGGCTGTAGGCACGGTTGGGGTGCGTCGCCAAAAAGCTCAGCAGCGAGTACTCCATCAGCGTCAGGTCGATGGGCTCGTTATCGAGCGTCACCTGGTAGGTAGCCAGGTTGATCTCGAGGTTATCGATGTTGAGCACATCGTCGGCGGTAACGGTCTCCTCCTCGCCCATCAAGCGCTGCGCGCGAGCCTTGAGCTCGTTGGGCGTCGCCGTGGGGCACACAAAGTCGGCATGCGCGTGATTGGGCAGGCGCAGGGTGCCGAGCGCCTCGTCGTCGACGATCACCAACATGGGGACACCGCCGCGATCGTCAAGCCACTTGGCAATCTGATCGATGCGGTCGCTGCGAATGCCATCGGAATCGAGGATCAGCAGGTCAAAGTCGTGCGCCGCAGTCGGCGAATCGGGGGTGGCCAGGCTCACCTCGACACCCAAGGTGGTCGTCAAGCTGCGGGCAAACTCGTGGAAGCGCGTCGTGCGCGCCATGAACAGGGCACTCTTTTCGGACATATCGGCCTCCAAGGAAATGAGCTCAATCGTACTGGAACAAGCCAGCGCGATTAGGAGTTCGCCAGGTAGTGCTTGATCTCCCACTCGGTGATCGTGGACTCAAACTTATGCCACTCGTTGCGCTTCTTTTTGAGGAAAAAGCTGTGAATGTGCTCGCCGAGGGCATCCTTCATAAACTGCGAGTCCTCAAACACATCGAGCGCCTCTTTGAGCGAGCGCGGCAGCGGCGTGTAGCCGGCCTCGAGCATCTGACGGTCGGTAAGCTTGAGCGTCTCGGCCGTGGCCTCGGGCGGCAGCTCCAGCTTGCGCTCGATGCCGTCCAGACCAGCCGCCAGCGTGACGGCGTTGACCAGGTACGGATTGGCCATGGGATCGGGGCTGCGAAGCTCGATGCGCGTGGACAGCTGCTTGCCGGGCTTGTAGACCGGGATGCGGACCATACTCGCGCGGTTGCGCAGGCCCCACGTGGCATACTGCGGCACGGAGTCGCCACCCGTGGTGATGCGCTTGTACGAGTTGACCGTGGGGTTGGTGATGGCGCTGATCTCGCGGGCATGCGCCAGGATGCCGGCCATATAGTGCTTGGCAACGTCGGAGAGATGGTACTTCTCGTCGCCCTCGCCCCAAAAGACGTTGTTGCCGTCGTGGTCGAACAGCGACTGATGCAAAAACATGGCGCTGCCATCCTCGCCCGCCAACGGCTTGGGCATAAAGGAGGCGTGGCAACCGCTCTCGTAGGCCTGCTGCTTAATGATGAGTTTGGCCGTGGTGATGGCGTCGGACATGCTCAGGGCCTCGGCGTGACGCAGGCTCATGCCGTGCTGCGAGCGGCCGGCGGCGTGGAAGGTGTACTCCACGGGCACGGACATCTTCTCGAGCGTGAGGACCGTATTGCGACGCAGGTCGCGGGCGGCATCGCTCACCGAAAGATCGAAGTAGCCCACGTTGTCGAGCGGCTCGGGGGTGTGCTCGTCGGGGAAGTAGTAATACTCCAGCTCGGCGCCCACGTTGAGCAGATAGCCAGCTTTCTCGGCCTTGCGGAACATTCGGCGCAGGGCATCGCGCGGGTCGCCGGCAAACGGCTTGCGATCGGGAGTGCACACGTCGCAGAACACGCGGGCGACGCCATTATGGCTCGGGCGCCACGGCAAAATCTGGAAGGTCGAAGCATCGGGAAACGCCAGCATGTCAGCTTCCTCAGGCGTGGCAAAGCCCTCGATGGCGGAGCCGTCAAAGCCAATACCCTCCTCAAAAGCGACCTCGAGGTCCTCGGGGCTAATGGCAAAGTTCTTGAGGCGGCCGAGAATGTCGACAAACCACAGACGCACAAAGCGGATGTCACGCTGCTCTACGGAGCGGAGTACGTAATCGATGTTCTGCTGGTTCATGTCGCTCCCCTTTCTTTCGGGCGGGTTTCGACTGGTCTATATCGCAGATACTATCGCAGAAAAATGTTTCCGCAGGGTTAAAGCGTATCAAGCGCTCAAAAAACGTGTGCGCAGGAGGGTATGACCAGCAACTATCGCTCGGATTCGGAGACAATTTGTCTACAGGCTCGTTCCAGCGCAGGGAACTCCATCGTCACTGCATCCCAAACAACCGAGCGGTCGACATTGCCGTAATCATGCGCAAGATAATTTCTCATGCCGATAATTCCACGCCATTCAATTTCGGGATGAAGCCGCTGCGAGCGTTCCGACAATTTGCCCGCTTCTTCCGTCACCCTAAGCGCACACATCAAAAGGGAGTCCGCCAACGCCCTCGTCCGCACGTCATTCGCATGCAGAAACTGGTCCTCGGTGATATCAAAAGCCTTGATGCGCTCGTTCGTTTCGGAGATGGCCTCCAAAGCCTCTTGGGCGCGAAGGCTGTCTGACTTACGCGCGATCATAAAGGATCACTCCTTCGCGCTCGATTACCGCGGCAAGTTCGTCATCAAGATGATCACTAGAGACGAGATCAACCTGCCTCCCGGTTTCTTTGCGCACCGCCTCGCCAAACGCCGACAGCGCAAAAAGACCAAAGCCCTGCTCGCGATCGACTTCGAGGCGCAAGTCAATATCACTATCGGCATGCGCCTCGCCACGGGCATACGAACCAAATAGAATCACGGTTTTGATGGCGGGAATCGTGCTGGCTGCCTCGCGGACGGCGGACTCAATCTGGGCAGTATCCAAAATGCCCGCCGCGGCGCTTTCGCTCGCAGAGCTTTTACCAAGTGAAGGAACAAACGGCAGAGAGCGCTCGCGCAGCATCTGCCTCATAAACATATTGACCGCAACAGACGAAGTCATGCCAAGCTCTTCGCACAGTTCGGCAAATGAGTCTTTAATTGACGAGTCCACTCGCACACTCAGCACAGACGCAGCCATGGATACCTCCTGTATGACATTGTCTATATATTATCATACAGACTAGCGAGAGGTCGAGGCGCGGTGTTCGATGTGGCCAGGGATCTCGATGCGTTTGGGCGCGAGCTTTGCGGCCTCGCCCACCGTGGTGGTGACGACGTCGATGCGCTCGGACAGGCGCTCGACCACGCGCTCGGCTATGGTGAGGGTGTCTTGCGCGGCCGTGGTGACGCCGCCAAAGAGCACGTGGTTCCAAGGGTAGTCGTCAAACGTCGCGATCTTGAGGCCAGCCGGCAACGACGGTCCCAACTGTGCCAGTGCCTCGGTCAGGCGCAGAAAGACCAGGCCGTTGACGGCAATGAGGCCGAGCTTTTTACCTGCATAGCCGCGGATGGTCTCGTCCAAACGGCCAACGCCCGTGGCACCGCCATCGGCCAGGGTGACGACCTCGCCCGCAAGGCCGCGGCGCGAAAGCTCGTCGGCAAAGGCCTCGGCGCGCTCTCGACGCACGGGGCTGTCGTCGCTTGCCTCGGTGAGCAGGCACAGGCGCTCGCTACCAGCGGCGGCCAAGGCGTCTACCAAGCCGGCGACCAGCTCACGGTTGTTAGATGTCACCAGATCGATGCCACCGTCGGCAACATCGCGGTCGAGCAGCACGACGGGCAGGCGTCCCGCGGCCGCGGCGATTGCCTCGTCGTTACCGCCGCAGGTATTGACGACCAGGCCGTCCACGCCGGCATCGATAAGTCTGGTGAGCGACTCTGCTTCCTTTGTGGGGTCGTTGCCGCTAATGGCCGTCATGAGCGAGCAGCCGCGCGCGGCGGCGCTGGCGGAAAGTCCTTCGAGCATGGCGCTAGAGAACGGATTGGCGATATCGGCCAAGATCACGCCGATGAGATTGGTGCGCGAGCTGCGCAGATTGCGTGCGGCGGCACGCGGGCGATAGCCGGTACGCTCGATAACCGCCGCGATGCGAGCACGGGTTTCCTCGGTCATTTGCCCGGGACGGTTGTTGAGATAGCGCGAGACCGTGGCTGGGCTCACGCCCGCCTCGGCGGCAATGTCCTTGATTCTCATCTGCGCCATAGCGCACCCCGTTTCCCATTTGTCGGCGGTCTGAGCCATTTTAGGCATTTTTTTAAAAATCTCGCTTGCAAAACGCTGTAGGTGAGTATACTACAACTCGAAACGAAACCGATTTCGTAAACCGATTTCGGCGAGCGTTGGCACGCAGGTGCAAAGACGCACCCTACCGTCTTGGCACCTCCGCGCCAACGCCATATCAAAGGTGTACGCACGAGCAAGAAGGAGCTGCGCGACCATGGGTAAAACGGTTCTTACCTTCGGCGAGATCATGATGAGACTCTCACCCAAAGACCACCTGCGTATTGAGCAGGCAACCGAGTTTGACGTCCGCTACGGCGGCGCCGAGGCCAACACTGCGCTTTCCCTAGCCTACCAAGGCGACAAGGCCGCTTACGTATCCGTTGTCCCGGCCAACCGCCTAGGCGAGTGCGCGCTGCGCTCGCTGAAGGCCTACGGCGTCGACACAACGCGCGTCGTGCGTCAGGGCGACCGTCTTGGCTCCTATGTGTTTGAGGTCGGCGCCTCGCAGCGCGGCAACGGCTGCGTCTACGACCGCAAGTTCTCTGCCATCAACATGGCCAAACGCGACGTCTTTGACTGGGACGAGATCCTCAAGGGCATCGATGTCTTCTATTTCTCCGGCGTGACCCCCGCCGTCTCCGATGAGATGGCCGCCGCCGGCAAGGAGGCACTCGCCGCCTGCCGCGCCAAGGGCATCACCACCGTGTGCGACGTGAACTATCGCGGCAAGATGTGGTCGCCCGAGAAGTCGCAGGCCACCATGAAGGAACTCCTGCCGCTCGTCGACATCTGCATCGCCAACGACGAGGATGCGCCCGCCGGCCTCGGCATGACCTGCGTCTCTGGTTCCCTTGCCCATGGCATCGAGGAGCGCGACACCTACGTCGAGATGGCCCGTCAGATCTGCGCCGAGTACGGCTGCAAAAAGGTCGCCTCGGTCGTCCGCAACATCTCCTGCGTCGAGCGCTCCATCTGGATGGGCATGCTCTTTGACGCCGAGAGCGGCGAGCACTGGTTCTCCCCTGCTCACGACGTGCACGTGCTCGAGGGCGTTGCCGCCGGCGACGCTTTCAACGCCGGCCTCGTCCATGCCCTCATCAACGACTTCGACCCGCAGGATGCCGTCAACTACGCCATCGCGGCCTCGATCCTCAAGCTCACCATCAAGGGCGATTCCAACTTGGTGACCGCAGACGAGATCGCAGCCGTGGCATCAGCCGCCGACGGTGGCACTCGCGTCGCACGCTAGTCCGTCTCCATTCCGCGGGCCGCAGCTTTCCAATCCCATACCCCTGCGGCCCGCTCCCCGATTCCTCCGGCCGGGCAAAACCACCAGTCCCATTCCGGTTTTGCCTGGCATTTCCTACATGACTGGTCGAGCAGCCGGTTTTGGAATTGCTTGAACCCCAAGCAGTGCCTCCGATAACCAATCCAAAATCGGCTCCTGACCAGCACATTTGGCAATCACGCGCCCATGCGCGCCACACATCGAAAGGAACATCATGTTCGATCAGTTCTACACCACGCTTGAGTCCCTGGGCATCGTGCCGGTCGTTGTGCTCGACAAGGTCGAGGACGCCGCTCCGCTCGCCCACGCCCTTATGGCAGCTGGCATGAAGTCCGCCGAGGTCACCTTCCGCACCGCCTGCGCCGCCGAGTGCATCGCCGCTATGGCCGAGGCCGAGCCCGAGATGTGCGTTGGCGCCGGCACTGTCCTGACCGTCGAGCAGGTTGAGCAGGCCCGCGCAGCCGGTGCCAAGTTCATCGTCTCCCCGGGTTACAACGAGGACGTCGTGAAGCACTGCATCGACATCGACCTGCCCGTCCTTCCCGGAACCGTGACCCCCTCCGAGGTCACCGCAGCCGAGAACCTGGGCCTCAAGGTCACCAAGTTCTTCCCCGCGTCCCAGTATGGCGGCCTGAACACCATCAAGGCCCTCGCCGCTCCGTTTGTCGGTCACCGCTTTATGCCTACCGGCGGCGTGAGCACCGCCAACGTCGAGGAGTACCTGAGCTCCTCCGCCATCATCGCCTGCGGTGGCACCTGGATGGTCAAGCCGGCCCTGTTTGCCGACGGCGACTTCTCCAAGGTCGAGCAGATCGCCCGCGAGGCCATGGACGTCGTCAAGAAGGTCCGCGGCTAGGTTTAGCTCTCTATCGTGAAAGGGGGCGTGCCCTAGACCTCGCCCCCTTTCTTTTAAAGCGGCTCGGAAGCGCGCCGTTTCCGTCACGGACAAGAACCGAAAACGTCTTGTATGCTGATAGAACGTGACGGAAGCGACACGCCCCCGAGCCGCTTTTTCTTCGGCTAAATCTTTGCCCTAACATAATCCAGAGCGCCAAAACAAACGCGGTGCCGTCTGGAGGAATCGACCCCTTGCTTCCGGTCTGTTCCTCCAAACGGCACCGCGTTTTTATGCCTCGGTCACGCCCCAACGCAGTTGCGGTGAAATAGGGACTGTTTGCGCCACCTGGACCGCACAACAATCCCTATTTCACCGCAACTTATGAGGGGATAGATTAGATGGACGAGTCTTTGGGCAGCTCGAAGTAATCGGGATGCAAGGCGATAACTGGGCCCTGCTCTTCGGGCATCAGATGCAGGTGAGTCTCTGCCAGATAGCTCGCTGTATCAGTGTCGCCCTCCTTAATGGCCTCAAGAATTCGACGATGCTGCCGACGAATCGGCTCCCAATCCAGATCCTGCGACACCGCGCGCAGCCAGTTATATCGCTCAAAATGCGTGTTGATGCTCTTCATCCAATCCCACAGCATGTGGCGACCGGCAATCTCAAAGCACGTCTCGTGGAACAGGTTGTCCAGGTCAAAGAAGCGACGCGTCTCGCTGTGGTCGAGCGACTCGGACTCGGCGAGAATCTGCTCAAGCTGGCGCTTTTGATCAGGCGTGGCGGCCGAGCAGCATTTGATCAGCACGCTTCTCTCGAGCTTCTCGCGCAAAAAGCAGGCGTTCTCGGCACGCTCCATGCTGATCTTTGAGACATAGGTGCCGCTCTTGGGGCGCGTTTCCACCAGCTCTTGCTCACGCAGGCGCACAAAGGACTCGCGGATGGGCGTGCGCCCGATCCCCGTCTCCTTTTCCAAGCCAATCGCCGAAAGGCGCGTGCCGGGCTTGAGCTCGGCATAGATGATCTTGGAGCGCAATGCGTTGTATGCCTGGTCTTGCAGGCTCTGATAATGCTGGTGCTGTTCCATAAAGCCCTCGGATAAGTCCTCGGTTAGTCGAATACCAACACGTAATACTATCGCAACGCCGCCCCCCATAAGTTGCGGTGAAATACGGACTATTGGAGCCAGCTAAGCCGCTAAACAGTCCGTATTTCACCGCAACTTATAGGGGACGAAGTTTTACAGGTTGTCGATGATTGCCTGGGCGATTTCGTCGTACTGAGCCGGCTCGAGCGTGACGCGACCGGGGTTCATGGCAAACACGTCGCCAAACTCAAACGGGTCGCTCTTGTACTTGGGGACGATATGCACATGCAGGTGATGCATGGTGTCGCCGTAGGCACCAAAGTTGATCTTGTCGGGGTTGAACGCCTTGTGCAGCGCGGCGGCGACGTGGCGGACATCGGCCATAAAGGCGGCAGCGTCCTCCTCGGACATGCAGGAAATGTCATCGACGTGCTGCTTGGAGGCCACGATCACGCGGCCCTTGTGGCTCTGCTCCTTAAACAAGATGAGCTTGCTGGCGGGCAGGTCGAGCATGGGGATGCCAAAGGCATCGACGAGCGTGTTGTCGGTCCCGCACATGCAGTACGAGCAATCGGTGTGCTGTTCCATGGTGATCCTTTCGATCCGGGTGAAGGCGTTCGCCGCAATGCGACCGGCGGGCGCGACCAAGCTGCCCGGCAATCTACGACGAACGTACAATGCACTCTCTAACCGTTGCGAAATCGGTTTCGAGTATGTCCTTGTCATAATACAGCCAACGAGTTGTTGCGATTAGGTGAACGTTCACCTTTTTATTATTTTTCTCTTTGCAAATAGAATCCCGTGCGTATACTAAGGCTCAAACGAAACCGATTTCGTTAAGCGTGGGCAATAGGATGCTAAGACACACCCTACCATCTTGGCATCCTATTGCCCACGCTATGTCATTTGCTTTCCTCCCGTCTCGTTGGCCCTTCAGTCCCATTCCGGCACAGCGAGACATTTCCTAGACGACTGACCGTGGGGCCGGCTTTTCTGCTTTTACAGCAGTGCCTCCGATAACCCTCTTTTGCCGGCCCAGGTCAGCCTTTTCTTCACAACCGAAAGGACGGGTAGCAGCATGCGACCGCTCATCATTATGAATGGCGAGAAGATCGATTGGTGCCATACCGTCATCAGGATGTTGATGTATTTAGCAGGCGTCGCGACGCTCGCCCTCGGCATGAGCATCCAGACTGCGTCGGGCCTAGGCGTGGCAGCGCTTACCTGTTTTGCCACGACGCTGTCCATGCTCACCGGCAAGACGCTCGGCTTTTGGATTACCGCGACCTATGTCGCCTACATTGCCGCACAGGCAGCCATCTTGCGCCGCGAGTTTCAGCCGCGCATTTTGCTCGAGCTCTTTTTCTCAACGCTGATCGGCGGCTTTACCGATTTCTTTATGAACGTTAACCCTCTGCACCCCACCGCGCTGCCAGCACAGGTCGTAACCATGCTGCTCTCGCTTGCCATCACCGCGTTTGGCGTAAGCCTCGTCGTCAATATGGGCGTCGTTCCCAACGCACCCGACGGCTTGGTACAGGTCATTGCCGAAAAGCTCAAATGCCGCTTTGGCGATGTGAAGGTCGTATTCGATTGCTCGCACGTCGCCGCCTCGCTCGCGCTGTCGCTGGTCTTTATGCACAACCTGGGCGGCTTTGGCGTCACGACCGCCATCTCGGCACTGTTCCTGGGCCATGTCATCAACGTCGCCAATAAGCTCTTCGCCCAGCGCTTTATCCGCGCGGCCTTTGGAAAATAGCGCCACCGCAAGAACCCGCGAGCAGCGCTATACGTTGCTATATCTCACTATACTTTGCTATATCTTGCTATACTTTGCTATATCTTGCTATATTTTGAGCAAAGGTGGCTCGCATGCAAACAAACCCTTTTAAGCCCACGGCAGGCAAAACACCTCCCACAATTATCGGCCGCGAAGATGTCCTCGAGGAATTCAATGAAGGCCTCGTCAACGGTCCTGGCGCCCCGGGGCGCCTTATGCGCATAGCCGGCGTCCGCGGAACGGGCAAGACGGTCCTCCTTGACGAGTGCTCACGTTTGGCGCAAAGCCGTGGCTGGACGGTCATAAAAGAAGTCGCAACCGAAGGACTTTGTCAGCGCATTCTCGAGCAGCTGCAGCCCAAATTCCAGGCCAAACACGCCAGATTTGAGCCCACCGTAGCTGGCATATCCATCGGCAGCATAGACATTGAGCGAATCGGTCCATCGCTGCGCGACGCCATGAGGCAGGCTATATCCAAGAATGGAAATGGCCTGCTCATCACCCTCGACGAGGTTCAAGACGCAGAGCTCGATGAGGTCCGAACGCTCTCCATTGCGATTCAACAGGTTATCGGCGAAGACCTTGATATCGCCTTTGTTTTTGCGGGGCTGCCTTCGATGATAGAAAGTGTCATCAACGGAAAGACACTTACGTTTTTGCGCCGCGCCCTCCCCTTTGATCTGAAGGCTGTGGCAGTAACCGAAGTGTCGTACTCCCTCGAAGAAACCATTGAAGCGTCTGGCATGGAGCTGCAACCAGGTATTGCCGGCCAACTTGCCGAGGCAACGCAAGGCTACCCCTTTATGATTCAGCTCGTTGGATATTACGCATGGCAACTGGCACGACGCGCCCATACAACTGTAATTGGAGAGGAAGAGGCAAAGCGAGGCATCGCAACAGCACGCGAACGCTTCTGCGCAATGGTGATTGAGCCCGCGCTGCAGCGCATTCCGCCCACGTGCATCGCTTATCTGCTGAGCATGGCGTCCTTAGGGCAGACGAGCTCGACCAGCATGGTTGCCGATGACTTAAACAAGACACCTCAACAGGTAAGTTCCATCCGCAGTCGTCTGCTGAGAGAGTCGATCATTGAGGCGCCCTCGTACGGCAAGGTCTCATTTGCCATCCCCTACATGCGCGACTACCTCAACGAACACAAAGCCGAACTGGAAGCTGAACTGTAGAGGCGCCAATATCCCAGAGGACAGCAGGCCCCAAGCCGGTGTAGGCTTGGGGCCTGTTTTGTAGCTTTGCTCTTTTGAGCTATGCGCGCTCGTATTTCGTGGCGCGTCCTGTCCCCCGCCTTACGATCGAGTTTCGGTTGAGCAAAGATTCAAGCGCCGTCAACGTGCGCGTGCGGCTCAATCCTGTCTGTTGCTCAATCTCGCCCCGCGACAGTATTCGTCCGCCTGACAAAGCCTTGAGAACCTGGACCTCTTCCTCAGACCCTTCAAAGGCATCGATAACGGGCAATGTGACGGCCACCATGCCGCCGCGAACATCAAATACCGGCTGGCTCAAAGAATCTCGATACGCACGCCTGATTCGCGCGATTCCCGTACCAAATTTCTCGATGTAATCCAGCTTTAGAAAGACCTCAGCGACAATTGGGTTTCTGAGCACGGATATCTGCCCATACAGGTATTGTTCCGTCGTCAAACCGGCGGGCAGCGGTCCGGGTGAAGTCACAACGACGCGATCGTCGTACAGGGCAATTTGAACGTTCGCCCGAACGTCCCATGTCCGATGCACCAAAGCGTTTGCGACAGCTTCGCGGAACGCCTCAAGAGGAATTCGATCGGTTTGGACGCGTTCCATCCCCTCGATACGTTCATAACGGTAGTAGCGTGCAAACATAGCAACCGCCCTGTCCACCTGCTCAATTGCGGATAGACCTGTCGCCGTCTCGCGATCCAAGATCACATCCTCGGTATCGCCAAAACGGACGCAGTCAATGCCCGGAAAATCATTCTTATCCGCCAAAATCGCCGCGGCATTGGTATAGCCATCCTTGCCGAGCAAGCGGAGCGTACGCATGATATCCGGCGTTAGCTCGGAAATGCCGAGGTGTTCAACACACTTATGCTCAAGCGTGTGAAAACTCAAGTCCTGGCGAGCCGACGCGAGCGCGTCGAACGTTACGTTGCTGCCTTCGAGCGTCAGCCTGCCATACTCAAACCGGTCGACCTCCACCGTCGCCGAATCGTTTCGTCTGTAGGCCTTTCCCTTGCTTCGATAGGGTTTGTCCTGGCCCTCATAAACCGTAAGGATTACGGTCCCGTGTTTCTCATCGGGCTCAAGCGAGTAACGGGGCGCGGGATCCAAGCTGTCATTAATCATATTTTCGATGCGCAGACATTCAGCAACCGGATCTGCAAGACCGACGGCAATACCCTCGTCATTAACGCCAAACTCAATCTTGCCCGTCCCGTAGTTTGCATAGGCGCTCACCGTTTTAAGAAACGTCGGCGTAACGCTTTCCTTGTATTCGACTGTAGGGCCCTCTCTAACAACCATATGCATAACCCCTTCGTTTCGTACTTTTCACGACCGTATTATAAGACGAAAACCGTTTGCGTACGGATTTAAGCCAGACGTAAACGGTTTTCGTCTTGATTTGCGTCCTGATTTAAGACGCAAATTGCGCTTTCGTACGATTTTGTGCCAGACGCAACACGCTTTCAACCGGCAATACGCCTGCAATCCAAACGAAATAGAGCCCCGAGCTCGTATGAACTCGGGGCTCTTTGTGCCACGCATCTATGAGAGGAGAAATTCGATGCGTACGGGTGCTACTCCATGTAGCCACCTTGAATGGCGGAAACTGCATGCTCGGTAAAGAACTTGAGCGTGCCGGAGGTATAGCGGTTAGCCTTGGGCTTCCAGGCAGCGCGGCGCTCGGCCAGGACGGCGTCGACCTCGGCCGGCTCCATCTCCTTGCCGGCGATACCCACAACGGACAGCGAGCGCTCGGGGATGTTGATCTGGATAAGGTCGCCCTCCTCGATCAGGGCAATCGGGCCGCCCACGGCAGCCTCGGGCGAAACGTGACCGATGGCCGGGCCCTTGGAGGCGCCGGAAAAGCGGCCGTCAGTGATCAAGGCAATGGAAGCGCCGAGCTCGGGGTCGCTGGCGATGGCCTCGGTGGTGTAGAACATCTCGGGCATGCCGGAACCCTTGGGGCCCTCGTAGCGAATGATGACGGCGTCGCCGGGCTTGACCTCGTGCGTCAGAACGGCGTGGATAGCGTCCTCCTCACAGTCGAACGGACGGGCCTTGAGCGTAGCCTGGAACATCTCACGCGGAACGACGGTGTGCTTGACGACGGCGCCCTCGGGGGCAAGGTTGCCGTGAAGGATGGCGATGGAACCATCGGTGCCGAAAGCCTGGTCGAACGGGCGGATGATGTCCTCACGCTTGAGGTTCCACTTCTCCAGGTAGCGGCCGCACTTTTCGTAGTAACCGTTGTTCTTGAGGTCCTCGAGGTTCTCGCCGAGGGTCTTGCCGGTGACGGTCATGACGTCGAGGTGGAGCATCGACTTGATCTCCTCCATGATGCGCGGCACGCCGCCCGCATAGTAGAAGAACTGCGCCGGCCACTCGCCTGCGGGACGAACGTTGAGCAGGTAGTGGGCGCCACGGTGCAGACGATCGAAATCGTCAGCGGACATCTCGATGCCAAACTCACGGGCGATCGCGGGTATGTGCAGCAGCGAGTTGGTGGAGCCGGAGATGGCACCGTGGACCATGATGAGGTTCTCGAAGGACTCCTTGGTCACGATGTCGCGCGGGCACAGGTTGTGCTCGGAGAGCCACACGGACTGATGACCGGCCTCGCGGGCGAACTCACGCAGGTCGGAGCTGGTGGCAGGCAGCAGAGCCGTGCCGGGGAGCATGAGGCCCAGAGCCTCGGCCGTGACCTGCATGGTCGAGGCGGTGCCCATAAAGGAGCAGGCGCCGCAGCTGGGGCAGGCGTTGTGCTTAGCGAACTCGAGCTCCTCGCGGGAAATCTCGCCGCGCTCGTAGCGGGCCGAGATAGCGCCGAGCTGCTCCAGGGTCAGCAGGTCGGGGCCGGCGTCCATGACGCCGCCGGTGACGACGATGGAGGGGATGTTGATGCGGCCCATGGCCATGAGGTTCGCGGGCAGACCCTTATCGCAGCTGGCGACAAAGACGCCGGCGTCGAACGGGGTGGCCTTGGCGTGGATCTCGATCATGTTGGCGATCATATCGCGGCTGGGCAGAGAGTAGTTGATGCCGTCGTGGCCCTGGGCCTCGCCGTCGCAGATATCGGTGCAGAAGTAACGGGCGCCGTGGCCGCCAGCCTCGGCAACGCCGGCGCGCACCTCCTCGACCAGCTCGAACAGACCGGTGGAGCCCGGGTGCGAGTCGCCGAACGTCGACTCGATGATGACCTGCGGCTTGTCCAGGTCCTCGATGCTCCAGCCAGAGCCCAGACGCAGCGGGTCCATCTCGGGGCTGATGGTGCGGAACTTACCGGAACGCGGCTGCAGCTTGGCAACCAGCTCGGCGGCCTCCTGCTGAATCTGCTCTTTAGTCTTGTCGTCCATGGTGTACTCCTTTGGTTCAAGGCTTACTTGGTTTGGTATCGATTGATGTACGTGCTGATGTAAAGCGTTTGCTTGCGATTAGGCGAAGAACGAGATCACCAGGGCGCAGGCGAGGCCCGAAAGACCGATGATCGTCTCCATGATGGTCCAGGACTTGAGGGTGGTCTTCTCGTCGATCTCGAGGAACGAGGAGCACATCCAAAAGCCGGCATCGTTGACGTGCGAGAGCGCCGTGGCGCCACCGCAGATGGCAAGGCAGATGGCAGCACGCATGAGCACCGAGGCGCCGGCGACCGCGGGCATGGCGGCCATAATGCCCGAGGCCATAGTCATCGAAACGATGGAGCTACCGACCGAGGCGCGAACGAGCGCGGCGATGAGGAAGCCGACGACCACGAGGGGTAGCGGGCAGCTCTCGAGCACGGGGCCGATGACCTGGCCCAGACCGCAGTCCTGCAGCATCCAGCGGATGACGCCGCCGCAGGCAATGACCAGCAAGATCATGCCGACGGGCTTAAGCGAACGGTCGAGCAGGGCCTTGAGCTCGGCGCCTGTGTAGCCGCGGCGAGCGCCCAGCAGGTACATGGCGACAAGCGTGGCGATGGTGAGCGCGACGAACGGCTTGCCCAGGAAGGCGAGGATCGAGGCGACCTCGGTGGGCATGGGGATGTACGAAGACAGCGTGCCCAGAAGAATCAGGCACAGCGGCGTGAGCACGATGGCGAGGACCATGCCAAAGGAGGGAAGCTCCTTGTCGTCGCTCGCGCCCTCGGCGGAGGTGAAGTGCTCGGGGACGTCCGTGAAGATGCGGCCGCCCACGTTGCGGCCCCAGACGACACCGGCGACAGCCATGGCGATAAAGGCGGTGGGGATGCCGACGAGAATCATGGTACCCAGGTCGACGCCGAGCGTGCCGGCGACGAGGACCGAACCGGCCGAAGGCGGCACGAAGGCATAGCCGGCTGCCAGTCCCGCAAGCAGGGCGATGCCATAGTAGAGAGTCGACTTCTTGGTCTGCGATGCCACGCTAAACGCGAGCGGGATCAAAACGACCACGCCGGCCTCGAAAAACACCGTGGTGCCGATGACCAGGCCGGTGATACCCAGCGCCCAGCTGGAGTGACCCTGGCCAAAGGTGTCAATGAAGGTCTGGGCGATCTTCTTGGCGCCGCCGCTCTCCTCCAGGATCTGGCCGAACATCGAGCCCAGGCCAATGAGCAGTGCGATGTTTTGTAGCGTGGTGCCCACGCCCTTGGTGACGGTGTCTGCCACCAAGTCGAGCGGCATGCCGGCGCCGATGCCGATCGCGAGCGCCGAGACCATCATCGACAGCACGGGTGCAGCTTGAACTTAATGATGAGTGCAAGCAGCAGCGCGATGCCCACGATGGCGGCGATGACCAGCCTGGTGGGGTCTGCCATAAACGTTGGGTCTGACATCTTTCCTCCAATTCATCAGACCTTTTGAATTCGTCTGATGACTATAGCGTGTTTTGGAAAGGTCTGATGTTTCAAATTGAAATTTGTTCGAAATACATCTGATGTATTTGGCGAACGGTCGTATTTACGCCGCGAACGGTATATATAAGCCGCTCGATTGGGACGAAGCGCCAATATCGCATCCGAGATGCGCTAAAATAGCTCAGATGTATTTTGTAATGAGAGGTATAGCTATGGCCCGCTCCGAATCGGGACTTCCCGAGCAGATTTCCGAGAAAATCATTCAATTGATTCTTGATGAGCACCTTGAACAGGGCGATCGCCTGCCCAAGGAGGCCGTGCTCGTCGAGCGCCTGGGTGCCGGCAGGAGCACCGTGCGCGAGGCCATGAAGCTGCTGCAGTCGCGCAACATCGTGCGCATTAAGCAGGGTTCGGGCACCTATGTGGCATCGAACCCCGGCGTTGCCGACGACCCGCTGGGCTTTACCTTTATCGGCGATAAGCAGCGCCTGGCGCGCGACCTGCTCGAGGTGCGCTTTATGATCGAGCCGCAGATGGCAAGCATGGCCGCCGAGCACGCGACCGAAGACCAGATTATATGCATCCGCGAGCTCTGCGATGAGTCCCAGCGCCTGGCCGAGGCCGGCGAGGACTACTCCGCCGCCGACACCGCTTTCCACAACGCCATTGCCGAGAGCTGCGGTAACCTCGTCGTCCCTCGCCTGATGGGTGTGCTCAAGGCATCCGTTCCCCTCTTTATCGACGTAACGGGCAAAAAGCTCGTCGAGGAGACCATCCGCACGCACCGCGGCGTGGCCGACGCCATCGAGGCGCGCAACCCCACCGCCGCGCACGACGCCATGTATCTGCACCTGGTCTACAACCGCAACATGATCGCGGAAGGCGCGATGGCGAAAAGCGAGTAAGGGCATCGCGACAACCGATTTCAACCGTTCACCTTTTAAAAGTGAACGTTCACCTATTTTTAGGAGAATAGGGGCGTCAATTCCTCCGCTTCTCCTATACTGAGCTTGTATTAAAAGCAAGACTTATATAGATGAACGTTTCTTTTGAAAGGATCGCTATGTCTGATCTTATGGACAGCTTCCGTCTGGACGGCAAGGTCGCACTGGTAACCGGCGCCACCTATGGCATTGGCATGGCTATCGCCGAGGCGCTCGGAGAGGCTGGCGCCAAGATCGCCTTTAACGCACGTCACGCCGACAAGGTAGCCGAGGCCGAGAAGCACTACCGCGAGCTGGGCTTTGAGGCTCATGGTTACGTGGCAGACGTCACCGACGAGGCCGTCGTCGCCGAGCTCATCGCCAAGATCGAGGCCGACTTTGGCACCACGCCCGACATCCTGGTCAACAACGCCGGCGTTATCCAGCGCACCCCGATGCTCGACATGAGCGCCGAGGACTTCCGCCGCGTCGTCGATGTTGACCTCAACGCACCGTTTATCGTGTCCAAGGCCTGCCTGCCCGGCATGATCGCCAAGGGCCACGGCAAGATCATCAACATCTGCTCGATGATGAGCGAGCTGGGTCGCGAGACCATCGCCGGCTATGCCGCCGCCAAGGGCGGACTCAAGATGCTCACCAAGAACATCTGCTCGGAGTTTGGCGAGGCCAATATCCAGTGCAACGGCATTGGACCCGGCTACATCGCCACGCCGCAAACCGCACCCCTGCGCGAGACGCAGCCCGACGGCAGCCGCCACCCGTTTGACCAGTTCATCATTGCCAAGACGCCGGCCGCCCGTTGGGGCACGCCCGAGGATCTGAAGGGCCCCGCCGTGTTCTTGGCTTCCGATGCATCGAACTTCGTCAACGGCCACATCCTCTACGTCGACGGCGGCATCCTCGCATACATCGGCAAGCAGCCCCAGTAGGCGCTGCGCGGGCTTGAGACGGGCATCTTGCCTTTCAATCGTCGGTCGCGTACCCAAGTACGCTTCCCTCCTCTTTCAAGGCAACCTGCTCCGTCTCAAGCCCGCTCGCTCACCGCGCTCCCACATTTAGGTTCATTTAGTAGTTGCGGTGAAATAGGGATTGATTTTGACTTCTACCAGGCAAGACGGTCCGTATTTCACCGCAAGTTAGAAATAGGAAGGTATTTCGCAATGAAGATCGCTCTGATCAATGAGAACTCTCAGAACTCCAAGAACCCCATGATCGAGGCTGCCCTTAAGAAGGTTGTCGAGCCCATGGGGCACATCGTCTTTAACTATGGTATGTATGCCGACGCCGACTCCAAGCCCCTCACCTACGTGCAGAACGGCATCCTTGCCGCCGTGCTGCTCAACTCCGGCGCTGCCGACTACGTCGTGACCGGCTGCGGCACCGGCGAGGGCGCCATGCTCGCCTGCAACTCCTTCCCCGGCGTGCTGTGCGGCCACGTTGCCGACCCACTCGACGCCTACACCTTTGCCCAGGTCAACGATGGCAACGCCGTCGCCATGCCCTTCGCTCTTAAGAACGGCTGGGGCCAGGAGCTCAACCTCGAGTACACCTTCGAGAAGCTCTTTGGCTTTGGTTCGGGCAACGGCTACCCCGCCGAGCGTGTTGAGCCCGAGCAGCGCAACAAGAAGATCCTCGACGGCGTGCGCGCTGTGACCATGCGTCCGCTCGTCGACGTCCTGGGCGAGATCGATCAGGACCTGGTGAAGGGCGCACTTGCCGGCGAGCACTTCCAGGAGTACTTCTTTGCCAACGCAACCGACGAGGCCATCATCACCAAGGTCAAGGAGATCCTGGGCCTCTAATCGCACGACTCATTGCAGCTAACGCAAGCGGCGGTCGTCCCACGTACGGGACGGCCGCCGCTTTTTGCTATCTACCGACTGACGCCGCGGGGATAGGCCTCACATGCACCAAGGGGTTGACTAGAGCTCGCAGGCAATCTTGTAGCCGTCGCCGATGGCGTCGCGGATGTTGCCGCACTTGTTGGCATCGCCCAGCACGTGGGTGGTAACGCCGGCTGTAGCCAGGTCGTCGGCCAGCTTGGTATTGGGACGATAGCCCATGGCAAGCACCAGCGTATCGGCACCGGTGATGGTGTGGATCTCGCCATCCTTCTCGTAGCTGATGGTGTCCTCGGTGATCTCGGTCACCTTGGCCTCGGTCAGCACGTGGACGCCCTTGGAGAGCATGCGCGTGATGAGCACCGCGCGACCGGCACCGCCCTCGTTGGCGGCGAGCGTCTTGGTCATCTCGATGACGGTGACATCGCGGTTGGCCGGCGACAGGTCGTTGACCAGCGGAGCCAGATAATCGGCCGTCTCGCAGCCAACGGTGCCGCCGCCCACGATGACGATCTTCTTGCCCGGGAAAGCCTTGCCGCCCAGCAGGTCGTCAGCCGTCATAACCTGCTTAAAGCCCTGCATGAAGGCCGGAGCGATGGGCTCGGCGCCATAAGCCAGGACAACCTCGTAGCCGGCGTAGTCGCGTTGAATGTCCTCGGCAGTAAGCTCGGTGCCAAAGACGCACTTCACGCCGGCCTCGGCCAGGCGACGATACTGATACTTGATCACGCGGGTGAGTTCCTGCTTTGCCGGCGGAACGGCTGCGATGCGCATCTCGCCGCCCGGCTCGTCCTGCTTATCCACGAGCACCACGTTGTGGCCGCGCTTGGCGGCAATGTAGGCTGCCTCCATGCCCGCGGGACCGGCACCCACAACCAGTACGTTCTTGGCCTCGGCGGCAGGCTCGTAGCCGGCCTCGTCGCGCTCCACATCGGGATTGACGGTGCAGGAGATGCGCTTGCCAAACATAATGCCGTTCAGGCAGCGCAGGCAGCCGATGCAGGGGCGGATGTCGTCGGCGTTGCCGGCGGCCGCCTTATTGCAGAACTCGGCATCGCACAGATTGGCGCGGCCCATCATGCAGATGTCGGCGGCACCGTCCTCGATCAGCTCCTCGGCGATCCAGGCCTCGTTGATGCGGCCGACGGTGGCGACGGGAATGTTGACGTGCTTCTTAATCTCACGCGAGCAGGCGGCGTGCGAGGCCTGCTGCGTACCGGCGGCGGGAATCGCGGAGCCGCGCTTGATGGTGGTGCCGCCCGACACATGAATCATGTCGACGCCGGCCTTCTCCAGGCGACGCGAGACGTAGATCATGTCGTTGAGGGTCAGGCCGCCATCGGTGTACTCATCGCCCGAGATACGAACGTCGATGATAAAGTCCTTGCCGCAGCGCTCGCGAATCTCGGCGATGACTTCGAGCAGGAAACGCATGCGGGCGTCGAGCGAGCCGCCGTACTCATCGGTACGCTTGTTGTAGAGCGGAGTCAAAAAGCCGCCGAGCATACCGTGGGCGTGCGCCGCATGGACCTCGACGCCATCGACGCCGGCCTTCTGCATACGCACGGCAGCGTCGCCAAACTGATGCGTGAGCTCGTGGATCTCGTCGACCGTGATGGGGCGCGGTGCCTCGCGGGCGTAAGACGGGCCCACAAAGGACGGGGCGATCAGGCGCGGCGTGCCCGGAACGTTAAAGGCCATGTAGGCAGGGTGGAAGAGCTGCGGCATAATCTTGCAGCCGTACTCATGCACGGCGGCGGCGAGCTTTTCCCAGCCGGGGATGAACGTGTCGTCGTAGCAGCACATGTCGCCCGGCAGATAGGTATAGGTGGGCTCGACCGTCACAACCTCGGTGATGATCAGGCCAACGCCACCCTTGGCGCGGGCACGGTAATGATCGACCAAATCGTCGGTCACATAGCCATGATCGGCAAGGTTGGTAGACACCGGCGGCATAAAGACGCGGTTCTTGACCTCGGTCGTACCGACCTTGATCGGGCTAAAGAGCATCGGATAGGCGGAGGACTCCATACAGGCTTCCTTTCGTTTAAGCCGCTCGGCGGCACTTGCAGACGTACCTATCATATCAGTACCCGCCGCGTTCGCACTCGCTCGCACTCCCCACCTTCAATCCCGACCCTCACAAAAAAGTTGCGGTGGAATACGGAGTAGATAAGGCCTTTGACAGCCAAAACAGTCCGTATTCCACTGCAACTGATGGGCGGGGTGGAATTAAGGGCTCAGATAGTCAGTCATGCCCTCATCCGCCACTCCCTCACCTACAGCGCGCCGTCCAGCATAAGGTTCACCTTGAGCACGTTGACCGTAGGCTCGCCGAAGACGCCCAGGAATCGGCCCTTGGTGCACTGGGCGATGATCTCGCGAACCTCGCCTTCGCTCTTGCCCGTGGCCTTCGCCAGGCGCGGTACCTGGTACTCGGCGGCATCGGGGGAGATCTCGGGGTCGAGCCCTGAGCCAGAACACGTCACCAGGTCGACGGGCACAGCATCCATATCGGCATCGGGGTTGGCGGCGCGGATCTTCTTCACGCGCGCATCCACAAGCTGCCGATACTCCTCACTCGCCGGGGACAGGTTGGATGGGGCACCATACGCCATGAGCTCGCCATCTTCGCCTTCGAAAATTGACACGTTCTGGATGCGGCCCCACATGTGGTCCTCATCCTCGAAGTTCTGGCCGATGAGCTCGGAACCCACAACCTTGCCGTCGACCGTAATGAGCGAGCCGTTCGCCTGATACGGGAACGCAACCTGGGCGATGCCGGTCACGACGAGCGTATAGCCCAGACCGCAGACAACGGTAAACAGCGCGAACACGCCAAGTGCGCGCGATGCGATACCTTTGAACATACATACCTCCGTCTACATCATGCCAATGCCGAACAAGGCCAGCAGCATGTCGATAATCTTGATGAATACGAACGGCGCCACAATACCGCCCAGGCCCCACACCAGCAGGTTGTGGGTCAGCAGCTGGCCGGACGAAAGCTCGCGGTACTTCACGCCTTTCAGGGCGGCAGGAATCAGCGCGACGATGACCAGCGCGTTGTAGATAATGGCGGACAGCACGGCAGTCAACGGGCTGGTGAGCCCCAGGATGTTGAGGGCGTCCAACCCGGGGTAGATCGGCGAGAATAGCGCCGGGATGATGGCGAAATACTTGGCGACGTCGTTGGCGACCGAGAAGGTCGTGAGCGAGCCGCGGGTCATGAGCAGTTGCTTGCCGATACGCACGATATCGATGAGTTTGGTGGGGCTGGAGTCGAGGTCGACCATGTTGCCGGCCTCCTTGGCAGCCTGGGTTCCCGTGTTCATGGCCACGGCGACATCCGCCTGCGCCAGTGCCGGCGCGTCGTTGGTGCCGTCGCCGGTCATCGCGACCAGATGGCCCTCATGCTGGAACGCGCGGATCTTATCGAGCTTGCCCTCGGGCGTCGCTTCGGCCAGGAAGTCATCCACACCGGCCTCGGCGGCGATTGCCGCGGCCGTCAGCGGATTATCACCCGTCACCATTATGGTCTTGATACCCATGCGGCGCAGGTCGGCGAACTTTTCCTTCACGCCAGACTTGATGATGTCCTTAAGGTAGACGACACCCAGCACACGTCGGTCCTTTGCCACGACCAACGGGGTGCCACCCACCTTCGCAATGCGTTCGACGGCCTCGTCGCACTCCTTCGAGAACACTCCTCCGGCAGCCTCCACATAAGCGCGAACGGAATCGGCCGCACCCTTGCGAATCTCGCTGTCGGCGTAGTTCACACCGGACATGCGGGTCGCCGCGGTGAAGGGGATGAACTCCATGCCCTTATCCTCGAGTGTGCGGCCGCGCAGCCCAAACTGCTCCTTGGCGAGCACGACGATAGAGCGGCCCTCGGGGGTCTCATCCGCCAGAGAGGACAGCTGCGCGGCATCGGCCAGCTCCGCGGGATCGACGCCGTCGACCGGGATGAACTCGGCGGCTTGGCGGTTACCCAGGGTAATGGTGCCGGTCTTGTCGAGCATGAGGATGTCGACGTCGCCGGCGGCCTCGATGGCGCGACCGGACATGGCCAGCACGTTGGCCTCGTTCAGTCGGCTCATGCCGGCGATGCCAATGGCGGACAGAAGGGCACCGATGGTTGTGGGAGCCAGGCACACGAGCAGCGCCACGAGCGTGGTCACGGCCGTGGGGTTCGCCATACCGTTGAGCCCTGCAGAGAAACTCGAGTAGCAGTACAGTGCGAGCGTCACGAGGATGAAGATGACGGACAGAGCAACCAGAAAGATCTCGAGCGCGACCTCGTTGGGGGTCTTCTTGCGGGCGGCGCCCTCGACCATGGCGATCATCTTATCCAGGAAGCTCTGGCCAGGCTCGCTGGTAATTTTCACCACAATCCAATCGGAAAGCACGGTAGTGCCGCCAGTGACGGCAGAACGGTCACCGCCAGCCTCGCGAACCACAGGTGCAGACTCGCCGGTGATGGCCGACTCATCAACCGAGGCGGCACCCTCGATGACATCGCCGTCTCCCGGAATCTGCTCGCCGGCGCGCACGACCACCAGATCCCCGCGTGAGAGCTCGGTACCGGGAACGACCGTGAAGCGGTCCTTATCCTCAACGGACTCGATGCGATGGGCCTCGACGTCCTTTTTCGCCGCGCGCAGGGAGTCTGCCTGCGCCTTACCGCGGCCCTCGGCAAGTGCCTCGGCAATATTTGAAAAGAGGTCGGTCAGCCAGAGAATGACGGCAATGGCGATCACATAGTACGTGGGGACGTCGGCGTCCTGTACCCCAAAAATAGAGGCGATGGCCAGAATGGAGGTCATGGCGGCCGACAGCCACACCAGGAACATGACCGGGTTTTGGACCTGGACACGGGGGTCAAGCTTGGCAAATGAATCGCGCACCGCGCGGCTCATCATGTCTTTTTGCATAGCCATAAATCTGCGACTCCTTTACGCAACCATCTGGAAGAATTCGGCAACGGGACCAAGCGCCAACGCCGGGAAGAAGCTCAGGGCGCCAATCAGCAGAACGACGAATACCAGCAGGAACACGAACATGGCATTGGTGGTGGAAAGCGTGCCGGCGCTCTCGGCGACCTTGCCCTTCCCGGCCAGCGAGCCCGCGATGGCGAGCGTGCCTACAATCGGTAGGAACCGCGCGAACAGCATCTCGATACCCAGCAGCACGTTGATCCACGGGATGTTGCAGTTCATACCGGCGAATGAGGAGCCGTTGTTGCCGCCAGCCGAAGTAAGGGTGTACAGGACCTCGGAGAAGCCATGCGCCCCACCGTTGTTGAGTTGATCGACAAGACCGGGCACCATGCAGGCGATAGCGGAGCTCACCAGAATGGCAAACGGGGTGGCGAGACACAGAACCACCGCCCAGCGCATCTCGGTCGGCTCGATCTTCTTGCCTAGGAACTCGGGCGTGCGGCCGACCATGAGGCCGGCGATAAACACCGTGAGGATGGCGAAGCCGATCATGCCGTACAGGCCGCAGCCAACGCCGCCGAACACTACCTCGCCCAGCGCTATCTGGAGCATCTGGACAAACCCGCCGAGCGGGGTGTAGGAGTCGTGCATGGAGTTGACCGAGCCGTTGGAAGCAGCCGTCGTGAAAGCGGACCAGGTGGAAGAGGAGGCGATGCCAAAGCGGCTCTCTTTGCCCTCCATGTTGCCGCCCGCCTGGCCATCGGTCATCTCGATGTTGACCGCGCCGCCATCTGCCAGCTGCGGCGTACCCATATGCTCGTTAACGGCGATGATGCCGGTAAAGACCACAAGCAGGATAAGCATCGCCGCGAAGATGGCCTTGCCCTGCCCGGCATTCTTGACACCGATGCCGAAGGTGAAGCAGCAGGCGACCGGAATCAGCAGCAAGCTGGTCATCTCGATGATGTTGGTGAAGGCATTGGGGTTCTCATACGGATGCGCAGAGTTCGCGCCAAAGAAGCCGCCGCCGTTGGTGCCGGACTGTTTGATGGCAACCTGGCTGGCCGCAGGACCCTGAGGCAGGAACTGCTCGGTGATCACGCGCGCGCCCTCGACAACCTTGCCGTCGACCTTGACCGTGTCGCCCTCGATCTGGGCGCCGTCGATGACGCTCCAGCCGCCGTCTGCATTAGGCTGGACAGCGACGGGCTCTACGAGCTCAGCCTTCTGAGCCGGCTGGAAGTTGGAGATGACGCCACCGGCAGCCAGGCAGATACCAAACACGAGGTTCAGCGGGATGAGCACGTACAGGACACTGCGGGTGAGGTCGACCCAAAACGAGCCGAGTCCCTGCTGCTTGACCTGACGGAAACCGCGGATGAGCGCGAACATGACCGCAATACCGGTGCCGGCGGACAAGAAGTTTTGCACGGTGAGACCCATGAACTGCACAAAGTAGGACAGGGTGGTCTCACCGGAATAGGATTGCCAGTTGGTGTTGGTTATGAAGGAAGCAGCCGTATTGAACGACAGGTCCCATGACACACCCGGCAGGTGCTGGGGATTGCCCGGCAAGAAGGACTGAAGCACCTGGAGTGCCACAAGAGCCACGAGGCCGATCCCCGAAAAGACCAGCACGCTTGCCAGATAGCGCCTACACCCCATCTGCTCTGCCGCGTCGATGCGAAGCAGACGATAGACGCCACGCTCCACGGGAGCAATCACAGGCGACAGGAACGTATGCTCACCAACCATGATATGGGCCATGAACCGACCGAGCGGAACGGCCAGGACGACGAGCACGGCAAAGTACAAGATGTACTGAATCGCAGCCTCCATAGTTTACGAATCACTCCTCATCAGAATGTAGATGTAATAGATAAAGAGTCCAATGCAGACGACTCCGATGATGGGAATGAGGATGTCCATTTACCGCCCCTTTCACACGCGGTCCGATGTCTCGGACGCCTGCT
Organism: uncultured Collinsella sp.; assembly: GCA_900540935.1. GTDB lineage: Bacteria > Actinomycetota > Coriobacteriia > Coriobacteriales > Coriobacteriaceae > Collinsella. Next base: position 19,886 of record UQHW01000003.1, on the reverse strand, counting down.
CTCGCAAGCGCCTGGGGACAGTAAACGCTTCTAGGGATTAAAGAGGCGTGAGGGCCGGGGCTCACGTCCTTAAGATGCCGTAAAGATGCAGGTAGAAAGCACTATTGCGGCTGTAGTGCGCCTATACTCGACCTCGCGAGCATACAGTGGCGTCCTCACCGCGTATGCACGCATGGACAACGCTTCAGAAAGGCTACGCTATGCAGCGCGACGCATCGGACACTCGCGTCAATCCAGACCTCATCCTCAAGGCAATTGAGAAAGACGAGGTCGCCGATGACGCTCGAACCAGCCGGGGACATCTCAAGATTTTCTTTGGCTACGCTGCTGGCGCAGGCAAAACCTATGCGATGCTTCAAGCCGCCCACGCCGCCAAGCGGCGAGGTGTCGACGTCGTCGCGGGATACATCGAGCCACACGAACGTCCGGCAACTGCCCATCTTGCACAAGGGCTTGAGAACGTGCCCTGTAAACTCATCGAGCACAACGGCATTGCGCTCAGCGAGTTTGATCTAGATGCGGCTATCGAACGCGCCCCTCAGCTCATCCTTGTCGATGAGCTCGCCCATACGAATGCGCCGGGGTCTCGCCACGACAAACGCTATCGAGACGTCGAGGAACTTCTACATGCGGGCATCGACGTCTATACGACCGTGAACGTTCAGCATATCGAGAGCCTAAACGACATGGTTGCATCCATCACCGGCGTTGTCGTGAGCGAACGAATCCCCGACCGTATCTTCGATGATGCCGACCAGGTCGAGCTCGTCGACATAGAGCCCGAAGACCTACTTGAGCGCCTTCGCGCCGGCCTCGTCTACCGTCCCGCGCAAGCTGCCCGAGCGCAACAGCATTTTTTTACCGTCGAGAACCTCACCGCACTCCGAGAAATCGCGCTGCGCCGCTGCGCCGATCGCACCGGCCACCTCACAGACGCCGCACGCGTGCTGGGAAACCGTGACTACTACACCAGGGAGCGTATCTTAGTCTGTGTCTCCCCGGCGCCGACCAATCCCCGCATCGTCCGTGCCGCCGCGCGCATGGCGAAAGCGTTTCGCAGCGAGCTCGTCGCCCTGTTCGTAGAGAGCCCACACACGCAAGCCATGAGCGATAATGAGCGCACCAAGCTTGCAGCCAATATCGCTCTAGCCGAGCAGCTCGGAGCACATATGGAAACCGTCTATGGCGACGACACCGCGTTTCAGATCTCCGAGTTCGCGCGCCTGTCGGGTATTTCGAAGATCGTCATGGGGCGCACGGGCGAGCGCAGCAGCGTCCGTCAGGCCCTCTTCGGCCGCAAATCTCTCGTAGAACAGCTCATAACATTCGCCCCGAACCTCGACATTTACATCATTCCAGAACAGTCGACTCCGCCCTCCCGACCCAAAGGACGCCGCCATGCGCTCGCCCTGCAGCCGCCCAGCAGCCGAAACGTGCTTCGCACGCTGGCCCTCTCTCTTGCCGCCACGGCGATCGGCACGGCTTTCCGCCATCTGGGATTTGCCGATTCCGGCATCATATCCCTCTATATCCTCACGGCCCTGCTGACCGCCGTCACCACGACGGGGCGTATCTGCACGATCGTATCGAGCGTGCTCTCTGTAGTGCTTTACAACTTCTGCTTCGTCACGCCTCTGTTTTCGCTCGCCAGCTACGACCGAAGCTATCTGGTCACGTTCGGCATCATGTTCGCTACCGCTATGGTCGCCGGCGAGTTAACTGCACGCATCGCCGACAACGCCCGTACATCTGCCGAGAACGCATTCAAAACGCGCGTACTCCTCGAAACGAACCAGCTCTTGCAGCAAGCCCATAGCGCGGAGGAGTGCGCCCGCGTCGCCATGAACCAACTCGTCAAACTGCTAAAACTCGACGTGGTCTTCTACCCCGCCGAACACGGCACGCTCGGCAAGGCGCTCTATGAGTCCGCTGGCACCGAAAACCGATCCGCGTCGCTGTTCACCGACTACGAGCGCGCCGTTGCAACCTGGACCTACACCAACAACAAGCGCGCGGGCGCAAGCACGCGGACCCTGCCTGAGGCGCGCTGTCTCTACCTCGCGGTTCGCACCGGCGACAAGGTATTCGGTGTCATCGGCATCGCCCTGGAGGGGCGCGAGATCGAAGCCTTCGAGCATTCGATCGTCCTATCTATCGTAGGTGAATGCGCCTTGGCGCTCGAAAGCGACCGGGCGGCGCAAGAGCGCGAAGAGGCTGCGGTCTTGGCGAAAAACGAGCAGCTGCGCGCCAACCTTTTGCGCTCCATCGGCCACGATTTGAGGACACCCCTCACGGCTATATCCGGATCTGCGGCAATCCTTCGGAAGAGCGACGAGAAGCTCAGCCTCGAACAACGCTGCGATCTTGCCGATGCCATCTACGACGACTCCCTCTGGCTTATCGATACCGTGGAGAACCTCCTCGCCATCACACGCGTCGAGGACGGCACCATTCGCCTCAACTTAACATCCGAGCTCATCGACGAGGTCATCGAGGCCGCCCTCAGCCATGTCGCCCAAGCATCGCATGGACGTGCCGTCACCATCGAGCACACTGACGACATCCTGCTGGTACGCATCGACGTCCATCTCATCATGCAGGTGCTTACGAATCTCATCATGAACGCCTTCAAATACACGCCCGAGGACTCGACTGTCACCATCAGCGCACGTCGCGAGGGTGCGTTCGTCGTGGTGGACGTCGCAGACGATGGGCCGGGTGTGGCAGACTGCGACAAGCCTCATATCTTTGAGCGCTTCTTCACCTCAAGCAATACGCGGCCCGTGGATTCGCGTCGAAGCATCGGCCTTGGGTTGTCGCTCTGCCGCTCCATCGTGGAGGCGCATGGCGGCGTCATCGAAGCTCGCGACAACCACCCCCATGGGGCCGTCTTCCGTTTTACCCTGCCCGCCGAGGAGATCGAGATTCATGAATAATGCCACTAAGCCACGCATCCTCCTGGTCGAAGATGACCTGACCGTTCAAAACCTCGTTTCGACTGCGCTTGACCTCCACGGCTACGTCGTGAGCAAGGTTTGCAACGGCCAGGCCGCCATCATGGATGCGGTGTCGCACGGCCCCAGCCTCATCATGCTCGACCTCGGCCTTCCCGACATTGACGGTATCGAGGTCATCACGAAGATCCGAAGCTGGTCGGCAGTCCCCATTATCGTCATTTCGGCGCGCTCCGAAGATTCCGACAAGATTGCAGCACTTGACGCAGGGGCAGACGACTACCTCACCAAGCCCTTTTCTGTGGATGAGTTGCTCGCGCGCGTCCGTGCGAATTTGAGGCGCTCCTCGATGGCGTCGAGCGAGTCGACAGAAGCGAGCACGTTCGACAACGGTCCGCTGCATATCGACTACGCCGCGGGATACGCGACGAAAGACGGACGCGAGCTCTCGCTCACCCCAACCGAGTACAAATTGCTCGTCCTTCTGGCGAAAAACATCGACAGGGTGCTCACCCACACCTTCATCACCCGCGAGATATGGGGCACGAGCTGGGACAGCGATCTGGCGAGCCTGCGCGTGTTCATGCGCACCCTGCGCAAGAAGATCGAGGCAGACCCCTCTCACCCCAAGATGATTCAGACGCACATGGGTGTCGGGTACCGCATGCAGCGTCTCTAGCCCACCCCACAAAAAAGTTGCGGTGGAATACGGAGTAGATGAGGCCTTTGACAGCCAAAACAGTCCGTATTTCACCGCAACTGATGGGTGGGATGGGTTAGAGGCCCAGGTAGCTGGTCATGCCTTCGACGGCGAGCTTGGCGCCGGCTACAGCATGGACCACAGTGAGCGGGCCGTTGACGACGTCGCCGGCGGCAAAGACGCCAGGCACGGTGGTCATGCCGTGCTCATCGACCGAAAGAAGACCGCGATGGTCGGTCTCCAGACCGCCCGTCGTAAGCACCAGTTTGTCCTTGGGCACCTGCGAGGCCGCAATCACAACCGTGTCGGCGGGCACATGGTCAAGTTCTTCCTCGTAGCCCACCACGTTGTCGTCCTCGTCAAAGATAGCCGTCTCGAACACCGGACCGTTATCATCGATGGCGCAGATCGCCTTGCCGCGCACGATCTCGGCACCGTCAAGCTCGGTCAGCTCGACCTCGTCATCGATGGCCGAGATATGGCGCGATCGGGCATACACGGTAACCTTGCGAGCACCCGAGCGCAGGGCAGTGCGGGCAACATCCATTGCCACGTTACCGGCGCCGATAACCGCCACGTTCTGACCGATCGCCACGCTCGTGGGATCGACTAGGTAATCGATACCAAACAGTACGTTGCCACGCGACTCGCCGGGAATACCCAGCTTGCGGGCACGCCAGGTACCGGTACCGACAAAGACCGCATCGTAGCCGTCGCGCAGCAGGTCGTCGATATGCAGCGCGCCACCGATGGTGGTCGAGGGACGGACGCGCACGCCAAGCGAGCACATCACGTGACGGTACTTTTGCACGAGAGCGCGGGGCAGGCGAAACTCGGGGATGCCGTACTCCAGCACGCCGCCGATCTCGGGGCGCTGTTCAAACACCGTGACGGCACAGCCCAGCTGGGCCATCTTAATGGCCACGGTAATGCCGGCAGGACCGGAACCGACCACGGCAACCTGCTTGCCGCACGACGGCGCGGGCTTCCACTCCTTACGATCCAAATACGCAGTCGAGATATAGTTCTCGATACTCGAAAAATGCACCGGCGCACCCTTGCGGCCCTGGATGCACGCGCCCTCGCACTGACCCGAATGGTTGCAGATCATGGAGCAGACCGCGCTCATGGGGTTGTTCTGGAACAGCAGCTCACCTGCCTCTTCCAAACGACGCTGCTTGAACAAGTCAATGACCTGCGGAATAGGCGTCTGCACCGGGCAGCCCTTAAGCTGGCAGAACGCCTTCTTGCACCCAAGGCAACGGTTCGCTTCCTCAACAATATGAATAGCCATCGGTTCCTCTCCTGGACCTCTACGACAATCTCTTTCGCCAACCTGCTTCGTTACAGAATCACGTGCTCGCACATCACGCTGCGGCCCATGCGCAGCAGCTCGTCGCGCGAACGCTCGACCGTGGACGGTGTGCTGTTCTCGATAACGGTCATAATGCCCGGTCGCGCGGCCGCGGCCCAGGCGGCAATAGCCTCAAAATCAAAGTTTCCGCACGTACAGGCGCCGTGGCATACCAAACGAGAGCCCGAGCCATCACACCAGCCATCCTGGTCCTCGTTGTCTACGATCTCGTAGTCCTTTGCATGCAGCACGCGAATCTTGCTGCCGCACAGGTGCAACATACGCGACACCTGCTCGGAAGCCTCACCGACGATCGTGGGATGCAGCAGCGACACCGGGTCGTAGATCACGCCGAGCGCCGGGCTCGGGACGCGCTCCAGAACCTCGCGGCAGCGCTCGGGCGTATTGACGATCTCGTTCCAACCGGGCTCGATCAGAAGCTCGCCGCCCTCCTTTTCGGCCATCGAGCACACGCGTGCGAGTCCTTTGCAAAACGCATCGAGCGCAGCGGCCGAAAAACGGTCATCGGCCATCTTGTTCTGCGCGTTAGGGCGCCCCGTCTCGGTCCCCACCGGACAGCCCCCAAGCCAGCGCGCGAACCTCAGGCACGCCTCGTACTCGGCATAGGTATCCACCAGTTGATTCTGATCGGGCGTTGCCAGGTTTTTATAGCAGCCGAGCACCGCCACCTGCACGCCGTTGGTGTCGAGCACCTCGCGCAGATGGTCGGCGAGTTCGTGCGTAAGGCCGGAACGGTTAATGCCAAAGGACTTGTAGAGTACTTTGCTCGGCAGCTGAATGCACGAGAAACCCAGTTTGCCTGCCATGCGAATGCGCTCCTCGACCGTACCCTCGGGCAGGTCGTGCAGGCGCACGCCGACGCTCAGTGCGCCTTTCGACTGCGCCATGCCTAGACCTCCTTGCACGCATTGATGCCCGGCGTGTAGCCGCCAAACGGGTCGTCGATGGAGCACACGCCCGAAGGGGCAAGCGGATCGCGCTTACCGGCAAGCTTGTCATGATGCATGGTCTCGATATAGGCAAGCACCAGCGGCGCCACGCCCTTCGCGTCGTTTTTGACGACGGGCTCGCTCATGTAGTAGCCAAACGTGCCCTCGCGGTGCGCGGTGTTGCCAAGACCCGCCACCAGGCAGATGTTGTCGAGCGCCAGCTGTCCGTCGCGCTCGGACAGGCACGTGTCGCAGATGCCGTCAAACGCACGGCGGCCGTACTGGTAGTAGCGCTCGCCCAGCACGCCCAGGCGCACGCCCTTCATGATGGCGTTGGCAAAGATGGCGCTGCCCGACTCCTCCAGATAGTTGGGGGCGATATTGGGCAGGTTGATGACCTGGTGCCACATGCCGGTCTTCTCGTCCTGATACGGCAGCATGGCGTCGATCAGGTCGTGGAACATCTTGCGGATCTCGTCCTTCTCGGCCGACATCGAGGGCGGCATGAGCTCCCAGGTATCGATGAGCGCCATGGCGAACCAGCCCTCGGCGCGCAGCCAGAAGTTGGCCGAAAGGCCGGTGACGGGATCGCACCAGAACTGCTTGCGGCTCGCGTCGTAAGCGTGATAGTACAGGCCGTTGAGGGGGTTGCGCATCAGGTCGTGCACCACCTGGAACATATGGAAGCTATCCGAGCAGGCACGGCGGTTGTGGAAGCTCAGCTCGTACTGCATGTAGAACGGCTGCGCCATATACATACCGTCGAGCCAGATCTGGTTGGGGTAGACGGCTTTGTGCCAAAACACACCCTCTTTGGTACGCGGCTGGGTCTCGAGCTGACGGTAGATGGTATCCATGGCGGCACGGTACTTGGGCTTGCCCACCAGGTCATAGAGTTTGTAGAGGGTTTTGCCCGCGTTGACGTTGTCGAGGTTGTACTCCTGGGGATCGTAATGCTTGATGGTGCCGTCATCCTGGACAAAGAAGTCGATATAGTCGTCGGCGAAGGTCAGGTAACGCTGCTCGCCGGTGATCTCGTACAGCTCGATGAGTGCCTTGATCATGCAGCCGTCAATGTAATTCCAGGTGTTCTCCTTGCCGGCGCGAAGCTTTTCGATATTCCAGGCCGGCGCCTGAGGCGTAGAGGTCTCGATCAACTGCTCGATATAACGGTCCAGAATCTGATTGCAACCCATTGCTGTCCCCTCTGAAGTTATTGATGGGTGAACGTTTCCCCTAGTGTAACGCGAACGGGGATTATAGGGTGAACGTTAACCCTATAATCCCCGTGAACGGCAAACTTTTAACGGCAAACGGCGGTGAGGCCCGCAGCGATGCGATGCGCCAGGCGCTCATAGCCGGCAGGGCTGTAATGCAGACCGTCCGGCATGTAGAGCTCGCGGTGCTCCGGCAAAAACGGGCTGATACCGCTTTGCGCATAGAGGTTGATCGCCGGCACCGAGTAGCGGTCGCAAACCTCCAGCATCGCCTGCACATAGGCGTCTTGCGTCAGGCCCAGATGGTTGGCCTCGTTGCTTGCCGGAATATCCTTCTCGTGTTTGCCGCTCGTCTTGCACGGCGTCATAAACACCAGCTTTGCCTGAGGCGAGCGCGCCGTGATGGTGCGGATCAGGTAGTCGAGCGCACCGTAGAACTCGTGCACGTCCGTGCTGCCCAGCTCTCCCAGCGGCACGTTACGGCTAAAGTCGTTCACGCCGCCAAAGACGATGCAGATATCTGCCGTGTGATCGATGCCGTCCAAGCGCTCGACAAACGAATCGCTACGGTCGGCCTTGACGGCAATACGCGAACCCTTAATACCAAAGTTCTCGATCGTAGCGCCGCCCAGCAGCGCACCCAGGTGCGAAGTCCAGGAGATATCGTTGCCTCCCCCGCCGCATCCGTTATCGCCCCAGGTGGTCGAATCGCCAAAGCAGCAGATGGTCGATTCGCTCAAGTTTTTCGTTTCCATATTCTTCTCCTCACCCGCACACCGGCGGTCATACAGGTACATACCGTTCATTCGCAACATCCGAGGGGCTATGCGTGGGCGTATTCCGCAACTTGCGAATCGAGCCATTCGATATCCTCGGCAAGATGCGCCACGCCAAGATGGTGTCCACCCGGACACACCTCGTGCAGAAGGTTTTCGTCCTTGCCCAGCAGCGCGTAGGCGTCGCGAACGATATCGAGCTGCTCGTCTACGTTCGCAAGCCCGCGGGCGCCGTTGAGATGGTCTTTCTCGCAGCTCTGAACCAAGAGCGGCCGTGGCGCGACAAGCGATGCAATGTCGCCCATGTCGAGCAGACGCCAGAGTCCAGGCGTGTAATTGCAGCTGCAATTGCCGTTGAGGTGCAGTAGCGAATCATCAACGCCGTACAGATAGCCCGAGACAAACGCCTTGCGCACGCGCGGGTCGAGCGCGGACAGGTACAACGTCATGTAACCGCCGCCCGAAAAACCAAAGCAGCCCAGGTCGTCCATGGCAATGTCACCGCGTGTCTCCAAGTAATCAATCAAGCGCATGTTGTCCCAGGCGTTGAGGCCCGCGACCGTAAGACCCAGCGGCTCGGCCATACGTGCTTGATTCAGACACGTACCGCGCAGGTAGCTGTTCTCGTCGTCGCCCTGACCCTTCCAGTCACGACGGTATCCCCAACCACGCGCATCGGGGCAAACGGTCACGTAACCCATGCGCGCCAAACGCAGACCGTAGTCGTAATTGAACTTACGCACGGCATCATCGACCGCCGGCACGCCCGCAACGCCGGCTATGCTTGCAGCACCCGCCCCCTGGTGACCATGCGGGCAGATATAGCAGCGCTTGAGTCCCCGCTCGTCAAGCTTGGGGTGGGACGGCTCCAACAGGTAAAACGGCATCCACACATCGTGCTCAACCTGCAACACCGCATGAGTACGCACGATGCTGCCGGCAACCCGCACGCGATTGAGTTCACGAATCTCAATCGGGGCGCGGTCCATAAGCGAAAGACCCATAATATCGTACAGACGAGTCCTGGTCGCAGCCTTCCATGCCTCAAAGTCTGTGGGAGTCTTGCCCGTAAATGCGGCCGAGCGCCCCTCGCGCTTCAGTCGGGCGCGCAGCGCAGGTTCGTCCTCGTAGTACGTCTCGATGTGCACGGTGCGGCCATTGGCAGATAGCCCGGCCGTCTCTACCGCATCACCGTCGCCGCCCTCGGGATCCCAACCATCCGTGCCGGCAAGCACTCGGTCACGCGCATAGCGTTCGGAATCCTGACCGGTCAGGTAATGCGCCCACGGCACCCAAGCGGCAGTATCACCCGCCGGGCCAAACAGGGCACCGCCGGCATACAGGGTGCCGTCATGTGCCGCTGGCTTATTCCAATCCCACCAGCCCTCGAGTGAAATATGGGGGCCCAGCCAGCATTCGAGCAAAACGGTCTGGGCCCACTCGCGCCATGGACGACCCAGATAGACCGATCCGGGGGCAATGCCCTCATCGGCTGTAAACGAACAGCCATGAAACACAAATCCGTACGGCTCGCCCTGAGGCGTGGAGGCTGCCGTTACATACCCGTTGACATCCATATCGCGGTTGAGCGAGCGAATCTCACACCCCTCAAAGTAGGCCCGCGCACCGCCAAAGATAAAGTCGACATCGCCCTCGATCCGGCAACGTCGAAAATACTGCCGCCCCACGCGGCGCGGGGCGAACTGCTTGGGGCCTATAAAGCCGCCCGGCTTGGCCTCGCGCGGCGGCAGCGGCCCCAAAAAGAGCGTGTCCTGGTGTCCCTTAATGCAGCAGGCATCGACAACCAGACGGTCACCATCGGCATACAGGGCAATCGCCTGCCCCACCTCGCGACCGTCGCCGGCATCGTTGACGATTGTGAGGTTCTCGAGCCGCACGTCGTCGGCATCGACCAAAACGGTATAGGTCCTAAAGGTGCCGAGCGTGCCGTCGACGCCCGAGCCGTCCTCCGAAGGCATCTTGGCACATAGACTGCCAACGATACGCACGCTGTCGGCCGTCTCTCCCTCAATCGTCACATGCGAGCGATGAATCTCGACCCGCTCGCGATACTCGCCCGGATCGACGCGAATCATCACCGGTTGCTCGGCAACCGGATAGAGCTGATCGGCTGCCGCCAAGGCATCGGAAATCGTTGGATACGCTCCTGCCGCAGCCCTCGAAACGCGCAGCGTATAGATACTTTCGCTCATCGTCCATCACGCTCCCATGCAACGAACTGTTCAGGCCAGCCCTGAACTTGTGGCTGAATATGCTCGGCGCAGCCCTTAAATGCCGTTAGGGCCGTGGCGAGCGATGCCCCATGCTTTCCATGCGGAAAGACATGTAGGCTAAAGCCAATCCCGTGGTCGGCAAGAGCCTGCGCAAGAAGGAGGCTATTTTGAACTGGTACCGATGCATCCTCGGCGGTATGCCACAAGAACGTACGGGGGAAGCCCTCGCCCACCATATTCTCGATCGACAACTTTTGAGCCAAAGCGCCATCGGCACCCGTTAGGTGTTCAAATGAACCACGATGAGCATAGGCCCCCGAGCTTACGACCGGATAGCCCAAGCAAAGTGTGTCAGGCCGAATCGACTCAGGCGATGCCGCAATCGACTCTGCAAGCCAGGGTTGGTCCCAAAGCGCCCCGAGCAAGCCAACTAGATGCCCACCGGCCGAAAAACCCATGACCGTAATCCGATCAGGATCGACACAGTACTCTGCCGCATGGCTTCGGACGGTATCGACCGCCCGCGCGAGTTCTTGCAATGCCAGCGGATAGACAGCCGGAGCAACCGAATAGTTCAGTACAAACGCTTGGTAGCCCATCGCCAACAAACGGAGCGCTACCGGCTCGCCTTCGCGCGGCGAAACGTGATCGTAGCCGCCTCCCGGCACGACCACAACTGCAGGCAGCGGTTTTAAAGCATAAGCATCTTCGGTCGGAGCAAAAACATAAGACGTAATCGTGGCAGACGAGCCATCGACCCCGACAGGAATCGTTTTATTGAGCATGTATTCCCTTTCACCATGATGCGTAGCGCATCGCACATGGCCGTATCGCATAAGGGCTGCATTGCCGATTTATCCGACAATGCAGCCCTGGTCATCAACCTGAGTTAGGAACGGACAACCTTGTCGACGTTCTGGAGCTGCAGCTCCTCGCCGTCCTGGCCCTCAATAACCACATTTTGCAGGTCGAGTACCTTGACGTTTTGCGCGATGATGCCCTGGCGCACCATCGGCTCCACACCACAGGCCATGGCCGGCACAAAGGGCTCGGCATCGTCGGCAAAGGTAACGTGAACGTCTTGGAACGTCAGACGTGTCACCTTGCTCTCGGGCAGACCCGTGATATAGGCCACGGCAGCATGGCAGTTGGTGGCCTCGATATCGCAAAACGTCGTGGCACCAAAGCCGGGCGTGCGGTCGTCGACAGGCAAAGCCTCGCGAGACTGCACGTAATCGGTCTTGCCGTCCTTGTCACAGAAGTAGAAGGAGTTGACCACGAAGGGCGTGAGCACCTCGTCCATGCGAATGTGCTCAAAGGTGATGCCCTCGTTAACGGCGTCCTTGCCGCGCCCGCGGCGGGTCTTGACGCGCAGGCCACGGTCGGTGCGCTCAAAGAGGCACTTGCTCACGGTAAGGTCCTTGATGCCGCCGGCAGCCTCTGAACCCAGGACCACGGCGCCGTGACCATCGTGCATGTAGCAGTGAGAGATCAGCACGTCGTGCGTGGCGGGACGAAGCTCGGGCTCAATGCCCAGCTTGCCGCTCTTGATGGCGATGCAGTCGTCACCCACTGAGAACTGACAACCAAGGATGCGAACAAAACCGCAGCTCTCGGGATCGAAGCCGTCGGTGTTGTGGGAGTTCTTGGGGCCCTCGATGGACAGGCAGAGCGCATCGACGTGCTCGCACAGGATGGGATGGATATTCCACGCCGGGCTGTTGCGCACGGTGAAGCCGGCCAAGCTCACGTTCTCACACTCGGATAGGAAGATCATGCGCGGGCGGGCGACCTCGCGGCCCTCCTCCGGGCGAAAGATGTTCTTAAAGTCCTTGTTCCACCAGTTGTCCTCGGCAAAATCAGTCTGACCGTCGATCGCGCCGCGACCATAGATGCACACGTCGTGCACGCTCAGACCCGTAAAGGTAGAGCAGTAGGTCGAGAAGCTCTCGCCCTCCCAGCGGCCCAGGGGCAGCATATCGGTGCCGGCATACCCGGCGCCCTCGTTGCCCGTGACCGTGCCCGGAATGTAGGCAAGCGAGGCACGATCGTGGCGGGCCAGCAGCACCGCTCCCTCGGCGAGCTCGATGTTGATATTGCTCTTAAGGAAGAGAGACTTGATGCGATAACTACCGGCGGGGATCAGCACGCGGCCACCCTTGGGGCAAGCCATGATGGCAGCCTGGATGTTGGTGGTGTCATCATGCTCGGCATCGCCCTTGGCGCCACAGTCGCGAACGTTGATGGTAAAGGGCTCAGCCGGCGTGGTGACACCTACGCTCAGCTCACGCTCGCCACAGACAAAACGGACCAGGTTGCGCTTGCCGGGGGTCAGGCCGTCGACATAGGTCTCGACCGTATTCGTGGTACCGGCGGGCTCGTCGTTGACAAAGATCTCCCACGTATCGGCGCAGGTAAAGTAACCGCCGTCGTCAAGCTCGATAACCGCCGCGCGCGCGTTGCGCCAGATAACGTTCGTCTCCATGGGTTTCTCCCTCAAAAAGATGCTCTAAAGGCAAATTGTACGCTGTTGAAAAAGGGCCGTGCCTGCCGGCGGAATTCCGGTGGCACGGCCCTGTGATTTGGACGATATGTCGGCCTTACTCGGCGGGAGTTACGCTACCGTCCTGGAAGCCAACGTTGTTGTGGGCAAAGCAGTCCTCGTACTTAAAGCCGGAGAGCTCCTCGCAAAGCGCCTTGACCTCGGGCTTGACGTCGGCCATCTTGCCACCCTCCTTGACTCGGTGAATCTCGTCGCAAAGGACGTCGCACTGCTCCTTGTCGATCTTGATGCCGCGGGCAAGGACGGCCGCAAGCAGGAAGAAGCCGGCGCAGCCGATGATCATGTAGCCGCAGATATACAGAGGCACGGTAGCGGGCTGGGTCACGGCGTCGCTATTGCCGGCGGTCTGAATGAAGCCGGAGGCAGCAAGGACGATAGCCCACACGTTGACGGCGATAGCCTGGGCGATCTGCTGGCAGAGCTGCTGTGCGGAGCTGTAGATGCCCTCGCGACGACGCAGGGTGATGAGTTCATCGACATCGGGGATGTAGTTGAGCAGAACATCGGGCAGGTACTGGAAGCCGACGTAGAAGAACTTCCAGATGGCGAAGATGATGGGGTAGGCGATCATGGCGATGGCGACCGTGGAGGTGCCGTTGATCTGACCAAAGGCGAAGTAGTTGTAGGCAATGATGCACGCAGCGCAACCGACATTTGCGAGGTACCAAGACTTGTGGAAGCCCTTCTTGGCCATGAGGGCAACCCAGATGGCGGTGCAGACGATAGCGACGACCTTGCCAGGCATCTCCATCACGGACTCGTAGGACTTAGGAATCTGCAGGCAGTAGACGATGAAGAAGGACAGGCAGGCAGACCAGCAGGCAGCAGCGAGCTTCGTGGAGACCTGTGCATACAGGACCTTGCGGAAGGACTTGTTGCGGAAGGTGGAGATAACGTCCACAAAGAACTTCTTGATGCCCTCGCCGACGCTCTCGATCTTCTCCTGAGCGACCTCCTCGGGGGTGTGCTCCCACGTGGACAGGTACACGCAGAGCAGCGAGATTGCCATGACCGAAGCGTTGACCGTAGCGATGATGAAGTAGCTGAACGGGTTGGTCTCGCCGAAGGTGCCAAAGCCAAAGCCGACGAGTGCAGCCATCAGGAAGCCGGCGGCGTTACCAAAGAGATGCTTGTAGCCGGTAAGGTACGTACGCTCCTTGAAGTCGTCGGTCATCTCGATGGTAAGCGGCGACAGGTTGGCGGTGCAGAACGTGTACGCGACGTTGTAGATCAGGTACAGCACAAAGTAGTACGGGAAGCCAAACGGCGTAGCCACGAAGATGAGCGGCTCGGCGATCATCATCGGGATGGCCAGCAAGATCCAGAAACGACGACGACCAAAGATGCGGCCGATCTTGGTGGCATAGAAGTTATCGGCCACAAAGCCCATCAGCGGGCAAAGAATGGCGTTGACATAGATGGCAAACGAGCTAATCAGCGCAGCCTCACCTGCAGACAGGCCGCACTCCGTGGACAGGAACAGCACCATGTAGCTGTGCGTAAAGGTCAGGGCACCAGAGTTGAGCATGCCGCCCATACCAAAGCCCAGACGCGTCCAGAATGTTATCTTGCGCTTTTTACCGATCTTGTTAGTCATCGAGCTCCCTCTCTTTTCTCGATTGTCTTGGAACAAGACATTGGAGTCCATACCGACGTCTGTCTGCATGCCGTTCAGGGTGAACGTTTAGCTAGATTATGCGCGATTGCTTATAATAGGTGAACGTTCACTTGTATATTATCCTTGAACGGTCGTTTTTTGCCGTTGAACGGGCCTGAAAATGAAAAAATCCCTGCATTTTTGATTATCAAGTCGATTCAGCACCACGCAACAACTAGGTGAACGTTCATTGTTCTCTGGAGATGAGGGAGGTGCCGGGCACCCTTCCCCAAAAAAGCCGTGCACGACAACGCAACGAGAAACGAAAAACGACCCCGCCGAGATTGTCCTCGGCGGGGTCGCCCAGTCTTTGCAGCAGCTTATTCAATCACGCGCTCAACGTGTCATCGCTACAGGCAGACGCCGTCCTTCCAGATGCTGATCTCGTGACAGCCGCGACGCTCGGCGCTGGTAAGCTTGCCGCTCGCCGTGTCCAGCACCAGCTGATACAGATCGCCGGCAGCCTCATCGAGCGTACGCTCGCCCGTAGCCACCACACCGGCGTTAAAGTCCATCCAGTTGGCCTTGTGGTCGCACAGGCGCTGGTTGGTGAACACCTTGAGCGTAGGCGCCGGCGCACCAAACGGCGTGCCGCGGCCGGTCGAGAACAGGATCACGTGGCAGCCGGCAGCCGTCAGGGCCGTGGTGGATACCATGTCGTTGCCCGGACCGCACAGCATGTTCAGACCATGCTTGGTAGCCTGACCGGCGTACGGCAGCACGTCGACGATGGGGGCAGATCCGCCCTTTTGCACGCAGCCGCAGCTCTTGTCCTCGAGCGTGGTGATGCCGCCATCCTTGTTGCCGGGGCTCGGGTTCTCATAGACGACCTCGCCGTGGCTAATGAAGTAGTCCTTGAAGCCGTTGAGCATGTCGGAGGCGGCGTCAAAGACGTCCTGGCTCTCGCAACGATCGAGCAGAATGCTCTCCGCGCCAAACATCTCGGGCACCTCGGTGAGCACCGACGTGCCACCGCGGGCTACGACCATATCGCTCACGCGACCGATCGTGGGGTTGGCGGTAATGCCCGAAAGACCGTCAGAGCCACCGCACTTAAGGCCAATGACCAGTTCGGAGGCGGGAATGGGCTCACGCTTGGCCCGCTTGGCCAGGTCGGCCAGCTCGGACAGGATCTTGTGGCCCTCGACCTGCTCGTCGGCTACATCCTGGCAGGTGAGGAAGCGAACGCGCTCGTGATCGAAGTCACCGAGCTCGTCGAGCACCTGCTGGTGCGTGCAGTTTTCGCAACCGAGCGATAGGAACAGCACACCCGCAGCGTTTGCGTGACGCGAAAGCGCCACCAGCAGACGGCGTGTCTGGGCGTGGTCGGCGCCGGTCTGGGAACAGCCAAAGGGATGCGGGAAGTAGTAAACGCCCTCCAGCGAACCCTCGACCAGATCCTGAGCCTGCTCGCACATGGCGCGCGCGACCTCGTTGACGCAGCCGACCGTGGGGATAATCCACAGCTCGTTGCGCGTGGCGGCGCGACCGTCGGCGCGACGGAAGCCCATAAAGGTCTCGGGCTCAACCGGCTCAACAACCGGATGCGTCGGGTTGTAAGCGTACTCGACCTCGCCCGAAAGGTTGGTCTTGACGTTATGCGTATGAAGCCACTGACCGGGCTGGATGTCGCCCGTCACGTGGCCGATAGGAAGACCGTACTTGACGACGTCCTCCCCCGCCGCAATGGCACGCACGGCCATCTTGTGGCCCTGCGGAATATCCTCCGCGGCAACGACCTCGCCCACCCCGGGAACCGCGACGGCGGCGCCCTTGGCAAGCGGCGACAGCGCGACGATCACGTTATCGGCCGGATTGATCTGGATAGTGTTCATTACAAATGGTCCTAACCCTACAGGTTGAGCAGAAGTCGAGGCGCGGGCAAGCCGTCTGGCGCCTGCACCGGGAATTTACGCCTGAGCGTTGGCGAAGGCCTGCTTGGCGCCCTCGACACGCACGACGGTGAGCGCGTTGACGACAAACTCCTCGAGACCGGTGATCTGCGTAAGGTCCTCGCCCCACATTTGCTCATTGGTGAGCACGTCGTGCACCAGCTCGGCATCGTCTGCACCGGCGTGGGCGGCGTAGAAATCGAGCACGAAGGCATCGTCCTGAGCGGTGTACTCGGTGCCGTCGGCACGGCGCAGGTGCAGGCCATCGCCATCGCGAGCAACGAGCTCCTGAGTATAGAAGGCAATGAGCGTAGCGAGGCTCGTCGCCAGGCACTTGGGCAGGTTGCCGGTCTCGGCAACATAGTCCTTGAGCGTGGGCAGGTCGCGAGCACGCCATTTGGCGGTGGAGTTGAGGCAAATGGAGAGCAGCGCGTGGTCGATAAACGGGTTGTCGAAGCGGTTCTCGACGGCGGCAGCAAAGGCCTTGCAGTCCTCGACGTCCAGGTCGGCGGCAAGCGTCGGGATGACCTCGTCGTAGAGCATGGTGTTCATGAAGCCGCGAACAGTCTCGTCATGCATGCAGTCGCGCACGATATCAAAGCCGGCAACCCAAGAGCCCGGAACAAAGGCGGTATGGGCACCGTTGAGGATGCGGACTTTGCGCTTCTTGTACGGCGTGACATCGGGGGTAACAAAGACGCCCGGCAGGCCGGCCTTTACGAAGGGAAGCTTCTCGGCAAGCGACTCGTCGCCCTGGATACCCCACATCTGGAAGGGCTCGCGCACGGCCAGGAAGGGATCCTCGTAGCCCAGGCGCTCGGCCACGGCAGCGGCCTCCTTGGGGTCCCGGATGCGGCCGGGGACGATAGTGTCGACGAGCGTGGTGCAGACGGTGCAGTCGTTGGCCATCCACTGCGCAAACTCGTCCTCCCAGCCCCAGTCGCTCACGTACTGGTTCATGATGCGCAGCAACTCCTCGCCGTTGTGATCGATGAGCTCGCAGGCGAGGACGATGACGCCCGGCTTACCGGCAGCCCAGCGGGTGTGGAGCACCTGGGCAAGCTTGGCGGGGAAGCTCGCAGGTGGCATGTCGTCGGCCTTGCAGGACGGGTCATAGGCGATACCGGCCTCGGTGGTGTTGGAGACGATGATCTCTAGGTCGTCGGAGACGGCGACCTCCATCATGGCGCGATAGTCGTCCTCACGATACGGGTTAAGGCAGCGGCTGCAGGCGCTGATCACGCGGGACTCGTCAACCGTGTTGCCGTTCTCCTTGCCGCGCACCAGCACGGTGTACAGGTCGTCCTGGGCATTGATACCGTCGGCAAAGCCAAAGGCACCGCTGATGGGCTGCACCATGACAACCTTGCCGTTCCAGCCGGTGGCCTCGTTGCCCATGTCAAAGAAACGGTCGACGAAGGCGCGCAGGAAATTGCCCTCGCCAAACTGTAGAACCTTCTCGGGAGCGTCCTTGGGCAGCAGATAGCCCTTGTAACCGATCTTCTCGAGCGCATCGTAGCTGATGTTCTCCATCTGTGTCTCTCCTTAGATAGCTGTTAGCGTGCAAGCAAAACGGGGGCGCCGCGTGTGGCAACGGCGCTCCCGAGTTCGATGTGATTCGATGCAGGCTTATGCCTCGACGGTGTCCAAATCAAAGCCAAAGTAGCGGACCGCGTTGTTGTAGCTGATGTCGCGCACGATACTGCCCAGCAGCTCCATGTCGGCCGGGTACTTGCCCTGCTCGACCCACTCGCCGATCACGCTGCACAGCACGCGACGGAAGTACTCGTGGCGCGGATAGGACAGGAAAGAGCGGGAGTCGGTAAGCATGCCCACAAAGTTGCCCAGCACGCCCTCGTTAGCCAGAGCCGTGAGTTGCTCGCGCATGCCGACCTCGTTGTCGTTGAACCACCAGGCGGAGCCGTTCTGGATCTTACCGGCGGTCGGAGCCTCCTGGAAGCAGCCCATGACGGTATCGATCATGGTGTTATCGATGGGGTTCAGGCTGTACAGGATGGTCTTGGGCAGGCCGCAGGTCTCCTGGATGGAGTTGAGGAAATCGGCGAGCTGGTCGGACGGCGTGTAGTTGGAGATGCAGTCGTAGCCGGTGTCGGGACCGAGCTTGGCGAACATGGCGCGGTTGTTGTCGCGCTTGCAGCCAAAGTGCAGCTGCATGGCCCAGCCCAGACGGACATACTCGCCGGCAACGAACTGCATAAAGGCAGTCTTGTACTTGAGGACCTCTTCCTCGGTAAGCGGCTCGGCAGCCAGACCCTTGGCAAAGATAGCCTCGATCTCGTCGGCGGTAGCCGGGACGTACATAACGTAGTCGAGTGCGTGGTCGGAGGCGCGGCAGCCCAGCTCGTGAGCAACGTCGTAGCGCTTGGAAATGGCAGCCTTCATGCCCTCAAAGTCGCTGACCTCAACGCCGGCAACCTCGGAAAGGTGCTTGCAGTAGTCGGCAAACTCCTGGCCGCGCTCGATGCGCAAAGCGGCATCGGGGCGCATGGCGGGAACGACCTGAACGTCAAAGCTGTCGTCGGCGGCAATCTTCTTGTGCCACTCAAAGCTGTCGGCGGGGTCGTCGGTAGTGCAGATCATGCGGACGTTGGACTGCTTGATCAGGTTACGGCAGGTAAAGCTAGCCTCAGCGAGCTTGGCGTTGGCAAGGTCCCAGACCTCCTGGGCAGTCTTGCCGTTGAGGACGCCCTCGTAGCCAAAGTAGCGCTTAAGCTCCAGGTGGCTCCACTCAAAGACGGGGTTGCCAACGCAGCGACCCAGGGTCTCGGCCCACTTTTGGAACTTCTCGCGAGCAGGGGCGTCGCCAGTGATAAAACGCTCGTCGACGCCGTTGGCACGCATCAGGCGCCACTTGTAGTGGTCGCCGCCCAGCCAAACCTCGGTGATGTTCTCGAAACGCTTGTCCTCCCAAATCTCCTTAGGAGAAATGTGGCAGTGATAGTCGACGATGGGCATGCCCTCGGCAAAGTTGTGGAACAGCTCCTCGCCGGTCTTGGTGCTCAGCAGGAAATCCTGATCGTCCATAAAGTTTTTCATCAAACAGCCCCTTTGCTGGCAAGGCGGGCGCACGGCGCGCTCGTTATCCTTTAGGTGAACGTTCACTATACTAATCCATTGCACCTCAAAAGGTGAACGTTCACCTAACCACCACGGGGTGAACGGTAGATTTTGCCCGTTCAACGGTTGCTGGGGATGTGACTTGCATGTATTGCGGACTGGTTGGCGTCCCCGAACACCGAACTTGAGCGCTTTTGCTCAGGTGGGTCATGTCCCGACGTACATTTTTGGGAGTATTCAGCATTGGAGCGCACCGTGCGCCATCCTCAGCCTCCTATTTGGAACGCAGATAGCGCCCGATCGGCATAAAAAGTGCCCCCGATGGCAAATTACGCCATCGGGGGCACTTAAAACAGTCGTTCTGCACCTCATTCAGGGCATGCCAATGCTGAATACTCCCAAAAATGCACGTCGCAAGAGGGGGTACGGTCGCGCGCGCAGACGTGGTGTAAGAGCGTCCTGAGGTCCGTCGCTGCAAGTCCCGATGTTACTCCTTCTTGAGGCCGTGCTT
>UQHW01000002.1 GCA_900540935.1 uncultured Collinsella sp. | reverse complement strand
CATGCGAACCTCCAGTCCGGACCGCTTCACGGTCCAACTTTCTGTCCGCACCCCCAAACAGTCCCTATTTCACCGCAACTTATTGAGAAGATCATTCCTCCCCGCCTGGCTTGCGACGGTTGGCCTTTTTAATCGCGTTGAAGTGCTTGTCGTTGAGCCTGCGCTGGCGCGATCGCTGAGGCACCTTGGTCTTTACGCGTCGGCGCGGTGGACGCCCGCGACGCTCAAGCTCTGCCCTCAGCTTACGCAGACAGCAGCTGCGATTCTGAAACTGACTGCGGCTCTCACGCGCCGTCACGACAATCCCCGTGGGCCCATGCTTCATGCGCACCGCCGAGTCCGTCGTGTTCACGCCCTGTCCACCCGGACCCGTCGCGCGAAACACCTGCACCTCGCAATCGCGTGCCAGCTCCTCGACCGAAATCTCGGCATAGCGCGCATACTCGCGCCATCCCATCTTGTTCTCATCCATATCAATACCTCCCCTCATACAAAAAATGTGACAAAGGGACAGTCCCTTTGTCACATCGCATACCAATCGCTTGTGCTGCGCGCCTAGGCGAACGTGATCTCGCCGTTCTCGCAGTCCATTTCGGCGATACGGGCCAGGCTCTCAACGCGGAAGCCGCGCTCGCGGAGCTTGTCGCCACCGCCCTGGAAGCCCTTCTCAACGGCGATGCCGATGCCGGCAACCTCGGCACCCGCGGCCTCGCAGATCTTAATAAGGCCCTCGAGCGCGCAGCCATTGGCCAAAAAGTCGTCGATAATCAGGACCTTATCGCCCCCGGACAGAAAGCGCTTGCCAACGATGACCGGGTACTCCTTCTGCTTGGTAAAGGAGTAGATGGTCGTGGCATACTGCTCGCCGTCAAGGTTGATGGACTGAGCCTTCTTGGCAAAGACCACCGGCACGCCGCCAAAATGCTGGGCTGCAATGCAGGCCATACCAATGCCCGAAGCCTCGATCGTCAGGATCTTGTTGATCTCGACACCCTCGAACAGACGGGCCCACTCGGCACCCATGTGGTCGAACAGCTCAACGTCGCACTGGTGGTTGAGGAAGGCATCAACCTTAAGGACGTTACCGGCCTTTACGATGCCGTCATGGCGAATACGATCCTCAAGCTCCTGCATGGCGCAACCCCTTCTCGCGGCAACGATACCGCGCGATTAATAAACGTTGTTCGATAGTCTACCACGGACCTACCCCCGCCCGCCCCACAAGCCGCATCGCACTATAAAGCTGCAAGACCAGTAGATAGGCCCGATTCGTGGCAGACAGCCTCCCAACACGCTAATGCCGGGTGCGCGTCCTCACCAAACGTACCAATGTGAGCGCAAAGCCCACGGTAGCAACGGCCATCAGCACGTAGAATACCAAACGAAAGCCAAAGAGGAACACGTCCGGACGACCCGCCACATAGCTCGTGACCGTCTTGCCCATCGCCGCGCTCGTCTGTCCATACAGGATGCGCGACGCCGCCGTAATACCCAGCGCTATGCCCGCATAGCGCGCCAAGCTGCTCAAGCTGCCCGCAAAGCCAAGCGCCTCACGCGGAGCCGAACCCATATACAGCGAATTATTGGGACTCTGGAAGATCGACGTGCCGCACGACATAAACGCGACGCAGCACACAATCATCAATATGGAAGAGTGCTCGTCAAGCGTGCTCACCGCAAAGAGACCGCACACGTACACGCCCAAGCCAACGGCCGTGGGCGCTTCACAACCAACACGGTCGGACACCGAGCCCGAAAGCGGGCCCACAAAGGCATTCACGACCGGCATCGCCAAAAACAACAGGCCGGAGATATCGGAGCTAAAGCCGTGGGCATCCTGAAAGTAGAACGGCAGCACAAACTCGGAGGCACCGATACCCACGAACACGATAAGCATGCAAGCCAGGTTAATCGTGAAAGCCGAGCTCGCAAAGCAGCGACGCGCCGCCTCTGTCAACGGCATAGGGCGTTCGCCAGCCTCCGGCTTCACATGCGGCAGCGTATAGAGTCCCACGATAAACGAGATTACGCCAATGGGCAGATTGATAAGGAAGATGCTCTCCCAGGGAAAGCTCGCCACCAGCACGCCGCCGAGCACGGGGCCGCACATCATGCCAAGAGCCACAAAGGTCGCCAGAATGCCCATGGCACGGCCGCGCTCACGCGCCGGAAACGACTCGGTGATGATGCCCATATTGTTGGCCATCGCGGCGGCACAGCCAATGCCCTGCACGAAACGCGCCAAGATAAGCACCTCGAGCGAAGCCGAAAGCCCGCAAAGCAACGAGCCGCCCGTAAAGACGATTACACCAAGCTGGAACACATTCACCTTGCCGCGCACATCGCCCAAGCGGCCAAACGGCAGCATGGCGACGCACGTCGCGAGCAGATACACCGAGCTCACGAGCTGAATGCGGTCGAGACCCACCCCCAGCTCCTTTTGCATCACTGGGAGCGCCACCGTCACGATGCTCGCATCCAGACACGCCATAAAGGTCATGACGAGCACGGTGAACAGAATCGCCCATTTATTCTTACCGTGGGTGTCGCCCTCTAGGGCAATGTGTTCGCGGCGCAGCTGCTCGGCAGTTTTCTCCATGTATATCCTTTCTATCGTGCAACGCAAAAACGGGACCCCAATCGCCTGCAAACGGACACGATCGGGGTCCCGCCTACGGAATCGGAACTATGAGGACGTCGTCAGCCGAAAAGCCGTCCCACGCCTTGCACGAACGCTAGCCTAGCACTGCTCGAGCGCCTGCTCAAGGTCGGCAATCAGATCGGCCGTGTCCTCGAGGCCGCACGACAGGCGCACCATGTCGGCGGAGATGCCACAGGCGATGAGCTCCTCATCGTTCATCTGGCGATGCGTGGCGTTAGCAGGATGCAGGCAGCAAGTGCGGGCGTCGGCCACGTGTGTGGCGATCTGGGCGAGCTTGAGGCTCTTCATAAAGGTCTCGGCCGCCGTGCGACCACCGTTAAAGCCAAAGCTCACGACGCCGCAGGTACCGTTGGGCATGTACTTCTGAGCCAGGTCATAGTACTTGTCGCCCTCCAGGCCCGGATAGCTCACGAAGCGTACCTTGGGATGGCTCTGCAGGAACTTGGCAACGGCCAGGCCGTTCTCGCAATGACGCGGCATGCGCACATGCAGGCTCTCGAGCGAGCTATTCAGGAAAAACGCCGCCTGCGGGTTCTGCATGGGACCAAGATCGCGCATGAGCTGCGCGGTGGCCTTGGTAATGAAGGCGCCCTCGCGACCGAACTTCTCGGCATACGTCACGCCGTGGTAGCTCTCGTCGGGCGTGGTGAGACCCGGGAACTTGTCCGCATGAGCCATCCAGTCAAACTGGCCGTGGTCGACGATCACGCCGCCCAGGTAGGCAGCATGCCCATCCATGTACTTGGTGGTGGAGTGCGTAACGATGTCGGCGCCCCACTCAAAGGGACGGCACATCACGGGCGTCGGGAAGGTGTTGTCGACCATCAGCGGCACGCCGTGGTCATGCGCGGCCTTGGCAAAGCGCTCAATATCGAGCACGGCGAGGGCGGGATTGGCGATGGTCTCGCCAAAGACGAGCTTGGTGTTGGGTTGGAAGGCTGCCTCCAACTCCTCATCGGTGCAGTCGGGGGCAACGAACGTGCAGGTCAAGCCCATGCGACCCATGGTATGGGCAAGCAGGTTGTAGGTACCGCCGTAGATGGCAGAGCTCGCGACCACGTGATCGCCGGCACCGGCCACGTTAAAGATCGCGAGGAAGTTCGCAGCCATGCCCGAGCTCGTGAGCATCGCGGCAGTGCCGCCCTCCATCTCGCAGATCTTGGCGGCAACCAAATCGCACGTGGGGTTCTGTAGACGGCTGTAGAAGTAGCCCGACTCCTCCAAGTCAAACAGCTTGCCCATGTGCTCGGACGTGTCGTACTTCCACGTGGTGGACTGGTAGATGGGCACCTGGCGCGGCTCCGCATCTCCCGGGTGATAGCCGCCCTGAACACATGTGGTACCGATAGTCTGCTCGCTCATATCTAGCTCCCTTGCCTGGGTTTTAGTTTTATTCGGTTCACGATACCGCTACCATGCACCCCTCTCAACCCATCCCCAAGGTAGGTTATGTGACTAATTGATCAGGGGTATTTATCTCAAGCCTTGGGCATTTGCTCGATAGATAAAAATGAGGCATACATGAAGCTCTCGATGATTACATGCACCGTCACGGGTACCATAGGCGGGTACACCGTGACCAAGGAGACAACGATGAAGCAAATCGATACGGCCCAGCTCGACATCACCGCCTGTCAGGCTCAAGCTGCCGAATACCACGCCCGTGGCTTTAACTGCGCTCAGGCCGTCGCCTGCACGCTCGCTCCCGCCGTCGGGCTCGACCCCCAGGTCGCCTTTACCCTCACCGAGGGCTTTGGCGCCGGCATGGGCGGCATGACCGAAACCTGCGGCGCTATCTCGGGCGCCGTGGCCATCATGAGCTTTGTAATGAGCGACGGCATGGAAAACCCCAAGACCAAGGGCCAGACCTACAAGCTGTCGCGCGAAATCGCCAAGCGTTTTGGCGAGAAGAATACGACGACCGTCTGCGGCACGCTCAAGGGCATCGGATCGGATAAGGGTCCGCTCCGCAGCTGCCCCGGCTGCATCGACGATGCCGTCGCGATCGCCTGCGATGTGCTAAAGCAGCTCGCCGAGTAAACGGCAGCAACAGAAAAACGACGGCCGGCGCGCTTGGGATCCATCCAAAAGCACGCCGGCCGTCGCCGTTAGAACTCGGCAAATTCGGGAGCGCCGACCTCGATCTCCTCGCGCCCCGCCATAAGCTCGCGCATCTTAGCGCAAAATGACTCCTGCTCCCCCGCCTTAAACACCAAATGAATCGTCACGGCATCCGCGTAATCGGTATCCGAAACCTTGGCACCCGAATCCTGCGCCAAACGAAGCACCTGCTCATACTGCGGATAGGCCACATGCACGTCAACCGGCACGACGCTTGTCATCTCAACGATCTGCCCGGCCTCCTGAGCCGCGGCCACTGCCGCCTGCGTCGCCGCGGTATAGGCGCGCACCAAGCCACCCGGCCCCAATAACGTGCCGCCAAAATAGCGCGTCACCACGCAGCAAACATTTTTGAGCTCTGCGCCGCGCAACACCTCGAGCGTCGGCATACCGCTCGTGCGGCTCGGCTCACCATCATCGCTTTGGCGTTCGCGTCCATCGACCAAAATCCACGCGGGAACATTGTGTCGAGCGTCGTAATGGCGCTTGCGAACTGTCTCGATAAAGGCATTCGCCTCATCCTCGGACTCAATATGGACCAGCTGGGCAATAAACCGGCTCTTGCGGTCCACAAACTCGCCCGAAACCTCAATATTCGATTGCAGAGTAAAATAGCTGTCCAACAAAGCCCCTCAACAAAACTAAGCGCGGCAACAAACATCCTCAATAATACGGCAAAGGCCGTACCGATAACCCCGGTAAATAGAACGGCGACGTCAATGACCAGGCAAAAACAGCGAGACGGCGTCAGCTGAGTCGATTTGGCCCGAAAGAGGAGGGAGCACGCCTTATGGCGGCGACCGACGAATGAGCGCCAAATCGGCCAGCTGACGCCGTCGAAGGCGAGAACCCGTCAGCGCGAGCAAGGTGCCTTGAAAGACGAGGGCATTGACCTTATGGTCATGCCCGAAGGCTTGAAAGGCAGATTGCCGCGCTGACGGGTTCGCAGCGTCAACAAAGTGCTGAGTGGGCCTATAAGCCGGGTTCTGTCGTGAACGGTCATTTATCTTGTCTGCACGTTACCATGCAGCTCCACGCACGCTACCCGAACGCGGACCGGGCCGGCCCATAGCGTTCCTATTCGCGCTTGCTCCGGATGGGGCTTGCCAAGCCGCCGTGTTACCACGACGCTGGTGGTCTCTTACACCACCGTTTCAGCTTTTCCCTTTACGCCTTGCGGCGCAGGTGGGAGTCTTCTTTTCTGCGGCGCTTTCCGTCGGATCACTCCGCCCGGCCGTTAGCCGGCATCCCGCCCTCTGGAGCCCGGACTTTCCTCACGCGTGCTGCAAGCAGCACATCGCGCGACCGTCTGGCCCACTCAGCAGTGCAAGAGTGTAACACACCGTTGCCGCAGGCAATGGCACGACGCAAACGCTCGACACGATAAACCAAGAACTGCCATGCGCTACAATGGTCCTGTCGATGGGCAACGTCGTCAGTCGAGACGCGACCGCGCTCCGCACCCCTCCGTCTACTCGGTGTGTTCCCGCCTCCTCCCCGAGGCGGGATGTCGGCATTTTTCATGCACCGACAACCCAATAGCCTGTGGACAGCCCGGACAGCATTACGCACGGGTAGCACCGCGCACCTCGGCTGCAAATGCAAAAAGGGACCCGTCCATTGCGGACGGATCCCTTAATACAAGTGATCGTCAAACCGATTTACTCGGCGTCGGTCTCCTCGTCCTTCTTCTCGGAAGGCAGCGGGGTAACCTCGATCTCGACGCCCAGAGTCTCAGCAGCGGACTTCATGGACAGGGAGATACGACGACGGTCGAGGTCAATCTCCATGACCTTGACCTGAACCTTGTCGCCCACGTGGGTGACCTGAGAAGGCTGATCGACGTGCTTGTTGGCCATCTCGGAGATGTGCACCAGGCCCTCGATGCCCTCGCCCAGATCAACGAAAGCGCCGAACGGGACAAGCTTGGTCACAGTGCCCTCGACGATAGCGCCGACGGGGTACTTCTTGACCAGTGCGCGCCACGGATCCTCGGTGGTCTGCTTGAGACCCAGGGAGATGCGCTCGCGGTTGAGATCGACGTCGAGAACCTCGACCTCGACCTCCTGGCCGACCTTGACAACCTCGGAAGGATGGTTGACGTGGTTCCAGGAGAGCTCGGAGATGTGGATGAGGCCGTCGATACCGCCGAGGTCGACGAAGGCACCGAAGTCGACGATGGAGGAAACGGTGCCCTGGAGACGCATGCCAGACTTGAGCTTGGACAGAATCTCGGAGCGCTCGGCCTTACGGGACTCCTCGAGCACGACGCGACGGGAGAGGACGACGTTGTTGCGGTTGCGGTCCATCTCGATGACGCGAGCCTCGATACGGGTGCCCATGTAGGAGGTGAGGTCCTTGACACGACGGAGGTCGACGAGGGAAGCAGGCAGGAAGCCACGCAGGCCGATGTCGAGGATCAGGCCGCCCTTGACAACCTCGATAACCTCGCCCTCGACGTTCTCGCCGGAGTTGAACTTCTCCTCGATGCGGTTCCAAGCACGCTCGTACTCGGCACGCTTCTTGGACAGGACCAGACGACCGTCCTTGTCCTCCTTCTGGAGAACCAGAGCCTCGATGGGATCACCGAGTGCAACGATGTCTGCAGGGTTAGCGTCCTTGCGGATGGACAGCTCGCGGACCGGGATAACGCCCTCGGACTTGAATCCGATGTCAACGAGCACCTCGTCATGCTCGATCTTAACGACAGTGCCGTTAACGAGATCGCCCTCATCAAAGTCGGTAATCGTACCGTCGATGAGGTTGTTCATCTCCTCCTCATTGACATCGTCAAGAGAGAAAATGGACGAGTTCTGAATCTCACTCAAAGGTGGACCCCTTTCGAACTACGGGGCCCCGATTGCTAGGACCTACAGAAGGGTGCGACAAGCACACAACGTTTAGGAACACTCGGGAGCCGACAGATACTAATGTGACGCTTATGCAATCACTTTCGTATAGGTTACGGGGAAATGAGTTCGATTTCAAGCGTGAACTGCGATTTTTTACTCGTGTGGAGACTTTTTCGTAATCTTATGAACACACGTCTCCACAACTTGACGATAACCAGCCAGGCATTTGGCTTTGGGGTAAAGTATCCGGAGCCAACGACTCTAGATCAAATTTACGAGAAAGGTGCCCGCGTGCTCAAAGCAGTCGTTTTCGATATGGACGAGACGCTTCTTAGCATCAACCTCAATGCGTTCATCCTTCGCTATTTTAAGGATGTCTCATCGATGCTCGCGGATATCGGGCGCCGCAGCCGCGGTGGCACGATGGCACGCCTCGGCACCATCCTGGTCGACCTCAACGCCAATCGCCGCAGCGGCACGGACAATCGCACCAATCTTGAGTTTTACCGCACCGAGGTCGAGCGCCGATGCGGCATCTGCCTCTCCGATCCCATCATCTACGAGGCGTTTACCTACTACGAGCGCGAAGTTCTTCCGTACAAGAACGACGATATCATTAACGCCCACGCCATGCCGGGCGCACACGCCGCGCTCCAGGCCGTACAGGACGCAGGGCTGCGTTGCGCGCTCTTTACCAACCCCAGCTTTCCCCAGGGGGCCATCGAGTGCCGCATGGGTTGGGGCGACCTGGCTGACGCTCCCTTTGAGCTCGTCACGCACATGGGAAACGCCACCCGCTGCAAGCCTGATGCCACCTACTATCTAGAGCAGCTTCAGGTGATGGGGCTCGAGCCGCACGAGGTCCTTATGGTGGGTAACGATCCCAAACGCGACTTCCCCAACCCTGCCTGCGGCATCCAAACCGCCTTTGTGGGCCAGGGCAAGCCCAGCCGAGCCACCTGGCGCGGAACCATGGAAGACTTCGCCCACGACTTCAACGCCGTAGTAGAAGCCTTCTACGAACACCAAGTAGCCAACGAACTGTCCTAACAGACTCGAGTCTTGCCGATCATGATGTTTAGGATCTCGACGTCGGTGTCCTTCATGCCCACACGGCCTACATAGCCCATGCTGGCGATTGTCTGCTCGACGGTATCCTGGATCAGGCCCTCACCGGCACGGAAGCCGCGGCCCTGCATGGCCATATCGTGGCCCAGAATCGCCGCATCAACGGCAGCGGAAATCTTGGCGGCACAGCTTGCCTTGGCGCCATCGCACACGATGCCGCCCACGTTACCGAGCGTGTTCGAAACCGTCGCGCCAATCTGCTCGCGCGTGCCACCACACAGCCAGGTAATCGCGGCACCGGCACCGCATGCGGCGCAAATAGCACCGCAAAACGCCGAGAGCGCACCAATATAGCTCTTGATATGCACGGCGATCAGATCAGACAGCATCACGGCGCGCACCAGGCGATCATGGTCGCAGCGCAAATACTCGGCATACTCCATAACGGGCAAGGCACAGGTAATGCCCTGATTGCCCGAGCCGCACACGATGGCGACCGGCAGCGCGCAGCCGTTCATGCGGGCATCGGACCCGGCGGCCGCACGGGCACGGGCACGGCAGGCGACGTCATCGGCACGAGCGCCCAGCAGCGTACGGCCCACCTCGGCGCCCCAAGCGTGCGCCAGGCCCTCGGCACTGATCGCACCGTTCAGCTCAATCTGACGCTCAACGGCAGCGCGGGCGTCCTCAATGTCACCGTCCTCGATAAAGTCGATGATGGACTCAATGCTCATAGGGGTATCGGCGTTATCTGCCGCACGCTCGGCCACGACGCGCTCGGCGCAGGCGGCACACTCCCCCGCCGACTTGCCGCATACCGGAATACCGTCGAGCGTATGACACGTAACATTGGTGTGGTGGTCGGTAATCTCGACGACCGCGGCATGGCCCCCGGCCGTTGCGGTCACCTTGATGTAGAGGTTGGGCACACCCTCGACAAGCGACACATCGCAGTAACCGGCATCGGCGAGAAGCTCGGACACGCGAGCACGGTCTTCGTCGTTAACGCTCTCGAGCACCTCGAGCGCGCTCTTGGCGTCACCGCCCACGGCACCCAGCACGGCCGCCGCTTCAATACCGTGCATGCCGCCCGAGTTGGGCACGGTCACGCTCTTAACGTTCTTGATGATGTTGCCCGAGCAGGCAACGTCCATATGATCGGGTTCGCAACCGAGCGTCTGGCTCGCCAGCGCCGCTGCATAGGCAACGGCAATGGGCTCGGTGCAGCCGAGCGCACAGACAAGTTCGCGGTTTAAAACATCGCAAAACGCGGTATCACGAAGGGAATCGGCAGGCATAGGTATCTCCTACTTGTATAAAGGGCTGGGCTCTCGATAATAGTTAGCTCTTTTATTTGATAACAATGCATCAAAAACCGCAACTCAAGTTCCGGCGGACGGCGTTCAAGCGCAAACTGACAGCATTAATACATGAAAAACTAGTCTTGTTGCATGCTAAAGCGTTTGACCAAAAAACGCCCGAGCGTTTACACAAAAGTCGCGCTATCATGCAGTCGAAAGCGGTAAAACCTTTAGCAATTCCGCCGCACGGACCAGAGAGGAACCACTCATGAAGATTGGTATCGGTAACGACCACGCCGCCGTCGAGCTCAAGAACATCATCTCCGAGCACCTGAAGGAGCGCGGCTGCGAGGTCGTGAACTTTGGCACCGACACCTCCGAGAGCTTCGATTACCCCATCGCCGGCTACAAGGTGGGTAAGGCCGTGGCCAACGGTGACGTCGACCTGGGTATCCTGATCTGCGGTACCGGCGTCGGCATCAGCCTGGCCGCCAACAAGGTCGAAGGTGTTCGCGCCGTTGTATGCTCCGAGCCCTTCAGCGCCAAGCTCTCCCGTATGCACAACAACACCAACGTGCTCGCCTTTGGCGCCCGCGTCGTGGGCTCCGAGCTCGCCAAGATGATTGTCGACGAGTGGCTCGACGCCGAGTTTGAGGGCGGTCGTCACGAGCGTCGCGTTAACCTCCTCAACGAGATCGACCACACGCGCGGCCTCAAGGTCGTCGACGAGGCCTAAACTACTCAGTGCCACAAGCTAACAGCAGGGGCCCGCTCGGAACTCATGTCCGAGCGGGCCCCTTCATAGATTTTGGAATAAAAAGGGCGCCGCGGATGGAATTCCGCAGCGCCCAAGCCACACGCTAACAGCTTTAAGGAGTCAAAGCTGGTTTAGCCAAAAAAGCGCTTGATCTCGATCTCGGCGTTCTCCAGGCAGTCGGAGCCGTGGATCACGTTGGCGTTGACATCGACAGCAAAGTCGCCGCGAATGGTGCCGGGGGCAGCATCAAGCGGGTTAGTAGCGCCCATAAGGGTGCGCATCTTGGAGACAGCGGAGAGACCGGAAACGACCATCTTGACGACCGGACCGCTCGTCATAAAGTCGCAGAGACTGCCAAAGAAGGGCTTGTCGGCCAGATGGGCGTAGTGCTCCTCGACGGTAGCGCGCTCGAGCGTGGTCATCTCCATGCGCTCGATGACAAGGCCGCTGCGCTCAATGCGAGCAACGATCTCGCCGATTTTGCGGTCGCGCACGGCGTCGGGCTTAATCATGATGAAGGTCTTCTCGATAGCCATAAAAGTAGCCTTTCAAGTAGGTTCGCGCGTGCCCAAGTCCCATTCCGGCACCCGCCTGGACTGCATCGTAACAGAGTTTTAGCTGCAGTTAAACAAAAAGCTGTTTATTGAAACGCTGCAATTTATTAAAGCGCTCCATATGTGTCACTTCTGTTTCGAAGCCCGATTAGAGTACCATCCGACCGCCTATCAACCGCACCGAACAGAGCAGACGGTCGATTGCCACCCGCGAACGTACCCCCTTCACAACCTGCCCAAAGGTCCTACAGAAGTTCTCGACAAACCCCTCCCCCATAGCAACAAAATACGGGCGCCCACATCAGCAGGCGCCCGCAAAGCGAAAACGATTTATCAATAAATGGACAATACGTCTTCAGCCAAACCTCTACTTTGCCCCGTGGCCCATCTCGACGACCTTGGTCAGCGATCCAAAAACGCCCTCGTCGGCCACGAGCTGTGACTCGGCACGCTGCAGCTGCACGGCAACGGCGGCAGGAGCGGTGCCGCCCTCGGTCGTGCGCGCGGCGACAATCGACGGGATGTCGAGCGCCTCGGTAATGTCGCGCTCAAAGAGCGGGCTTGCCTCCTGGAACACCTCAAACGCCAGGTCCTCAAGATTGCAGCCGCGCTTCTCACACATCAGGACCAGATGGCCCACCACGGCATGTGCCTCACGGAACGGCAGACCACGCTTGGCCAGGTAATCGGCAACATCGGTAGCGGCAAGGTGCCCCACGCCGCACTCGCGCGCCATGGCATCCTCGTTGACGGTCCAAGTCGAAATCATTCCGGCCATAACGGACAGGCACTGCATGAGCGTATGAGCGGTATCGAGCGCGCCCTCCTTGTCCTCCTGCAAGTCCTTGTTATAAGCAAGCGGCAGGCCCTTCATGGTCACGAGCAGCTGCACCAGGTTGCCATAGACTCGGCCGCTCTTGCCGCGGATAAGCTCGGCAAAGTCGGGGTTCTTCTTCTGCGGCATGATAGACGAGCCGGTGGAGTAGGAGTCGGAAAGCGTGATAAAGCCAAATTCGGAGCTCGACCACAGCACGATCTCCTCGGAAAGACGCGACAGGTGCATCGCCATGACGGAGCCGGCGTAATGCAGATCGAGCAGGAAATCACGGTCGGAAACCGCATCGAGCGAGTTGGGAATCACGCCCGCAAAGCCAAGTTCGGCAGCCGTCATCTGGCGATCGAGCGGATAGCTCGTACCGGCAAGCGCGGCAGCACCCAGCGGACAGTTGTCGGCGGCATCAAAGGCGGCCTTCAAGCGTGTAAAGTCGCGCGCGAACATCCAGGAATACGCCAGCAGATGATGCGACAGCAGCACGGGCTGAGCGTGCTGCATATGCGTGTAACCCGGCAGAATCACCTTGTCGTACTTCTTAGCCGCATCCACCAGCACATGGCGCAGCTCAAGATTGGCCTCCATGAGCTCCTTGGCCAGTGCCTTGACGCCCAGGCGCGTGTCGGTCGCCACCTGGTCGTTGCGCGAACGTCCGGTATGCAAGCGCTTACCGGCCTCGCCGATGCGACGCGTCAGCTCGCTCTCGATGGACATATGGATGTCCTCGTCGTTGATATCGAAGGTAAAGTTGCCGGCATCGATATCCTGTTCGATTCCGGTCAGGCCCTCGGCAATCGCCTGCTCGTCCTCGGCACTGATGATGCCTTGGGCGGCCAGCATCTTGGCATGTGCCTTAGAGCCGGCGATATCCTGCTTATAGAGATGTTTGTCGACCGGCAGCGACGCGCCAAACTCCTGCGTAACCTCGGCCACGCCCGCCTCAAAACGACCGCCCCAAAGAGCCATGGGATCGTCCCCTTTCATCAAATACCAAACGAAGCGCCCAAAGCAATGTGCCCTGTCGCTAAAGCGATTTACCAACCGCTAGTTTTGCACATTCCCCACTGCATGCGGGGCCATGTAGCTAATTTGCAAAGAAGTGACGCACCATGCACTTGGCACCCAACGTCTCCCTCCGGATGTTGCCCTGCGAACCGTCAATCCAAGCCTTCAGGCTCATAGGGACGTCCTCGACGTTTACAGTATCGAGCTCGGGCGCGAGGGCAAGTAAAGCATGCGCAATAGCATTGAACATAATGGATACTCCTCATATATATAGGCGCAGAGCCGCCAAATTGATAGAAGGAGCCCCGCCGGACAACCCCGGCGGGGCTCGGACTCAGCCGCAAGCGCGGCGTCATATATGCGGGCGGAACGTAGGGGCCACCGATGTTAAGAAGTGTCAGCAAGCATAACGAAAGGTAGGGACCCCGTGCGCCCGTTTTGTATCACGCGGATGGGCCGCGCGGATACCAAGGGAAGGAAGACTTAAGCCTGAGCGGCAGCAGAGCTGGGACCCTGGACCTTGGCCCACGTCTTGAGCGACAGCGTGTCGATCTCGATAAAGCCGGCGCTGGCCTTCTCGTCAAACGTGGTGTCGCGGTCGTAGGTAGCCAGACCGTAGTCGTAGAGGCTGAAGGGGCTCTTGCGGCCGACGACATGGCAGTTGCCCTTAAAGAACTTCAGGCGAACGGTGCCGGTCACGAACTTCTGGGTGTCGGCCATAAAGGCGTCGAGCGCGTTCTTGAGCGGGCTGTACCACTGGCCGTTGTACACGGCGGTGGCCCAATCCTGCTCAAGCTTAATCTTGGTCTTGAGCAAGTCACCCTCGACGCAAATGTCCTCGAGTGCCTTGTGGGCAGTGATGAGCGTCAGGGCTCCGGGAACCTCATAGCATTCGCGGCTCTTGAGGCCCACCAGACGATCCTCAACAAGGTCGAGACGGCCAAAGCCGTTGTCGCCCGAAATCTTGTTGAGGGCGATGACGATCTCGGAGAGCTTCATCTTCTTGCCGTCGACGGCGACGGGCTTGCCCGCCTCAAACTCAATCTCGGTGTAGGTCGGGGTGTCCGGCGTGTCTTCGGGGTTCTTGGTCATAACCCAGGCGTCGTCGAGCGGCTCGTTCCAGGGATCCTCCAGGTGGCCGCACTCAATAGCACGACCCCACAGGTTGTCGTCGATGGAGTAAGGGTTGTCGTTGGCACCCTCGGGAACCGGCACGTTGTGGGCGTGGGCATAGGCGACCTCGTCGGGACGGCACTTCAAGTCCCACTCGCGAACCGGGGCGATAACTTTAAGCTCGGGGTCGAGGGCCTTGACGGCAGCCTCGAAGCGGACCTGGTCGTTGCCCTTGCCGGTGCAGCCGTGGGCGACGTAGGTCGCGCCAAACTCGTGAGCGACCTCGACAAGCTTCTTGGCGAGCAGCGGGCGAGACAGGGCGGAGAGCAGCGGGTACTTGTTCTCGTACATGGAGTTTGCGGCGATGGCCTTAGTCAGGAACTCATCGGAGAACTCGTCGCGCAGGTCGAGCACCTGGCAATCCAGAACGCCCAGGTCAAGCGCCTTCTGCTTCTTGGCGTCCAGACCGGTCTCCTCCTGGCCCACATTGCCGCAGACACAAACGACATCGAGATTCTTTTCGTCCTGGAGCCACTTGACACATACGGATGTATCAAGACCACCGGAATATGCGAGAATGACTTTTTCCTTGCTCATGGCTGTTTCCTTTCGCCCTTGGTAGCTAGTTAGAACATCGGTCAGTTGCAAGTCATTTCAAGGTCATATACCGTGCAATATCAGGTTAAATAGCAAAAATCAGCACATACATGCCCTAGAAACATGCAGCAATGTCGTGCTAAAACCCAACGACCTCAAAATGACTCTGTTGAGGCAATTCGCCCCATGCGAACAGAGACGATTGTTATCGTCGTCGGGAAATTGCGCGCTGGCGTCGGATGGCATTGTCTGCAGTAGTGATGATCTTTACGAACTGCATCTGCCTCTCCTTTCACCTATCGCCGAGCGCAATTCAAATATCGTAAACGGTACCTTTTTCTCGGTAAGCGGCTCTTTTGCCGTCTCCGTTTTCGATGGTCGCTATATTACACTAAAGTGTCCGCAGCACAAGCGACAAATTCAAATTTCTGAAAAGTTTTTTCATTAGTTTGTGAAATGCAGTGCAAATACGCTGCGTTCCTGCGAAAATACGCCTGACTACGAGTTGATGGTTATAACATCTGAAACAATTTCGAAACGAAAGGCTCGCTTTTATGCAAACTTACGAATCGGACGCCAATATTGGAAACATTAAGATTCTCGCCGTTGATATGGACAAGACGCTTCTCACCGACGAGCGCGTGCTACCTCAGGGTCTTGATGAGCGCCTGGACAAGCTCGCCGAGGCTGGCATCGTGTTCTGCCCCGCTAGCGGACGTCCAGCCCCCAAGCTCGAGGAGATGTTCGAGGGCATCAAGAACCGCCTCGCCTTTTGTCCCGACAACGGAGCGTGCGTGATCTATCGCGGCAGCTATATCTATAAGAGCAATATTGACGTGGAGCTGTATCAGCAGGTCTTGAGCCGTGCCTCGGAGGATCCTCGCGCTGTCCCCGTCCTGTGCTGCTTCGACGAGTTCTACGTGCTTGCCCGCGACCATCAGTACCACGACGAGATCAGCGTCTACTACAACACAATCAACTACGTCGACAGCTTTGAGGGCATTGATTTCGAGTCCAACAAGATTTCGGTCTTCTTCCCCGGCTACGACGCCGAGCCCGCTTTCCGCGAGACCTATAGCCCCGAGTTCTCGGACAAGCTCTACGTCACCAACGCCGGGCGCGAGTGGATCGATTTTATGAACCTGGGCGTTGACAAGGGCGCCGGCGTCGCGCATCTGTGCGAGCACCTGGGCATTGATATTGCCGATGCCGCTGCCGTGGGCGACACCTACAACGACATCCCCATGCTGGAGCGCGTCGGCCACAGCTTTATCGTGGACAACGCCGAGGAGCATATGAACGCGCATGCTAAGTGGCGCATTCCGAGTAACAACGACGGGGGCGTACTGACGCTCATCGACGCTATCTTGGCGGCTCGGTAGCCGTCCCATCGGGCCTGGCCGGGCGGCACGGGATAACTTTTCGCTCGGTCAGGTCCTGCGCAAGACGAAAGCCACATTAAGTGGCTTTCTTTGCGTGCGGAATCTACGAAAAGTTAACCCGTGCCGCCCGGCCAGGCCCTAGGTTTACTTACCTGCCGCCAAGATGGCGTCTTGGCGCCTAGATACTTGGCTGAATTATTTGGAATGAAGGGGGCTCCTTGTTGGCAAGGAGCCCCCTTCTGCTTTTGGTTACTTTGGGGTTGTTGGTGCGTCTTTATTTTGCGTCGGCCCAGGTTATACCGGTGCTGGCTTCGGCGATCAACGGTACGCGGAGGTCTACTACGTGCTCCATGACGTCGCGGACCATGGCGGTTAGGCGCTCGACTTCGTCGACGGGGCACTCAAAGTCCAGTTCGTCGTGTACCTGCAGAATCATGTGGGCGGCAAAGCCCTCTTCTTCCAGGCGGCGGCTTACGCGGGCCATAGCGATCTTGATGATGTCTGCTGCGGTGCCCTGCATGGGGTGGTTCATGGCCGTGCGTTCGCCAAAGCCGCGAAGCTGCGGATTTTTGGCCTTGAGCTCGGGAATATGGCGTCTGCGGCCGTACATGGTCTCGGCGTAGCCCGTCTGCTTAGCACGCGCCACCACGTTGTCGAGGAACGTGCGCACGCCCGGATAGGCCTCGTAGTAGCGGTCGATCATGTCGCGCGCCTCGGCCATCGAGATATGCAGCGACTGCGACAGACCGTAGGCCTGCTGGCCGTACACGATGCCAAAGTTCACGGCCTTGGCGCGGCTACGCAAATCGGGCGTTACCTCGGACACGGGAACGCCAAACACACGCGCGGCCGTCTCGGCGTGGAAGTCCTCGCCCTTGTTAAAGGCGCGCACCAGGTGCTCGTCACCCGAAAGATGCGCCAGCAGACGCAGCTCGATCTGCGAGTAGTCCACCGCCAAAAAGACGCTGCCCTCGCCCGCCGAGAACGCCGTCTTGACGGTACGCCCCAGCTCCGAGCGCGTCGGAATGTTCTGCAGGTTCGGGTCGCTCGAGGACAGACGCCCCGTCGCGGTGATGGTCTGGTTGTACGTGGTGTGCACTCGACCGTCACCACGGCGCAACGGACCTAGCGTGTCCAGATAGGTCGACTTAATCTTGGACTTCTCACGCCAGTCCAAAATCAGGCGCACGATCTCGTGGTCGCGGGCGAGGTCGCTCAACACCTTGGCGTTGGTCGAATAATAGCCGCGCTTAGTCTTTTTGAGGCCCTTGGTCGGAAGCCCCATAACGTCAAACAGCACGTGCGACAGCTGCATGGGACTGCCAATATTAAAGGTCTCGTCACCCGCCAGGTCGCGAATGCTGCGCTCGACCTCGGCAATCTGGGTCGCCAGGCCCTCGGACAGATTGCGCAGGCGGTCGGGGTCCACGAGCATGCCCGCGCGCTCCATCTTGGCAAGTACCGGAACGAGCGGCATCTCGATGCCATCGAACACGTTGGCGGCATTCTCACGGGCCATGCACTCGCGCAACGGCGCCACGAGCGCCAGCGTCAAGGCCGCCGTGCGAGCGACGGGCGCAGGAGCGTCCTCACCGGCACCCTCTGCGCCGCGTGCCGCAGGCAGCGACATCTGCAGGTAGGTATCGGCCAGATACGCCTCATCGAACTCGGAGCGGTCGGAATCCAGCAGGTAGGCGGCAACCACGGTATCGAAGATGCGCGTGGAATCGGCAGCGAGCGGATCCATGAGCTCGGGCTCAGAAGAATCGATGGGCGAAAGCTCGTGCAACAGCACCTTCATATCCGGGCTCGCCACGCGACCCTCCATAAACAGACGCGCGAGCACGCCAGCAATCACGCCGTGGACGAAGTTGAAGCCCTCAACCTCAGCCGCCGCGCAGCTGTCGCCCTCCTCGAGCGCGAAGAGGCCCTTGGACGTCGCCAACCACAGCGTGCGCGTCAGTCCAAAGAGCGCGCCCTCTTCCTTGTCATCGTCCACCACGGTGGCGACCCACTCGCCCGCCTCGATCGCACGCGAAACCTCGGACGCCACGTCAGCAAGCGCCTCGGCATCGCCGGCAGCGGTGCGCTCAATCGTGGGCATCTCAAACGTTCTAGCAGCGGCAGCAGCCCCGCCCTCGCCGCCGATCAGCGCCAAGAAACGGTTCTGCATGGCGGTGATACCAAGCGTACCCAGCGCCGCGGAAACCTCATCGGCAGAAAACGCCGGGAAGGACGTCGCCTCAAAGTCGAGCTCGACGGGCGCATCGGTGCGAATTGTCGCAACCTTGCGGCTCAGCAGCGCATCGTCGATGTGCGCACGCAGGTTCTCGCCCATCTTGCCCTTGACCTCATCGGCATGCGCGATGACTTCGTCCAGGCTACCGTACTTCGCAATGAGCGCACTCGCCTTTTTGGGACCGATGCCCGGTACACCGGGGATGTTGTCGGACGTATCGCCCTTTAGACCGTAAAAATCGGGCACGAGCGCCGGCGTAATGCCGTGATACAGGTCGTCCACGCTCTCGGGCGTCATAATCGCCACGTCGGACAGGCCCTTGCGGGTCGAGACCACGTTGACGTGCTCGGTCACGAGTTGATACATGTCGCGGTCGCCGGTCACCAGTAGCATGTCGCAGCCGGCCTCTTCACCCAGGCGCGCCATGGTTCCCAGGATGTCATCGCCTTCCCAGCCCTCGGACTGCAGAATCGGCACGTTGAGCGCGGCGAGCAGCTCCTTAATCATAGGGAACTGCGCATGCAGATCGGGGTCCATGGGCGGGCGTTGCGCCTTATACTGCGGCAGCATCTCCATGCGCACGCGCGGTTTACCCTTGTCAAACGCCACGACGACGCCGTCGGGGTTAAAGGCATCGATCATCTTGAGAAACATGTTCAGAAAGCCAAAGATCGCGTTGGTGGGGCGACCGTCCGGCGCGTTCATGGTCGGCGGCACGGCGTGGAAGGCGCGATGCATGAGCGAGTTGCCGTCGATAACGGCAAAGGTGCGGCGCTTGTCAGACATATTGAATACCTCGCTTTGGGCTGGGCACGGTTTGCTCACTCCAGTTTACACGCTCCCCGCCCCGCGGCCACCTCACATCAAGCTCCCCCGCCACCGTGAGCCCGCGCGTGATACGATGGCTCACGGTACATCAACCAGCACGATCGATCCGAAAGGAGCCTGCGTCATGGAGCGTCCCTGCGCATGGAAAAAGTACACGCCACAGCAAATCGAGGAGCTCGAGGAGCTTTGCCGCGGCTATAAGCAGTTTTTGAGTGAGAACAAGACCGAGCGCCTGTGCGTCAAGGCCGGCATCAAGATGGCCGAGGAGGCGGGATACGTCGACCTGGAGACCGTAATCGCCGCAGGCCGCGAGCTTAAGGCAGGCGACAAGGTGTATGCCGCTAACCACGGCAAGGACCTTATGCTCGTCAATCTGGGCACCGCCCCGCTCGAGCAGGGCTTTAACATCCTGGGCGCGCACGTGGACTCGCCGCGCCTGGACCTTAAGCAGAACCCCGCCTTCGAGGCCGGCGACATGGCTTATCTCGACACGCACTACTACGGCGGCGTCAAGAGCTACCACTGGGTAGCCTCCCCGCTCGCACTCGTGGGCGTCATCTGCAAAAAGGACGGTACCACCGTCGACATCAATATCGGCGACAAGGCGGACGATCCGGTCTTTACCATCTCCGACCTGCTGATCCATCTCTCGAGCGAGCAGATGTCCAAGCCCGCCAAGGACGCCGTCGACGCCGAGATCCTCGACGTGATCGTGGGCGGCCGTCCCGTCAAGTTTGACGAGGACGACAAGGACGCCCCCAAGGAGCCCGTCAAGCAGATGTTCCTGGATATCCTCAAGGAGCAGTACGACGTCGAGGAGGAGGACTTCCTCTCCGCCGAGATCGAGGTCGTGCCCGCCGGCCCCGCCCGCGACATGGGCCTCGACCGCTCCATGATTCTGGGCTATGGCCATGACGACCGCGTCTGTGCCTACCCCTCCATGCTCGCCCAGATCAACGTCACCAACGTGGAGCGCACGAGCATCACGCTCATCGTCGACAAGGAGGAGATCGGTTCCGTGGGTGCCACCGGCATGACGAGTCGCTTCTTCGAGAACACCGTCGCCGAGATCATGACGCTCGCCGGCGAGGATAGCCCGCTGGCCCTGCGCCGCGCGCTCGCCCGCAGCCGCATGCTCTCCTCCGACGTGTCCGCCGGTTTCGACCCGGGCTATGCCGGCAAGTTCGAGACGAAGAACGCCGCCTTTATGGGTCGTGGCCTGTGCTTTAACAAGTACACGGGCAGCCGCGGCAAGGGCGGTTCCAACGACGCCGATGCCGAGTACGTGGCCCTCGTCCGCGACATCATGGACGAGGCCGGCGTGGACTTCCAGACCTGTGAGCTCGGTCGCGTCAACGCGGGCGGTGGCGGCACCATTGCCTACATCATGGCCAAGTATGGCATGAACGTCATCGACTCCGGCGTTGCCGTCCTGTCCATGCACGCCCTGTGGGAGGTCGCCAACAAGGCCGACATCTACGAGGCATATCGCGGTTACAAGGCCTTCATCGAGCGAGCCTAACCAACCCTTCATCAGTTGCGGTGAAATACGGACTAAACTGGCCCATAAACAGCCAAAACAGACCGTATTCCACCGCAACTTTTTTGGCAGAGGAGAGCCCATGCTGCAGGTCATCATTTCGCCCGCCAAGCAGATGCGCGCGGCCCAAGATGCTTTTGAAGTCCTGGGCATCCCACCCTTTGTGCGCGAGACGGCTCGCCTCCACCGCGCACTGCTAGATATCGAGCGGAATGAAGGCAGCGGCGGCCTGCAGGCGCTGTGGAACGTGAGTGACAAACTGCTGGGACCTTGCCTCAACACCCTGCATGAGTTCGGGCCCATCCTGAAAAGCGGCGATCTCGACAATCCCGCACTCGCCCGTCACCTCTCCCCTGCCGCCATGTCCTATCACGGCATTCAATACCAGAGCATGGCACCCGAGGTGATGGATTCCGCGCAGCTCGCATGGCTGCAAGACCATCTGTGGATCCTCTCCGGCCTCTACGGGTGCGTTCGTCCCTTTCATGCCGTCGAACCGTATCGGCTGGAGATGGGCGCGAAGCTTGTCGTCGACGGTGCCCGAGACCTCTACGCATTTTGGAGCGATAAGCTCGCGCGGGCTATCGCCCCGGCAGGTTCAAACACCACGATCGTCAACCTCGCCAGCGTAGAGTATGCCAAAGCCGTTCTGCCCCACCTCGCGGGCGACGCCACAGCCGTCACGTGCCTCTTTGGCGAGGGTATCCGCAACGGGAAGCCCATCCAACGGTCGACCGTCAGCAAAAAGGCGCGCGGCTCCATGGTGCGGTGGATGGCAGAAAACAAGCTCGAGGATGCAAGCGAACTTACCGCATTCAACATCGGCTATCGCCACGTCCCCGAGCTCTCATACCTAGGCACCCTCATGTTCATCAACGAACAGATGCTCTAGAGCCGGCACCCAACACTGACCCGCTCAGCCTTCTCTATATAACTTGCGGTGGAATAATTCCTATTTGAGCCTTTTTCGCACAATCAGGAACTATTCCACCGCAACTTTTATGAATTGGCTGCTAGGCTCGACACCTATTCTGCTAGACCGTCGGCCTTTGCAATCCCGTTTGTCGAACCGTCCTGATAGACAATCTTGACGTGCTCGACCTCGGACACCGCAACACCCGACGGGGGCTCCAGGCGCCATTCCGTCAGCGCGATATCCATCGTCGTGGGCACATCCCCTTGATCTTTGAGCTTCACCGTCAACGTTTTGAACGTCGCATCATACGTCACGCGTTCGATTTCCTCACCAGGAATAGACCCACCACTCAGCTGCAACTGCACAAACTCATCGCACGGGTACCAATAATCGCCCGGAACGGCGAGCGTATTGGCATTACCGCCAGTACTCCTCACCGTCATAATCGGTAGGCTATCATCAGCCTCGAACTCCCATGCAGCGCCGCCGCGACCACCAAACGTCCAGATACAAAAGGCAATCACCAGCACGGCAAGCACCGCAAAACCGATCGCGACAAGGCCATGGTGCGCACGGCTTTCCTCGGCCGATACATCCCATTGCGTCTCTCGATATAGATGCTTGT
Organism: uncultured Collinsella sp.; assembly: GCA_900540935.1. GTDB lineage: Bacteria > Actinomycetota > Coriobacteriia > Coriobacteriales > Coriobacteriaceae > Collinsella. The sequence continues at coordinate 91,105 of UQHW01000002.1, read as the reverse complement.
CTTCCATGTTCGCCTCCTCACAGGCACGCTCGTTAGGCCAATCGTACCCATTCGAGCTATACTTGAGCCCATTACATAAACGGGGGGCTTGCAGGACAAGACGGCAGGCTGAGATTGGGCGCGCCCGCCCTGACCCGCAAACCTGATATGGGTAATGCCAACGAAGGGAGCCGTGCCAATGAGCACACAGACCGAGCCCAAGCTCGTCACGCAAATCGACTTCGCCCGCGCCGGGCAGATCACACCGCAGATGAAGGAGGTCGCCGAGCGCGAGCATCGCGACCCCGAGTACATCCGCGAGCGCGTGGCCGACGGCCGCATCGCCATTCCTGCCAACATCGTGCACATCAAAAAAGGCATGCGCGCCTTTGGCGTCGGTGAGGGCCTGTCCACCAAGGTCAACGTGAACTTGGGCATCTCGGGCGACAAGGCCGATGCCGCCGAGGAATGGAAGAAGGTCAAGATCGCCGAGGACTTTGGCGCCGACGCCATCATGGACCTCTCCAACTCGGGCAAGACGCGCCAGTTCCGCCAGCAGCTCATCGACGAGACGCCGCTCATGGTAGGTACCGTCCCCATGTACGACGCCATCGGCTACATGGAAAAGCCGCTGGTCAAGCTTACCAAGGACGACCTGTTCGAGGTCGTGCGCGCGCACGCCGAGGACGGCGTGGACTTTATGACCATCCACTGCGGCATCAACAAGTCGGTCACAAAGACCTTTAAGGAGACCGGCCGCCTCATGAACATCGTGAGCCGCGGCGGCTCGCTGCTGTTTGGCTGGATGGAGGTCACCGGTAACGAGAACCCGTTCTATGAGTTCTACGACGAGCTGCTCGAAATCTGCCACGAGTACGACGTGACGATTTCGCTCGGCGACTCCTGTCGCCCGGGCTGCCTCTACGACTCCAACGACGCCACCGAGACCGCCGAGATGATCGAGCTGGGCAAGCTGTGCAAGCGCGCATGGGCCGCCGGCGTCCAGGTTATGGTCGAGGGTCCGGGCCACATGGCGCTCGACGAGATCGCCGCCAACATGAAACTGCAGAAGCGCCTGTGCCACAACGCCCCGTTCTATGTGCTCGGGCCGCTGGTGACCGATATCGGCGTGGGCTACGACCACATCACCGCTGCCATCGGCGGCGCTATCTCCGCCAGCTCCGGCGCCGACTTCCTGTGCTACGTGACGCCGGCCGAGCACTTGTGCCTGCCCAACGCCCAGGACGTGCTCGACGGCCTCATGGCCACCAAGATTGCCGCACACGCCGCCGACATCGCCAAAAAGGTGCCCCACGCCCGCGACATGGACGACAAGATGGGCCAGGCACGCCGCAAGCTCGACTGGGACGCCATGTGGAAGTGCGCGCTCGACCCGGTTACGGGCAAGAAGCGCTACGAGGAGTCCCCCGCCGCCACCGAGGGCACTTGCACCATGTGTGGCAAGATGTGCGCCGTCCGCACCGTCAACAAGATCTTCGAGGGCACCACGATCGACCTCGGCATGGAGGACTAACCCTGTCGCCGCGGCCGCTTCTGGCGGCGAGCTGGTGCCTGTCAATTGTTGACTTGTGAACATTTACTTACACTTGCGTAGAGATTGCATCGCCCGCCCGGGTTCGGCATAGAGTCGGCCCGGGCATCTTTATAATGCTGGCTTAAAGACCCATTTGATTCCGACCGAACAAGGGAGCGAACATGGATCGCAGTAAGGTACCTGCCGTTCTATCCATCGCAGGATCCGATTCCAGCGGTGGCGCCGGCATTCAGGCCGACATCAAGACCATCACGGCGCACCGCCTGTATGCCGAGACGGCTATCACCGCTATCACCGCACAGAACACCCTGGGCGTCACCGCCGTACAGAACATCTCCCCGGATATTGTCGCGGCGCAGATCGATGCCGTTTTTGACGATATCCGCCCCAACGCCGTCAAGATTGGCATGGTTTCCTCTGCCGAGATTATCGATGTTATCGCCGACCGCCTGAGCGCTTGGAACGCGACAAACGTGGTCGTCGACCCCGTCATGGTAGCCACCTCGGGCGCACGGCTGATTGCCGAAGATGCCGCCGAGGCGCTCACCCGCCGCCTGTTCCCGCTAGCGACGGTTATCACGCCCAATATTCCCGAGGCCATGGCCCTGCTCGACTACGAGGTCGACTCCGAGCGCACGCAGCAAAATGCTGCCATGCTCCTCACCCGCCGCTTTGGTTGCGCATCCCTCGTTAAGGGTGGGCATCTTGTCAACGAGGCCAACGATGTACTGGCCGAACCCGCGCCACTCGATGACGAGGGCAACCATCTGGGAGATCCACTCACCACGTGGTTCCGCCACAAGCGCATCGAGACCGACAACACGCACGGCACCGGCTGCACGCTCTCGTCCGCCATCGCCTGCGCGCTGGCCCAGGGCATGGATCTTGCCGATGCCGTCAACGCGGGCAAGGCCTACCTAACCGGCGCTCTCGCCGCCGGCTTTGACATGGGCAAAGGTTCCGGCCCCGTCAACCACATGTGGCAGTATTAAGATTCGCAGCCCAAGCCACCGCAAAGGCGCCCGCCCCCTTTGCGGTGGCTTGGGGTCGCGCTACTCTCCGAGCATCTCTTGGAGCTTGGCTGCCACGGCGTGACCCAGGCTCTCATGGCTTTCGGGCATCATATGCAGATAGTCGATATCGCCCGGCTCGGCAAAGTCGGCGGCATTCAAAAAGTCGCAGCCAAACTGCTCAGCCACATGCGCGTAGTACTCACCAAAATGTTCCGAGGCTTCTACGGAATGCTCGTCAAAATCGGTCATATATACGTCGGCGATCTGCGGCTTAATCTTGATAGGCGCCATCAGCAGAATGCGCGGACAAGGCGCAGCGTCGGTCCACGGAAACGCGCGGACGGCGCGAATCAGCGCCATGGCGCCACGAGCGATATCGGCAGCCGTCACGTTAAAGACCGTCTTGCAGTCGTTGGTGCCCAGCATGATCACAATGGCGTCCAGCGGCTTATGGGCCTCGAGCATCATCGGAAGCGCGCGAATGCCGTTAAGATTGGTGTCCAGATGGCACATGTCGTCGCGTACCGTCGTGCGGCCGTTGAGGCCTTCTTCAATTACATGCCAGCCCTCGCCTAAGTCACGTTGGGCCACGCCACACCAGCGCACATCCCGCGCATAGCGCACCGCGGTGCCGTCGCGCATGCCCGCCGGATCGTAACCATAGGTGTTGCTGTCGCCAAAGCATAGAACGTTTTTCATCGTAAGCCCTTCCTTTTAGTAAAAAGCCGGCGGGAGCAGCCTCTCCCGCCGGCTCGACCTATCTGTCAACACGTACCGGTTACAGGTACTTGCGCCAATCGTCCTCGTCCTCATCATCCTCGGTAGCAGCCTGGGCCTGCTCGGCGGCGCGAGCTGCCGCAGCGCGAGCGGCAACCTGAGCATAGGACTCCTCGTTGCGCTCGGGGAAGTTTGCCAGCACGTGCTCGAACTTGGCAAAATCCTCATCCCAGCGCGTAGAAGGCACGGCAAAGAAGACTTGCTTGACCTTAAAGTCGCCCGACGCGAGCTCCTTGCGGAAGAGCTCGGCCACGGCCTCTGCGTCAAAGCCGTTGTTGTCGCAGCCCCAAGCACCCAGCACGAGCTTCTCGCGACCCAGCTCGTCGCAGATGGCAAGCACAAAGCGAATGCGGTCGCGCAGGGCATCCAGCAGAGCATCGTCGCTCACGCGATACTCCTGGCGGGCGCGCTTAACGTTGGGCGCGGCGGCCACGATCACGTCGGCGTATGCATGCACGTGGTTGCGGTCGAAGCGCACCGCAGGCACCACTAGGGCGCGGTTACGATAGAGCTCGCAGTTGATGTTGCGGCGACGGTTCTCGCCGTACCATTTGCGCTGCTTATCGAGAACGTTGTACAGATACGAATCGGCGCACAGTGTGGCCTCCTGGCCCAGATAACCCTGAATATAGCCACCGCCCGGGTTGGTGAACGAGGCAAAGGCGAGCACGGCCATGTCGCAGAACTGCGCATAGCCACGACCGTTGTCCAAGATGGCCTGCGTGGCGGAGGCATCGAGCACAGTGACCTCAGGCAGGGACGCAGCAGGCTCCTCAGCAGGCGCGGACTCAGCTCCGGCGATTTCCTCGGCAGGCTCCTCGACGGGCTCAGGAGCTGCCTCGGTCTCGGGCGCTGCCTCGCTCTCGGGTGCCGCCTCGGTCTCGGCAGCCTCCGCGCCCTCGACGTCCTCGGCAACCTGTTCTTCGGTGGCCACAGCACTCTGAACCTTGGCCTTCATCGCCGAGACAAAGCCGGCAGGCATACCGTCAAACTCGCGAACACCGGCAAGCGAACGCTCGATATCCTTGGCGCACGCTTCGGACACAGTTGCCACGTGACGCTCGGCGGCCTTGGCACGGGCCTCGCGCTTGGGATTGGGCTGACCCGCTCGGTTGGACCTGCGGTTACGGTTCCTGTTGTCGACGTCTGCCATAAGTGGTCACCTTTCTCGGTCTCTGCCGCTATCGGCTTTTCCCATCCATGATACCCCGCCGCGTACAAAAAAGACGGCCCCGAAGGACCGCCTTTCGCATCGATTTGCACGCACGGCAAGCACCGCCGCAATTCGCCACTAGTCGCGACGGCCGAGGATGTTCAGAATGCGCAGGAACACGTTGATAATATCCACGAACAGGTTAGAGGCCATGAGCACGGCGTTGGGCAGCGTAGGCGGCACCGTCGTGGCAACATAGGTGTCGTAGCCAATAAAGCCGGCGAACACCACGATCACGATCAGGTCGGTGATGGACTGCGAAACGCCCATGAACATCAGCACGATCTCGACCAGAATCGTGGCAAGCAGGATGCCAAAACCAATGCCATACACACGCTGGAAAAACTTGGGGAACGTCACGCCCAAGGCGCCAAAGACAAAGGTGATGGCGGCCGTGGCGATAAAGGCAGTGTTGATGGTGGGCAGGTCGTAGTTGGCAAGGCCAAACGACGCGGTCAGGCCAAAGGTGCTCGCAAAGATTACGTAGCCCACAAGGGACAGGCCCACGGACTGCTTGCTGGCGGCGGCCGACATCATGACCATGCCGACGATGGTCAAAATAAACGAGCCAAAGACCAGCGGCAAGGCTGCGCCGCTCATCATCATGCGCGCAAACGACATGGTGCTCGTAAAGTAGGCGCCGGCGCCCATGGCGCAAAAGCCCAAAAAGATCAGGGCAGACATGGTGAGGTTGTACGCGCGCGGCGACATCTCCTTGGCACGGCTTGCACCGGTCTCGATGGGGCCGTTCTGATAGCCCTGGATATCGTTCATACTTCGTCCTTTCAAAAAGCGCACGACAGCGCCGTAGGTGACAAGATTCCTGTCATTGTACCCGAACGCCGTGCGTCCTTACCTACGGCGCTCGCCCTCAAGCGTACGATCAAAGGCCCAGACCCACCAACGCATCACGTGTGCCTGCGAGCCGTCTGCCCGCTCGCGCGTCTGGTCCTCCAGATACAACTCGGTCGCGTGCCCGCCAAAACGCACCTTATATGTTGCCGTACGGATGCCGTGGACCATCAGGCCAAACCCGGTGGTCGAGATAATTTCGTCGATCGTAAAACAACGGCCGTCGACCCAGCAGACGGTGACCGGCACGACCTGTCCGCCCGCGAGGATGCGGGCCACGACGTCCACATACTGCTTGTGCACGCGCCGAGTTTTGCCGTCTGTCTGTCGATATTCCATGCCTCCTATTATCGAACGCATGTTTGCATGTTGTAAAGCGAACAGACTGTGGTTTTGGAGTGTCGTAGTAATCGCACGTGTCCGCATGGCGTGTTAGCAAAAAGAACACCCGCGGTCAACAGGGCTAATATTCAATTTTAGTGCCAAAAAGTTCACCTCTCCCATCAGAACTCGGTAAAGAGACCCGCAGGAGGTGATACGATTTATCATGTTTTTGTAACGTGTCTGTAAACTTCGAGAAAGCCCATATATGGACGTAACGTTCTCAACCTTCCTCGGCCAAATTGTGTCGAACCCAGTCCTTGCCGTCACCGTGATCCTCGCGTTGGGCGCCATCTTCGTCAATGGATGGACCGACGCGCCCAACGCCATCGCGACCTGCGTCACTACGCGTTGCATGCCCGCCCGCGCCGCCATTCTCATGAGCGCCGCATTCAACTTCCTCGGCGTGCTCATCATGACGCACTTTAACGCGAGCGTCGCCAACACCATCTCACATATCGTCGACTTTGGCGGAAACAGCACCATGGCGCTCGCCTGCCTATGCGCGGCGCTGTTCTCCATCGTCGTCTACGGCGCCACAGCATCGCGTTTTGGCATCCCCACCTCGCAAAGCCACAGCCTTATCGCCGGCCTGACCGGTGCCGCCATCGCCCTCGGCGGTGCGAGCAGCGTCAACGTCCACGAGTGGATGAAGGTCATCTACGGCCTGGCGCTCTCCATAGGCCTGGGCTTTGTCATGGGCTGGGTCCTGTGCAAGCTCGTCTCGATTCTTTTCGCCGCCGCCAACAGGCGACGTGCCAATGTCTTCTTTAAATACGCTCAGATCGCGAGCGCCGCGGCCATGAGCTTTATGCACGGCGCGCAGGATGGACAGAAGTTCATCGGCGTGCTCTTTTTAGGCGTGGCCTTTGCCAGCGGCCAGACGAGCGTCGGCGATGCAGGCATCCCCATCTGGATTATGCTGCTGTGCTCGGCCACTATGGGCATCGGCACCAGCGTGGGCGGCGAGCGCATCATCAAGTCCGTCGGCCAGAGCATGGTCAAGCTCGAGAAGTATCAGGGCTTCTCCGCCGACCTCGCGGGCGCCGCGAACCTGCTGCTTGCCACCCTTACCGGCATCCCCGTGTCCTCCACCCACATCAAAACCTGCGCCATCATGGGCGTCGGTGCCGTCAAGCGCCTCTCGGCCATCAACTTCGGCGTCGTCAAGGACATGATGTTCACCTGGTTCTTCACCTTCCCCGCCTGCGGACTCATCAGCTTTGTCATGGCCAAGCTGTTCATGATGTTCCTCTAATCAAACCGAACGTCCATCCGGACCGCAACACTTCGCCCACCCGTCTTCGCCTCGAAAGGACCCACCCATGGCAAAGAAACCCGATTCGTTCTACTTTGACAACTACGTCGCTTGCGCCGACCTCGCCGTCCAGGCCGCAGAGCTGCTCACCAAGATTTTTGAGAACTTTGACCCCGCGCAGATCCACGACATGCTCGATAAGATGCATGCGATTGAGCATGCGGCAGACAAGAAGCACCACGAGCTCGAAGACGCCTTGCTCACCGCCTTTATCACCCCGCTCGAGCGCGAGGATCTGGATCTGATGAGCTGCTCACTCGACACCGTGCTCGACCGCATCGAGGGTGTCGTGCAGCGCGTCTACTTCACCAACATTCAGAGCATCCATCCCGACGCCATCGTCATCGCCCACAAGGTAACCGATGCCTGTCGCGCCATGAAGGACCTGATGGTCGAGCTTCCCAACTACCGCAAGTCCAAAACGCTGCGCGAGCTCGTCATCCAGATCAACACCATCGAGTCCGAGGCCGACGAGCTCTATATCAACGCCATGCGCAACCTGCACGTCAACGGCAAGGATCCGCTCGAGGTCATCGCCTGGCGTGACGTGTATGCCTTCCTGGAGTATTGTGCCGACTGCTGCGAGAATGTGGCCGATGTCGTGGATTCGATTGTCATGAAGAACAGTTAATTGGGGGTACATGTCCCACCGGTCGCGGGCCCGGCCACTCATAACCTTTTTCACTCCGGCTGCAAGCAGAGTCGTTCAAAAGGTTATAAGTGGTCGGGCCCGCTCCCTTATGTACCACCATTGGGAACTTTGGCTGAGGGGTTGAGCGTGGTGGGGCCTTTGCTGTGATGGCCCTTGATTGCTCGGGGTTTTACTTTGGTATTCGATGAGCGATTGGCTGATTGCCGCTTTGGGTACTCTTTGGGTTACTTTGGGTTTGTTTGATTTTTAATTGTTGGAGGGCTTGTATGTCTTATTTGGATCTGGCTCGGGGTCGGTATTCTTGTCGTGAGTTTGAAGATCGGGCTGTGGAGCAGGCTGTGGTGGATGCCATTGTTGAGGCTGGGCGTATTGCTCCTTCTGCTTGTAATAATCATCCAACCCGTGTGATGGTGTTGGATACGCCTGAGCTTCTGGAGAAGGCTGCTGCTTGTCAGCCTCGGTTTGCTCGCGATGGGTCTATCTTTGGCGCTCCGCTTATCTTCCTTATTTGCAGCGTTACCGATGATGCTTGGGTGCGCCCGTATGATCAGATGAACTCGAGTGCCATCGATACTTCGATCGTCTGCGATCAGATGATGATGGAGGCCACCGAGCAGGGCCTGGGAACGTGCTGGGTATGCCATTTTAAGCCTGAGGTAGCACAAGAGCAGTTCAACCTGCCCGAGGGCGTCTATCCCTATCACATGCTCGTCTGTGGCTATCCTGCCGACCACATCGCCGATCCCGAGCATCGCGAGGCCCGCACCATTCCCCTCCCCGACTTCCTCCTCAAGTAGATTTTTAGGACATGCCTCAAAACCTACCTTTTACCGCTCACCCGTTCGCTGAGCTCTGCGCCACTATGTGCAGGGCTCGGTTTTTTATGATGCGCACCCCTGCACAGTCATAAAAAAGGACCCGCAAGCTGCGGGTCCTTTCTAGGCACTAAATTGTAGGCCGAATGTTAGTCCAGGTCGTCGGCAGCGAAGTTGTCGATCGGGGCGAAGGGATCGGCCACGGGGACAACCGGGTCAGCGACGGGCAGCGGCTCGGCGGGAACAGTCACCGCAGGAGAAGCGGCAGAACCGACCGGCGTGGAGGCCATGAGATCGGCCGGGAAGGAGTTCTGGGCATCGTCCATGAAGTGCTGGATGAGCTTGAGATACTCTGCCTTGAACTCCTCACGGGAAGCCTTGAGACGATCGATCTCCTCGAGCTCGGCCTGCTTTTCGGTCAGAGCCTGGCGGATAACCTCGCGTGCCTTAGCGTCAGCCTCGTTGCGGATACGCTCAGCGTTCTCGTTGGCATCGTTGACGATGGTCTCAGCGGTCTGCTGGGCAGCGATCAGGGCAGCGGAAATCTGGCGCTCCTGAGCGGAGAAGTCAGGGGCGGGAACAGCCACGGGGGCGGCAGGAACGGCCTGGGCGGTGGCATCCTGAGCTTGGGCAAGCTGAGCCTGCGCATCGGCAAGCTGCTGCTCGGTAGCAGTCAGACGACCCTTAAGGTCGACGATCTTAGCGAGCATAGCGTCAACCTCGGAGGACAGCGTCTCCAAGAAGACGTCGACCTCAGCAGGATCGTAGCCACGCTTGGCCTCAGAGAAAGTCTGAGCCTGGATGTCTGCAGGGGTAATAGCCATAACAAGTCTCCTTTTTCATCGCCTCGGCGCTACACGCCCGACGTAAGTTACTAAGTCAGTTCTACACGAGTATACCTATAAGAAGCTGCAGAACCAGCCTCTGCACCAACTGCAACGCAATAATCGCAACGACCGGCGAAAAATCGATACCGCCCATCGGCGGGATGAAACGACGGAACAGGTTGAGCCACGGACCGCACGCGCTATCAAGCACCGCGGCAATATCCTGAAGCAAACCACCCTGCTTCATGGGAATCCACGTCATAAAGCAGTAGACGACAATGAGCGTGGAATAGAAGTTGAACAGCGTATTGACCAGCTGGACGATAGTGTAGATGTTGATGGGAATCTCCTCGTCTTGTCTTTACTTAAGGTAGCCGTCGGCACGAAGCTTCTTGAGATCGGAATCTTTGACCTCGCAACCGGCGGGCAGCACCATGAACACGCGGTCGCCCACCTCCTTGACCGTGGCACCCAGACCGCAGGCAAAGCCGTAAGAGAAGTCCAAGACGCGCTTGGCAACTTCGGTGCGTACGCCCACAAAAATCAGTGCGACAGGCTGCTTGGTGCGAACGCGGCGCACCACGGTCTCCACGTCGTCATAGCTCTCGGGGCGCAGGACATAGGCCGGCAGCTGCGGCGTGGCGTTGATGATATTGCTCGCATAGGCCGAGGCATCGCTCGGTGCAGGCGCGGGTGCAGCGGCGGCACGGGCGCGGGTATTCTCGGCGTAGCTCGACGGCGTGTCATAGGCACCAGGACGATAACCGCTCGCAACACTGTCCTGCGAGCGCGAAGGCGGGTTATACGTCGTGGCATGGCGGGAGTCATCGCCGACCAGCTGACCGGAGCGCGTATACACGGCAACCGACTCAGCTTCACCGCGGCGCGTCTGGCCAAGCAGGCCGTTGCTCGGCTCGTCTTGGGTGTAGAAGCCCTCGCCCGAAGCACCACTGCAGCCGTTGCCCTGATCACTATCGTCGTAGCCGTCATCGTAGCCGTAGTCGTCGTCCTGGCCATAACCCTGGTCGTAACCCTGCTGGCCGCCCAGGTGCATCTTATTTTTAATCTCGTCAAGGAAGCCCATGGTTGTGTCCTCTCGCGGTTTAGTGCAGGCGCCCCGATAATCAGTGCGCACTTCAGAGCCTTATTTTACTGCAAACTCCGGGCTAAATACTACCCTGCCCAGGCGAACGAGCGTAGAGCCCTCCTCAAGGGCAGACTCAAAGTCCTCGCTCATACCGCAGGAAAGCTCAGGCAGGTTCAAATCGGGATGCGCCGCCTCCAGCTCATCCCTCAGCTCACGAAGCCCCGCAAAGGTGCGGCGTGCCACATCCTTATTCCCCCGGGGCGCCATAGTCATAAGCCCCTGTACGCAAATTCCCTCAAGTTCTGCAAGCTCACCCGCGGCGGCGCGAATCTCATCGGGTGAAAAGCCTCCCTTCGACTCCTCACCACTCACATTGACCTCAATGAGCACACGCTGGGGGCCGACGAGCTCGCCTGCCTCAATCTTGCGAACAGCACGACTCGAGATCGCCTGCGCCAGATGCAGCGAACCCACCGAGTGAATCAGCTCGGCTGAGCCCAGCACCGCATTGATCTTATTGGTCTGCAGGTTGCCGATCATATCGAAGCGCACCTCGGGCAGCTCCGGATGCTCCGCCAGACCCGTGAGCTTGCGAACCAGCTCCTGCGGGCGGTTCTCGGCAAAATGGCGATACCCCGCCTGGATGGCGGCAACGGTCTCATCGACACCAACGGTCTTGGACACGGCAATGAGGCTCGCGGCGTCGTGGGGACGGCCCGCGCGATCGAGCGCCGCATAAAAACGTTCCAGAATCTGCTCGCGGCGAGCGCGCATCAAGTCCAAATAGTTATCCATTGCCAATCGCCTCCGCTGACAGCCAAACAAGTAGTCCCATGCTAACGCAAGAGCGCGGCCCCGCATGTGCAAGGCCGCGCTCACTTAGGTATTTACAATCTTTCGACGAACGGGGTTACTTACTCCTCGTCGTCCTCGCCATCGTCCTCATCCTCAAGATGATCGAGCAGGTAGCGAAGACCCTCGCTGACCTCGTTAACGGGCACCTTGGCAACGTAGCGTGCATCGACGGCGGGCCTCATGATAACACCCTCGCCCGAAGGCACGCGCATGCTCTCGAGCTCATCCTCATCAGTGCAGGCGATATCACCGGCAGTCATACGCTGTCCGGTCAACAGGAAGGTCAGACGGCAGGCGGCATCGATGGAAATCGAGGCGATGCGATCGAGATAGCGCGATACCATGATGGCGCGGCGCAGGTCGTCATAGTTGCTGTCGTCGTCCATAAAATCGCCCGTGTCCATGCGGTTAAAGGTGCGGAAGAACTTCTCGTAGGCGGCGTGCACTGGCTCGTCCTCGACGGCCAAGTTGCAGATGATGGACATGTCGTTGGTGACGAGCGCAGAAAGCGAAGAGCCCAGCACCTGGTAGACGGCCTCAGCCTCGGCCTCGACCGTGCCGACAAGCTCCTTGGGCAGCGAGATGTCGGCCTTGATCATATGACGCGTGGCGCGGCAAATCTGGCGAACCTTATCGGTCATGCGCTGCAGGTTAAAGTCGACGTAGATGATCGTCTGCAGCAAGCGGAAGTCGGAGGCGACCGGTGACTGCGTGGCAATCAGGTTGTAGCAGACGGCCTCCAGGTTGGCGCAGCGTGCGTCAATCGAAAGCGTGCGCTTCTTGGTCTTGGTGGCGAGCTTGCGGTCGTCGGTCACATAGGCCTTCACGGCATCGTGGAGGGCCAGATCGACGGCCTCGTAGATGCTCAGCATCTCGTGACGGGCCTCGATGAGCTGACGGGAAAACAGTTTGCGCATGGTTCACTCCAATCAGTTGGGTGCGGTCATGCCGCCCGCACAGTGAATACGCACCGGACCAGATCCGATCGGCTTGGGACTAGTCGCACCGATCAGCCAAAGCGGCCGGTGATATAGTCTTCCGTCCGCGAGTCCACCGGGCTGGTGAAGATCGCGTCGGTTTGACCATACTCGATGAGCGTAGCGGGCTCGCCGGCAACTTCCTGCAAGAAGAATGCGGTGTAGTCGCTAATGCGAGCTGCCTGCTGCATTGAATGCGTGACGATGATGATCGTCATCTCGGGCGCCAGCTCGGCCATCAGATCCTCGACCTTAGAGACGGACGTGGGGTCGATGGCGGAGCAGGGCTCGTCCATCAGAAGGACATCGGGTTGCACCGCAAGCACGCGCGCGATGCACAGACGCTGCTGCTGACCGCCCGAGAGCGCCAAACCATCCTTGTTGAGCTGATTGGATACCTCTTTCCAGAGGTTGGCGCGCTTGAGCGATTCTTCCACGATGTCATCGAGGTCACTTTTGCTAGTCACGCCCTGCAGACGAGGGCCAAAGGCGACATTCTCGTAGATGGATTTAGGAAACGGGTTGGGCTGCTGAAAGATCATGCCCACGCGACGACGGAGATCGACCGGGTCGACACCCTCGGCATAGATATCGTTGCCGTCGAGCGTCATGGTGCCCTCGACGCGCGTGCCCTCGATCAGGTCATTCATGCGGTTGATGCAGCGCAAAAACGTCGACTTGCCGCAGCCCGAAGGGCCAATGAAGGAGGTGATGGCGTTTTTGGCGATGTTGAGGTCAAGCCCCGTCAGCGCATGAAAGTCACCGTACCAAAAGTTGAAATCCTTGGCCGTAATGGCCGCTTGCTCCAACGTGGGAGCGGACTGATAAACGGACATGGGACTCCTTAACTAGCGACGCTTGCGCGACAGGAAGCGCGCAAACAGGTTGAAGGTCAGAATGATCACCATCAGCAAGAGCGCGGTGCCGTAGGCTGCGTTCATGTTGATGCCGTCGTTGGCAAGCAGATACAGGTGAACCGTCATGGGGCGGCCGGAATCGAGCGGCGAAATAGGTAGATTGATGGCCTGCCCCATGGTATAGAGCACCACCGCGGTCTCGCCAATGGCACGGCCGATGGCGAGAACGATGCCCGTGGCAATACGGCCAAAGGCAGAAGGAAGCACGATCTTGGAGACAACCTGCCACTTGGTGGCGCCCAGGCCATATGCGCCCCAGCGGATATAGCGCGGAACGGCGCGAATGGCCTCTTCGGTGGTACGCATGACGATGGGAAGCATCAAGAGCGCGAGTGCCAGGGCGGCCGAGACCATCGAAAGGCCCAGGCCCATGGCCTCGACAAACAAGGCGTAGCCAAACAGGCCCATAACGATGGAGGGCACCGAGGCCAAAGCGTCAGCAGCGTAGCGAATGAGCTCGACGACCTTGCCCTGCTTGGCGTACTCGGCCAGATAGACGGCTGCCAGCACAGCGATCGGCGTGCAGATAAGCATGGCGAGCGCCGTCACGTAGACGGTCGAGACGATCGTGGGCCAAATTCCGCCCTCGGCGTTGACGCCCTGGGGCCAACCGAAGATAAAGTCGAGCGAGATGTGTGGCAGGCCGTTGATGACCACGTAGGCGATGATAGCGACCAGCACCAGCGTGGTGATGTAGGCAGCGGCACGAAACACGCAAAGCATGATCTTGTTGGACAGGTCCTTGTTGATGCGGCCCTTCTTGCCGTGGGAAAGGGCACGCTTGATGCGCTCGCGCGACGAGGTCGTATCGACCGTCGTGTCAACGGAATCGGACATAGCCTACCCCCTCTTCTTCTTGGAAATCAGACGGACGATGCCCACCAGCGTGGCGGAGATGATAAACAGGACCACGCCCATGCCGAACAGCGCCGAGCGATGCAGACCCGAGGAATAGCTCATGTCGAGCGCGATCTGGCTCGTGAGCGTCGAGATAGGGCTCGCAATGCTGTCGGGAATAACCGGGGCGTTACCTACGACCATGAGCACGGCCATGGTCTCGCCGATGGCACGGCCCATACCCAGCACGATGGCATCAACGATACCCAGCTTCGCGGCAGGTAGCACGACCTTATAGATGGTCTGCCACTTGGTGGCGCCCATGGCATACGATGCCTCGCGAATGCCCATGGGAATGGAATTGAGAGCATCGATGGTGAGCGTGGTGATGGTAGGGACGATCATGATGGCGAGCACAAACCACGCCGTCAGCGCACCAAAACCAAGGCCGCCGGTCAGTTGTGCGATAAACGGGCGGATGATGATCATGCCAAAGAAACCATAGATGATAGAAGGGATGCCGGCCAACAGGTCAACGGCGGGGCTGATGAGCTTGCGCACGCGCTTGCTGGCAATCTCGACCAGGTAAACGGCCGTACCCACGCCCAGCGGCACGCCCATGGCGAGCGCACCGACGGTCACCAGACCCGAGCCGGCAAGCAGCGACAAGATGCCGTAGTGGCCCTCGGAAGGCGCCCACGTAAAGCTAAAGAAGTCCGCCAGACCGATGTCGGTAAAGACGGGCAGCGCCGAGTACGTGGTAAAGACAAAAATCAGGATGACGGTAACGACCGCCAAGAACGCGCAGGCAAAGAAGATCCACTGCAGCGCCTTCTCCTTGATATAGGTACTGCGCGATACGAGCGCCAGCTCGCGCTTCTTGGGCGTCTGAACATTCTGCTCAGTCTGGGAGTTTTCCTGTGCTTCCATGCTACTCACTCCCCTTCTCGTCGTTGGTGACGGGAATAAAGCCCGCCTCGCGAATCTGCTTGTCCATCTTTTCGGACGTCACATAGTCGATGTAATCCTGCGCCTGCTGCGAAGGCGCACCCTTCACAAAGAAGTAAAGGTCGCGCGAGATGGGATAACCGCCACTCGCGACCGTCTTCTCGGACGCCTCAACATGATTGACCGAGACGGCCTTGACCGAGGTCTTGGCGTTGAGGCTATCGACGAAGCCCAGCGAAATGTAGCCGATGGCCCCACGCGAACGAGATACCACGTCGCGCACCTGGCCCGTACCCGAAAGAACAGCCGAGCGGCGATCGAACGGCGTGCCATCCATCACGATGGTACGGAAGGCCTCGCGCGTACCGGACGCCTCGTCTCGGTTGATGACCTGAATCCTCAGGTCCTCGCCACCGACCTCTTTCCAATTGGTAATCTTGCCGGCGTAGATATCGCGGAGCTGCTCGGTCGAGAGGTTATCGACCGGGTTATCGTCGTTCACGATGACCGCGATACCGTCGTGGGCAATTACGATGGGGGTCAGGCCCAGATCCTGTTCGTCGGCATTGAGCCCACGGGAGGAGCTGGCGATATCGGCCGTGCCGGCGCTGACGGCCTCGATGCCAGCGGAAGAACCCAAACCGGAAACGAGCACGTCGATGCCGGTCTCCTCCTTAAAGCCCTCGGCCGCAATCTCGGCGATAGGAAGGCAGGTCGTGGAGCCAGCGACGGTAATGGAAGAGGTAGAAGATCCCGAAGAACAGGCACACAGCGTAAGTGTAAGCACAGCGGCGCTCAGGACCGATACGATCTTTCTCATAGCATCACGCCGATCGCAGCATGGCGCCCACAGGTGCCGTCCTCGTTACGGTAGGAATAAAAGCGGTCGTTCTGACGCACGGTCGAAAGCTGGGTATCCACGATATCATCCGCGTCGACACCGACATCTACCAGCGCCTCGCGAATGGCAGCGGAAAGATCGAGCATGCGAGAGGTACTCGCATCGATGCAAGAGAACTCGGCGGCAAAGCGATCCATGAGTTCCTGGGATACCTCATATTCGTCACCCAAGATATGGGGGCCGATATAGGCGGAAACGTCGCCCGCATCGCAGCCGGCAGCATCGCAAAGCGCCTGGCACGCCTTGGCAGAAATACGTGCAATCGTGCCCTTCCAACCGGAGTGCACCACGGCAAATCCGCCAGGGGCCACCAGCACCACGGGAACGCAGTCGGCAAAGCAGAGCAGCACGGGCACGTTATGCGCCGTACAGACGATGGCATCGCAGCCCGCGGCAATCTGCTCGCGGACGTCCTCAAGGTCATCGGCGCCATTCGAGGTCACCGCAACGATATGGTCACCATGGACCTGATTGGGAACGAGCAGGTTGTGCTCGCACTCCGCGGCACCCATAGCCTCGAGTGCGCGGCGACGATTTTCTTGAACAGCAAAGGGATCATCGCCAACATGCGAGCCCAAGTTGAGTGAGGAGTACGCATCTTCGGAAACGCCACCGGCGCGCTCGGTGAAGGCAAAGCGAACATCGGATGTCGCGCCCTCCACCAACGTAACTCCATCATGGTCGACACGCGAAACTTTGTCCGCACGTGCTGCCATACTAAAGCCTCCTAATAACACAAATACCGCGGCATCGCCGCTACAGCCCGCGTTTATACGGCTGTCATACTTCTCTAAAAGGATACCTGCTGCGCTGGAGGCAATCGTAAAGGGAACGTAAAGAGATTGGAGGTTCTAGTTTACAAAGTCGAAATAAAAAGGGCGCGTCCATACGGACACGCCCCTGTGCACAACAATGCAAAGAACGACTTAGAAGCTACCGCGCTTCAGGAAGTCGGGAAGCTCGAACTGATCGTTGCCGAAGTTAGGAAGCTCGGTGCCACCGACGTTGCGGGTCGGAGCGGCCTGAGCCGGGCTGGTGGCCGGAGCGGTGCGCTGCGGCTCAGCGGAGGCAGCGGCCTTGCTCTGAGACTGCTGAGCAGCAAAGAGCTCGTCCTGACGGTTAACGTTGGAGTCGGAGAAGCCCGTAGCGATGACGGTGATACGCACCTGATCGCCCAGGGACTCGTCGACAACGGTACCGAAGATGATGTTGGCCTCGGGGTCGACGGCGTTGGCGACAACGTCGGCGGCGTCGCTGATCTCCTGGATGCCCAGGTCCTTGGAACCGGCGATGGAGAGCAACACGCGTGTGGCACCATCGATGGAGCTCTCGAGCAGCGGGCTGGAGATGGCCTGCTGGGCAGCGTCGACGGCACGGGTATCCCCAGAAGAGGTACCGATACCCATCATGGCGGTACCGGCCTGCTTCATGATGGTCTTAACATCGGCGAAGTCCAGGTTGATGATACCGGGGACGGTGATGAGGTCGGTGATGCCCTGGGTGCCCTGGGAAAGGACGCCATCGGCAATCGCGAAGGCCTCGAGCATGGTGGTCTTCTTCTCGGCGATGTCGAGCAGCTTATCGTTAGGGATGACGATCATGGTGTCGACGCAATCGGAGAGGGTCTTAATGCCCTCCTCGGCGCTCTTCTTGCGCTTGCGGCCCTCGAAGGTGAAGGGCTTGGTCACGACGGCGACGGTCAGCGCACCGACCTCGTTCATCGCGATATCGGCAACGATGGGAGCAGCGCCGGTACCGGTGCCACCGCCCTCGCCGCAGGTGATGAACACCATGTCGGCGCCAGCGAGCGCCTCGGCAATGTCGTCGCGGGACTCATCGGCAGCCTTGCGGCCAACCTCGGGGTTGGCGCCGGCGCCCAGGCCGCGGGTAAGGTCGGTGCCGATGTGCACCTTGATATCGGCATCAGAGATCGCGAGCGCCTGAGCATCGGTGTTGATGGCAACAAACTCGACGCCGCGGATGCCCTCTTCGATCATTCGATTAACCGCGTTGGTACCGCCGCCGCCGACGCCGACCACCTTAATGACGGCAAGGTAGTTGTTGATCTCTGTCTCGTGCATGTCGGTCCTCCGAACAAAGGTTATAGCCATAGCATGGGTCGACCCCTGCGCACATTAACCTTCAGGTTGAAAGTAAATGCAAAGGTAAACCGTATTATGGTTGCACATTATGAACGTATCAGTCAAATAATTGACCGTGAAAACCAAACAAACCAGATAAACGGCGTGGTATGGCCCCTCAACAAAGCATCAACCAGCGCTACGAGGTCGGAGCATTCCTAAATGTGTAGTTGCCCGGAGAGCGCACATTGATATACGTTACGCCCTCTACCTGCGAAAGCAACTTGGTGACTACGCGTTCCTTCTTGGCGATATCGTCCGAATCGCCCAGCGACACCTCAATGCCGTTATTGAGGTTTGCCGAAATGGCTTCGACCGAAGGCGTGGAAATATCCTTGACCTGTTCCAAGAACTCGCTCGAAAAACCACGCACATAATCCAAGCCGGCCTTAACGGCCTTGGAGCTCACTGCCTGGCCGGAAACCGGAGCGACATCCGCCGAGACATCAGTCAACAACACCGCGCCATAATGCTTAGAGAGCGCCAGCGCGGCATCGATTCCGGTCAAGGTATTTGAGCCCTGCCCTGTCGTGATGACGTTGCCCTGGTCGTCCACTTCGACCGACGTCGACAGCGGGGCGATCCAGGTGTCATCATCCCCGATGGCCCAGGCAAGGTCATCGGAGCTGATATAGGCAATTGCGATGACCTTGCGCTCCATCGGCGTAATGATGAGCGTATGTGGGAACTGACGCTGGACATCCACGCCCGAGACCCACGGGTTCTGCTTGAGGTCCTCGGTAATCTGGTCGGGATCGACGTTAAAAAGCGACGTTCCCTCGGGCAAATCGATCAGCTGGATAGCATCGTGCTTCGTCACATGCTCGCTGCCTTGAATCTGAATATCAGTGGCGGTAAACAATCCAGAGTTAATCACCACGATAGCAACGACGACGAGCACGGCCAAGACGGCCAAAACGCCGCCCACGATTTTGCCTTTGCCTGTAACGACAGAAGCGGCGTCTGATGTTTTATTTGCCATCGCCCTAAGTGAAGACAACGGGTTGACGCCTTTTTTACCCGAAGGCTTCTTGGCGGTAGCCGGCACCGATGTCAGCGAGCGCGGTTTCGATGCGCCCAGCGTGCGACTCGGACGCGGCGCTTTAGTTCCCGTCGAGGGCTTGGGGGTTGCCATGGGACGGGCAGGCTTGGCGCCCATAACAGGCTTTGACGTCACCGAGGGACGCGAGGACTTTTTTGCGGCCGGACGATTACCGAGCTGAGAGCCGACGACCGGACGACTGGTCTGTCGAGCATGCCCGACAGACTTAGAGTGCGCGACGGTATTGCGTTGAGGTTTGGCAGGCGCGCCGGAACGCCCTCCGGCGCGGCGGAAGGTGGGTTTCGATGCTCTAGAAGCCGAGGAATTTAACTTCCGGTCTGAGCTCGATGCCATACGCCTCCCTCACCTTTCCGTGCACATGTCTGATAACCGCGGCAACGTCATCGGCCGAGGCGGTTCCGTTATTAACGATAAAATTAGCGTGAACGGGCGAAACTTCCGCGCCGCCAATCGAAAAACCCTTTAATCCACAATCCTCGATAAGCTTGCCCACACTCGCATCGGGCGGGTTGCGAAAGACCGACCCGCAGGATGCGCGACCCATGGGCTGCGTACGCTTGCGCCTCGTCAGGTACCGCTCCATGCGCTCGCGAATGTCGGCCTTGGGCGCCGGTTTAAGCTTGAGCACGCACTCGAGGATAATCTCATTGCGGGGAAGGCTACATTCGCGGTAGCCCCAAGTGATCTCGGACCCCGCATAATGCTTGATACCGGATGCCGGGTCAAACGTTACGACATCCTCAACCAGCGAGCCAATCCACTCGGTCCGTGTGCCTGCATTCATAGATATCGCACCGCCAACCGAGCCAGGGATGCCAACGGCAAACTCAAGGCCCGAGAGGCTACGCGACAGGGCATCGTTGACCAGGCGCGCAAACATCACGCCCGCACCGACCGTCAGCGTACAACCGTCATCGGCAACAACCGTGCGCTGAAACTCACGTCCGAGCGAAATGACGGCACCGCGATAACCGCCATCGGCAACCAGCAGATTGGAGCCCTTGCCGATGATGACCCACGGCACCTGCTCGCGATCGAGCACCGCCACGGCGCGGCGGAGGGCATGATAGCTATGGCACGTCACAAAGAGGTCGGCCTTGCCGCCGATACGATAGCTCGTATGACGCGCAAGGCGCTCGTCCTCGATCACATCCGTGTCGATCATGCCCGAGAGCGCCATGACGGCGTTAAACAGACCCATTAGACTTAAGCGTCTTTCTTGGCAGTCAGATACTCAATGAACTCGGGGCCGACGGTCGTAACGTCACCGGCACCCATGGTGAGCAGCAGGTCGCCCTCGCCCACCATCTGCTCGAGCTCCTGATTGAGCTCAAGACGGCTGGAGCAGTACACGACCTCCTTGCCAGGATGCTTGGCGCGCACGGTATCGGCGAGCATCTTAGAGGTGACACCCGGAATGGGCATCTCGCCAGCCGAGAACACATCAATCAGCAGCAGTTTATCGGCATTGGCAAATGCATCGGCAAAGTCGTCGCACAGGGCCTGCAGGCGCGAATAGCGGTGCGGCTGGAACACGACGTCGACGTGCTTGTAGCCCAGCGACGAAGCAGCAGCAAGCGTCGCCTTGATCTCGGTGGGGTGATGGCCGTAATCATCGACCACGGTGATGCCATCGATATCGCCCACGTGGGTAAAGCGACGGCGGACGCCCTCAAAGCTCGAGAGCGCCTTGGCGGCGGCGTCGATGTCAAGGCCCAGGACATGGGCGACGGTGAGCACCGCCGTGGCGTTGAGCATGTTGTGGCGACCGGGATTGCTCTTGATCTCCACAGCGTGCTCAGTGCCGTCCTCAAAGCGAACGATAAAGTCGCTCTGGATGCCCTTGACATCCGGGTGCATGCAGACGATGTCGTTGCTCTCGGCAAAGCCGTAGGAAAGCACGTGACGGCCCGTCGACTTGGCGAGCTCGACCAGATGCGGGTCCTCACCGCAGACGATGACGGTGCCGTCCTCGCCCACCAAGCTCATGAATTTGGCGAAAGTTGCCTCGATCTCCTCGATACCCGAGTAGTGATCGAGGTGGTCGGCCTCGACGTTGGTCACAATGACCACGTTGGGGTTCAGGAACAGGAAGGAGCTGTCGGACTCGTCGGCCTCGGCGACAAAGTAGTCGCCCGAGCCGTTCTTGCCGTTCGTGTCATAGCCCTCGACGATGCCGCCGATCAAGAAGCTCGGATCCAGGCCCATGCGGTCGAGCATGGTGGCGCACATCGAAGACGTGGTGGTCTTGCCATGCGTGCCGGCAACAGCGACGGTGGTGTAGCCGTGGCCCAAAGCAGAGAGCATCTTGGCACGGGGCCACACGGGAATACCAAGCTCGCGAGCGCGCACGAGTTCAGGGTTGGACTCCGGAATAGCGGTGGAGACAACAACCACGTCGGGCTTGACCTCGTCGATCGTGGCGGCCTCATGGCCCACATGCACCTTCACACCAGCGCGGGTAAGCTGGCGGATATAACGTGACGTCTTAAGGTCGGAGCCGGTAACGGCATAACCACGCTCGTGCAGAACGAGGGCGATGCCGCTCATGCCGGCGCCGCCGATACCGATAAAGTGGGCGCTCTTAAACTCGGGCGCGGAGGTTGCAGTCTGGGAATCAGCCATGTGCTCGTGTACTCCTTGCGTAAACACTGCCTGTAACCCGTTAACTGTACCGCACCTACCGCATCAGCGCGAGGGCGACCGACGATATCCCGTCTAACTAACGCAAACCCTCTACCGCATCCGCCAGAAGAGCGGCGGCCCTATCCTGAGCCAGACCACGCGCCGCCTGACGCATGGCGTCGCGTGCCGCCGCGTCATCGACCAGGTGCAGCAGCTCATCGGCAAAGGCAGAACCGTCGATATCGGCATCGGCGCAGAGCACGCCGGCCCCGGCGTCGACCAGATAGCGGGCATTGGTGGTTTGGTGGTCGGCTGTCGCATGCGGGTACGGCACGAGCACCGAAGGCACGGCGAGCGCAGCGATCTCGGCCACGCTCGATGCGCCCGAACGCGAGAGCACCAAATCGGCAGCAGCCAGCATATCGCCCATGTTGTCGATGTATGGCTGGACGCGGTAACGCTTCGCCTCCTCGGGCGTCAGCGCCAAAGCGCGCTCGGTCTCCTCAAAGCCGTCGGCACCCGTCGAATGCAACACATAGAAGTTCTTGCGCGAAAGCAGCTCGTTTTTGAGCGAAACCACGCGCTCATTGAGGTGCTGGGCGCCAAGTGAACCGCCAAAGACGAGCAGCAGCGTAGCGTCCTCGGGAACGCCAAGTGCCTTGCGGCCGCGAGCGCGATCGCCCTCGATCACCGAGCGACGTACGGGGTTGCCGGTCATGAGCACGTGGCCAGGGTCACCTTCGCGCTCAAAGACCGAACGCGCTGTCGGCACCGAGATGCACACGCGGGCGGCGTGGGAGTTCATCATCTTGTTGGCCAGGCCCGGAACAGAGTTCTGCTCATGCAGCAGATACGGAACGCCCGCGCCCTTGCACCACCCCAGCAGCGGAACCTCGACATAGGCACCAAAACCAATGGCGGCATCGGGCTTGCCGACCTTTGAGAAATGACTGGCGAGCGCACGTTTGGCCTTGTTGACACGCCACAGCGAGGTCAGCGCCGTCCAAGGACGGGAGCGGTCGAAGCCCGTGACCGTAATGGGCACAAAATCAAACCCAGCCTCGGGAACCAGACGACCCTCGAGCTTGCGCGACTGGCCCACGAACACAACGTGGTGGCCACGGTCACGCAGCTCCTCGGCCAAGGCGAGCGCGGGGTTGATGTGTCCTGCCGTGCCGCCGGCTGCAATAGCAACGGTCATTTTATCGGTCATGGTAGTCCCTTCGTACACGCGGTCCCTGGTCGTCGGTACGCAGACGCGCCGACGGGTCCGAGTTCAAATCGATTCGATTATATCCGCCGCCCGCATTGCGAGGAGTGGGGCGCTGAGGACGACCTTGCGGAGCCGTTCGCTGACGCGGGCGGGCTGCCGACTCGGTCGCAGAGCCATCCAGAACGGTAAAGCCGCTACGCGAAGGTCGTTCACCGCGCACATGGGCCACGCCGGCGGTGCTCTCATCCATAACGGCAAAGCTCTCACGGCGGCGATCATACTCATCGCGGCGGGCGCTCTCGTACGAAACGCGCAGGATCAGCCCGGCAAGCATAAGCGACACGATAATCGACGAACCGCCGTAGCTAATAAACGGCAACGGTTTGCCCGTCATGGGAAACACGTTGAGGATGCCCAGCGCGTTAATCAAAAACTGCACCGCGAGAATGACCGCGGAGCCAGACGCCATGAGCGCGCCCCGACGATCGGTCGCCTGCTCGGCAATGCGAAACGCCGAGTAGATCAGCATCGCAAACACCAAGAAGAACAGCACGGTTCCGACAAAACCGACTTCCTCGCCAATGATGGCCAAGATGTAGTCATTGTGCGCCTCGGGCAGATACGAGTACTTCATGGTTGAGTTGCCAATGCCGCGTCCGAACAGACCGCCCGAAGCAAAGGCCATGATGGCAAGCGTGGCCTGATAGCCATCACCATACTCGTCGGCCCAAGGGTTCAAGGCAACCTGAATACGCACCATACGGTACGGCTCTGCGACAAGCGCAATCACGATCACGAGAATACCGAAGATTATCACGCCGATGATAAATCTGGGGTCGAGACCCGCAAACAACGCCATGCACATGAGGGTCAACAGGATGATCAGGACAGTACCGAAATCGGGCTGGATAAAGATCAGAAAGAGCGAAATGCCCAGGTAGATGCCCATCTTGCGAAGGAATTCGTTGATGTTGCCACCGGGCGAAAAGAAGCGGTCAAGCATGATGGCCGAATACGCAATGGCAAATGGCTTTAAAAACTCGGAAGGCTGGAACTGAATGCCGGCGATGTTGAGCCAGCGCGTGGCGCCACGGCTGCCGCTGCCCACCAAGAACACCAAAAACAGTAGCCCTATCATACCTATGAGGAAGATCCTGAGCACATCCTCCCCAAACCAGCTGTCCGGCAAAACGCGCACGATGGCAATCAGCGCCAGAACACCGACCACGGCAAACGCGGCCTGTCGACCCAGAAAAAACGTCGCCGAGCCATTCTCGTGCAGCGCCTCGACCGAAGACGCCGAGTACACCATCAGCAGGCCAAAGCATACCAAGGTAAACAAGCAGGCCATGAATATCAAACGGGGGCGCATGATACGGGCGGGAACGCCGGCAATATAGCGTTCGCTAAACGACTGCCCGCCGCGGCTGGAACGCGGTGTGGTACGACGTGAGGAAGCACGGTCCGAGTCGGGCCTCCTCATACCTTGTCGGGGGCTCTCCTCTCTCACCGCAACCCCTATTCCATTTGTGATTTCGCTGTAGCGGCAAGCTGAGCCACGTAGTCCTTAAACACGCGGCCGCGCTCCTCATAGCCCGAGAACTCATCGAACGAAGAGCAGGCAGGAGAAAGTAAGATCACATCGCCACGGCTCGAAAGCGAACGGGCAACGTCCACGGCGTCGCGCAGGTCATCCGCCTGGGCGATATCCACATCGCCATCGACATCAGCCTCGTCCATAGCGGCGGTGAAGCGCTCGCGCGCATCGCCAAAGCAGACGACCGAGCGCACGTTGTCCATAACGACGCGCGCGAAATCCGTGAGCGGCGTGCCCTTATCGTGGCCGCCGAGCAGCAAGATCACGTCGTCATCGGGAAATGCCGTCAGTGCCTTCTCGACCGCATCGGTGTTGGTCGCCTTGGAATCGTTGACGTAGCGCACGCCGTCAATCTCGCCACACGGCTCCACGCGGTGCTTGAGCGGCTGGAACGAGGCAAGACCGCGGCAGACACCATCGACATCGGCACCGACCGCCAAGGCAGCCGTGGCAGCGCACAGGGCATTGATAACATTGTGATGGCCCGAGATCTTGAGCGCGGATGTAGCGATGAGCGGGGTCTCGACACCCTTCAGACGCACGATCATCTTGCCATCGCGCACAAAGGCGGCATCCTCGCCCTCAGGCTCGTCAAAGGCAACCTTGCAGATGCGACGACCCGGCGTGTAGATGTACTCATCGAACTCGTGAATGCCGGCGTCTTCGACGTCGACAACCACCAGATCGTCATCGACCATATTGTCAAACAGTTTGATCTTGGCAAGCGCATAGTTCTTATGGCTCTTATGCCAGCCCAAGTGGTCGGGAGTGATGTTGAGCAGCACCGCCACGCGGGGGTGGAGCTCGGTTGTCGTAGCAATCTGATAGCTCGAGAGCTCAGCCACAAACCACTCGTTGTGGGCTCGGCCGTCAATCTCGTTGACCGGCGGCTCGCCGATGTTGCCGACAGCAACGCTGGCCTCGCCGGCAGCCTTAAGCAGATAATCAGTCAGCGACGTGGTGGTCGTCTTGCCGTTGGTGCCCGTGATGGCAATCCAGTTATCGGGCGACAGGCGATAGGCAAACTCGGGCTCACCCATAATCTGGGCGGCATGCTCGCGCCCGGCCTTAAAGAAGCCCGAGAACTCCGAGATGCCCGGGCACGTCACGCATACGTCATAGGCGCCCTCGACCTGTTCGGTCCCATAGACAAACGACGCACCAGCAGCCTCGAGCGCACGCGTGGCGTCATTGGGCTCAGAGGTGCCGCCGCCATACACGGTAACGGCGCTTACGCGCTCGGGATGTGCCAGCGCCCAGCGGGCGACATCGAGACCGGATTTGCCCTGACCCAAAACGAGCAGGCTAAAGACATCAGCAAGAGGCATGAAAGACCACTATCCCAACTGGAAGAACAGGGCAAGGCCAACGGCACCAAAGGCCGCAGCGATAATCCAAAAACGGATGACGACCTTGGTCTCGGCCCAGCCCTTCTTTTCGAAATGATGATGGATGGGCGCCATAAGGAAGACGCGCTTGTGCGTAAAGTGGAAGTAGACAACCTGAATCATGACCGACAGGGTCTCAACGATAAACAGGCCGCCGATGATGAGGGAGACGACCTCGGTGTTGGTCATGATGGACGTGCAGGCAAACGCGGCGCCCAGGGCAAGCGAGCCGGTATCGCCCATAAAGATGCTCGCCGGATAGCAGTTGAACCACAGAAAGCCCAAGCAGGCACCGGCACACGCGGTGCAGAAGATGGACAGGTTCACGTCTCCGTGCAAAAACGCCATGGCAGCCATGGCGAGCATGGCAATCATAGAGGTGCCGCCAGCAAGACCGTCAAGGCCATCGGTCAGGTTCACGGCATTAGAAAGACCGGCGATCATCAGCCAGCAAAAGACAATGTAGAGCCACGGGAACGAAAGGCCGCAGATGGTAGTCGAAAGCACGCCAAGGTCAATCGTCAGGCCGCCGGGAAAACGAATCTCGGGGGCGACGCCGCACCAGTTAACAGCAAATACCGTAAAGGTGACACAGATAATGGTTAGGCCGATCATCTTGGCATGAGGCGTCAGACCGAGCGAGCGCCCATGCGTAACGGAGGTCAGGTCGTCGATCAGGCCCAGCACGCCGGTCGCCAGCGTGGCGAGCAGCACGAGCACGAGCTCGGTGGTGAGCTTGCCCATCAGCAGGCAGGTCAGCGAAATCGCGACGAGAATGACAACGCCACCCATGGTGGGCGTTCCCTGCTTAACCAAATGACGCTTGGGGCCGTCGGCACGAACCTGCTGGCCGATACCCTCGACCTTGAGCAGCTTGATCCACCACGGCATGAGCAGCAGCGCAATGGCAGCGGCGATGCCAAGCCCCAAAAAAGCCTGATACGTTGGATACGAGGGATTGCCGAACATGGGCTAGCACACACCTTCCACAAAGCGGTCGAGCTCAACAAAGCGGGAACCCTTGACCAGTACAACATCATGTTTTTCAAGCGCGCCGCCCATGCGGTCGAGCACCTGCTGATAATCGGAGAACACCTGGATGCGGTCCTCGTCCATGCCCATCATGCGCGCGGCATCGGCCATAAGCTGGGCCAGCTCACCACCCACGCACGCCAGCATGTCGAGCTTCTTGGCGGCGGCATAGGCGCCCACGAGCTCATGCATGCGAGGAGCCTCATCGCCCATCTCGCCCATCTCGCCCAGGATCGCCATGCGAGACCCCGTGCACGAAAGCGAGCACAGTAGATCGAGACCAGCAGCCATGGATTCGGCGCTGGCGTTATAGGAATCGTCGATGACGCGGGCACCGCTCTTGGCGCGCTTGATCTCCTGGCGGTGACCGGTGATCGTGAGACCCCTAAAGGCAGCATCGATCTGCTCGGGCGTCAGGCCCAGGCGATAGGCAACCGCGGCGGCCTTAACGGCATTTGGGACGGACTGCACGCCGGGGATGGCAAGCATGGTATCGATTGTCTCGCCCTGACCAAAATCGAGCGTAAAGACCGGACGGCCCTCGTCATCAACTCGAACGTCGCGGGCACGGACCTCATCATCGTCCGAGACGCCGGCCAGCATCACGTCGATACCAGCAGGCTGGGCGAACGTATCGCGAATGAACGGCGTAAAGTCGTCCTCACCGCCCAAAACCAGCAGCGGCAAATAGTCGCCGGCGGCGCGCATACCCTGGACAATCTCGGCCTTAGCGCGGGCGATGTTCTCGCGGCTGCCCAAAATGCCGATGTGAGAGGTACCAATCTTGCTCACGATGGCAAGGTTGGGATTGGCGGACTTGGACAGGCGCTCAATCTCGTGGAAATGGTTCATGCCCATCTCGAGCACCAGGACCTCGGTATCGGCCGGAGCGGAAAGCACCGTGAGCGGCATGCCGATCAGGTTATTGAAATTGCCCTTGGTGGCCCAGACACGATAGCGCTTGGCGAGTACAGCGGCGAGCACGTCCTTGGTCGTCGTCTTGCCGATGGAACCGGTAATGCCAACGACCAGGCAGCCAAGCTCCAGGCGATACGTGTGCGCCAAACGCAGCAGAAACTCCTCGGGATCATCGGTCAGCAAGATGGCACAGCCCCTGTCCTGTGCCAGCGAGACCAGCTCGGCCTCGGGCTCACGCGTCATCACGACGGCGCCGGCACCCGACTGGACGGCACGGGAAGCAAAATCATTGCCGTCGACGTTTTCACCGGGAAAGGCGACGAAAATCGTCCCTTCCTCGACCTGGCGCGAGTCGATAACGCACCCGCGGCATACCCGATCGGCTTCTCCCGTCACGGTTCGGGCCCCTGTTGCGGCCGCGAGGTTGTTGACGGCGATCTCTATCATTGCAGCTCCCCTGTAAACCTAATAATGCTATCGGCGTATTGTATCCCAGCGCCGCACATGCGTGGTGCAGGGCATGTGAACACCCTCATATGGGACAACAAACCACGCCCCAAAGATTGTAACCCCCTACTTCGTGTGCGGGATACCCAGCACGTCGAGCGCGTTGGCCATAATGGACTGGAACGGCACCGCAGCGGCATCTGAGCCGCTCGGCGTTCCGTCGAGCGTGATATAGCACAGCACCTTGGGCGATTGTGCCGGTGCAAAGCCCATAAAGGACGACATGTAGTTCTCCTTGAGGTAGCCGCCGTTCTCGTCGGCACGTTCGGCCGTACCGGTCTTACCCGCCACGTCATAGCCGTCAACCGCGCCGCCAACGCCCGTTCCCTCGGACACGACCGTCTGCATGCACGATGTCACCTGGGATGCGGCGTCCTCCGAAATCGCGCGCTCGCCTTCGCCCCAGTCCTTCTCGTCGCCTTTGCTGGACTTATAGAAGTGCGGGGTCATCATCACGCCGCCGTTGGCGATGCCGCCCACGGCACGTGCGATCTCAATCGGCGAGACAGACAGCGCCTGTCCAAAGCTCATCGAGCCCAGCGTGGCGCCGTCATACTGGTCACGCTCCTTGACGATGCCCAGGCTCTCGCCCGGAAAATCGACACCAGAGCTGTGACCGATGCCCCACTTGTCCACATAGGCGGCAAAGTCGTCGGCACCGATCTTGCGCCCCACCAGGACAAATCCCACGTTGGACGAACGGCGCATCATCTCGCGCACATCCATGGTCATGGCGTAGTCGCGCTTGTCGGCATCGGTGACGGTATCGTCGCCCACCTTGATGCTCGCCGGCACCTCAAACGACGTACTCGACCGCACGACACCCAAGTCGAAGCCGGCGCCCGCCACGAGCGTCTTAAAGACCGAGCCGGGCTCGTAGGCGTCGGTGACCAGGCGCAGGTTCATATCCTCGGTCTTGGCGTTCTCCAGATCGGTCTGGTCGTAGGTCGGGTACGAGCAGGCGGCGAGAATTTCACCGGTCGTGGGGTCGGTGACCAAAGCCGAGCCGTTCTTGGCCTTTGTCTTCTCGACAGCCTCTGCCAGGGCATCCTCGGCCGCTCGCTGGATATTGACGTCGAGCGTCGTCACGATGTCAACGCCGTCGACCGCAGCCACCTTTTTATAGGCACCGCCCGCGATATAGCTGCCGTCCCTCGCGCGCTCGCGCACGAGGGAACCGTTCGTGCCGGTCAGAAGCTTGTTGTATTGCTTTTCGAGACCAGTCAAGCCGTCGTTGTCTACATTCACTACACCCAGCACCTGCGATGCCAGATTGCCGTATGGATATACGCGCTTCATGGCCTGCTCAAAAAGCACGCCGGGCAGGTTCTTCTTCTCCAGCGCCGCAGCGTCGTCTTCGTCCACCTGGCGCTTGATATACACCCAGGTTCCATCGGACTCAACGAGCTTGCGGCAGGTCTTTTTATCGATTCCAGTTGCCTTGACCAGCGCCGACACCGTCTTGTCAACATCCTCGACAAGCTGGGGGTTCACGGCGATGTTGC
This sequence comes from uncultured Collinsella sp., assembly GCA_900540935.1. Taxonomy (GTDB): domain Bacteria; phylum Actinomycetota; class Coriobacteriia; order Coriobacteriales; family Coriobacteriaceae; genus Collinsella. Next base: position 61,212 of record UQHW01000002.1, on the reverse strand, counting down.
GACATTCGACCGACGACGCCAGCACGTTACCGTTGCGGTCGTAGATGGTGCCACGTTTGGCATAGAGGGTCTGCGCAAGCAGGCGGCGCGCATCGGCACGCTCGCGCAGTTTATCGGCTTCGACAATTTGATAGTCGGCAAGGCGAAAGACGCCCAAGCCCAAGCCAAGCCCAATGAAGCCCATGACGGCTTTGCGGCGAGGCAGAGGCGTGCCTGTGAGCCATTCGGTCGACGAACTCTTGCGCGACCTGGTGTTATGCACTTGAGGGCCGCCCGAGCCGCGAAGTCGCGACGCCGGGTCGTTGCCACGGGACTGTCCGGCGTTGTAAGATTGCCGACCCGTTCCTTGATAACCAGAACGTCCCCGCGACGAGGGACGTCCAGAACCGCGGCCCCCATCGGAACCGCGGCGATAGTCATTTGTCATACTCAGCTACCGTCTTGCTACTGAGCGGTCGCGGTCGCGTTGGCGCCCGCGGCTGCATCCTGCGAAAAGTCAAGTGTAACGCTCTCGCTGGGCTCCACCATGCCATAAGCGCCCGCAAGGTCGCGAATGCGCGTGTCGGCGCCATAGACCGAATGCATGACCTCCAGGTCGGAGCTCTCATCGGTCGCCTTTTCGAGCGTGCTGGTAAGCTCGGCGTTGCTGTTGAGCACCTGGGCCGTAACGCCGGCGAGCGCCACGCGGGCGACGCCGATCGTCATGAAGATAGCCGCAATGATGCAAAACGTTTTAAGAACGCTCATGAAAACCGGGCTTACCGCCTGGTTTGCCTGACGGCCCGCGCCCGTGTAGACATCAAAGCGCGGCGCGCGCTGCTCACGGGGAGCAACGGGGGCCTGCGGCGTCTCACGATAGGCGGGCATGGCGTTCATATCATAGGCGAGTGCTGCGCTTGAAGTGTTGTAGCCCATGATATGCCGCCTCCCATCCCGAGTACGTTGGTAGTGTGTTTAAGCTTCGTTTATGGTGCGAGCGGGAGGTCCAATATCGCGCGGTCGCGCCTACAGACGCTGCGCCACGCGGATTTTGGCTGATCTCGCCCGAGGGTTGCGCTCAACCTCATCAGGCTGGGCAACCAAGGGTTTGCGGGTGATGACCTTGAGTATCGGCACGTTGCCGCACACGCACACCGGAATCTCCGGCGGACACGTGCACCCCTGGCTCATCTCCTTAAAGTGGTTCTTTACGATACGGTCCTCGAGCGAGTGATACGAGATGACGCAGATACGTCCGCCCGGGTTGAGCCACCTGGTGGCGGCATCAAGCCCTCGTTCGAGCACATCGAGCTCGTGATTGACCTCGATGCGAATGGCCTGGAAACTTTTCTTGGCCGGGTGTCCGCCATGCCGACGAGCGGCAGCCGGGATACCCGCCTTGATGATCTCGACAAATTGGCCGGTGGTTTCGATCGGTTCTTGCTCGCGGCGGCGCACGATCTCGCGCGCAATCTGCGAGGCGAACTTCTCTTCTCCGTAGACGCGTAGAATCCGGGCGAGGTCGTGTTCGTTATAGGTGTTGATGACCTCAGCTGCGTTTAAGGTGTTATTACCCGGATCCATCCGCATGTCCAATGGGGCGTCCTCGTTATACGAAAAGCCCCTGCCAGGGATATCGAGTTGCGGTGACGAAACGCCCAAATCGAACAGGAAGCCATCGACCCCGGGCACCTCGGCCGAGCAAAGCAGCTCGTCCAAGTCGCCGAAGTTGCCCTTCAGCAGCTGGTGCGGAACGCCGGGAACCTCGCGGTCCAGACGGGCACCAGCGGCCTCGAGGGCCATGTCGTCCTGATCGACGCCGAGCAAAAGGCCCGTCTCCCCCACCTGCGCGGCCATCTTTACCGAATGGCCGGCACCGCCAAGGGTGCAATCGCAGACAACGGAGCCGCTCTTTAGCCGCAGCGACTCAAGCACTTCGCCGAGCATGACAGGTTCATGCCGATATTCTTGTGTCAAGATCCCACGCTCCATCCGTTACCCGTGCCTTGCCCTTACGAGAAGAAGAGGTCCAGCAGGGCCTCATCGTCATCGTCCTCATCGGCCGCGGCGCGATCCCAAACCTCAAGGTGGTCGTAGTTGCCCACAACCGTGACCTCGCGGTCGAGGTTCGCCTGCTTGCGGAGAGACTCGGAAAGACCGATACGACCGGCGCTGTCCACGTCCATCGACGTGGTGCGCTTGTTGATCGCCCTCATGAGCTTCTGGTCGTTGATGTCACGCGGGTTAAAACCCTCGTGGCCCTCACGACCCGCGAAGAGTCCTTCGACCCACTTATCGAAGGCCTCGGCAGAGAACACGTACAGAGCATCGACATCCAGGGCTTTGAACACGCGAACGTGCTCTCCAAGCTCCTCGCGAAGGGGTGCAGGCAGGGATAGACGACCTTTTGCATCGAGATTGCGCTCGTATGCACCCGTCATTCCCATGTGCGCCCTCCCCTCGGTTACTCAGATGGCACGTACGCGGGGAACCACCCCGCCTGTCGACGTCATCAATAATATGGGGAACCGCCCCATTTTTCAACACCTTTCCCCACCCCTTCCCCCACCCCGCCCCACCACTCCACCCTCAATATGTTGTAAAACACCCCCGAGCATATGTTCGAAAACACAATATGTTGTGTTTGCAGCAAAGGCGTGATGCCACCTGTAGAACCACGCCCGCGAACCTCTACCTTCAAGTTGACCTTGAGGCGATTTTTACGTCCCTTTACACGCCGTTCACATCGCCCCCAAACTCCCCCACCCACGACACACACGGCCCACCACCGCGTCGGTGTCTGGCGAAAAATGGGACGGGCCCCAGATTGCCCATGCGCGCAAAAGTGCGTCTCGGCAATCTGGGGCCCGTCCCCTTTAATATTTATAAATATGCAGGTCAGCGAGGTGCTAGCGATGTGCCAGCGGGTGCGCCGCCAGATAGACCTCGGTCAGTTGCGTACGATCGACATGCGTGTAGATCTGCGTGGTCGATATATCGGCATGCCCCAAGATCTCCTGTAGCACACGGAGGTCTGCGCCGCCCGCAAGCATATGGGTGGCAAAGGAGTGACGCAGCGTATGGGGATGGAGCCCCACCAGTCCCACCTGGCGCCCGTAGCGCTCACAGATGGCATGGATGCCCTGGCGCGACAGACGGCGGCCGTTCTTATTTAAAAAGACCGCCGAGGTCTCGGTTCCGCGGGCATGGACCGCCAAGCGAGAACGCCCCTCAGTTACATAGAGCGTCAGAGCTCGCGCCGCGCTTCCCACCAGCGGTGACAGGCGTTCCTTTGAGCCCTTACCGCGAACGAGCACAAAGCCATCGTCGATATGGATATCGCCCACATCGAGCCCCACCAACTCGCTCACACGTAAGCCGCATCCGTAGAGCACTTCCAAGATGGCATGGTCGCGCAAGCCCATCTCGCCCTCGGGGAAGTCTTGATCGAGCAGCGCCGAGACATCCTCCACCGATAGATACTCCGGCAAACGCTCAGCCTTTTTAGGCAGGCGCAACGCCGCCGTTGGATTTTGGGCCACAGCCCCATCGCGCACCAAAAAGGCATGCAGGCCCTTCACGGCCGCAAGCGCACGCTCCACCGAGGCATCGGAATAGCCCCCATCGCGACGGTCGGCGACAAAGCCCTCCACGACCTGACGGGTCACCTCTTCAAAAGACACAATACCCGCCCGCTCCAGATAGGCGCAGTACGTCGTCAGGTCACGACGGTAGGCCGCAATCGTGTTGCGCGCCAAACCCCGCTCGACCGCGAGGTAATCGAGATACTCCCCCGCCGCCACGGCGAGCGACGAGGGAGTAGCTTCGGTATGTTCCTTATTCGCCGGCACCCTTAGTCCGTAGCGAGGTTCATGGGCGTCACCTGCAGACGGTCGACACCCTCGTGCTGGCCGATCGAAGCGCGCACGAACTCGCGGAACAGCGGCTGCGGGTTGGTCGGGCGGCTCTTGAACTCGGGATGAGCCTGGGTTGCCACATACCACGGATGCACGTCGCGCGGCAGCTCGACCATCTCGACCAGGCGCTCGTCGGGCGACAGACCCGAGATAACCAAGCCGGCGTCCTCGAGCTGGTCACGGAAGGCGTTGTTGAACTCAAAGCGATGACGGTGACGCTCGTAGACGAGCTCCTCGCCATATGCCTCGCGAGCAAGGGTATCGGCGGCGAGCTTGCACGGATAGGCGCCCAGGCGCATGGTGCCGCCCTTCTCGGTCACGTCCTCCTGCGAGCTCATCAGATCGATGACGCTAAACGGGCCGTCCGGATCGAACTCGGAGGAGCTGGCGCCGGCAAGGCCGACGACGTTGCGGGCGAACTCGCACACGGCCACCTGCATACCCAGGCAAATGCCCAGATACGGAATCTTGTGCTCACGGGCAAACTCGGCCGCGAGGATCTTGCCCTCCAGGGCGCGCTTGCCAAAGCCGCCGGGGACCAGGATGCCCGAGGCGTCGCCCAAAACCTCGGAGACATTCTGCTCGTCGAGGCTCTCGCCGTCGACCAGCTGGACGTCCACATGGCGATCGTAGAAGACGCCCGCATGGTGCAGGGCCTCGATAACCGACAGGTACGCATCGGGCAGCTGCGTGTACTTGCCCACGACGGCGATCTTCACCTTGTCGGCGTGATGGTTGGCGTGATTCTGTTTGCGCAGGAACTCATTCCACTCGCTCATGTCGCGCTCACGCGGGTCCAGACCCAAGCGCTCGCAAATGCGCAGGTCAAAGTCCTGCTCGGCAAGCAGCTGCGGAACATCGTAAATGCTCGCGCAGTCCTCGTTGGTAAAGACACAATCGGTGTCGACGTCGCAGAAGCTTGCGATCTTTCCGCGGATAGCGTCATCGATATGGTGGTCGGAGCGCAGCACGATGATATCGGGCTGGATGCCAAAGCTGCGGAGCTCCTTGACGGAATGCTGCGTGGGCTTGGTCTTGACCTCGTGGGCGGCGGCGATATAGGGAACGAGCGACACGTGGATGTAGCAGACGTTCTCGGGGCCGGCCTCCTTGCGGTACTGACGGATGGCCTCGACAAACGGTTGGGACTCGATGTCGCCGATCGTGCCGCCCAGCTCGGTGATGACTACATCGGAGCCGGTCTGCTCCTCGATGCGGCGGAACTTGTCCTTAATGGCATTGGTGACGTGAGGAATCACCTGCACGGTACCGCCCAAAAAGTCGCCGCGACGCTCGCGGGCGATCAAGCTCTTATAGATGGCGCCGGTCGTAAAGTTGGAATCGCGGGTCAGGTTCTCATCAATAAAGCGCTCGTAATGACCCAGGTCCAGGTCGGACTCGTAACCATCCTCGGTAACGAAGACCTCACCATGCTGGAAGGGGCTCATGGTACCGGGGTCGACGTTCAGATACGGATCGGCCTTCTGCATCGTTACTTTGTAGCCACGCGACTTGAGCAGACGGCCCAGCGAGGCCGCGGTGATACCCTTGCCCAGGGACGAAACCACGCCACCGGTTACGAACACATGCTTGGTCATATTGAGTTACCTGCGCTTCCCGTAGAAGTTGTTTATCCACATCTTACGGGTCTTCATTGTAATACTCGCGCCGCGGACCGTTCGCAATTTTTCTCGCGTGCGATTGCATTTCTCAATCTTGAAACAAAACGCCGCCCGGTTTCCCAGGCGGCGTCGCTATGGCAAGGGTTACATGCTGCTATCGATCAGCAACCTCGTCCTCAAGCATTTCTTGAACGAGCATGCCGGTACGGACGCCCTCAAGATACCACTCGCCACGTTCGGTGAGGCAAATGCCATTTGCAAGCTGACCGCCGTCGTCGCTATAACGCGAGACGACATCAATCATGCCTTCGGAATCCAAGCGATCGATTGCGGCGCGGGCACGATACGGCGAAACCCCCACGCGCTCGGCAAGCGTTTTGCGCGAGAAACCATACGGCCCGCCATTGTCTTCGGTTTGCTGGTCGATCTCCATCAACACCAGCACCTCGACACGCTTCATATCGTTGACACTCGCACGACCCTTGCCCGCCATAGCAGCCTCCTCAAACCGAGCACGAGCATCTAACGCGCCGTGCGCGACCGACACACCTCACGATGGCAGGTAATATCCATCATGCGGCATCCCGCTAAGGATGAAACAGTTACGGTTATTGTATACCGCTCAAATTGTTTCTAGGCAGGTAAACAGCTATTTTTCGCCGAAATAGGCGCTTTATTGATCAAAAAGCCGTACCGGGCGCTAACCCGATACGGCCAAAATGCAATGCAATTACCGCGGTGCTTCAAACTTAGCGATGGAAGAAACCGCGGCGCTCAAACTTGGGCTCGCAGCACACGTTGATACCCAGTTTGCGCAGTACCGTCTCGTCCGTCGGCGAGATAATCACGCTAAAGAAGGCATCGCAACCGCGCAGCTGCTCCAGGCCCGAAAGGACGCGAGCGGCCGTCTCACTCGTGGCCGAGGTGATCGACAGCGCCATAAGCGTCTCGTCGGTGTGGAGGCGCGGGTTTTTGCTGCCCAGGAAATGCGTCTTGAGCTTGCTGATGGGCTCGATCGCTTCATCGCTAATGACCTCGAGCTCAAGGTCGACGCCCGAGACATGCTTAAGTGCATTCATGATGAGCGAGCTCGCAGCGCCCAGGCGCGTGGAAGTCTTGCCGGTCACCACGGAGCCATCGGGCATAACCATGGCACCCACGGGACCACCCGTCAGCTGCTCCCTGGTGAGGGCCGCCGAGCGCGCCGGTGAGTAGTTCTTATCGATGCCGGCTTTCTTCATAATGATCTTGAGACGGTCGACTTGCTCATCGCCCACGCCGGTACGGCGCACATTTTCGACCGCGGTAAAGTAGCGGCGGACGATCTCCATCTTGGAAGCGTCGCGGCAGGCATCGTCATCGGTGATGGCAAAGCCGACCATATTGACGCCCATGTCCGTAGGACTCTGGTAGGGGCTCTTGCCCAGGATCTTTTCCATCAGAGCACGGACCACCGGGAAGGCCTCGACGTCGCGGTTGTAGTTGACCGTGGTCTTGTTATAGGCCTCAAGGTGGAAGGAGTCGATGATATTGGCATCGTCGAGGTCCGCCGTGGCCGCCTCGTAGGCGATGTTGACCGGATGCGTGAGGGGAAGGTTCCAGACCGGGAAGGTCTCGAACTTGGCATAGCCGGCGGCCGTGCCATGCTTGTGCTCGTGATAGAGCTGCGAGAGGCAAGTGGCAAGCTTGCCCGAGCCAGGACCGGGGGCAGTGACCACGACGAGCGGTCGGGTGGTCTCGACAAACTCATTCTTGCCGTAGCCATCGTCGGACACGATCAGATCGACATCGTGCGGATACCCCTCGATGGGATAGTGCAGCTTGGCGGGAATACCGAGCGCGTTCAGGCGGTTGCGGAACACATCGGCAGCAGGCTGGCCGGCGTACTGGGTGATGACCACAGCCGCGACAGCAAAGCCGTTGCCGCGGAACAGGTCAACCAGGCGCAGCACATCCTCGTCATAGGTAATGCCGAGGTCACCACGAGCCTTGTTTTTCTCGATGTGGTTTGCGTTGATCGCGATGATAACCTCGACATCGTCGGCGATGCTCTTGAGCATGCGGAACTTGCTGTCCGGTTCAAAACCCGGCAGCACGCGGCTCGCATGATAGTCATCGAACAGCTTACCGCCAAACTCCAAATAGAGCTTGCCACCAAACTGCGAGATGCGCTCCTTAATGTGAGCAGCCTGCAGCTCGATATACTTCGCGTTGTCGAAACCCTGGCGCATATATGGCTCCCGTCCCGTTTCCATTTAATGTTCTAGGCGATTATAACGGAGCCCGCCCTCCCCGATACCCAGACCATCAACAGGCACCAACCAAACACGCTCACCACAACCACCGGGGACCCGGGGCAGCTCGTTTAGAACGGGGAACAAGTCACTCAGCACCAACAACAAAAACGTCGCAGGCAGAGCTGAAGCCAGCGAACGGGCACCAGAGCGAGCAAGCTTCCCCCTGCACCAACAAGGGGAACGTCGCAGGTTGAGCATAAGTCAGCGAGCGACGTCCAGAACGTACAAGTTGGCATGAAAAAGGCAAGGCATAGACCTTCTGGTCATGCCTTGCCTTTTGAATGACAAATTGTCGTTCTGGGCGGTGCGCAGCGTCGACTGGTTGCGCGGTTCGTAGAACCGCGCAACATGAGAGCGCCCCCTCCCGCGCACGGAACGGAAGGGGGCTAAAGGTAGGAGTCTACCGGTGGGTTTACCCCGCCGGACAGACGATGACCAGGTGATCCTCTACAGGATCGTCAAGGTTTCCGTGGGGTACCCGTTGGGTACTTAGATCAACACGCAGGCGACGGTCAGGATGATGGCGCAGACGACGGAGAGCGCGACGATGAGCTTAAGGGCAAACTTGAGCCAGGTCGTCCACTCGATCTTGGCCAGGGCGAGACCGCCCATGATGGCGCCGGAGGTCGGGGTGAATAGGTTCACGACACCGATGGCGGCGGAGAAGATCATGACCATGACCTCAGGCGAGAAGCCGAGCTTAACAGCCAGCGGTCCCATGATGGGCATGGAGACGGTGGCCATACCGGAGGTCGAGGGGATCAGGAAGGACAGGCCGAAGTAGACCAGGAAGCTCATGGGAGCGAAGATCACGCCGGACAGGCCAGCCAGGGCATTGGCGGCAGCGTCGAGGACGAAGACATCGAGGCCGGTGTTAGCCATGAGGACGGAGATACCACGGGCGAGGGCGATGACGAGAACAACGGACATCATGTCGGCAGCGCCGGTGATGAAGGTGTTAACGATCTGCTTCTCGGACAGGCCACCGATGATACCGATCAGGACGGCCATGAGGAAGAACCAGGTGGAAGCCTCGTCGAAGTACCACTGGCCAATGGGCAGGCCGGTGATCAGGGCAGACCAGCCCTGGACGACGGCGTTACCGTCGGCGTCGTAGACAGCGCCAGCGTCGAAGAAGTTGGCGACGCCCTCGTTGAGGTCGGCCAGCGGAATGAAGCCGACGATCATGACGACGAAGGTGAAGGCGAAGGCGATCAGAACACCCTTCTGACGACCGGTGAGCTTGACCTCCTTGTGGACCTCGGAAGCAGCCTTGCCGTGAGCCTCTTCGGCGTCCTTGAGCTCCTGCATCGACAGGATGGTGGAACCCTTGTCAGCCTTGACCTTCTTGGCATAGTTCATCACGAAGAAGATGGACATAGCGGTAGTGACAATCCACAGGACGGCACCGAGGCCGATGATGATGGACTGGTTGACCTCAATGCCAACGCCGGTCAGAGCGTCGACGGCAGCGCCGACGGCGAACGGGTTAACCGTGGAGCCCAGGCAGCCGCAGCCAGCGCCGAGCAGGACGGTAGCGGCACCGACCATGGGGTCGAAGCCAGCGGCCATCATGGTAGCGGCGAGCAGGGCGTAGAAGGGAACGGTCTCCTCGCACATACCATAGGTGGTACCACCGAGGGAGAAGATGAGCATCAGCACGGGAATGAGCATAATCTCGTTGCCCTTAAGCTTCTGCACCAGAACGGCGATGCCGTTGTCCAGGGCGCCGGTCTCGGTCATCATACCGAGGAAGCCGCCCAGGATCATAACGAAGAGGCAGACGGGCAGAGCGTCAGCGAAGCCCTTAATCGGGGCGGTGCAGAAATCGCTCAGACGGGCGGCAGTAACCGCGCCGCCGGACGTGCCGGAGACGATAACGGTAATCACTGCGACAATTGCCAGCAGAGCAAGAAGAATGGTGAACGATGAAGGCATACCGCGCTTTTTCTTAGCGGTCTCAGTCATAGTTCTCATCCCCCCTTCATAAATCATTTACTGATCTCGCCAGAAGCGGCTCTTCCGTGCCGTGCCTGCCGCTTGATGCGAGATTATTACCAGATAAAACCGCTCGGGGTGTGCAGCAATACACCCCGAGCGAGATGCTAGATGCTCTTACTTGAGCGTGGCGTACATGACAGCCTTGATGGTGTGCATGCGGTTCTCGGCCTCGTCGAAGACCTTGGAAGCGGGGCTCTCGAAGACCTCGTCGGTGACCTCCTGCTCGGTGATGCCGAACTGCTCGCACTTCTCGGCGCCAATGGTGGTGTTGGTGTCGTGGAAGCTGGGCAGGCAGTGCAGGAAGATGGCACCCGGGTTGGCCATAGCCATGACCTCGGAGGTGACACGATACGGGGTGAGCTGAGCGATGCGCTCGGCCCAGACCTCGTCGGGCTCGCCCATGGAGACCCACACGTCGGTGTAGATAACGTCGGCACCGGTGACGCCGTCCTTGACGTCGGTGGTCAGCTTGATGGTGCAGCCGTTAGCCTCGGCGATGGGCTTGCAGGCCTCGATGACGTCGTCAGCGGGCATGCACTCCTCGGGGCCGCAGGCCACGAAGTTCATGCCGAGCTTGGAGCAGACGACCATGAGGGAGCGAGCGACATTGTTCTTGCAGTCGCCCATGAAGACGAGGGTCTTGCCCTTGATGTCGTAGTTGAAGTTCTCCTGGACGGTCAGGATGTCGGCGAGCATCTGGGTGGGGTGCCACTCGGTGGTCAGGCCGTTCCACACGGGCACGCCGGACTTAGCAGCGAGCTCCTCGACGTCGTCCTGGGCAAAGCCACGGAACTCGATGCCGTCATACATGCGGCCGAGAACGCGGGCAGTGTCCTCGATGGACTCCTTCTTGCCCATCTGCGACGAACCCGGATCGAGGTAGGTGACGCCCATGCCCAGATCCATGCCGCCGACCTCGAAGGCGCAGCGGGTACGAGTAGAGGTCTTCTGGAAGAGCAGAACGATGTTCTTGCCCTCGAGATAGCGGTGCGGAACGCCAGCGCGCTTCATATCCTTGAAGTTCTTGGAGAGCTTGAGCAGGTACTCGATCTCCTCGGTGGTGAGGTCGAGAAGCTTGAGGAAGCTACGGCCGGAAAGGTTAACACCCATGGTTTGATTCCTTTCGAAGAAATGAATTACGTAAGTATTAGTGGTGCCCGTTTAACGGGCGAAGCCGGTGCGGTTGTAGGGGGACCGCACCGGAAACGGAAAGACCTTAGAGGTCCTCGCGCCAGAAGGGCATGCTCATGCAGCGCGGGCCGCCGCGGCCGCGGGAGAGCTCGGCGGAGGGCACGACGAGAAGGTCCAGGCCCTCCTTGTACAGCACGTCGTTGGTGACGGTGTTGCGGGCGTAGACGCAGATCTTGCCGGGCTCGACGCACAGGGTGTTGGAGCCGTCGTTCCACTGCTCGCGGGAGGCCGCGATCGGGTCGCCGCCGCCGCAGGGGATCAGCTTGACCTGGTCGACGCCGGTGGCGTCCTCCAGGACGTGCTCGAGGGTGTCCTCGATCAGGCGGATGTTCACGTCGCCCGGGTTCTTGCCGGCGGTCAGCTCGTAGACGCGCAGGGTGCCCATGATGGCGGGGTGGATCGTGAACTTATCGACGTCGATCTGGGTGAAGACCGTGTCGAGGTGCATGAAGGCGCGCGAGACCGGGATGTCGAAGGCCAGGATGCGCTCGACCTTGGAGTCGGAGTTCCAGAAGATGTTCTGGGCCATGACGTCGATCGCGGCGGCCTGGGTGCGCTGGGAGATGCCGACGGCGAGGGTCTTCTCGTTGATGTTCAGCACGTCGCCGCCCTCGGTGTGGAACTGGCAGTCGCGGCGGAAGTACAGGGAGACGTCCTTGTAGTCGGGGTGGTACTTGAAGACGTACTTGCCGTACAGGGTCTCGCGGTTGCGGGTGACCGAGTACATGCGGTTGAGGTTGACGCCCTCGCCGACGACCGCGAACGGGTCGCGGGTGAAGTAGAGGTTGGGCATCGGGTCGATGATCAGGTCGGACTCGGACTCGGAGTTGACCAGGGAGTCGAGGGTCGTGGACGCCGTGAGGGGCATGTCGATCTCGGACTTGGTCATGCCGGCCATGGTCTTCTTGACGAACTCGAGGTTGTCCTCGATGGAGTCCAGCTTCTCGCGGACGATCTGCGGCATGTGCTGGCCGCGGATGCCGGCCTCGGCGATGTACTGGTCGGTGAACTCGGCGCGGGCGCCGGGGACCTGGTCGAACACCTCGGCGACGAGGTTCTCGAGGTAGAGGACCTCCACGCCCTGGTCCCTCAGGATCTGGGCGAAGGTGTCGTGCTCCTGCTGCGCGACCTCCAGGAACGGGACGTCGTCGAACAGGAGTCGCTCGAGCTCGTCGGGCGGCAGGTTGAGGAGCTCGTCGCCGGGACGGTGCAGGCAGACCTTCCTGAGCTTGCCGATCTCGGAAGGCACGTGCAGACCTTTCGTCATGGCCTCCTACCTTTCTTTCGGGCCCTTGTCAGGGCCGATTCGTTAGCGCCCCTCCGTGTGAGGCGTTATTGCTGACGACATATTTATATCCAAAATCAGCTCATACTTCCACCTTGCCCCCGAACGGTTTTTTATAGGGGGTGAACGGCATACACATATACTTCACGCATGGCACACTTCATCTTAATAAAGCGTATTTACGTGCTTAAACGCGTTTTAATCCTAAAATCAAATGGAACTAAACTTTGTTAAACCATCCTCAAATTGCATATTTCTAATAAAGCTATGAATAGAATTAGCGGTTCACACCGCGTCTCAACCATTTTCATTTTTATTCAGAAAAAAGTTTGTCCTATTCATTTCTGATAAATAAATTACCGTTTACCAGACGCTTGATACCGTTCACCGGAAACTCAGTATAAGGCCCAGCGGATACCGCCTCGCTTTACGGCCCCATTTGTAACAACTTGACTTCTCGGTATAGAAAAACGGACCCGCTTCCCCTAGGGAAACGGGTCCGTTTTCGATTATCTTCGGCTAATTTGGATAAGGCCCCCGAAGACCATCGGAATCCTAGCGATCGAACTCCGCCAGTGCCTCGCCCAAAAGCCTCAGGCCCTCGCGCAGAACGTCCTCGCTCGCGCAGTAGCCCAGGCGTGCGCCGCAGGGAAGCTCAAAACGGCTGCCGGGGACCAGCAGCACTCCCCTCTCGGACAGCAGGCGCCTGCAGAACTCCTCGTCATCCTCGGGAATATCCAGCTGGATAAACGAGGTGGACACGCCCTGCGGGGCCGTCCAGGAAACGCGATGCTGCGTATCGATCCAAGCCTGCGCGATATCGCGGTTGCCAAACACGATCTTGCGATTGCGCTCGAGAATCTTATCCTTGTGCTCAAGCACATAGGTCGCCAGAGCATCGTTGAACACGCCGCCGCAGATCATGGTGTAATCGCGATAGGTACGGATGCGGTTGGACACCTCTTCGGCGGCGACGACCCAGCCCACGCGGGCCGCAGGCGTCGAATAGGTCTTCGACAACGAGTTGGTGACAATGGCCCTCTCGTACACGTCGACCATCGACATAAAGGACTCAGTGTTTTCGAGCGGCAGATACACCTCGTCGCACAGCACGTAGGCGCCCACCGAACGGGCGATCTCGGCAATCTGGCCGAGCATATCGGTATCGAGCACCGTACCGATGGGGTTCGATGCGTTGTTTATGCAGATAAGCTTGGTGTTGGGGCGCACCAAGCGCTTGAGTTCCTCGATATCGGGCTTCCAGCCGAGTTCCTCGCAAAGCTCCCAATACTCGACCTCGGCGCCCAGCGTGCGCGGAATCTCGTAGAGCGGCGCGTAGGTGGGCCACTCGGCGATAACGTGGTCGCCGGGCTCGACCACGGCCATGATGGCGTTGAGGTTCGCACCCGTGCAGCCATTGGTCTGCAGAATGTGGTCGGGATTGACCTCCCGACGATACAGCTTGGCAACCACGGCCTTAAACTCCGGCGAGCCCTCGATCCAGCCGTAGTTCATCTTCTCGCGGTCCAAGCGCTCGTAGAACGTGGCGCCGTCCTGCTCATCGAGCGCGCGCAGCTCGCCCATGGTGAGCGACGAGATCGTCGACTGGGCGATGTCCCACGTGGCACTTTTCTCCCAAACGTTGAGCCATTCCTCAACGCCAATCGTCTTGATGTCCATGGCCAAGCTCCTTACAAAAGCAGTCATCCAATCGTGTTGACGTCCCTCATACAAGATTGGGGCGGTGCGAAAACCCGCACCGCCCCAATGGGAGACATCTAATGGCAGCTAGATGTATGTATTATGACCTGTACGGGTCCTGAAAGACCTTAGAGGTCCTCGCGCCAGAAGGGCATGCTCATGCAGCGCGGGCCGCCGCGGCCGCGGGAGAGCTCGGCGGAGGGCACGACGAGAAGGTCCAGGCCCTCCTTGTACAGCACGTCGTTGGTGACGGTGTTGCGGGCGTAGACGCAGATCTTGCCGGGCTCGACGCACAGGGTGTTGGAGCCGTCGTTCCACTGCTCGCGGGAGGCCGCGATCGGGTCGCCGCCGCCGCAGGGGATCAGCTTGACCTGGTCGACGCCGGTGGCGTCCTCCAGGACGTGCTCGAGGGTGTCCTCGATCAGGCGGATGTTCACGTCGCCCGGGTTCTTGCCGGCGGTCAGCTCGTAGACGCGCAGGGTGCCCATGATGGCGGGGTGGATCGTGAACTTATCGACGTCGATCTGGGTGAAGACCGTGTCGAGGTGCATGAAGGCGCGCGAGACCGGGATGTCGAAGGCCAGGATGCGCTCGACCTTGGAGTCGGAGTTCCAGAAGATGTTCTGGGCCATGACGTCGATCGCGGCGGCCTGGGTGCGCTGGGAGATGCCGACGGCGAGGGTCTTCTCGTTGATGTTCAGCACGTCGCCGCCCTCGGTGTGGAACTGGCAGTCGCGGCGGAAGTACAGGGAGACGTCCTTGTAGTCGGGGTGGTACTTGAAGACGTACTTGCCGTACAGGGTCTCGCGGTTGCGGGTGACCGAGTACATGCGGTTGAGGTTGACGCCCTCGCCGACGACCGCGAACGGGTCGCGGGTGAAGTAGAGGTTGGGCATCGGGTCGATGATCAGGTCGGACTCGGACTCGGAGTTGACCAGGGAGTCGAGGGTCGTGGACGCCGTGAGGGGCATGTCGATCTCGGACTTGGTCATGCCGGCCATGGTCTTCTTGACGAACTCGAGGTTGTCCTCGATGGAGTCCAGCTTCTCGCGGACGATCTGCGGCATGTGCTGGCCGCGGATGCCGGCCTCGGCGATGTACTGGTCGGTGAACTCGGCGCGGGCGCCGGGGACCTGGTCGAACACCTCGGCGACGAGGTTCTCGAGGTAGAGGACCTCCACGCCCTGGTCCCTCAGGATCTGGGCGAAGGTGTCGTGCTCCTGCTGCGCGACCTCCAGGAACGGGACGTCGTCGAACAGGAGTCGCTCGAGCTCGTCGGGCGGCAGGTTGAGGAGCTCGTCGCCGGGACGGTGCAGGCAGACCTTCCTGAGCTTGCCGATCTCGGAAGGCACGTGCAGACCTTTCGTCATGGCCTCCTACCTTTCTTTCGGGCCTTACTGGCCGAATGTATCAGCGCCCCTCCGTATGGGACGCTGCTTGCTGACAGCTCTAGTTATATCCAAAAACCACCTGCAATTCCACCTCGCCCCCGAACGGTCAGCAAAGTGCGATGAACGGTATATCTCATATGATTCCCCCATGATGCACTTCGGTTCTCTAAAGCAGGTTTTCAAAGGTAAATGTTCTTTTTTCTAAGGAATTAAGCTAGATTGCACAAATATTTTCATGTTTAGGAATTGCATAGCTAAAACGGTTTTCTGCATATATATGTCGTTTGTTCATGATTCAATTTGGATTCGATTATATTCAGCTTGCAATCATTCTTATTCATACTTTCTCACCAGTTGAGTATGGATATAGATTGTTTTCAAAACGAGTTGGGCAGTTAGTTGCATGCTTGACAGCGTAAGAAGTAGGTAAAGATACCGTTCGCACAATACGTCCGTGCCGCAAGTCGACTAAATTGAGACAATAGTGAATAGTGTTAGGCTACCGTCCCCTGCGGGGACTGAACGGACAGATGCATATGCCGAGCAAAATCGAAAAGAAGCAAAAGGCCGCTAAGCTGCGCAAGCCGCCGCGCGACTTCTCGTACACGCAAAATCGAGAGCTCAGCTGGCTGCGCTTTGACAACCGCGTGCTCGACGAGGCTTTTGATGAGTCCGTGCCGCTGTTCGAGCGCCTTAAGTTCGTCTCGATCTTCGAGTCAAACCTCGATGAGTTCCTTATGGTGCGCGTGGGTGGCCTGTCCGACCTTGCCGAGCTCAAAAAGCAGCCTGTCGACAACAAGAGCAATATGACCGCCTCCGAACAGGTCGACGCTGTCATGGCGGAGCTGCCCGGGCTCCTTACCCGTTGGGAGTCCATCTTTAAGAGCATCGAGGGCAAGCTCGACACCCTGGGCGTTCACCGCGCCCGCATCGATTCGCTTACGCCCGAGGAGCGCACCTTTGTAACCCGCTACTTCCAGGCCTACGTGTCGCCGGTCATCTCACCGCTGGTGATCGACCCGCGCCACCCCTTCCCCAACCTGCGCAACGGCGCACTTTACCTGGCGTGCGGCCTGGACGGCGTCACCGACGAGGAAAGTCTGCTGGGCCTGATCGAGATTCCCGCCTCGATGAACCGCGTGGTCGAGATCCCCTCGCCCACCGGCACCTACTCCTACATTCTGCTCGAGGACGTCATCCTCGCCTGCCTGGACAGCTGCTTTGGCTCCTATAAGCCGCTGGATCGCGCGCTCATCCGCGTCACCCGCAATGCCGATATCGACCCGGACGGCGAGGGCGTCGAGGAGGAAGAGGATTACCGCCAGCACATGAAGCGCATTCTCAAGAAGCGCCTGCGCCTGCAGCCGGTAGTGCTCGCCGTCTCGGGCTCACTCGAGAAGCAGACGCTCAAGACTATCCGCAAGGCGCTCGAGCTCTCGCGTCGCTCGGTCTTTACCTGCGATATCCCGCTCAACCTGGGCTATGTCTTTGGCATTGAGGGCAAGATTCCCGAGCACCTGCACAACGAGCTGCTCTTTACGCCGTTTAAACCGCAGCCCAGCCCCACCATCGATATGACCCGCTCCATCCGCGAGCAGGTACTTCAGCACGACAAGCTGCTCTTTTATCCCTATGAGGCCATGAACCCCTTCCTGGATCTGGTACACGAGGCCGCCTACGACCCCGAGTGCATCTCACTGCGCATCACGCTCTACCGCGTGGCCAAGCAGAGCCGCCTGTGCGAGTCGCTGATCGATGCCGCCGAGAACGGCAAAGAGGTCACGGTGCTCATGGAGCTCCGCGCCCGCTTCGACGAGCAGAACAACATCGAGTGGGCCGAGCGTCTGGAAGAGGCAGGCTGCACCGTCATCTACGGCTCCGAAGGCTTTAAGTGCCACTCCAAGATCTGCCAGCTCACCTATCGCGAGGGCATGGCGCTTACACGCCTGACGCTGTTGGGCACCGGCAACTTTAACGAGAAGACGGCCAAGCTCTACAGCGACTTTATGCTCATGACCGCCCATCCCGGCATCGGCGAGGACGCCAACTTGTTCTTCCGCAACCTGTCGCTGGGCAACCTGCGCGGCGATTACCGCTTCCTGGGCGTGGCGCCGGTCGGCCTGAAGCCACTCATTATGCGCGGCCTGGATCGCGAGATCCAGCGTGCCCTCGCTGGCGAGCCCGCCCGTGTGTTCTTTAAGCTCAACTCGCTCACCGACCGCGAGGTCATCGACAAGATCGCCGAGGCATCGTGCGCAGGAGTCCGCGTAGACATGATCATCCGCGGCATCTCGTGCCTCAAGCCGGGCGTTCCGGGCAAGACCGAGAACGTGCATGTCCGCTCCATCGTCGGACGCTTTTTGGAGCACGCGCGCGTCTATGCTTTCGGCGTGGACTCGGACATGATTTACCTGAGCTCGGCAGACATGATGACGCGCAACACCGAGCACCGCGTGGAGATTGCCTTCCCCGTGCTCGACCCCACCTGCCGCGCTCTGGTGCACGAGTACATGGGCATGCAGCTGCGCGACAACGTGAAGGCCCGCAGCCTCACGAGCGACGGCACCTGGGTCCCCGTGGAGCGTGCAGAGGGTGAGAAACCCTTCAACTCACAGGAAGCCCTGCTGGAGCGCGCCTATCGCAACGCCGAGGCCGCGCCCGAGCCCGTCATTGAGGCGGAACCTGCCTCCGAGGCCGAGCCGCAGCCAGTAGCACCCAAGGTCCAAGAGGTCCAGGCGACCGTCATTGAGCCCGAGCCTGCACCTGCACCTCAGCCCGATCCGCAGGTCACCAAGCCCGCACCCGAGACGAGCGCCCGTCGCGATAAGCCCGCTGGCAAGACCAAGGCCATCGAGCGCCATCGCCCCGGCCGCGTGCGCATGGGCCTGGGTCTGATCGGCCTGGGTCTTAAGACGCTCATTACCGGCAAGACGAAATAGTCGTTTGTAGAAGCAGTTTGTAGAAGCGCCCCGCATTTGAGGAAAGCCTCGGATACGGGGCGCTTTTCCCTGCTACCATGGTGCGAACAACAACGCGAATGACAGGCAGGAATATGAAGCTCACTATAGAATCGATGACCTACGGCGCCGACGGGCTGGCGCACGCCGACAACGGCAAGGCCGTCTTTGTGCAGGGTGCCGTGGCAGGCGACACCGTCGAGGCCGAGGTCGTACAGGACGGCAAGTCATTCATGCGCGCCCGCACCACCGAGATTCTGGAGCCAAGCCCCAATCGCATTCAGCCTCCCTGCCCCTTCGTGGGCATCTGCGGCGGCTGCTCGTGGGGCAATCTCTCACGCACGGCACAGCTCGCCGCCAAGGAGCAAAACCTGCGCTCCACGCTCGAGCGCATCGGCAAGTTCGCTCCTGAGCTGGCAGATGAGTTGGTACAGCCCATCTGCCACACCAAGGACGACTGGGGCTACCGCAATAAAATCGAGCTCGAACCGACCGTCGTCAACGGTCGCGTGCGCCTTGGCATGCACGGTGTCGACCCCAGCAAAATCGTGACCGTCGATATGTGTCCGCTGTTCGATAAGCGCTTCCCGAAGGCACTCAAATCGGTCGTCGGCGCACTCAACTATCTAAGCGGCAGCCATGACTTGGGGCTCGAACGCGTGGGCATTCGCGCATCGCGCCGCACCAAGGCACTCGAGGTCGCACTCTGGACGCCCACAGGCTCTTTTCCGCGCTCGCAGGTCTCCCGCGTGCTGGCGGACGCCGCTCATCCTACGAGCATCGTACGCGTGATGAGCAAGGGCGAAAAGAAGGCCCGCCGTGTCTCCAAGGTCGAAATGCTCGCCGGAGAGGGCTCATGGACCGAGAATATCGCCGAGGATCAGATGCGCTTGTCTGCCCCGTCTTTTTTCCAGGTCAACACCAAGGGTGCCGAGATTTTGATCGATCTTGTCATGGAAGCGCTCGACCCGCAGGAAGACGAGCTTGCCGTGGACCTGTACTGCGGTGCCGGCACCTTTACCCTGCCGCTCGCCCGCCGCTGCGACTTTGTCGCTGCCGTCGAGGCCTACGGCCCCGCCGTGCGCGATCTACGCCGTAACCTGGAAATCAACAAGCTTGATAACGTCGACGTCATTGGCGGAGACGCGGTGCGCGAGTTCCCCGACCAGGATGCCGACATCTTGGTGGTCGACCCGCCGCGCGCAGGCCTCGCCCCCGAGGCGATCGGCCTTATCGCCAGCACGAGTGCCCGCGATGTCGCCTACGTGAGCTGCGACCCGGCCACCCTGGCGCGCGATCTCAAACGCTTTGTCGAAGAAGGCACCTTCTCCCCCGTAAAGATCACGCCAGTCGACCTGTTCCCACAAACCTTCCACTGCGAGACCGTCGTCCACCTTAGGCGCAACTAGCCGCTTAATCATTGCTCAGAAAATCATTGGGAAATCGAGCGTGGCAAGCGGAGGTCTTCGGGGTATAAGACGGCTAATTGTATGCCGCCTATGAAAGGAACCCTCATGCCCAGCGTTGCCGTTCTCGCCGCCGATGGCTTTGAAACTATTGAATGCTTGACCATGGTCGATGTCATGCGTCGCGGCGGCGTGCGTGCCACGCTCGTCTCGATCATGCCCACGCGCGAGGTCGTAAGCTCGCTGCAGATCCCCGTGACCTGCGATGCGCTCTTTGATGAGATCAACTTTGACGAGTACGACTGCGTCGTGCTGCCCGGCGGCCTGCCCGGTGCCACCAACCTGCGCGCAGATCAGCGCGTCTGCGACGTGGTCTGCGAGTTCGCCGCAACCAAGCACGTCGCCGCCATCTGCGCCGCCCCGTTTATCCTGGGCGAGCTCGACCTGCTCGAGGGGCGCCATGCCACGTGCTTCCCTGGCTTTGAGAAAAGCTTCCCCGAAGGCGCCTATACCGGCGAGAAGGTCACGCAAGACGGCAACATCATCACTGCCAGCGGCATGGCACAGTCCCTCCCCTTTGCATTGGAGCTGCTGCGCACGCTCGCCGGCGACAAGGCCGTCGAGAAGGTCGCCGAGGGCATCCAACTATGATTTTGGCTTCGCAATCGCCGCGCCGCATAGAGCTGATGCGCGAGGCAGGCTACAACATTCGCGTGATTCCCGCGGATATCGACGAAACGCCCTTTGATGGCGAGGCCCCGCTCACGCTTGTCGAGCGCTTGGCACGCGCCAAGGCGGCTGCCGTTGCTGCCGAGCATGCCGAGCCCAATGAGCTAACGGTCGCGGCCGACACCATCGTCACCTTTGACGGCAAGATTCTGGGCAAGCCGGCAACCGAGGACGAGGCGCGCACTATGCTCCGTGAGCTTTCGGGCCGCACGCACCAGGTCGCAACCGGCGTCTGCATCGTTAAGGCAGGCGATACGGCCGCCCCGCATGCCGCCGAAAGCCTGTCCTTTGTCGATGTGACCGACGTGACGTTCTACGAGCTCACCGACGAGCAGATCGAGCACTACGTCGCCTCGGGTGAGCCCATGGACAAGGCCGGCGCCTACGGCATTCAGGGCACAGGAGGACGCATGCTCGTGCACGATATTTCGGGCGACTTCTATAACGTGGTGGGCCTACCCATCGCCCGCGTCGCGCGCGCGATTCAAAAACTCTCGTAATTGCATCTGGCGCTGGGTATCCCCCGGCGCCTACAATTTTGGCGTACCGTACGGATCCCGACCGGGCACAAAGCGCGGCGGAAAACCGATAGGAGTTAAACATGGATACACTGCTCGAGGCCATTGACGTCTGCGATGTCGATGGCTTTTGCTATGGCAACTATACGGACGAGGAGGCCGGCACCGGTTGCACCGTAATCGTGGCACCCGAGGGCGCCACCGGCGGCGTTGACGTTCGCGGCGGTGCTCCAGCATCGCGCGAAACCGACCTGCTGCGACCCGAGAACACCGTCGACAAGGTCCACGCCGTCTGCCTTTCGGGTGGATCGGCCTTTGGCCTCGAGGCTGCAAGCGGCGTCGCTCGCGAGCTTGAGAGCCGCGGCATCGGCCTTCCCGTCGGCCCCACGCAGGTGCCTATCGTGTGCTCGAGCTGTATCTTCGACCTCGCCTTTGGTAACCCCACCGTGCGCCCCGACATTGAGGCCGGCATCGCCGCCGTGCGCGAAGCACTCGACCACACCCCCACCAAGCTCGAACAGGGCAACGTAGGCGCCGGCACGGGCGCTACCGTGGGTAAGCTCATGGGGCCTGCCACCTGCATGAAGGCCGGCCTTGGAGCTGCCGCCGTGGCACTCGGCCCCATCAAGGTGGGCGCCGTGGTCTCGGTCAACGCCTGCGGCAACGTTGTCGACCCCTTCACCGGCGAGTGGGTCGCCGGCATGCGCGCCGCAGCCGATAGCGACCAGATCGTCGACATGGAACTCGCAGCCTTTGCCGCCGCCGGATCCATGCAGATGCCGCTCGACCGCACCAACACCACCATCAGCTGCATCGTCACCAACGTGGAACTCACTAAGGCACAAGCCACCAAGGTCTCCCAGATGGCCGCAGACGCCTACGCACACGCCATCCGCCCCACACACACCACCAACGACGGCGACACCATCTACACCCTCGCCAGCGGCAAACTGGGCGCCCAGGCAAGCGCCGCCGTTCCCCTAGACCTACTGGGCATGCTCGCCGTAAGGGCCCTACAGACCGCCATCGTAAACGGAGCCAAAACCGCCAAAACCTCCCACGGCATCCCCGGCGCCGCGAAGTAGCCTAACCTGACCGGTTGCCCGGTGGGGCTTGGCTATGTTTGCTGCTCTACAGTCCTGGCTCGCACGAAGAGCACATTAAGTGCTCTTCGGCTCGTGCGGAACTCGCGACAAACATAACCAAGCCCCACCGGGCAACCTACCAACCAGATTCTTTTCAGCCCAGGCCCCTGTGTACCGCGCGTCGAAGATCTTCAAATTCAAATAAACTGACAATCGATTCTTATAGCAGAGGCCCCTTGGCCTTTAGTTTGATACAAGTTCCGCACGAGCCGGAAAGCACTTAATGTGCTTTCCGTGCGAGCAGGACTGTTCGCAGTAGCAAACTAAAGGCCAAGGGGCCCAGTCAACCTATCAGCAGCGATTACTCAGCAGCTAGTTGAATTTGAAGATCTTTGAGGCAAGACGGTATAGGCCGAGTGTGGTTTTGTCACCGGCACGACCGCGCAGATTGGTGAAGAACCCGACCACGCCGTAGCGGGCACGACGATACATGCGCTCGTCATAGGCCTTCAAATCATTCCACAGCGTCTTTAGGCGCTCGTCGGCGCAATCTTCCTCGGAAAGCTTGGTGAGCACCGAGCAAATCGCCATCATCATGGTGAAGTACCCCATCATGTACGAACGCAAGCGCGACGACTCAACATCGCTGTACAGATGGTACGACTCCATCATGATACGTGTAACACGGAACTGCTGGTCCAGACGCTTGACCATCGTTGCCTCGTTGACGCTCTGGCCTTCGCGACCGATAAAGTAGCGGTAGAGGTCGATGTCGGCGTAGTACATGGTCTTGCAACGCGGTAGCGGCACGTAGGCGTAGATGTTGTCCACATAGAACGTGTGCGGCGGCATGGGAAGGTTGGACTCGCGCAGCACATCCGTGCGATAGCACAGGCTGTGCATGAGTAGGTTCTGGTCCAGGCGGAAATGACCGATCTGATCCCAGGAAAAGATCTTTTTGCGCGGCAGGGCAAATTTGTAGCCAATAGCGGTATGCGTGCCCTCGTAAACCTTCTCGTACACGTAGTTCGAGATAAACAGGTCGACACGCTGGTCACGCTCTTCAAAGCCACGCAGAATCGACAGTATAGTCGAAAGAGCCGCAGCATCGAGCCAGTCATCCGAGTCGACGACCTTGTAGTAGGTGCCCTGTGCCTCGCGCAGACCCGAAAGGACGGCAATACCGTGGCCGCCGTTCTCCTGGTGCACCGCGCGAATGATACCGGGATAACGTGCCTCCCACTCGTCGGCCTTATCGGCCGTCTCGTCCTTGGAGCCGTCGTCCACTACGATAATCTCGATATCGGTGGCGTAATTGCTCCCCTCCAAGATAGAGGTGATGCAATGGTCCATGTCCTTGGCGGCGTTATACGAGGGAATACCGAATGTTATGACTTTATGCATGGCAGGCGATAATCTCATCCGAAAGATCGAGGGCGGAATTGGTCACAGCGTCCATATCGTAGTAACGATACTCGGCCAGACGACCCACCGGGTGGAAGTTCGTCAGGTTCTGGACGCGCTCAAGATAGCGCTCATAGAGCTCACGGTTCTCGGGCTCAAGAATGGCGTAGTACGGCGTCTCACCCGAGCCGGGCGTATAGGCCTTGGAGTATTCCTTCATGATGGTGGTCTTGCCGGGCAGGACCTGGCCAGTCATATTCTTGAACTCAGTGATGCGCGTGTAATCCTCGCTCGTGGTGTAGTTGACGGTGCCCACGGGCTGGAACTGATCCATATCGAGCGTCTCGAACTTCATGTCGAGCGTACGGTACGGCAGGGCGCCCAGGTCGAGATTGAACAGCTCGTCGAGCGGACCGGTGTAGACGATCTCGCCGCCATAGACCTTACCGTCGATCTTGACGGTGGTCTCGTCGATCTCGAAGAGGTCGCGGGCGTCCACGTCGCAGAACACATCAATCAGATCGTGGTCGAGCATATGCTCAAACAGCGCGGTATAGCCGTCCTGCGGCATGCCCTGGAAGGGAGCCTGCGGGAAGTAGCGGTCATCATCGCCCACAAAGACGGGAACACGGCCGGTGATCGAGGGATCAATCTGGTCGGGCGTCTGGCCCCACTGCTTCATGGTGTAATGCAAAAAGACGTTCTCGTAGACGTAATCAGCGACCTCGGCCAAGTCGGGGTCGTTCTTCTTACGCAGCTCCATAATGGGCACCTTGACATCCTTGCCAAAGGTCTCCACGAGCTTCTGATACAGCTCCTCGCCGCGCTCGTCACCAAAGGCGAGCTTGAGACTCGCGTGGTTGAAGGGCACGGGCATAAGGGTGCCGTTGATGTTGGCGAGCACCTTGTGCTGATAATCCGTCCACTTGGTAAAGCGCGACAGGAAATTGTGCACGCGCTCGTTAAAGGTGTGATAGATATGCGGACCGTACTCGTGGATCAGGATTCCGGCCTCGTCAGTGCAGTCATAGGCATTGCCCGCAATGTGGCTACGGCGCTCCAAAACGGCAACACGATAGCCGATGGTCTCGGCAAGACGGCGGGCGCAAACGGCACCGGCATATCCAGCACCGACGACAATCATGTCGTACGCGCCGGCGTTAAAGCCTTCAGGCAGGCCTGAGGTAATCTGCATCGATACTCCTTGTCAAAAGCCACGGGCTCGTTAGCTGGGCTTTTCTCGAACATTCTTCGAGACATATTTATCAGAGCGATTATAGCGCTAATGCGTCCTATAATGAGCTTGCCACACAAGGAAAGCTCAAGCACCGCGGCGTACATAATTGAAAGGTAAACCCGCTAGCAGCGGGTTTATTCGTGAACAGCCGGGCGCCTGGAGCTTAGTGAAACGCTTGTAAGGAGTAACATGAGCGATTTCCTTAACCGTATGAAGTCTGCCGCCAAGGCCGACCTTAAGACGATCGTCCTGCCCGAGGGCGAGGATCCGCGCACCATCGTCGCGGCCACCAAGATCATCGAGGAGGGCCTGGCAAAGATCGTCATCCTGGGCAACCCCGACGAGATCAACGTTCCCGGCGCCACCGTCATCGATCCGCGCAATGCCGAGAAGCACGAGGAGTACGCGCAGAAGTTTGCCGAGCTCCGCGCCAAGAAGGGCGTCACCATCGAGCAGGCTCGCGCCCAGGTGATGGACGCCACCTACTTTGGCACCATGATGGTCAAGATGGGTGACGCCGACGGCCTGGTCTCCGGCGCCTGCCACTCCACCGCCGACACCCTGCGCCCCGCGCTGCAGATCCTTAAGACCGCCCCGGGTACCAAGCTGGTCTCGGCCTTCTTCGTGATGTGCACCGACACCCCGCAGTTCGGCACCGACGGTACGCTGATCTTCGCCGACTGCGGCCTCAACATCAACCCGTCCTCCGACGAGCTCTCCGAGATCGCCATCGCCTCCGCTCACTCCTGGTCCACCTTTATGGGCAGCGTCGAGCCGCACGTGGCCATGCTCTCCTACTCCACCATGGGCTCCGCCGGCGGCGAGGTCGCCAAGAAGGTCCAGGAGGCCGTTAAGTTCTGCAAGGAGAAGGCTCCCGAGCTCGCCATCGATGGCGACCTGCAGCTCGACGCCGCCATCGTTCCCACCGTCGCCCAGCTCAAGGCCCCCGGCTCCTCCGTTGCCGGCAAGGCCAACGTGCTTGTGTTCCCCGATCTCGAGGCCGGCAACATCGGCTACAAGCTGGTCCAGCGCTTCGCCGGCGCCGACGCTTACGGCCCCATCCTGCAGGGCATCGCCAAGCCGGTCAACGACCTTTCGCGCGGCTGCTCTGCCGACGACATCGTGGGTGTCGTAGCCATCACCGCCGTCCAGGCTCAGATGGCTGAGTAGCGTACGCATCGCCCGAAGGCCGTACGGGCTAACCCCTGAAAACGTCCTCGACCAATGAAACGCCCCCGTTCTGCTCCTTCGGAGCTACGAACGGGGGCGTTTCTGGTCTGCGGATTGTTTTCAGGGGTGCCCGTACGGCCTTCTACCGCTACGTAGCAATTAGGGCATCTGGAGTGGACGGCGGCTTGGCTACGAGCTGAGGCTGAAGATCTGGATGGCCGGGTGCCGTTGCTGGGAGTGCAGGCGTTACTGGCGATGGTCACTTTGGGACTGGTATTTCCGCCTGCTAGTAAAAAAGGCCTCCGGAGCTGTTGCTCTGGAGGCCTTTCGTTTACTTGCAAATGCGTGCGTTAGTTGTTCTTGGTCAGACGCTCGACGTCGTGGGCGATCATGTATTCCTCGTCGGTGGGGATGACCATGACCGTGACGGCGGAACCGGCGGCGCTGATGACCTGCGGGCCGTTGCCCACGGCCTCGCGGTTCTTGTTGTTGTCGATGCGTACGCCCAGCCACTCAAAGCAGTCGCAGAAGGCCTTGCGGATCGACCAGTCGTTCTCGCCGATGCCGGCGGTAAAGGTGATGGTGTCCACGCCCGCCATGGAAGCGATCATGGAGCCGGCCTGCTGCATGGCCTTGTAGGCGAACATATCGAAGGCGAGCAGGCAGCGCTCGTCGCCCTCGGAGGCGCGTGTACGGATGTCGCGGGCGTCGTTGGAGATGCCCGAGATGGCAAGCAGACCAGACTGCTTGTTCATCATGTCATCAACTTCCTGATAGCTGTAGCCTCCCTCGCGCTGGAGGTAGCACACGGTGGCCGGGTCAATGGAACCACAGCGAGTGCCCATCATCAGGCCGTCGAGCGGCGTGAGGCCCATCGTGGTGTCGCGGCACACGCCGTCCTCGATAGCAGCGAGCGAAGCACCGTTACCCAAATGGCACGAAAGCAGACGGTGGCAGCGCGAGCCCAGGATCTCCTTGGCCATCATCCACTCGTAACGATGACTCGTTCCGTGGGCGCCATATTTGCGCACATGATACTTGTCGCACACGTCCTTGGGCAGGGCGTAAGTGTAGGCAACCTCGGGCATGGTCATGTGGAACGAGGTGTCGAAGACCGCCACGTTGGGCAGCTCCGGATACTTCTCACGGCAATACTCAATCGCTGCGGCCTCGCCGTAGTTGTGCAGCGGAGCAAGCGGTGCCACCTCAAGAATCTTGGCCATAACCTCGTCGTCGACAACTGCGGAATCATCGAAGTGCCAGCCGCCCTGAACGATACGATGCCCAATGCCATCGATCGTAAAGTCGGTCTTCTCGAGCTCCTCGAGCACGCAAGCGATAGCAGAGCGATGATCGGGGAAGGGAACCTCCTCGGTCTGCTTGGCGCCACCGTTCTCGGAATGACCAAAGATACCCATGTCCGAGCCGATACGCTCGCAGTTGCCCTTGGCGAAAACCTCGCGGGTATCGGTATCCAGAAGCTGATATTTAAGGCTTGAGCTGCCGGCGTTGACAACAAGTACGTTCATGAGACTCCTTTGCAGTGCAATACGGTCGACGCAGACCTCTTAAGGCGACCGCATTTTAATAAGAAGTTATCACATCTTAATAAATAGCTATCAGGCATATCGCCCAACGAGCGCAAAAGAGGGGCTGAACGGCACTTGGTCGTCCAGCCCCTCCCCTCTTGCAATTACTTGCCGTTGACGATGCGCTCGACGTCGGAAGCGATCATGAACTCCTCGTCCGTGGGGATGACGAAAATCTTGACCTTGGAATCCTTGGCAGACAGGCACCAAGCGCCATCGCCACGCAGGGCGTTACGGGCATGGTCCATCTTGACGCCCATAAAGGCCAGACGGTCGGCCACGCCAGCGCGGACAGCCGGAGCGTGCTCGCCGATGCCGGCGGTGAAGACGAGCGTGTCCATACCGCACATAGAAGTAGCCATCTCGGCAGCCTTGGCGGCAATCTTGTAGACGAACATATCGAAGGCGAGCTGAGCCTCGGGGTCACCAGCAGCGGCGAGCTCCTCGACGTTACGGCAGTCGTTGGTCTTGCCGCCGGTCACGGCCAAAAGGCCGGACTTCTTGTTCATCATCTCATCGACCTCATCGAAGGTGTAGCCGCCCTCGCGCTGCAGGTAGCACACGGTAGCCGGGTCGATGGAGCCACAGCGGGTGCCCATCATGACGCCGTCGAGCGGGGTGAGACCCATGGTGGTGTCCATGCACTTGCCATCCTCGATGGCGCACAGGGAAGCGCCGGAGCCGATATGGCACACGACGACCTTGCGGGCCTCGCCGTTGGTCATCTCGGCGACCTTCTTGGAGATGTAGCGGTAGCTGGTGCCGTGGGCGCCGTACTTACGGATGTGCAGCTTGTCGCAAACATCCTTGGGAAGGGCGTAGGTCTTGGCGACCTCGGGCATGTTGAAGTGGAAAGCGGTGTCGTAGACCGTAACGTTGGGCAGATCGGGATACTGCTCCAGGCAGTACTCGATAACGTTGGCCTCGGGGTTGTTGTGCAGCGGCGCCAGCGGGGCGACCTCGCGGATCTTGGCGAGGACGTCCTCGTCGACGAGGGAGGAATCACCAAAGTACCAGCCACCCTGAACGATACGGTGACCAATGCCCTCGATCTTGACGCCGTTGGCCTCGAGGTCCTTCAGAACGACCTCGATGGCGACCTTGTGGTCGGGGAACTCGATGTTCTCGGTCACCTTCTTGGAACCGTTGGCAGCGTGGGTGAAGGTACCGCCGGTAAAGCAGACGCGCTCGCAGGAGCCCTTTGCGGACACCTTGTGGGACTTGGTATCGATGACCTGATACTTAAGGGTCGAAGATCCTGCGTTGACGACCAGAACGTTCATGTGTCTCCCTACTAACAGGCGGTGTGGCGCCGCCAGGTTACATACGCTTCAATAATAAACCCAAACGCCCTCGCGCTCGGGTTTATTGCGTTGATATATAAGTTATCGGTGCTTGAGCTTCCGTTTCATTGCAAGGAAGAAGCGCCCTCAGATGAGGTTCTCGCCCAGGTTTTTGCCGCCGAGGACGTGCATATGGAAGTGCATGACGGTCTGGCCGGCGTTGACGCCCTTGTTGGAGATGACGCGGAAACCGTCCGCCAAGCCCTTGGCCTTAGCGACCTCCTGGATGGCGTGAGCCATTGCACCCATGGTCTCGGCCGGCACGTTATCGGCGATATCGCTGTAGTGCTTTTTGGGGATCACGAGCGTATGGACCGGCGCCTGGGGATTGAGGTCGTCGAAGGCGATGACCTGGTCGTCCTCATAGACAACGGTCGAGGGGATCTCGTGGTTGGCAATTTTGCAGAAGATGCAATCGCACATGGTTGGTTCCTTTCTCACAGACCAAGGTAATTATATTTGGTCGGGATGGTTAGAACGAGAGGTTGTCGTCGGTGTTGGCGGCTTCGCCGTCGGCGAGCACGTCGTTGCCGTCGACGTCCTTAAGAAGCACCGAGACCTTCTGCTCGGCATCGGACAGGCGGGTGCGCAGGCTCTTGAGGAGCTCGACGCCGCGGGTATAGCTCTCGAGCGACTCCTCGAGCTCCATATCGCCCGACTCCAAGCTGCGGATGATGAGCTCCAACTCCTGCGAAGCCTGCTTGTACGTAAGCTGCTCGACCGGGGTTTTCTCTGCCATATCTGTTTCCTTTCCTAAAGGTTTATCGCTATGAAACGCGGCCTACTCGACCGTATCGACCGTTGCCGTCACGTTGCCGTCTGCCATGCGCACGCGGATGGCGTCACCGGCCTTAAAGGTCTTGGCGCTCGTGGCCACCCCATCATCGCTGTACGCGATGGAATAACCACGGGCAAGCACCTTGAGCGGCGACAGGGCATCTAGCGAGGCTGCCGCACGGCCCAGGTCGGACGCGGGCTTGTTGAGCATCGTGCGCCCCTGATGCTCCAGACGGGAACTCGCAAGCGCGAGCGCATGGCGCTTGCCATCGAGCCCCGAGGTGCTTGCAACCAGACGCTCGGGCAGGCGCTCAAAGTTGGAGCGGAATGTCCCGACCGAGCGTACTATGGCGCCCGACAGGCGATCGGCCGTCAGGGCAAGCTCAGACTCGCGACGCTCGACCATAAACGTTGGGTCGTTGAGGCACGGGCGGCACGCAGCCGCATCGAGCGCATCGCCCAAGCGGGCCGTATAGGTATCCCAGGCGCGGCGACCGCGCTGGTCGAGCATCTCCAGATCAACCTGATTCGACCCAATCATCGATGCCATCGCGGCACCCAGACGCTGATGGCGCGCCTCGAGCACATCGGCCAACTCCGTCATAGCCGGCGCCACCGATTCTGCCGCCGCCGTGGGCGTGGAGGCGCGGCGGTCGCTCACCATGTCGCAAATCGAGGTATCGGGCTCATGGCCAATGCCGGTCACCACGGGCACAGGACAAGCCGCCACCGCACGGGCAAGCTCCTCGTCGTTGAAGGTCATGAGGTCCTCGAAGGAGCCGCCGCCGCGCACCAGCAAGATGCAGTCGGGCGCTGGCGTGATGGCGGCGGCACGGCGCAGGCCCTCAATAAGCTCGGCCGGCGCACCCTCGCCTTGAACCTTAGCGCCCACGCAGACGAGCTCGACGAGCGGGTTGCGACGACGCAATGTGCGCTTGACGTCGTCGATTACGGCACCCGAAAGCGAGGTAACGACCGCCACGCGGGAGCAAAACACCGGGATGCGGCGCTTACGCGCTTCGTCCATCAGGCCCTCGCGGCGTAGCTTTTCGGCCAGTTGCGCCACTTGTTGACGCAGCAGACCCTCCCCCGCCAGCGAAAACGAGCGAGCGACAAAGCTCATGCGGCCCGTGGCCTTATAGAGATTGAAGCTGCCCTTAAAGCTCACCTGCATGCCGTCGCGCAGATCGAACGTGCGCTTGAGATAGGCGCCCTTCCAGATGATGCAGTCGACGGCCGCCGAGTCG
This sequence comes from uncultured Collinsella sp., assembly GCA_900540935.1. Taxonomy (GTDB): domain Bacteria; phylum Actinomycetota; class Coriobacteriia; order Coriobacteriales; family Coriobacteriaceae; genus Collinsella. Next base: position 30,366 of record UQHW01000002.1, on the reverse strand, counting down.
TCCTTGATCTGAAAGTAGCAGTGGCCGCTTCGGGCGTTGGGACCACGAAAACCCGTGACCTCGCCCAAAACGCTCAGCTGCGGAATGGCATCGAGCGCGCCGGCGGCGATCTCCACCGCCTGGCTCACGCTGAGCTCCTTGCGCTCCTGATCGTCCGAACCGTCGAACTCGGCGGAAACGGCATTGCCGGTTAGATTCCAGCCCGCCACGCAGCCTCCTTTCGTCATCGTGCACATGGGCTCCGGCCCTGCGCAAATTCAAGTCCAACACATAGTACAGCGCCGCGGGGACACGAATCCCCGCGGCGCCTGCCTGTCCCATTTGTTATCGGTTGGAGTTTCTGTTGTAGCGAGCCATAAGATAGAGCAGCTGAATAATCGAGGTGAGCGCCGCAGCCACATAGGTAAGCGCGGCGGCCGTCAGCACCTTCTTGGCACCGTTGACCTGCTTGGAGCTCATACCCGACTGCTCAATATACGCCACGGCACGCCGGCTGGCATCAATCTCAACCGGCAGCGTAACCAGTTGGAACAGCACGCTAAACGAGAAGAAGATCAGTGCGAGGGTCGTGAGTCCCGCGATGTTCATAAACAGGCCCAAGAGCAACACGATGGTCCAGGTGTTCTGGGTAAAGTTGACGACCGGCACGAGGGCGGTGCGAACCTTCATCATGGCGTAACCGCTTTGACGCTGGGCGGCATGGCCCGCCTCGTGGCAGGCGACGGCAACGCTTGCGACCGACCCGCCCGAACGGTTGGCATCCGAGAGATACAGGTTATTGTCCTGCGGGTTGTAATGGTCGGTGAGCTCGCCGGCGACACCCTTGATACCCACGGCGTTGCAGCCGTTGGCGTCGAGCATGCGGCGAGCGACCGTGGCGCCCGTGTCGCCGTCCGAGCGAACCTTGGACCAGGTTTTGTACGTCGAGTTGATATAGTTCTGTGCGGCAAGACCAATCACCGTGCAGACAAGAACAACCAGCAGGTACAGCGGGTCGATGCCAAAGCCGTATCCATAGTAATAAGGCATGCGAATTCCTCCGAATCGAGTTACACGTTGGAGGCATTCTACCCACTCAAGCGGCTAGGCTTCCTTACAGCAATTCAATTTTGCCATCTTTGACCGTCAACCCCATGTTGCCCGAGAGCAGATCGTCCAGGCGCGAGCCCACAAGCTCAAAGCGCCAGCCTTCGCGCAAGGGGCTCTGCTCGGGATGCTCAATGTAGTCGGCCAGGTCATCGCGCGAGGCAATGACCGAGGTCGCCACTCCCGAGCGTTCGGCAACCAGGCGGATGAGCGCGTACATGAGATCCGTCACGCTCTCCAACTCCGGAGAGATCTGGCGATGCCCGCGCACCATGAGCGGCAGGCGATCGTGCGGGCAGCTTGCGCCGCGCTTGATGGCCATGAGCGCACCGTCCACGTCGCGCTCCCCCAACTGATCGGTACCGCGAATGCTGCGGAACTCCTCAACGCGCACGGGATTGCGTTTAACGAGCGCAAGCAGCGTGTCGTCGGACATGACCCATTTGCGCGGGATGTTGCGGCGCTCGGCGCGGTCCTCGCGCCAGGCGGCGAGCTCGCGCGCGATACCCAGCTGGTGACGACTGCACGAGTTGATGCGTTTGACCTTGCGGAACGCCTCGTGGCGATCGGCGCGATAGTGCGACTCGTCAGCCAGCGGGCGCAGCTCGTCGAGCACCCAGTCCACGCGGCCCAGCTCGCGCAGGCGGCTCATCATCTCGGTATAGGCCACGATCAGATACTTGACGTCATCGATCGCGTACTCAATCTGCTTATCGGTCAGCGGGCGGCGCGACCAGTCGGTCAGCGACTCGGTCTTGGGCAGCGATACACCGCAGAACGTCTGAACAAGCGCGCCATACGAAATCTGCTGGCGCTCGCCCAAAAAGGCGGCGGCCACCTGCGTGTCAAAAATCGGACGCGGCAGCACGCCTACGGTATGGAGCATGACCTCCATATCCTGCGAGCACGCGTGAAAGACCTTGGTCACGCTCTCGTCGGCCATAAGCTCGGCCAGCGGCGATAGGTCGTCGATTACCAGGGGATCGACCGCTACGCTCTCGGCAGGGGTGGCAATCTGAACCAAACACAGACGCGGATGGAACGTGCGCTCGCGCAAAAACTCGGTATCGACGGCAATCGCGTCGAACTCACGGGCGCGCTGGCAAAAGTCGAGTAGAGCCTGATGTGTGGAAATGTACATATCAACCCATCGAATAAGGTTAGGCCCGAAAAACACGGGTAGGATATCGGCATTGCCTTACAACTATACTCGGTTAGTCACAAAACGGGAACGTAAGTATGCGCTGCCTTATCATCCACAACCCGGCATCGGGCCCCAGCTCAGATGAAATCTTCGCATTCACGCACGCCCTTGCACAGGGCGGCGACGAGGTCGTGATGCGCTTTATCGGCGATGGCATGGAACCCGAGGACGCCGTGGCAGACGTGCGCGAGTTTGACCGCGTGGTCGTTTCGGGCGGCGACGGCACTGTCTCCAACGTGCTCGACCAGATGCGCGGATGCGGTGTCCCCACGCTCGTCTTCCCCTCCGGTACGGCCTGCCTGTTCTTCAACAACATCGGTAATGCCCCCGAGGCAGCGGCGCTTGCCAAGGCTTGCCGTGCCGGTCGCACGGTCAAAGTCGACATGGGCGAGCTCTTTTGGCTCGACGAGAACGGCAACGAGAAGCGCCACGGCTTCATCATCATCGCCGGCTCGGGTTTCGACGCCGAAATCATGATGAAGGCCGCCCCCACCAAAAACGACATCGGCGAGATCGCCTACTTCCTCTCTGCGCTCGCCACGCCCAACCCTACGGTAGCGCACTTTACGATTGAGCATGACGGCATTGTCGAGGAGCTCGACGGCATCTGCTGCATGGCCGGCAACACCTCGGTCATCCAAAACGACATCAACCTGTTCCCCGACTGCCGCATGAACGATGGCATGGTCGACATTGCGGTCATCGAACCCGTGCTCACCGTGCAGCTGCTGCCTACTGTGATCGCCGCTGCGCTTGACCCCGCCGGCAAGGTACTCGGGCGCCCGCAGTTCAAGATCATCCAGACCAAGGAAGCCAAGATCACCTGCACCCCGTCGCTGGGCATGCAGTTCGATGGCGAGATTATCTCCAGCAATTCGGGCGTCTTTGGAGCCCGCGCGCTTCCGCAATGCCTCGACCTCATCGTCGACGAATTCTCCCCGCTCGGAAAATAGGAGGACCCTATGAACGACAATCCCCTGCTCGGCTTTATCATCATCGTTTTGGCCATGCTCGTCGGCTATGCGATCAACGTGATCCACCGCCGGAAGAAGTAATTCCACATTGGTATGATATTCATCCAATTATCGTCTCCCCTGCTGTTTATGCATTTGCCAAACAGCAGGGGATTTTCATTTCAGGCATTCCCAGCTACTTTATTCGGCTACAGTAATTACAGGGCGTCTTTATTAAAGTAAAGCTACAAACTGAGTACAATTAACCGCTCGTCGCATATTTCATCACGCTTATCGAGTAAGTGTCTTTCATAGATGAATATTGTTTCCAGTTCGTTACGCTAATGGGGTGTCTTTATTGGCTGAAGCCCTCTGGCGACAGAGGGCTTTCGCACGCTGGGAGGGAAAATGAGGAAAACTCACCCCGTCAACGCGCTCAAGAAGCTAGGCATAGGCCTCGCCTTTGGAGCTGCAACCATCATGTCCATGCCGACATCTGCGCTCGCCTGCACGCAGATATACATGGGCAAAAACTATACGGCCGACGGCAATACGTACTACGGCCGCGCCGAGGACTTTGGCAAGCGCTATCTTAAGCACTACGGCATCGAACCTGCCCACGAACCTGGCTTTAAGTACAGCTCGATTGAATCTGCTTTTGAATACACTTCGAACAAGCCTACCTATCGTTACAGCTATGTACGCGACCACCCCTCCAACTGGATGGGTCGCACCGACGCCTATTCCGAGGCCGGAATCAACGAGAAGGGCGTCTCCTGCTCTGCCACGCTAAGCACTTCCTATAACGAGGAGGCCGATGCAGCAGACCGCATCGATGAGAAAGTGGGTCTGGGCGAGTACAGTTACGGCAGCATCATCCTGGGCGAGAGCGCCACGGCCCGCGAGGGCGTCGAGCTTCTCGGCAGACTGATCGATGATCAAGGCGTCTGCACCAACGACCAGATCATCATCGCCGACAACAACGAGACCTGGCTGTTCGCCACACTTTCCGCCCATCAGTGGATCGCCATGAAGCTCGCTGACGACGTCGCGTCGCTCAACCCTAATATCGGGAGCCTCAACTACGATGTCGACCTTGATGACCCCGAGAACTGCCTACACTCCGAGGGCATCGAGTCCATGCCCGTGGAGAAGGGCTTCGCCAAATACTCCGCTGACGGCAAATTCGATGTCGCCCAAACGTATGGCGAAAGCCTCGCCGATTCCGGCGTAAACCAGTGGTCCCGCTATGTGCAAGGCCGCGATTATTTTGGTAGTCAGCTGACCGAAGGCACAGATTACGACATTATCACAGTAAAGAAGGATGGAAAACCTGACCAAAAGGGAGCCATGGTCAGCGAAATCCAGCCCCTGTTCTTCAGGCCTGGCAAGTCTGGCTGGAGCACCTTTGAGCTGATTCGTGCCTTTGGCAACCGCGGCGAGAACGTCCCTGGCCTCAACGCGAACACTGATGGTGTTTATTGCATCGGCAGCGAGCGCAACACCGAGATCAACCTCTTCCAGATTCGTCGCGGGTATGACCCCGAAGTCGCTACCATCCAGTGGGAAATGCTCTCCCGCGCCGCGTACTCCGTCGCCATCCCGTTGTACTCCGCTCTGATAACTGAGGTCAGCCCGTACTTCAGCGATCAGACCGTCTCCTTCGATCACTGCAACCAGACTGACGTCGTGTACAACGAGGAGCCCGAGAACTCAATCAACTACGTCCTCATGGACATCAGCTCGCTCTGCTTCGAGAACCCTGACACCCTTGGTGTCAGCGTCCGTGCCTACCTCGATGCGCTCCAGAACGAGCTTATCGAGCAGAACAAGGAAGTTGACGCCGCCATGCTGGCCGAGACGACCACCGAGGGCCGCACCGCCCTGGCCAACAAGGCCGGCAAGGCTGCTACCGAGAACACCTACAAGAAGTGCAAGGCACTGCTCCAGGAGATGCGCGCCTATCAGAAGGCCGAAAACTTCGACCAGCCCTTTACCCCAAGCGACCTGAACACCGAGACCAACGGCCTCAAGGTGTCCATCACCTACGCCAAGGATGCTCTTGCCACCGATCCGGTCACCCCGGATCAGCCCGGCACTCCTGAGCAGCCTGGCACTCCCGAGCAGCCCGCTAAGCCCGAGCAGCCCGCTAAGCCCGAGCAGCCGGCCGCCAAGCCTGAGAAGCCTGGCAAGTCCGACACCACGACCACGGTAACCACTAACAAGACGAACACCAAGGGCGGCCTGCCCACCACTGGCGATCGTTTTGATGGCCGCATGGTGGCCGCATTCGCCATCGCTGGCGTTGCCGTCATCTCCGCGGGCGGTTACTTCCTCTACCGTCGCAATAAGGAGTAACGTCCTAGCTGTGCGGGCGAGGCAGCAATGGCAGCCTCGCCCGCACAGCCCGCTCTTTTGACCGGCGGGAAACCCGCCTGAAATCTTTTCAAAAAAGATTTCCCCGCACACACTTTGCTGTGTTATAGTGCAGCGCAACAGCAACTAGGTGCGACCGCGCCATGGCATCACGAAAGGAGCCACCGACATGAAGAACACGATGAAGTCTCTTAACAACTGGTGGTGGCGTGATGCGAATACGATCGGTCGACAGTGAGTCCCTCACGCCTGTTTTTGCGCTCTAGGTGATTGGAAGGCCTCCGGTTTCGACCGGGGGCCTTTTTCTATCTCGAGCCCGATCGCATTCGCATCACGCGCCTCCGCTTTTCTCTTGCACTCCCATTCCAAAAGGATTTTCACCATGTCTCAGAACACCACCGCCACCCAGCCCCGCACCGTCCAGACCGCCGACCGTGGCAAACTCGATGTCCGCGCCCTCGTCCTGCTTGCCATCCTGCTCGCTGCCGGCTTCATCCTCAACTTCACCGTCGGCAAGGCCATCTCGGGCATCTCGGGCGGCATGATCAGCCCCGAGTTCATCATCTCGGCCTTCTGCCTCACCATCCTGGTCGTTCGCCCCAACATCGGCCAGGCGCTCGTCATCGGACTCATCTCGGCTGCCGTGATCCAGATCACCACCACTTCGCCGTTCGTCGATTTTGCCGCCGAGGGCATCGCCGCCATGCTCATGGCCGGCATCGTCAACGCCGCCGGCAAGAACGGTCAAATCAAGCCCGCCATCGCCATTGTCGCAACCTTCCTGACCACCTTTGTCTCCGGCGTCATCTTCATGGTCATCAAGATGGCCATGCTCGGCGTGGTAGGCGAGCTCGCCGCCGCCATGCTGCCCGTCGTTGCCATGACCGCCGTCTTTAACGCCATTCTGGTCGGCGCCCTCTACCTGCCCATCCAGAAGGCCCTTAGGCTCAACTAACCCGCTCGGCTTTACGAGCCACCCCATCTTGGCGTTCATTCGTCGCTCGCGTACCCAAGTACGCTTCGCTCCTCTTTCGCGCCAACCTGGGGCCCCTCGTAAAGCCGTCTCCGTGCTTCACCACCAAAGACTGTCCCAAACAACGAGCTTTTGGGGACGTTCTTAAACGACTGGTCATTTAAGAACGTCCCCAATGACTATGAAAGGTATCCATGGAAACGATCATCAACGTCGACGATGTCTCGTTCTCCTATGGCACGCAGACCGAGCAGACGCTCAGCCACATTTCGCTCAGCGTGAACAAGGGAGATTTCATCGGCATCATCGGGCCCTCGGGCGCCGGCAAGTCCACGCTTGCCGCCTGCCTGTCAGGTGCCGTGCCCCACCACTACACCGGCACGTTCTTTGGGTCCGTCATGGTTGACGGCCACGACACCTGCGAGGTCTCGCTGACCGACGTGTCGCAAATCGTCGGCAGCGTGCTGCAGGATATCGACACGCAGATGGTCGCTTCGATCGTCGAGGACGAGATGCTCTTTGGCCTCGAGAACTTTGGCGTTCCCCACGACAAGATCGAGCAGCGCTTGAGCGAAACGCTCGAGACCGTCGGCATCAGCGACCAGCGTGACCGCGAGATCGCCACCCTCTCGGGCGGACAGAAGCAAAAGGTGGCCATCGCCGCCATCCTCGCCATGCGTCCGCGCGTCTTGGTTCTCGACGAGCCCACCGCGGCACTCGACCCCGCCAGCTCCACGCTGGTCTTCGAGACGCTGCGTGAGGCAAACCGCACACTTGGAATCACCATCGTCGTCGTTGAGCAAAAGGTCGCCCTACTCTCGGAGTACTGCAACCGCGTGCTCGTGCTCAACCATGGCGAAATCGCGCTGCAGGGCGAGCCACACGAGGTCTTCGCGCATACCGACGAGCTCCGTGCCATCGGCGTCGACTGCCCTCGCGTCACGCGTATCTTCAATAGCCTCGAGGCCGATGGCCTGGTAAGCGGTACCCCCTGCTTGGATGTCGATGAGGCCGAGCGCCTGATTTCGGGCATCGTCGACCCCGCACACGCGGCCATCGAAGCCCAAGCGCCTGCCGGTTCCCCGCATGCGCCGTCGTTGCGCCCTCATGCCAAGGACGCAGAACCCGTACTCACCTTCGACCATGTTGAGTTTGCCTATCCCAATGGCGGCGCCGCCGTACACGACCTTAGCCTGACGCTCTATCCCGGCGAGCTCGTGGGCATCGTCGGCCAGAACGGTGCCGGCAAGACCACGCTCACCAAGCTGCTCACGGGTCTGCTCAAGCCCGCCTCGGGCAGCGTGCGCGTCACGGGACTGGATACTGCAACCGTCCCCACGAGCCGCATTGCCCGCGAGGTCGCAACCCTCTTCCAAAACCCCGACCGCCAGATCTGCAAGGACACCGTGCTCGACGAGGTCGCCTTTGGCCTGGAGCTTGCCGGCATCGACCGTGCCGAGGCGCTGCGTCGCGCCCAGCTCGTCATCGACCGCTTTGGCTTGCCGGCCGACGAGGCGCCCTTCTCGCTCTCGCGCGGTCAGCGACAAATGGTGGCGCTTGCCTCCGTCGTAGTGGTTGAGCCCAAGATCGTCGTGCTCGACGAGCCCACGAGCGGCCTTGATTACCGCGAGTGCATGACCGTCATGGAAACGGTGCGCACCATGGCCGAGCGCGGTTGCGCCGTTATCATGGTCTGCCACGATATGGAAGTCGTCTCGGATTTTGCCGAGCGCATTGTGGTAATGGCCGACGGTCGCATCCTCGACCGCGGCCGCACGCACGAGCTATTCTCGAACATCGATCTCATGCGGCGTGCCTACGTGGAGCCTCCCCAGGTTATTGAGCTCTCGCGCCGTCTGGCATCTTCCGTCTCGACCGCTTTTGCGCAGGTGAGCGAGGTCTCCGATGTCGTTCGAATTACCAAGGAGATGGTCCACCGTGGTTAACGTCATCGACTACATGCCGGGTGACACGCTGCTGCATCGCCTGAACCCCGTCGTCAAACTGGGCCTCGCCGCCGCCATCATCGTCGGCATCTTCTTGTCCGACACCTACGTGGCGCTGCTGGGCTTTTTGGCGCTCACCCTTGCCCTGGGTGCCTATGCGGGCGTCGTCAACCGCCTGTTCTCGCTGCTCAAGTTGCTGATTCCGCTCGCGCTTATCATGCTGGTGCTCCAGCTGGCCTTTATGCGCGATGGCAACGTGGTGTGGAGCTTTATCACCGACACGGGCCTCATCACGGGATCGAAGGCCTGTCTGCGCCTGCTGGGTGTGGCGTTACCACTCATCCTCATGCTCACGGTGACCAAGCTCAACGACCTTGCCAACGCCTGCGTCGAGGTGCTGCACGTGCCGTATCGCTATGCTTTCACTTTTACCACGGCGCTGCGCTTCGTGCCGGTGTTTGGTCAAGAGATGAACGCCATCATGGAGGCGCAGACCGCACGCGGCGTCGAGTACGACACCAAGAACCCCATCAAGAAGCTTAAGCTCATGCTGCCACTGTGCGTGCCACTGCTCATCTCGAGCGTGGGCAAGACCGATGCCACAGCCTTGGCGGCAGAACAGCGCGGCTTCTACCTGCGTACGCGCGCCAGCTCGTACAAGCGCTACCCCATCAAGGGCCTGGACATCGCCGTGCTCATCGTCAGCATCGCCCTCATCGCCATCGGCTTCCTGTTCTAGTTCACCACTGACAGCAACCGCCCAACGCAAAAGGCCTCGGCTCGCACCAAACGAGCCGAGGCCTTACTGTTTCACCAGATAAAACCTACCAAAATTAACCTGTCCCTTTTGACAGGTCGGAAGCTAGAGGCGGTAGGGAGCGCCGCTACGGATGATGGATTCGCGCACCAGGACATCCATGGCGTCGAGGGTGATCTCGGGCATCTCTCGGTACTTTTGCAACACCGAGAGCTCGGTGCAGGCCAGAATGACGCGGTCGCAGCCGCTACGGGCGAACTCCCACATCACGCGGTCGAACTTATCCATATCGGGCTCACGTCCGGCCTTCACATCATCGTAGATAAGCGACATCACATCGTTCTGACGTTTCTCGCTGGGATAGACGACCTCAACACCCGCAGCCTTACATTCGCGGCCGTAGACGCCCGCGCCCACGGTGCCATCGGTGCCCATGATGCCGATCTTATGCACCGGCTCGGCCGGCATACTCAGGTTGGGGTCGAACTCACACTCCCCCATCACCGCACCGGCCAGAGCATAGCGCACCGACTCACGCGGCATGTGGATAATCGGCACCTTCGTAAACGACTGGATCTGGTCATAGAAGTAGTGTGACGTGTTGCAGGGAATGGCAATGTGTGCACAGCCCAGCGACTCGAGTGCCTGGGCGCACTCTTTCATGGTCGCCAGCAGTTTGGCATGCTCGCCGGTCTTAATGGCCAGCGTGCGGTCGGGCATGGTCGACTTGGAGAGTACCACCATGTCGATATGTTCCTGATCGCAGGCAGCAGCCGTATGACGCACCACCTGGTCGTAGTAATACGACGTGGCCTCGGCGCCCATGCCGCCGATAACTCCCAGCTTTTCCATCGCCGCCTCCTTGGTGACGCTTGCGCAATTGCGCGTATCATACCCGCGCCCGCCCGATGCAAACCGGACGGGCGCCGCGCTCATCTACTTGTAATACGTCTTGAACAGCTTAAAGTGGCGCAGCTTGGTGTGCCACATGCGCAGCCAGCGGTTAAAGACAAAGTCGCCCTTCATAAACGAAGGGTCGGCGCCCTTACCTTCCTTGTCCAGGCGATGCACCTTAGCGCGCAGCTCGGGATCCTTGACGTACTTGTCGACGACGCCCATGGGGACGACCATCCACAGGGCCTCGTCCTGAGCCGTCACAAACTCCGGCTCAAACGGACGGTTGAACACATACTCGTCCACCACATACTTGGCAACGTTAAAGCCGCTGTTGGTAACGTAGTAGTTGCTGCGGCCCTGGCGCGTGTTGAAATCGAAGAACTTAAACGAGCCGTCGCGCTCGTCGTACTTTACGTCAAAGTTGGAATAGCCCACAAAGTGAAGGTCCTCGAGCAACTTGCGCACGCCGCCCATGAGCTCGTCGTTGGGCTCGGTAATGATACAGGCATGGTTGCCGACACCGTGGGGCTGATGCTCCTCGAGCAGCACATGGCCCAGGCACATCATGCGGACCTTACCGTTGCGGTCGGAATAGCTGGTGAGCACGCGCATGTACTCGTCGTTGCCGGGCACGCGATCCTGCAAGATCAGGTCGTCGGTGTAGCCGCTGGCATACGAATCGCGAATGACCTGTTCCAGCTCGGCGCGGTCGGCAATCTCATAGGCCTTCTTCTGGCCCTCGAACTCATGCTGCCACCACATGATGCCGTCGGAAGGCTTCAGAATCATCGGGTAAGGAAAATCGATCTGGTCGAGCACTTCGGCAGGCGCCTCACCCTGGGCATTGAGCATCGCCTTGGTAAAGGTAAACGTGTGCGGATAGGGCACGCCATGCTTCTCGCACAGCTCGTAGAAGATCTCCTTCTTCTGACACTGTTCAAGCATGCTATAGGGAGCGTAAGGCGCGACGATGTTATCCGCCAGCTCATGAGCATCCTTGGCTTGAGCCACGAGAGCGACATAGTTGTCGCCACAGCCCACAAGGACAATCGTCTTGTCGGCATGCGCTTGGGCAATGCCGTTGACGGTTTTGAGCATCACGGGCATGGTGTCGATATCCACGTTGGGCGTGTAGTCGATAATCTGGCTGCGGTACGCGGGACCCGTCTGGTACTTGCCAAAGACCAGACTCTTGACCTGGTACTCCTCGTAGAAGGCGCGCGCCACCGAATAGGCGTTGATGTCGCCACCGAGCAGCACGGGAATGAACTCGCGCTCTGTAAATTGCAATGCCATGGAAACTTCCTATCATGAACTGCCCACACAACGGGCGGTCTTTGCGCAACTGATTTATTCTAGCGTGCCAAGCCGCCGGCGCCCAAAGCTCCACCGTATCTATGGCAATCGACGCAATCATCCAGCACGAAGGCGGCGCTCACCGTTGTATGACAATGGGCAATGAACCTACCGTTGTTGTAGGATTCAGCGTATTGACATCCTCGAGCGAAAGGCGCACACGTGCCCCAAGACCATCCGACCGATAATCCCATCCTCAATGCTGCGAAGCGCGAGCTGGTGGAACGCGCGAAAGCGACCGCTCCCCTGTGCACGGCAAACGACGCCTACAACGGACCCGCCCGCATCGTCTCGATCAACACGTCGGCACACAAGGGCACACGCAAGTCGCCCGTCGCCGATGGACGCGACACCGTTATAGAGCAATTCGGCCTCGCCTCCGACGCACACGCCGGGCATTGGCACCGTCAGGTTTCCTTTTTGGCCGCAGAGTCCATCCAGACGGCGCAGGCACGCGGGCTCGACGTACACGAGGGTGACTTTGGGGAGAACTTCACAACCCGGGGCATCAACCTGCTCTCGCTCCCTTTGGGCACACAGCTCAAGCTTGGAAGCGACGTGCTCGTCGAAATCAGCCAAATCGGCAAGGTCTGCCACACCCGTTGCGCCATCTACTATCTCGCCGGCGACTGCATCTTTCCCCACGAGGGCGTTTTCGGCGTGGTACTAAAGGGCGGAGAGGTCAACGCCGGTGACGAAATCCAGGTAGTCAAGCTCGGCGACGGCACCTGTTCGTTCACCCCCGCCGAGGCCCTCGAAGAGATTGAGCAGGCTCGCCAGAAGGGCACGCTGTAGTTATAAAACCCCACGTTGAGATGGCTTTTACAGCCCAAAACTCCTCTCAAACAGAGCTCTGTAACGTTAAAGTTGAACTCTATGGTTTCTCAACAATTCATCATAACTGCAGGTCAAAGCCAAAGCCTCAAGTTCAACTTGACCCTTTGGAACCTTTAAGGTTCAAGTTGAGGTCGAAAGCAGTAGTAGAATACCGTTCGAACCATAACCTACGATTGATTGCAGAGGGACTGGATGCAGCATTCGAATCATCGCACCGCAGCGTTCATTGCGTCGAAGCCGGCTCGTATCATCACGAGCGCCGTGCTCGCCGTTGCGCTGACGGCCACGCCGATGCTCTCCCCCGTTGCGGCGTATGCCGCCTCGCAGGCAACGCAGGACCAGCTTTCCGCAGCCCAGCAGAAGATCGAAGCCGCCACGAGCGCCTACAACGACGCCCGCACCAAACTCGATGACCTGCAAAAGCAGATTGACTCCAATGAGGCAAGCATCGAGGAAATCGAGGCCAAGCTTCCCGAGCAGCAGGCCAAGGCAAGCTCCGCCATGCGCGATCTGTACAAGTATCAGAAGGGCACCAATCCCATCGTGAGCTTCCTGGTCAACGCGCAGAGCCTGGGTGAGTTCATCACGACCTGCAAATACACCAACCAGATCACGAGCTCGAGCGTCGACGAGATCGAACAGCTCAATAACATGCAAACCGAACTCGAGCAGAACAAGGCTGAGCTCCAGCAGGCCAAGTCTCAGCTTGAGGCAGAGCAGAAAAACGCCGAGGATGCGCTGGCACAGGCCCAGCAGCTCCGCAGCGAGGCACAGGCAAAAGCCGAGCAGGAAAATGCCGCCGAGCTTGCCAAGCTTGAGGCCGATAAGGCCGCTGCCGCCGAGAAGCTCTCGGGCGAGGGCGTAAGCGGCAGCAATTCCAGCAGCCAGGCCACCAACACCAACACCACCATCGACACCACGGTGAACAGCTCCAATACTGGTAGCTCCGATTACGATTCGTTCATTAATGAGTGGACAGGCCGCATCGACAATTATCTCGCCGGCTCCCCCATGGCAGGCCAGGGCTATAACTTTGCCGTCGCCGCTTGGAATACCGGTGTCGACCCCCGTTGGTCCCCCGCCATCGCCTGCATCGAGAGCACCAAGGGTGCTTATTGCGCCAATTCTTACAACGCCTGGGGCTGGAGTGCACGTGGCGGCGGTTGGCGCAGCTTTGGCAGCTGGAGCGAGGGCATCTCCGCTCACGTTGCCTATCTGGGCGCCAACTACGGCTCCACCCTTACCCCGGCAGCGGCCAAAAAGTACTGCCCGCCCACGTGGCAGGACTGGTACAACAAAGTCGCCGCTCAGATGAACCGCATCTAAGTGCAACTGCAAAGGGCCCCAATGGGGTCCTTTTCTTTTAGGTAGCGGAGGTATCGACGACGCCGGTCGCATTGGCAACCGCGACTATGACAATCATGCATAGGAGCAGCACACCCAATGCCTTGAGCCAGAGTTTCGCGAGTTTCTTGCCGCGATAGCTGTCGAGCAGTGCGAATCGCCGACGAAGACGGCGCTTATCGAGCAGTGCGAAATGCATAAGCACCATAAGGCCATCGACAAAGAAAAAATACTCGATTATGAGAAGCCACGTCGGGTAGCTTTGGTTTGCTCCGGTGGGGTGAAAGACGGCAAAGTGACTTCCGGCAAAGAACACAAGCAGCGAGAAGCAGACGAGCGTATTCCAAATGCGGCCCAGAGACTCCGGAACGCGAGAGAGCAGGCCGCATGCAGCGGAGGCGGCAGGGCCAGGAGGCCCTGCGGGGTTCTGGAGCCCTTGGGGCGTCAACACCGTCTCCGAGGCCGGAGTTCGGACAGGCGGCGCAGGAGGCCGCACGGGGCGACTCAGATCGTATGCCGCGCGCGTCGCCCGTCCCAACGCTTCCGCACTCGCAAAACGCTTGGCCGGGTCGAGCGCCATCGACATGCAGACGGCATCGGCAAGTGGAGTGGGAATGCCGCGCGCCTCGCATTGCTCGCGCATGTCGAGCCCTGGCTTAAGGTCGACTCCCGTCAAGCAGAAGAACAACAGGGCGCCAAGTGCGTAGACGTCGCTTCGCACGCTCGTCTGCCCAAACCCATACTGCTCGGGCGGCGCATAGGGTCGCGTGCCAAACTTGACGGTGTCGGCATCGGCGCCATCGTGCCATACGCGCGCGATCCCCAGGTCGATAATCACCAGCGATGAAAACGTCAGGCCGTCATCAGGCGTATAGTTGGCACCTGTCACGATGATATTCGACGGCTTGAGGTCACGATGGATCACCGGCGCCGACGTCTCCCCCGCCATTGCAAAACCGGCATGGAGCTCGCCCACGGCGTCGCAAAGGACAGGATACAATTCACGCGCACAATCGGGGGTGGCTCCCAGACGGTCCACCAGCGCCCCGAGCGTCTCCCCTTCGATGTATTCCATAACCACGTTGAGCTCGTCGCCCACACGACGACAATCGACGATTCTGGGCAGGTGCTCAAAACGCCTGCCTGCCCGCTGAACGGCAAACAGACGCTCGTATGCCCCGCCGATTTGAGCCGAAGCATCGATGCGTTTACGGACAAAGGGGCCGAGCGAGCCACCGCCGGTTCCTTCAAAGTACACGAGCTCGGTTGTTTCAACGGTCGAGCGCTTAAGTACACGCTCCACGCGATAGCTGTCGTCGCAATCGAGCGACGCCAGGTGCTCGGCAAGCGCTGCGGTCAGCTCGTCATCGGAATATGTTGGGGTCTGAGTATCCATAGCCTCCATCATAGCGCAGGGCGCAGACACCCCATGGCATCCGCGCCCCGTTCGTTTGCATCGTTGTTCGGCAGCTCCGCCGGCTCAGATATCAGCCGCTAACTCACCGTCTCCTCGCCAAAGCGATACAGCTCCTCGTTGACCTTTTGGAGGCTGCACCCGCGATCGATGCAAAAGATGATAATCGCATCGCGGCGGTCCTTGCAGTTAAGGACGCTTACCCCGGCAGCCGTCAGCGCACGGTTAGTCTCTTTGAGCGTCAGCGCCATCGCAAAGGCAATCTGCAGCACCTTATTGCGGCTCGGATGCCGCGCACCGGTAAAAATCTGATAGCCATAGGTCTCATTGAGATCGGCCATATGAACCACGCGCGAGCGCTCCAAGCCCTTTTCCTGCAGCAGCCGCTTCAGGTAGTCCGAAAGCGACGGGGCGGCAAAGTCGTGTTCTTTGATATAGCCATCGATGTTTGGCGCGTCGAGAAGCTCATTGAGTAACTCGTCAGTCAGCTTTTTATCGGGCATACGACTTCACCTCCCATACGGCGCAACGGTAGCGACATGCTAGGCCAGCACCCAGCTTGCAGTGGCAGACTTATCAAACATGTTGGCAAAATACAGTGCCTTCTTGATATCGCCATCAAAGTAGATATTGCCCGCCACGGAGCCACCGGCGGAAAGGGTACCAGACTGCAGCTCATCGGAGCCCTCGCTGTAGTAACCCTGATTCTGCTGAGCGCCGTTGGCGTCCTCGCCCTTCCAGTCGTAGATGTTGTAATCTGCGCCCTCATCGCCATTGTTGACGTACGTGACGTGAATGCCCGTCATGGTCGAACCGTCATAATTTGTGAGGCCGGGCTGGACGGAATCGACAACGACGGAAAGACCGGAAGCCGTGGTCACCGTCGCACCAACCGCCAGGTCAGTCGTAGACTGCTCTTCCTTCTTCGCCTCTTCCTTCTTGTCGTCATCGCCAGCGTCCTCGGTGACGGTCGCCTTATCGCTATCACAACCGGCAAGAAGACCGGCAGTCCCCAAGGCGACGGTGGCGAATGCGCCAAGTGCAGTGCGACGGCTCAGCAGCACTTCGTTTTCGAGCTTTTTGATTATGCATCCTTTCTACGATCCGGCTACCGTGCCGGCACACAGCACATCGTAGGAAGGATTAAACTTGAATTCATTAGCTGAGAGCTAAGGTTGCGGTAAACGGCCAATGCAGTTATCCAAACGCCGAGCAAACGCACTTTGCGCGACCGTCTGCTGGCAGCGCATCAAACCACCGCGACGGATTCCCCGGTAAAAGCACTGATCATCAACAGGACAAAGAACGCCAGGTAGCTGATGCTCAGCAGGTAGGCGATGACCAAAAAGGCAATCCATCCTACATTGGTCTTACCGTCGGCACGACGTTGCTCGCGAGAACGGCACAGCCAAATCGTCACGCCGATGGCCACAATCAACAGCACAAGTGCCGCTGCCGCCAGTCCAGCAAGCGCAAACATCACGCCAATGCTCACAGCAATAACCGGGAGCAGCAGCAAACCGCACCCGCATCCACCCGGACTATATACGGCAGGCTGTCGGCGTCGCCTCATCGTCACGCCACCCCCATCATCTCTGAGCACTACAGCGCAATGGCCTGCTGAACAGGAACGATCTTATCGAGTTCCGGTTCGATCCGCCTTTTCTCGGCCTCAAGGTCAAACGCCACCTGAGCGCGCAGCCAATAACCATCCGTCAGGCCAAAATAACGGCAAAGACGGAGGTCGGTGTCGGCCGTCACGCGACGTTTTCCCAAGACAATCTGCCCGATACGCTGAGCCGGAATCCCGGTCTCTTTCGCAAGGCGATATTGAGAAATGCCCATGGGAACAAGAAACTCCTCTTTGAGAAGCTCACCAGGAGTCACTGGCGACAGCAAATCGGACGAGGTCTCATCACTTGTGATAATCGACGATTTCGACATTCCAAGCCATCTCCTGTCTCCACTCAAAACAGACCCGATAGCGCTCGTTAACACGGATGCTATATTGACCGGCACGATCGCCCTTCAAAGCTTCCAGGCGATTGCCCGGCGGAACGCGAAGATCATCAAGCGAAGCACAAACCTGCAGTTGGCGAATCTTCCTCAACGCAACACGCTCAAAGGGCACGAACCTCCTGACCCGCACACCCATGGCAAAGCGTTCGGTATCCTCATCTTCATACGATGCAATCATAGTATCGCCTTACGTTAGTAACGTCAAACGTTTCTATAGACTTACATCTCTATTATATCGTACGTTTGTTCGTGTTTTCTAGAACAAATAGTCCTTCACACCTTAGTCAAGCAAAAGCAATCGTTTATAGACATCGAGGCCTTTGAGTAGGATTTCCTCGTCAAAGAGCATGCTATCGGTATGCAGAGCGCTTGTGGCATAGGCGGGGCAGCCATCCGAATCACTCGGGTTGTCTTGGTCCTCTGGCATACCCGTGCCCAGCAGGAAAAACACGCCCGGCAGATAGCGTTGATAGAACGCGAAATCCTCGGCGATCAGCAGCGGCTCATCCACGAGCTGTAGCTCGGGCAAGGCAGGCGCGACATTGGCAAATAGCTCGGGGTCGTTGTCGACCGGCGGATAGCCCTCGGCAAAGTCGAGATCATACGTGCAGCCCGTTGCGGCACAGGCATCGTCCAGCACGCGGCGCACGCCTTCGCGCGCCCGGTCGAACATGTCGTCCGTAAACACACGCAGGCTTCCGGCCACATGGGCCTCCCCCGCCACCGCGTTGCAAACGGTGCCAGCCTGCAGCAGGCCAAACTTGCCGATACAGGGTTCGTCGGTGCCCAGCTCGTCCATCAGTTCGCGCTCGGCAACCAAGAACTTGGCAGCCGCCAGCGCCGCATCGTGCGATTCCTCGACCGGAACGCCATAGGTCTTAGCGATATGGATGCTCGTCCCGTGAATATGAATGTGTGTCTCACTCGAACGCGCCAGCAGCGGACCGGAACAACTCGCCAACGTGCCGGCAGGCAGATCGGGCCACACATGGAAGCCAAAAATGCGGTCAGCCCCATAGCGCTCGAACACACCGCTCTCGCATACCGTCTTGGCACCACCGGTCGTTTCCTCGGCCGGCTGGAACACAAAGAGAACGTTGCGCCTAATGGCGCCCGGCTGCTCGCGAATCGTACGGTCGACATACGTCGCGGCGGCAAGTGCCATGGCCATGTGTCCGTCATGTCCGCAAGCGTGCATCTTGCCGGGATGGATCGAGGCAAAGGCCGCTCCCGTCGCCTCCGCGATGGGCAGCGCATCCATATCGGCGCGAATCGCCGTGGCACGCGCGGCACCAACGCCAGCGTCGAAGAAAGCGCAGACGCAGCTGGGACACGGATGGGTCACCTCGCAAGCGAGCGGCGCCAACACGCCCTCGATATAGGCGATAGTCTGCGGAAGATCGAAATCGAGCTCCGGAATGCGATGGAGATCGCGGCGATAGCGACGGAGTTCTTGGAGCTCGGTCATAGAGAATCCCTTCGTGAGGCACATCTGTTGCAACTTATTGTGATACAGGATTGTGGCACACATGTTTCCAGCATATTGCTGCATTTTTTAAACGTTATATACGAATACTCTTGTTTGGTAAAGTGCAACGTGATAGGGTCGTTACCACTTGATAGAGGCGCGGGCACGAAGAGCCGCGGGCGAGCCGGCAGGCTTTGACCCCGTGGGGAGGCGAAACCCGCCGAACTGGGTTTTTCGGGCACGAACAACCTGGTGGGCCTGCGGGAAACACCCACAGGACTGTCTGCAGCAATGCGGGAGCGCTATCCGGACATTGGGTCCACGCTATGCGGATTCGATGCGCAGATGGCGCCGTCTGGATAGCGAGGTTTACGGGACATGGCATTGATCCCCAACGAGGCATATGCGGCCAAGCAGCCGTTTGTGGACAAGGAGACACTCGAGCATATCGTCGAGCAGTTCCCCACGCCGTTTCATCTATACGACGAGGCGGGCATCCGCCGCAACATGCAAGAAGTGCGCGACGCCTTTGCATGGAACCCGGGCTTTAAGGAATACTTTGCCGTCAAGGCCAACCCCAACCCGGCGCTCATCTCCATTCTCAACGAATACGGCTGCGGCTGCGATTGCTCGAGCTATACCGAGCTCATGATCGCCCGCTCGCTGGGCATCACGGGACACGACATCATGTTCTCGTCCAACGACACGCCAGCTGCCGACTTTGAGCTCGCCGACAAGCTGGGCGCCATCGTCAACTTTGACGACATCAGCCACATCGAGTTCTTTGAGCGTGTTGCGGGGCCCATCCCCAAAACGGTCAGCTGCCGCTTTAATCCGGGCGGCCTGTTCCAGCTCTCCAATGGCATCATGGATAACCCCGGCGATTCCAAGTACGGCATGACCACCGAGCAACTCTTCGAGGCCTTCCGCACGCTCAAGGCCAAGGGCGCCGAAAACTTTGGCATCCACGCATTCCTTGCCAGCAATACCGTCACCAACGACTACTACCCCAAGCTCGCGCGCATCCTCTTTGAGCTTGCCGCGCGCCTGGAGCGCGAGACCGGCGCACATGTCGCCTTCATTAATCTGTCCGGCGGCGTCGGCATCCCCTATCTGCCCGAGCAGCAGGCCAACGACATCCACACCATCGGCGAGGGGGTACACGCGGCATACGACGAGATCCTGGTTCCCGCCGGTATGGGCGATGTGGCCATCTGCACCGAGATGGGCCGCTATATGATAGGCCCCTACGGCTGCCTGGTCACCAAGGCCATCCACGAGAAGCAGATCTACAAGGACTATATCGGTGTCGACGCAAGCGCCGTCGATCTGATCCGCCCTGCCATGTATGGCGCCTACCACCACATTACGGTGATGGGCCAGCCGGGTGGCGCCGACAAGACCACAGTACCCGTTACGGACACCTACGACATCACGGGCAACCTATGCGAGAACAACGACAAGTTCGCCATCGATCGCGAGTTACCGCATATCGACATGGGCGACCTGCTTGTGATCCACGATACCGGTGCGCATGGCTACTCCATGGGCTACAACTACAACGGACGTCTGCGCTCCGCCGAGGTTCTGCTGCGCCCCGATGGCTCAGCCGACCTCATCCGCCGTGCCGAGCGCCCGGGCGATTACTTTGCCACGCTCGACGTGCTGCCGAGCGGCCGAGAGCTGCTGGCCAAGTCGCGCGCCGAAAGTGCCCGCCGTCGCGCCCAAGACGAGCGCTTGGCCGTCGCCGCCCAATGGAATAAGCGCATCCAGATCGCGGAAGCGAAGGAGAAGAACATGGATATCCGCAACCTCGAGGGCTCAATCGTCGCCCTCGTCACGCCGTTTAAAAAGGACGGCAGCGTCGACTTTGACGCACTCGAGCGCCTTATCGATTTCCACCTGCAAAACGGCACCGACGCCATCCTCACCCTGGGCACCACCGGCGAGAGCGCCACGATGACCGATGACGAGGACAACTCCGTCGTCGCCGCCGTGGTCAAGCATGTTGCAGGACGCGTCCCCGTCATCGCCGGCTCGGGCTCCAACTCCACGCAAACCATGCTCACCAAGTCGCTCACTTACCAGGGCTTGGGAGCCGACGGCCTGCTGCTCATTACCCCCTACTACAACAAGTCCAACGAAGAGGGTATCTATCAGCACTTTAAGACCGTCGCCGATGCTGTGGACATCCCCTGCATCCTGTACAACATCCCCGGCCGTTGCGGCTGCGGCATCAGCGAGCGCAACGTAGAGCGCCTGGCCGCACATCCCAACATCATGGGTATTAAGGAAGCCTCTGGCAACGTCGCTTACGCGGCCAAGATCGCCCACCTGCTGTCCGACGACTTCCGCATGTACTCGGGCGAGGACGCCCTCACCGTGCCGCTCATGAGCCTGGGCGCTTCGGGCACCATCAGCGTGTGGGCCGACGTTCAGCCGCAGCTCGTGCACGACATGTGCCGCGCCTATCTGGACGGCGACGTGGAGCGCGCCCGCGATATCCAGATTGCCGGCCAGCCGCTCATCAATGCCCTCTTTAGCGAGGTCAACCCCATCCCCGTCAAGGAAGCACTCGCCCAGATGGGTATGATCGAGGCAAACTACCGCATGCCGCTGTGCCCCATGGCAGACGACACGCGCTCCGCACTTACCGATGCTCTGAAAGGAGCTGGTCTGCTTGATTAAGACCGTCATTATGGGAACGGGCCGCATGGGCTCGCTCATCCGCACCACCGCCGAGGGCATTGTCAACACCGCTGGAGAGCCCGTTTTTGACATCGTCGCCCAGTTCGGCTTCGACTTGTCCGAGCTCGAGAGCGCACCGGCCGCCGATGTAATCATCGACTTCTCGAACGTCGTGACCTTCGATGCCGTTGTCGCCTATGTCGAGCGCACGGGTGCCGCACTCGTTTCCGGCACCACGGGCTATACGCCCGAGCAGGTGGATCGCCTGCGCGAGCTGGGTCAGAACGCCCGTGTTATGCACTCGGGCAACTACTCTATCGGTATCGCCGCCCTGCGCCATCTGGTTGCCCAGGCCACGCGCGAGCTGCCCGGCTTTGACTGCGAAATCGTCGAGACGCACCATAATCAAAAGGTCGACGCCCCCAGCGGCACTGCCAAGTTGTTGCTCGACGCCGTCGTCGAAGCCGAGCCCGAGGCAGGCTACCACCCCGTCTATGGCCGCGAGGGCATGTGCGGCGCGCGCGACCCCAAGGAGATCGGCATGCACTCGCTGCGCGGCGGCACCGTCGCCGGCGTGCACGAGGTAAGCTTTTTCGGCCAGGACGAGGAGGTCACGCTCACGCACCGCGCCACGAGCCGTCAGATCTTCGTCAACGGCGCCCTGGCAGCCGCGCAGAAGCTCGTCACCCGCGAGCCTGGCTTCTATACGTTCGACCAGGTCATGTTTGCCTAACCAGGTATCAACCGGATCCACTCAAAGGAGAGACAGCAAATGAGTAATGCAGCCGAGATGGACGCACAGGAGATTATCAACTACATCGCAACCGCGCCCAAGAAAACGCCCGTCAAACTGTACGTGCGCGAAAAGCCGGGCATGAAGGTCCAGTGGGGCAATGCGCACGTCTACGGCGGTCGTCGTGGCAAGACCGTCTTTGGTGACTGGGATGAGCTCAAGGCAATCCTCGACGCCAACGCCGACTCCATCGACTACTACGACGTAGAGAACGACTGCCGCAACTCCGCCGTGCCCATGCTCGACCTCAAGGGTATCAACGCCCGCATCGAGCCGGGCGCGATCATCCGCGACCGTGTCGAGATTGGCGATCGCGCCGTCATCATGATGGGCGCCATCATCAACATCGGCTCCGTCATTGGCGAAGGCTCCATGATCGACATGGGCGCTGTGCTGGGCGGCCGCGCCACCGTGGGCAAGAACTGCCACATCGGCGCCGGCACCGTGCTGGCAGGCGTCGTGGAGCCCGCCAGTGCCACGCCCGTCATCATCGAGGACGACGTTATGATCGGCGCCAATGCCGTGGTCCTGGAGGGCGTGCACGTAGGCAAGGGCGCTGTCGTTGCCGCCGGCGCCGTGTGCGTCGAGGACGTCCCCGCCGGTGCCGTCGTGGCCGGTGTCCCCGCCCGCGTCATCAAGATGCGCGACGAGAAGACCGACAGCAAGACCGGCCTGGAAGAGGGCCTGCGCCAGCTTTAATAGTTACGGCGTTTTACCAAACGCCGTAACGGCCCGACGCTGCAAACGCCCCTAAGCGGCAATCTGACGTTCAATCGTCGGTCGCGTACCGAAGTACGCTTCCCTCCTCTTTCACGTCACCTTGCTCGCTTAGGGGCGTTTTCGCTGACGTGAGCTCAACCTGCGGCGCAATGTCAGCCACCAAGCCGAAAACAAAAAAGGCCGAAGTCCCAAAAGGCTTCGGCCTTTGTTTTTTGCAACGTCCAAGAGCAGTTTATCGATTCTCAATACTTCCGATGTTCTTGAGCTCGATGGAGATGAGGCCGTTGGGCTCGTTGACAAACTCGATGTACTCAGAGTTCGAACCCATCTCGGCCGGGAAGCTGATCTCGATGCCCGTGTCGGTACGGATCTTGTGGTTGCGCACCGCCGCGCGTTCGACCTGCTTGCGCTCCACGGGCACACGCTCAGGCACCTTCTCCTCAGTCAGTGCCGCGCGCACGCTCTCCTTGATGACCGGCTCGTCCTCAAAGACCTCGTCGACGATATCCCAAGGCGGCAGCTCCTCGTCATCCTCGACCTTCTCGGCAACAGCAGCCTTAACCTTGGCGAGCGCTACGGCCGTATTGGCACCGTGCTCCTCGGCGACTTCCTCGACCACACGCGTCACGGTGTCGATGACCTCCTTGCCCGATACGCCCGTGTCGCACTGCAGCAGGCCATCGGGGATAAGCATACGGTCCTCGCCGGCGATCTTGCGTTTCTTGTCCACATAGCCGATCTCCATGGTGCTTGCACGCACGATTGCATAGCTCGGCACCTTTTGCGAGGGATTCGGCAGAATGGCGTAGTGGCGCGCAATGTCGTTGCGCACCTCGCCCTCTTCGCGACCTACCTCGTGCATAAAAGCCTGCTTGGAGCCCAGCAGCATCACGGCAAACCAGCGGGCATCCTCATCGTCATCAAAGTCCGCCACAAGCACGTCAGTGGACTCGGCTTTCTCGGCCTTGGTAAGTTCGGAAGAGATGAACTCCGCAATCTGCTGAGACAGGTCCACGAACTCAC
Source organism: uncultured Collinsella sp. (assembly GCA_900540935.1). GTDB lineage: Bacteria > Actinomycetota > Coriobacteriia > Coriobacteriales > Coriobacteriaceae > Collinsella. Next base: position 6,512 of record UQHW01000002.1, on the reverse strand, counting down.
GCTCACCAAAGAAATAGCCCTTGAGCTCGCCGCCGAATGCGGAGTTCTCGGCAAACGTGGCGCGTTTATTGTCGGCCGAGGTGCGTGCGCGGCGCAGATGCGTGGTCACGAAGTTGCGCACGGTACGGCTCTCGATATCGAGCTCTCGCTGGCTCATGACGTTGACGGCAGAGTCAAAGTCCAGGATATGCAGAATCGCGTGATTGATTTTCATATACGGCATTCCGTTCTAGATCGATTTCGGCACGAACCAGTATAGCGGTCGAGCCCGCCCCAGGCGCATCGAAGATTGGCGCATCGGGGACAGGTTGCTTTGTATCAATGGCTAGCGCAGGAGCTCGGACTGCCAAGCCTCGAGCTGTTCTGCCAAACTCTTGCCGGCAGCGGGCACGTCGATCTGGGGTCGTTTGGGCAACAGTGCGCATTTAAGGATCGCCACGATGGTCTGCGAGATAAAGCGTCGCGTATCTTTGTCAAAGCCTTGCGCAGCCTGGAGCATCACGGGCAGACTCTCACGCAGATTTCCTGCGATATCCGCAAACCGTTCGGCGTCCGTAGCCTCAAACACGGAGAACAACGCATCTACAAAACGCTCGCGCTCGCTAGGTGACACTGCAAGCAGCATCTCGCGAATGGAGCCATCAACGTATCGAGCACCGGCGGACAGGCGCTCACAGTATACGAAGTCGCAACCATCAACCACCCAGCTAAAGGGATTGTGCTGCAGCAGGCTGAACTCGGTGCTCTCAACGATGGCATAGTCCTCTTGTGTCTCGAACATCATGCCGAAGATCGACGACCGAGGTAGCGTCTTGTCGATTCGACCGGAAAGATCGGCAAAGGCGTTGCCGTTCAGAAACTCCTCGACGAACCCTGGACCATCATGGGAATACGCCCGTTCGATTCGCTCACGGGCGACATCGGAGCACATCGCCGCACCGTACACCGCAAGGTTTCCGCCCTTGGAATGACCTCCGCACAAAAGCGGCCCGTCGATCGCATCCGCCGCCTCGTCCACATAACGCGCCGCGGATTCCTGGGCCGGCACAGGACACCGGAACGCCATGTTAAAGTCCTCTTTCCAGCCCACAATCGTGCTGTCGGTCCCCCGGAAGGAAAGATAGCTAAACCCCGCCGGAAACCGGAACGCCATGGCTGCAAACTGCTCCGTCGCCACCACATCGCTCACGGCACGATAGCCGCAAACGTGCACGCCGCGGTATCTGGGATTTGCTGCCACGGCCTCCAACAAGGCCCTGCTTCCCTCTGGGTCCCACAAGTCGTCAATCATGTCCCGGTAGCACTCGGCACGCAGCAGTTCGCGTACGTCTAGGCCCTGCCAGTTCGTCAGCCCCGCCATATCACCCGGCAAGCGCAAATAGGACAACCACGCAAAGACCAGGCTATCCACCGCGCAGAACGGCCGCTCCTCAAAGGGATCAAACGCCGTCTGGACATAGGTCAAAAAATTAGGCGAATCCGACATGGCCCTCCCATCAACTATGGTGCATTGGAGTCAGGTTACTTTGCACCAAAAAGGCGCCCGGGCCGTGTGGACCCGGACGCCTTCATTGTAGCTTTTCGCTCTAGCGAGCTTGATTTAGCAGGAGAAGTCGACGCTGTCGATGATGTCCTTGAGGGCCTTGGCGGAGACGGTGAGCTCATGCTGCTCGTCGTCGTTCAGCGGCACGGGGACGCGGCAGACAACGCCGTCGCGGCCAACGACGGTCGGCATGGAGATGGCAAGATCGGACAGGCCATACTCGCCCACCATGAGCGAGGAGACAGGCAGAACGGTCTGCTCATCGCGCATAACGGCGGTGCAGATGCGCTTGACGGCCATGGCGACGCCATAGTAGGTGGCGTGCTTCTTCTCGATGATGGTGTAGGCGGAGTTCTTGACGTCCTCAGCGATGCGCTTCTCGGCAGCCTCATGCTCCAGATGGCCGTGAAGCTCACAGAAGGTGTTCAGCGGAACGCCGGCAACCTGAGCGCTGGACCAAGCGACAAACTCGGAGTCGCCGTGCTCGCCCATGACATAGGCCTGGACATCGCGCGGGTCAACCTCAACGTGAGCGCCGAGCATCTGCTGCAGGCGGCCGGTGTCGAGCACGGTGCCGGAACCGATGACGTGGCCCTCGGGCAGGCCGGACATCTTGATGGCGGCGTAGGTCAGAACATCGACCGGGTTGGAGACGATGAGCAGAATGCCATCGAAGCCGGACTTCTTAATCTCGGGGATAATGGACTTAAAGATGCTGACGTTCTTGTTGACCAGGTCCAGGCGGGTCTCACCGGGCTTCTGGGCAGCGCCAGCGGTGACGACGATCATGGCGGCGTCGGCGACATCGGAATAATCGCCGGCGTAGATCTTCATCGGCTCGGCAAACGTCATGCCGTGCGCGATATCCAGGGCCTCACCCTCGGCGCGGTTCTTGTCCACGTCGATGAGGACCATCTCGGAGAACAGACCGCTCTGCATCAGCGCGAACGCCGAAGACGAACCGACGAAACCGCAGCCGACAATAGCGACCTTCTTCTCGTTAACCATTAGAAACTCCCATCTCACTCCACAAACAAGCCGCCCGGGAACGACCCGAGCGGCTTGTCGTAATCCCAATACATCCAATCGGGACTTTGATTATGCTCCTATTCGCAGCCAAAAATCGACCGTTTACCGAAATTGTTTGCAGAATTCGTAAAATAACTGCACGAAATCGGTTTCGATATATTGACGAGCCAAAATAGCTTTCTAATACAGGCCCGCCTCGCGAATGGCCTCGACAGCCAAAGCGATCTGGTCGGGCGGCAAGACCAGCGCCATGCGCACGTGCCCCTCGCCCGAAGGACCAAAGCTCGCGCCCGGCGTCACCACAACGCCGGCCTTCTCCATAAGCTCCTCGCAAAACGCCATGGAATCGGTGCGGCCACCGGGAAGCTTGGCCCACACAAACATAGAGCCATGCGCGTTGGGGCGCTCCCAGCCCAAGCCCTCAAGACCGTCGCACAGGGCATCGCGGCGCTCCTGGTACTTCAGACGCTGCGCCTCGACCTCATCGCGCGGACCGTTCAGGCAGGCGATGGCGGCCTTCTGGATCGGGAAGAACATGCCAAAGTCGATCTGGCCGCGCAGCTTGGCAAAGGCCGAGACCACATCCTCGCGACCGACCAAAAAGCCGATGCGGGCACCGGTGACGTTAAACGACTTGGAGAGCGAGAAGAACTCCACGCCCACCTCGAGCGCACCGGGATACTGCAAGAAGCTGCCGCCCGGCTCGCCGTCGAACACGATGTCGGAGTATGCGTTGTCATGGACGATCAGCAGGTCGTGCTCGCGGGCGAAAGCGATGATCTCCTCGTAGACCTCGGGCGTGCCCACCGAGCCCACCGGGTTGGCGGGCAGCGACACGATCATATACTTGGCACGATCGGCCACCTCGGGATCGATACCCGCCACATAGGGCAGGTAATTATGCTCGGCAACCAGCGGATAGTATTCGAGCTTGGCATCGGCGATCTTGGCACCCGCCTCAAAGACCGGGTAGCACGGATCGGGAACCAAAATAGTGTCGCCCGGATCGAGCAGGGCCAGGCCCAAATGGCCCACGCCCTCCTGCGTGCCGTTGCACGACTGCACCATAGACGGCGTAATGCCCGAAACGCCAAAGCGACGCTCATAGTAATCGCACACGGCTTGCTTGAGTTCGGGCAGGTCGCGCAGGGCATACTTCCACATCTCGGGATCTTGGGCTGCCTGCGTGAGCGCCTCGACCACGTGGTCGTACGGCTTAAAGTCGGGCGTGCCCACGCTCATGTTGTAAATGGTCTTGCCCTGAGCCTTCAGCGCGAGAAGCTTGTTGTTGAGCGAGGCGAAGACCTCCGCGCCAAAGCGGTCGAGACGCTGCGATGCCTGCATGGTGCCACCTTTCGATATGAAAAACGCGGCGCTCCGACAAGAGCGCCGCGCGATACGGGCCATCAGATTGCAAAAGTGTAACGCTTGCAACCCCCGTATTGGTTCAATTTAGCCAACCTTAGTCAACTGGATTGAGCGCGTCGATCTGCGCAAGCCACAGACGCGAGCTGGCGTCACTCGGCATACGCCAATCGCCGCGCGGACTGAGCGTCACCGAGCCCACCTTGGGACCATCGGGCAGGCAGCTGCGCTTAAACTGCTGGGCAAAGAAGCGACGGTAGAACGTACGTAGCCACGTGTGGACGGTCTTGGCGTCGTAGACGCCCTCGAAGCTCTTGAGCGCCATGCGGTAGATCTTGCCCGGCTCAAAGCCAAAACGCAGCAGGTAATAGAGGAAGTAGTCGTGCAGCTCGTACGGGCCCACCAAATCCTCGGTCTTCTGCGCAATCTCGCCGTCGCCCGTGGGCGGCAGAAGCTCGGGAGATACCGGCGTATCGAGGATGTCGAGCAAGACCTCGGCAATACTCCCGCCAAAGACATCAGCCGCATAGCGCACCAAGTGACGCACGAGCGTCTTGGGCACGCTCGCGTTGACGGCGTACATGCTCATGTGGTCGCCGTTATAGGTAGCCCAGCCGAGCGCCAGCTCCGACAGGTCGCCCGTGCCGATGACAAAGCCGCCAGCCTGGTTGGCCAAATCCATCAGAATCTGCGTACGCTCGCGGGCCTGGCTGTTCTCGTAGGTCACGTCCTGCACGGTCTGATCGTGCTCAATGTCCTTAAAGTGCTGCTCCACGGCCGCGTGGATCGAAACCTCGCGGAAGCTCACGCCCAGGTCGCGGGCAAGCGACTCGGCATTGGACTTGGTGCGATGCGTCGTGCCAAAACCTGGCATGGAGACCGCCGTGATACCCGTGCGCGGCAGCCCCAGTGCATCGAAGGCGCGAACTGTCACGAGCAGTGCCAGCGTGGAGTCCAAGCCACCCGAAAGGCCGATGACCGCAGCCTTGGTACCCGTATGGGCAAGGCGGGTCTTGAGGCCCGCAGTCTGCAGATTGAGGATCGTCTCGCAACGCTCGGCCAGGTCGCCATGGTCAGCCGGCACAAAGGGCGCGCGGGGGAAGACACGGTAAATGTCGAGTGCATCGCGCAGGACAGGCTCGTCTGCCAGCACGCCCTCAAACGAAAATTCAACGGTTGTGGCCTCCGGCGCATCGTCCGCGCGCGTCCACGTCGTCGAGCGACGGCGCTCGGCAACCAGACGGTCGAGGTCAACGTCGGCAACCGCCATATCGCAGGTAAGGAGCTTCGTCGCCGCCAGCTTAGAGCCGTTTTCGTAGACGAGGTTCTCGCCCGCAAAGACCATATCGGTCGTGGACTCGCCCTCGCTCGCGTCCGCATAGGCATAGGCACAGTACAGGCGCGCGCTTTGATTAGAGATAAGGCTGCGGCGGTAATCTGCCTTACCGATAATCTCGTCCGAGGCCGACGGGTTGAGAATCACCGTCGCGCCGGCAAGCGCCATCTCGGTCGAAGGAGGCGCCGGCACCCACAGGTCCTCACAGACCTCAACGCCCAGCACCAGGTCCTCGGCTCCCTCATCACAGCAGCGGTAGATAAGCCCCGAGCCCAGCGGGACCGGACCCTGACCGGCAAATTCAACCCACACGGGATCCGCAGGCGCCGGAGCAAACCAACGGCGCTCATAGAACTCGCCATAGTTGGGCAAATACTTCTTGGCCGTGAGGCCCAAAAGCTCGCCCGCGCAGCACACGGCGGCGCAGTTGTAGATATTCTCGGCAACCGCAACGGGAAGACCGACGGTAAAGACAATCGGCAGCTCGCGGGTTTCATCGAGAATATGTGCCAGTGCAGTCTCGCAAGCATGCAGCAATGTGCGGTTATGGAACAGATCGGCCGCGGTATAGCCAGTCAGATTAAGCTCGGGCAACACCAACGCACGAACGCCATGCCCGGCAGCTTCGCGAACAGCCGCCAGCGCAACCTCGGCATTGCCCTCGACATCGGCAACGCGAATCCGCGGCGACGCCGCCGCCACACGCAAAAAGCCATCGTTCTTATTAGCCGAAACGCAGCATTGCCTTGTTGATCTGGACACTGGAGGCCCCTTCTACCCTGAGATTCAGTCTAACGGACGTTCACATATCTCTAACTAGCCAAAGCAACCTCCCAGTTTACTGAGAGGCCAACCTGTGCTAAGAGCATGTATTTCAATAATATCTTTAATTAAAAAGGAGAAATCGATAATCGACTTCTCCTTTAAGCGAGGCGAGTAAATTTCGAAACTAATGGCAGAATTTATCCATGTAGTCCTCAAAGTCGAACACTTCTACCACGACGCCCTCTTCCTGAAACTCTTTCAGTTGCTCCAAGAGATCTTTGTTAATAACGTCCATGCAGAAACCTCCTCTATCTAATCAATTGTAGTATATCTGCTTTCATGCAATTATCAACCAACTTGTTTAGTTGCTCCTCGTTTGCCGATAGTCCCTCCTTGATTATCGACTTCATCCGAACACCTCCCACATTCATCCGCACATGTGCGGATGAATGTGGGAACCCGATACCCTGAGGG
>UQHW01000001.1 GCA_900540935.1 uncultured Collinsella sp. | reverse complement strand
GGACCGCCCTCGCGGAGCCCTTCTTCCTCTTTCCGGACATGCCGTCCTCCGATCTCCCGGGGCCGGCCGGTCCGGCCCTCAGGGTATCGGGTTCCCACATTCATCCGCACATGTGCGGATGAATGTGGGAAGTGTTCGGATGAAGTTGATAATCAAGGGGCGGGCGTGCCGTGCTTCCTTTACCGAAAATCCATTTGGTAAACCCGGCGCCCGTGGGTAAAATAAGGTCGACGGCAGCCCAAGTAGTGAAGAGCTGGGCAGCGCCGTTGCTTGGATTAAGGGGTCATCGCCTTAGCGGCGTCGACCCCTCTTTTTATGCTTCGTACGCTGCTTGAGTGCCTCGGTAAGTCCGATAAGCGCCGTGAGGAGCGAGACCAAAGCGGTCAGGAGCTTCACAAAATCAGTCAGATCGGTCATGGGCATCACCTCCCGTCGCATGGAGGGCGCTGCCCGGCACATGGAACTGCCGTCAACAACTGCAATTCTATCAAAGTACTGCTATAAATACGAATATATGTTCGATAATAACAGTGACGTGATTCTCTCAAAGTGTGGCTTTACGCAAGGATGCCGGAAAGCTGCACTGTGCGATTTCATGTCCGCACGGACACTTATTCTTACGGCAATGTAGCTGCCTGTGAAACAGGCGGCAGTTGACGGAGAAAGGCCCAACCGTGTCAGCTGAAAAGACGCCGTGTATCTCGGCTATCGATACGACGAACTTTGCGCGCCAGATTGTGCTGGACTTTGAGTTTGCGCCGGTGCCAAAGCAGCGTCAGCGCCGTGGACTGTGCAATGAGATTATCGAGGCCGGCGCCGTCAAGCTCGATTACCACGGCAACGTTATGGGCGAGTTCTCGCAGTTTGTACAGACGGAATTTACCGAAGGCGTTGCGTTCCCCGTCCGCGAGCTCACAGGGATATCGGCCGTGGGCACCGCGATGGCCGATCCGCTCTACATGGTGATCAAAAGGCTCAGCGATTGGATCGGGCGCTACTCCGCCCAGGTGGTCTGTTGGAGCGGGGCGGATCGTCGACAGCTTTTGATCGAGTGTCAAGCAAAGCACATCGATCTTTCCGCATTTCCTACGGACTGGGCCGACCTGCAGGCGTTTTACACCTCGATCATGGACATGAGCAGCCACGGGTGCGTCTCTTTGAGTGACGCAGCGACGTGGTTTGGCATCGAGTTCGACGAGTCGACGGGTCACGCCCACAGCGCCCTAGCCGATGCGCGCGTGACCGCCAAGCTGCTCAAGCAGATGATGGACGGGGACTACCGCGTGAGCCAGCGCGCCCAGGAGGTCCGTCAACGGTGGGGGATGGGCGAGCGAGCTCAGACGCGCCTTTCCAGCAAGTGCTCCGAGCTGGGCGACCTGCTGCTAAAGCTGAAGGCGGAGGGGGTAGGCCTTTTGAGAACGCCATTCGGTTTGGCATGGCGGGGCTGTAAGCGCGAGCCCGCCCTGCTGTTTGAATCGAAGCGTCAACCAGTATGACGAGCTGTCTGGTCTGTCTGCCTACGCCCCCGCAATCCCGCGTGCCACGCTCAGCAGCTCGTACTCCCTCTGACTCCACTGGCGTAGCTCGGCTGCGTCGACGGCATCGCGACACATATCCAGGAACACCTCGGCGCTCTCGCAGAAATACTTGCGGGCAAAGTCGACCGAGCCGTCCGCGATGCACGCGCCGTCGGCAAAGAGCTTCCAGCTAGATGGCTCACGCGAGTCGTCTCCGAACAGCTTAATCTGCAGCACATGCGGATTGCCAGCAGCACAGAGCTTTTCCTCGAGCTTCTGTACCGTAAAGCGCATATGGTGGGAGAGACTACTCTTGACCATGGCCGAGGCATAGCTGCTCGGCCCGTCCAGAAGATGCATGCGTTTTGGCTGTGCGACCAGGTTGTGGAAGTTGCGCTCGCTGCGCACGGAGAAATTGTCCATACGGACTCCTTTCATCGATGTTGGCAGGGCCACCGTGCCTCTTGGCCGGTTGGCGTCGGGATCGTGGAGCCAACTCTCTACCCCGACTCTGGATAAAATGCGCCCGCTCCTTGCGGGCAAGAGGAAGTCTATCAACGTGTACGGACAGAAATCAAGCGCCGCCTGCGAAATGACGCGTGAACGGCGTTGGTTTCCCAAGTGATTATTCGGCTTTCATCCGGAAAAGTGTCGAAATCAGCCGTGTAAAAGTACGGAAAAGTGTCGAAATAGGCACCTTAAAACTTCGGAAAAGTGTAGCTGGATGACAAAACAGCACTTAGAAGCCGGTGCTGGATGCGGGATCCTGCGGCCGCCTTCAGCTCTTGCTACTCGTCGTCTCCGTCGTTGGGGTCGCCCTTGAGGGTGTTGATGTCCAGGTACTCGTCATCGTTCTCTTTTTGCTGGGTCTCCGACTCCGCTTGGGTGGGGCCGGAGAACAGCCGGAATCCCTCAAACGCAATGACGCCGAGCAGGGCAATGACAATGGCGATAAAGGCAACCTTGACTGCCTGCGGAAATTCCGAAAAACGCAGCGCCTTTTCCTCGGCGTAATAATCGGCGAAGCGCTCTTCGCCCGTGCTTTTGGTATACGCCGGCGCGGACGCGGCCTCCGGGTCATATTCCGGTGCAGGCGTGGCAGCGTACGGATCGTTGAGATAATCGCTCGATGCGGTGCCATAATCCTCGGTCTCGATGCGACCGGCGTCAGCATAGCCATCGGAATAATCGGAATATGCCGCACCGCCCTCATAGTCCGCGGCGCTCGTGTTGGCGGCAAAAAGCGGGTTAACTGGAACGTCGAGCGCCGGCATGCCGGTAGAGGTCTCATCCAGATCGGCTGCAGCCCAGGAATCGTAGGCAACCTGATGGGCAACGGGCTCATCGAGCCTTGTGACCGGAGGCTTGCGTGCCGCAGGAACAGGCAACTGCTGGGCGCTGTACATAACGGTGCTGTTGGCCGATTTGCCCTGCGTCGCTGCAGCGAGAAATGCCGCCGTCTCGGACGGGTCGCTTGCGGGGCGGGGAGCGGGTGTGGGCGCCGAAGTGGGTGTGGGTGTAGGCGCGGGCGTCGAAACGGGCGACTGCGCAGGAGTCGGCGCAGATGCGGGCTTAGGCGCAAGTGCGGGATTGGGGCTTGACGGGCGAGCCCCGCCGCCCATGAGTTCGTCGGCGGTCCACGGGCGATCATCCATCACGTCGTCAAGGCTCAGCGAAAACAAGTCGTCTTCACCCTCATCGAACATGCGGTGCACATGTCCACCAATTGCCGGAATCAATCCGCGACCGGTGCATGATGCCTTGCTCAACGCCATTCTGTTCCACCCTTTCGAAATACTAATGACATCGATTATATGGAACTTTCCAAACGGCTCGGTCTTGGATTCATGCTTTCCAGAACTCGCGCCCAAAAGGGGAGGGGCAATCCAGGTGAGTGCCTACTTGTCGCCTGCTGCCGCCTTGGCCTCATTGAGGTAGCTATAGAAGCTGTATTTGGAGATGCCAAAGAACTCGCAGGCGCGTTCGCTCGACTTGGAAATGAGGAAGGCACCGCGACGGTCGAGGTAGCCAATGGCGCGGATGCGCTCGTCTTTGGTCATGAGCGCCGCGGGCTTGCCCACAAACTGTTCGCACTCGCGTAGCAGATCCTCGAGCAAGTCGCCTATGTTTTTGGTAATGGGCTCGGGCTCGGTGTAGCCCGTGCCGCCGATGCCGGTAAAGGCGTCGAGCGAGCGCTCAAATGCCTTCATAAGCGTAATGTCAAAGTTGATGCCCAAAATGCCGACGGGCTTGCCCTCGTCGTTGCGGATAAAGATCGTCGAGGACTTGAGCAGCTTGCCGTCGGTGGTTTTGGTGAGGTACGGCTCGCGGTCGCGTACGTCGGTGGCACCCTCGTGCATGGACTCAAACACAATGTGGCTGGGACCGTCGCCCAGCTTGCGCCCGCTTACGTGGCCGTTTTCGATCACCACGATAGAGTGGTCAACGTCCTCGGTCTCCAGGTCGTGGACGACAACTTCGCAGTTGGGGCCAAATTGCAGCGCCAAACCGTGTGCGAGGCGCTTGTAAAACTCAATCTGTGCGGGGGTCATGGGTGCCTTCCTAAAAATTAGTTTGGGCACACTTTGCCATAAACCCCACTTGTTCGCAAATAGCGAAGGTGTCGCTGCGTTATGTGACCGTTCGGCGGCGAAAAGGTACCGATTACGGCAACAAACAATTTGTTAGATTTTCCAATCAAAAAGTGTGATAGAACAGTGCTAACAAACTTTTTGTTTGGCATCCACATAAAAGTTCAGCCGCATGAATGGGAATGGGCTGGAACGCGTATGCGGGGGCCGGCAAGAGAGGACTTAAGGAGTTCACCGTATGGCCGATAAGATCCAGTGGGCGAGCAACACGATGCCCAAGAGCGATGACAAGCACTTGGGAATCATGAGTCTCGACCACGTGAAGAAGGCCCGCGCCTTCCACCAGTCGTTCCCCCAGTACACCGTCACTCCGCTTGCCCGCCTGGACGGCCAGGCCGCGCGCCTGGGCCTGTCCAACCTGTGCGTTAAGGACGAGAGCTATCGCTTTGGCCTCAACGCCTTTAAGGTTCTGGGCGGCTCGTTTGCCATGGCCAACTACATTGCCGACGAGACCGGCAAGGACGTTGCCGACTGCACCTTCGATTACCTGACCTCCGATCAGCTGGCCGAGGACTTTGGCCAGGCTACCTTCTTTACCGCCACCGACGGCAATCACGGCCGCGGCGTGGCATGGGCTGCCAACAAGCTGGGCCAGAAGGCCGTCGTGCACATGCCCAAGGGTTCCACCAAGCCCCGCTTTGATAACATCGCCGCCGAGGGCGCCACGGTGACCATCGAAGAGGTCAACTACGACGAGTGCGTGCGCATGGCCGCCGCCGAGGCCGACGCCTGCGAGCGCGGCGTCATCGTTCAGGACACCGCTTGGGAGGGCTACGAGAAGATCCCGTCTTGGATCATGGAGGGCTATGGCACCATGGCTTCCGAGGCTGCCGAGCAGCTGCGCGAGATGGCCATCAACCGCCCGACGCACGTCTTTGTCCAGGCTGGCGTGGGTTCGCTCGCCGGCGCCGTGGTGGGTTACTTCACCAACCTGTATCCCGATAACCCGCCCACCTTTGTCGTGGTTGAGTGCGCTCCTGCCGCCTGCCTGTACAAGGGCGCTGCCGCCGGCGACGGCGACCCGCGCATCGTGGACGGCGACATGCCCTCCATCATGGCTGGTCTGTGCTGCGGCGAGCCCAACATCCTGGGCTGGGATATCCTGCGCAACCACACCACTGCCTTCGTTTCCTGCCCCGATTGGGTCACCGCTCGCGGCATGCGCACCCTGGGCGCTCCCGAGAAGGGCGACCCGCGCGTCATCTCCGGCGAGTCCGGCGCTGTGACCACCGGTCTGGTCGAGACCCTCATGCTCGATCCCGAGTACGCCGAGCTCAAGGAGCTCATCGGCCTGGACAAGACGAGCTCCGTGCTCTGCTTCTCCACCGAGGGCGACACCGATCCGGATCAGTACCGTCGCATCGTCTGGGAGGGCGAGTATCCGACCTGCTAGCAGACTGACCTGTCCGGAGGCAGCCGGAGGACTTTACTCCCTGCTCGGACAGTCCTGCTCGCACGGAGAGCACATTAAGTGCTCTCCGGCTCGTGCGGAACTCGCGACGGAGCAAAGTCCTCCGTCCGCCTCCTATGGTTACTTGCTTGTGGGGTGCTCAACCTCACGCCGCTTGGCACAAGTGGTCTATCTGAAATATCTACCTGTAGGTAAACCCTTGTAGAAAGGTTGACTGTTATGACTAAAGAACTCGATTTTGATGCCATTAAGGCTGCTGCTGAGTCCCATCGTGCTGATATGACGCGTTTTCTTCGCGCAATGATTAGCCACCCCTCTGAGTCCTGCGAGGAGGGTGAGGTTGTCGCTTGCATCAAGGCCGAGATGGAGAGCCTTGGCTATGACGAGGTCAAGGTCGACGGCCTGGGCAACGTTATGGGCTTTATGGGCGAGGGCGACAAGATCATCGCCATCGACTCCCACATCGACACCGTCGGCATCGGCAACATCGAGAACTGGGATGCCGATCCCTATGAGGGTTACGAGACCGACGAGATCATCTATGGCCGTGGCGGCTCCGACCAGGAGGGCGGCATGGCTTCTGCTACCTACGCTGCCAAGATGATGAAGGACATGGGCCTCATCCCCGAGGGCTACAAGATTATGGTCGTCGGCACCGTCCAGGAAGAGGACTGCGACGGCATGTGCTGGCAGTACATCTACAACAAGGACGGCATTAAGCCCGAGTTCGTCATTTCCACCGAGCCCACCGACGGCGGCATCTATCGCGGTCACCGCGGCCGCATGGAGATCCGCGTCGACGTTCACGGCACTTCCTGCCACGGCTCCGCTCCCGACCGCGGCGACAACGCCATCTACAAGATGGCTGACATCATCGCCGACGTCCGCGCCCTCAACAACAACGGCTGCGACGAGTCGACCGACATCAAGGGTCTCGTCAAGATGCTCGACCCCAAGTACAACCCCGAGCACTTCGAGGACGCCCGCTTCCTGGGCCGCGGCACCTGCACCGTCAGCCAGATCTTCTACACCAGCCCCAGCCGTTGCGCTGTCGCTGACTCCTGCGCCATCTCCATCGACCGTCGTATGACCGCCGGTGAGACCTGGGAGTCCTGCCTGGACGAGATCCGCAACCTGCCGGCCGCCAAGAAGTACGGCGACGACGTGAAGGTCTCCATGTACATGTACGACCGTCCGTCCTGGACCGGCGAGGTCTACGAGACCGAGGCTTACTTCCCCACGTGGATCAACAAGGAGACCGCTCCGCACGTCAAGGCTCTCGTCGACGCCCACAAGGCCATGTTTGGTGACGAGCGCATCGGCTGCGAGTCCAGCATGGACAAGCGCACCGGTCGTCCGCTGTGCGACAAATGGACCTTCTCCACGAACTGCGTCTCCATCCAGGGCCGCTATGGCATCCCTTGCGTCGGCTTTGGCCCGGGTGCCGAGTCTCAGGCTCACGCTCCCAACGAGGTCACCTACAAGGACGACCTGGTCACCGCTGCCGCCATGTACGTGGCTGCCCTGAACCTCTACGATCCGAGCCAGGCCGATGGCGACGCCACCGTGTTCCGCGCCGGTCTGACCAACAACAAGATCGATTAGTCCCATTCTTCGATTTTGTTGAGCCGGGGACAGTTTATGCCCCCGGCACCCCCTGTTGACTTGGGGCCCGCGGTCGTTATCTCCCATGCTTCCTCGACGGTGGCGGGTCCTCGTCATAGTGCTCTGCATGTTCTAGCCACACGCGCATGCCGGAGCGCATCTACCCATTACCATCATTCGCATCTTTGGAAAGGACACATACATGGACGCTAAGTTTACCGAGCTCGTCGAGCAGCTGAACGGCCTCGATTTTAAGGGTATGTACGGCAGCGACTTCCTGCACACCTGGGACAAGACCACCGATGAGCTCAAGGCTCTCTACATCGTCGCCGACGCCCTGCGCGAGCTGCGCGAGAACAACGTCTCGTCCAAGATCTTCGACTCGGGTCTGGCCGTCTCCCTGTTCCGCGACAACTCCACCCGTACGCGCTTCTCCTTTTCTAAGGCTGCCAACCTGCTCGGCCTTGAGCTGCAGGACCTGGACGAGAAGAAGTCCCAGATCGCCCACGGCGAGACCGTCCGCGAGACCGCTACCATGATCTCCTTCATGGCCGACGTCATCGGCATCCGCGACGACATGTACATCGGCAAGGGCGACGCCTACATGGCCGAGGTTTCCGAGTCTGTCCAGCAGGCTTACGAGGACGGAGTTCTGGATCACCGTCCCACGCTCATCTCCCTGCAGTCCGATTCCGACCACCCCACGCAGTCCTCTGCCGACATGCTCTACCTCATCAACGAGTTTGGTGGCCTCGAGAACCTCAAGGGCAAGAAGGTTGCCGTCACCTGGGCCTATTCGCCCTCTTACGGCAAGCCGCTGTCCTGCCCGCAGTCGCTGATCAGCCTGCTGCCCCGTTTTGGCATGGACGTCACCTTGGCCCACCCCGAGGGCTACGACCTCATGCCCGAGGTCGTCGAGCGCGCCAAGGGCTATGCCGCCGAGTCTGGCACCACCTTTAAGCAGGTCAACACCATGGCCGAGGCCTTCGAGGGCGCCGACATCGTGATCCCCAAGAGCTGGGCTCCGTTTGCCGCCATGGAGAAGCGCACCAACCTGTACGCCGAGGGCGACGACGCCGGCATCGCAGCGCTCGAGAAGGAGCTGCTCGCCCAGAACGCCACCCATCAGGACTGGTGCTCCACGACCGAGCTCATGGAGAAGACTGCCAACGGCCAGGACACCATCTTTATGCACCCGCTGCCCGCCGACATCTCCGGTGTCTCCTGCGAGCACGGCGAGGTCAACGCCGACGTCTTCGACATGCACCGCGTGGGCATGTACAAGGAGGCCAGCTACAAGCCGTACGCCATCGCAGCCATGATGTTCCTGCAGAAGGTTGCCGATCCCGCCGCTACCCTCAAGGCCCTCGACGAGCGCAACACCGCTCGTTGGCTCCAGGCCTAAAGCCGGGTTGAGGTAAGCCATGTAAAGGGGGCGCTCTGCCAATCGGCGGGGTGCCCCTTTTTTGCATCGCGGGCGTGCGGGATAAGTGCTTTCGATGTGGATGCCCGCGGCGCGAGTTATGGGTACGATGGTTTCAGGGGAGGTATCACCATGAAACTTGGATGCGTCATTATGGCCTCGGGCGAGGGCAAGCGGTTTGGCTCTAACAAGATGCTTGCCGATATCTATGGCGAGCCGCTGATTGCCCGGACCATCGATTCGGTTCCCCGGGGCTTTGACGTTGTGGTCTCGACGCGTTGGCCCGAGGTCGCCCAGATTTGCGAGGACAAGCATTGCCCGTGCGTGCTGCACGATGGCGAGCTGCGCAGCGAAAGCGTCCGTGCGGGCCTTTCGTGGGGAGTCGAACGCAACTGGAAAGGTTGCCTCTTTTTGCCGGGCGACCAGCCGCTTGTGAGCGCGGATTCTTTTGATGCCATGGTTCACGCGTTTGACGAGCGTGGCCGCAAACATCCGGTGCGCTTGGCGTGCAGCGGTGAGCCTTCGAGTCCGGTGCTCTTTCCGGCGGAACTGTTCGATGCACTTATGTGTCTTGAGGGCAAGGACGGCGGCGGTTCGATTCTCAAAGGTCGCGTCGACGTCACGCTGGTCGAAGCGCGTGCCTACGAGCTGTGGGATGTCGATACCGCCAAGGGACAGCGACGCATAGCGGAGCATATTGCCGCCTGCTCGTTTTTTGATCGCGTGGCCAACTGTATGAATCGATAAGGAGCAACATGATCATCATCAAAAACGGCGCGCTCGTGACGCCCCAGGGACTTCGCCGCGCCGATCTTGCCATGGAGGGCGATAAGATCGTGCGGATTGCCGCGGCGATTGAGCCGGGCGAGGGCGATACCGTCCAGGACGCCACCGACTGTTGGGTGTTTCCCGGCTTTATCGATGGCCACACGCACATGCAGTGCTGGACCGGCATGGATTGGACGGCCGATAGCTTTGAGACCGGTACGCGTGCGGCTGCCTGCGGCGGTACGACGACCATCGTGGACTACGCGACGGCCGATCGCGGCGTGACCATGCCCGATGCCTTGGCCGAGTGGCATCATCGCGCCGACGGCACCTGCACGGCAAACTACGCCTTTCATATGGCACTCGCCGAGTGGAATGAGCGCAACCGCGCCGATCTTTCGGCCATGCGCGAGGCGGGCGTATCGTCGTTCAAGACCTACTTTGCCTACGACCACCTGCGCTTGGACGATGCCGAGACACTCGAGGTGCTGGAGGAGCTCAAGCGCCTGGGCGGCATACTGTGCGTGCATTGTGAGAATGGCACGTTGGTGAATGAACTGCAGAAGCGCGTGTACGAGCAGGGGATTCATGGCCCCGAGGGCCATGCGCTCAGCCGTCCGGACGTGTGCGAGGCCGAGGCAGTGAGCCGTCTGCTATACCTGGCGCACCTGGCCGGGGACGCTCCGGTCAACGTGGTGCACCTTTCGACCAAGCTGGGGCTCGAGGCCATCCGTGCCGCCAAGGCGCGCGGGCAGAAGCATATCTATGTCGAAACCTGCCCTCAGTATCTGATGCTCGACGATACGTGCTACTTGGAGCAGGGCGAGGACGGCTTTGCGGGTGCCAAGTATGTGATGAGCCCGCCGCTGCGCCATGCTGGCGACCGTGTGGCTCTGCGCGAGGCACTTGTGGCCGGCGAGATCGATACGATTGCGACCGACCACTGCAGCTTTAACCTGCACGGGCAAAAGGATCGCGGACGCGACGACTTCCGCGCGATTCCCAACGGCGGACCCGGTGTGGAGCACCGCCCCGTTGCGATTGCCACGAGCTTTGAGGGGCAGCTGGGCCCCGAAGACCTCTGCCGCCTGATGAGTGAGAACCCGGCGCGCGTGTTTGGCATGTACCCGCGCAAGGGCTGTCTTGCCGAGGGTTCCGATGCCGATGTGTGCGTGTGGGATCCCCAGGCGCGCTGGACCATTCGCGCGGCGACGCAGCATCAGGCTGTGGACTACACGCCGCTCGAGGGTTTTGAGGCACATGGCCGCGCCAAGGCTGTGTTTGTGAACGGCGTGCTGGTGGCGCGCGATGGCGAGCCCACCGGAGCCCAACCCGGCCGCTACGTGCCCCGCTAGCAGCAAAGATGCCGTGTCCCCTCCTCAGTTGCGGTGAAATACGGACTGTTTGCGGCCGTCGGGCGGCCAAACAGTCCGTATTTCACCGCAACTGAGGAGATGGGGCCGGCTACTTGAGGCTGCTGGCGACGACGGGGTGGTCGAGAGCTGCCTCGAAGCGGTCGGCCATCGTGGGGTCGCTGAGCGTGTCGACTTGGTTGAGCATGATGCGGGCATTGTTGAGGTTCAGCATCCGCAGCTCGGCATTGAGCACCTGGGCGACGCGCTCTGGGGTGGCAGTGTCGGTGAGCTCGCAGCCGCAACGCTCGCAAAAGAGCTCGGGGCGGTGGACAACCTCGGCGACGGGTTTGCCCAGTCCCGAGGCGCCGACGACCCAGACAACGTTTGCCGTGGCGGCGGGAATTACCGGCTCCCAGGCGGCATGCGCCTTGAGCGGGAGTCGCTTGCTACCGTCTGCCTCGGCCAACACATAGTCAAAGTGCTGTGCCAGCTCGCCGAGTGGCTCGGCGGGTGCGGAGAGCTTGCCTGTTTCCGGGTCTAAGACACCCGCCTGGCAAATACTCCCGCGGGCAAGTCCCGCGCACGCCTCACAGGTGCAGCCGGGAACATGCGCGGCACCCGGCTTCCAAGGTGCGGCACCCAGGCGACGATTCGACCCGTCCCACGGGACGCCGGCGACGGGAAACATGTGCGTGGTGGTGCAGAGGAGCACCCCGCCGCCGGCGCGCATGAGCTCGAGACCCAGCGTTTTCAGCAACGTCGACTTGCCGCCGCTGCCGATAATCGCGGTAATGCCCGGCTCGATCCTGAGCGCCGAGGCAAGATTGCCGCTAACCGTTTCCATCTGTTCACCGCCGTATAATACTGTGATAATAAATAATCATCAGAGTAGCGGTCGAACCGCTTTTGCTCTGCTCAAACCGTAGCACAGGGAGGTGCCCCGGGAATGCTCGTTTATGTTCGCGGCGCCGGCGATATCGCCACGGGTGTCGCCGCTCGCTTGGTGCGCGCCGGCGTGTCGGTCGTTATGGCCGATATCGCGGTTCCCACGTGCATCCGCCGCACAATCAGTTTTTGCGAGGCTATTCGCCTGGGCGAGGTCCAGGTCGAGGGCATTCGCGCTCGCTTGGCGCAGACGCCGGCAGAGGCGCTCGAGATTACCCAAGCGGGGGATGTTGCCGTCGTGGTGGACCCTCAGGCCAAGATGCTCGATGAGCTTAAACCCGCGGCTGTGGTCGACGCGATTCTGGCCAAGCGCAACCTGGGCACCACGCGCGACATGGCGCCTACCGTCATCGCCGTGGGGCCGGGCTTTACCGCGCCGGTCGATTGCGACGCCGTGGTCGAGACCATGCGCGGGCATTTCCTGGGCCGTGTCATTACCCAAGGTTCACCCCAGCCCAACACGGGCGTGCCGGGCATTATCGCTGGCTATGGCAAAGAGCGTGTTATCCACAGCCCCGCCGCCGGCGTGTTTCGGTCCGACCGCGCAATCGGCGACATCGTGCGCGCCGGAGACGTGATTGGCTACGCGGGCGATACGCCCATGCGCACGCAGATCGATGGCTGTCTGCGCGGGCTTTTGGCGAACGGCGTGCAGGTGACCGAGGGCTTTAAATGCGCCGATGTCGATCCGCGCGGCGATGCCAGCTATATCAACTACATTTCGGACAAGGCGACGTCGGTCGGCGGCGGCGTGCTCGAGGCACTCGCTATGCTCACCGATATCTTTAGAGGATAGAAGGCGGCAATGGAAAAGCTCGATGTTGTGAATGCGGCGCTTGCCGCCCTGCGTGCTGGCGAGACGTGCGAGCTCGTGGTCGTGGCCGGCACGGCGGGGTCGTCGCCGCGCGGCGTGGGCGCCTGGATGGCCGTCTTTGCCGACGGCAGCCAGGCGGGCACTATCGGCGGCGGCAAGATTGAGCTCTTTGCGCTGGATGAGGCGCGCGAACTCCTGAGCGCGGGACAGTCGCGTCTGGTCCGCTACACCATGGGCGGCGAGAACTCCGATACCGGCATGATCTGCGGCGGAGCCATTTGCCTGTGCTATCTGCATCTGGATGCGACCCAGGCACCGTTGTTCCAGGAAATTGCCGACGTCTTGGTCTATCGGCGCATCGGCGACTTCGTCATCGACTTTGAGCCGTTTATCGCGAGCGCGCTCGAGGGCGATGTGGCCGAGTACCATGGCGAGGCATCGCGCCATACCATTGCGGGCTGCCCCGGGCTTTCACTGGTGGAGGAGGGGAGTAACGTCACCTACACCAACGCTGCCTCTGAGATTCCCGCGGCGCACATCGAGACGCTCTGCCCCGAGGGCCTGACCTACATCTTTGGCTGCGGACACGTGGGCGCCGCGACGGCGCGCGTGCTCACGGCGGCGGGCTTTGCCGTCGTGGCCTGCGATGACCGCCCCGGCACGTTGACGCCCGAATGGGTGCCCGGTGTCTACGATCGTCGCCTGGTCGATTACAAGAACCTGAGCGAGCTGTGTCCCATCGGTCCGCGCGACTTGGTGGTCGTCGCCACGGCGGGTCACAAGTCCGATATCGACGTGGTGATTCAGGCCATGCGTGCCAAGCCTGCCTATCTGGGCTGTCTGGGTTCGCGCCGCAAGACGGCCTTTGTGCGTGCCCGCCTGGAGCAGGAAGGTTTTACGCAGGACCAGATCGACGAGCTGCACCTTCCGATCGGCGTTGCCATCGAGGCCGAGGACCCCAAGGAGATCGCCATCTCCATCGCCGCCGAGATGATCCACCTGCGCCGCACCAAACTCGTCCCCCGCAAGCGCTAATCGGATCCCCACCAATAAGTTGCGGTGAAATACGGACTGTTTAAGCCTGTTAGGCCGCCAAACAGTCCCTATTTCACCGCAACTGCTTTTTGGGATCCATTTGTGCGGGGGAGTTGTGGAGTTGTGCAGGCAGACGAGGTTTTTCTGGAAATACGCTCCCGATGCGCGTATAGTACCGATTGTTTTGTCGGCTCCTGCTGCGTCGAGTCCAAACCGCAAAATGCCATGAGCGGCGCGGATGCAGCCAGGAGGCACGAGGACAACCCATCGTGGCCACGCCCCGTGCTTAAAACCCCAAGAAGGAGTGAACAATGGCAGAAGAGAAGTATGTGCCGCGTCTGAAGACCAAGTACAACAACGAGGTCAAGCAGCAGCTTCAGGACAAGTTCCAGTACGAGAACGTCATGATGATCCCCAAGTTTGAGAAGATCGTCGTGAACATGGGTGTCGGCGAGGCCGCTACCGATTCCAAGGCCATCGACGGTGCCGTTCGCGACCTGCGCGCCATCACCGGCCAGCAGCCGATGATCACCCGTGCCCGCAAGTCCATCGCTACCTTCCGCCTGCGCGCTGGTATGCCGATCGGCTGCAAGGTTACCCTGCGTGGCGACCGTATGTGGGAGTTCTTCGATCGTCTGACCTCCGTCGCGATCCCCCGTATCCGCGACTTCCGCGGCATCTCCGCCAAGAGCTTCGACGGCCGTGGTAACTTCTCCATGGGCGTCACCGAGCAGCTCATCTTCCCCGAGATCGACTTCGACTCCGTCGATCACCAGCGTGGTATGGACATCACTTTCGTGACCACCGCCAACACCGATGAGGAGGCCAAGGCCCTTCTGGACGCCTTCGGTTTCCCGTTCAAGAAATAGGTTCACCTGCCCTATAAGCGCCGTTCCCACAAGGGGGCGGCGCTTGGGGCGAACAATACTCTATGTGAGGAGGATATAAGTGGCTAAGACATCGATGATCGTCAAGTGCAATCGCAAGCAGAAGTTCTCTACTCGTGAGTACACGCGCTGCCAGCGCTGCGGCCGTCCGCACTCTGTGTACCGCAAGTTCGGCCTGTGCCGTGTCTGCTTCCGCGAGCTTGCACTCAAGGGCGAGCTTCCCGGCGTTAAGAAGGCCAGCTGGTAAGTCACTACCAGCGTTTCAAGCATCAGTTTGGAACAGGGAAAACGCGCTAAAAAGGCTTTGCCGTTAAGGGCGGCGAAGAACCAAGAGCACGTGTTCATCAAGAACGAAGGAGAATCTGTATGAACCTTACAGACCCGATCGCAGATATGCTTACGCGCATCCGTAACGCTAACTCTGTGAACAAGGCCACGGTCTCCATGCCGAGCAGCAAGAAGCTCGTCGAGATCGCTCGTGTTCTGCACGAGGAGGGCTACATCGAGGGCTACGATGTCGAGGACACCGTTCCCCAGAAGACTCTGCACATCACGCTTAAGTATGGTCCCAAGAAGGCTAAGGTCATCAACGGCATCCGCCGCATTTCCAAGCCGGGCCTGCGTAAGTACACCGGCGTTGCCGACATGCCCCGCGTCCGCGGTGGCCTTGGTACCGCCATTATTTCCACCAGCCATGGCGTCATGACCGACCGCGATGCTCGCAAGCACAACGTCGGCGGCGAGATCATCGCTTACGTCTGGTAATTCGCTCGGTAGGTAGAAGGAAAGGAGATCACCGTGTCTCGTATCGGTAATAAGCCTGTCCAGATTCCCGCCGGAGTCGAAGTGGCAGTCAACGGCAACAACGTTGTCGTCAAGGGCCCCAAGGGCCAGCTCGAGCTCGATGTCTTTGAGAAGCTCGCTATCAACGTCGAGGACAACGTCCTCACCGTTTCCCGTCCCGACGACGAGCGTGAGACCCGTGCCCGCCACGGCCTCACCCGTGCCCTCATCCACAACATGGTTGTTGGCGTTTCCGAGGGCTTCGAGAAGAAGCTCGAGCTCGCCGGCGTCGGTTACCGCGTGCAGCAGAAGGGCAAGAACCTCGAGTTCTCCCTGGGCTTCTCGCACCCCGTGATCGTCGAGGCTCCCGAGGGCATCACCTTCGAGGTTCCCGACAACACCCACGTGAACGTCAAGGGTATCAACAAGCAGCAGGTCGGTCAGATCGCCGCTGAGATCCGCGGCCATCGTCCTCCCGAGCCTTACAAGGGCAAGGGTATCCACTACGTTGGCGAGCACATCCGCCGCAAGCTGGGTAAGGCCGCCAAGTAGTCGTAACCGACTCACTCGCATAAGACCAGCACCCCGTCAGGTGCTGGCAAGATCAACCTCTTTAGGAGTTTACGTATGAACAAGCATAAGGCGAAGCTGGAAGGCCTCAAGCGTCGTCAGCGTCGTGTTCGCGGCAAGGTCTCGGGTACCTCCGAGCGTCCGCGTCTTCGCGTGACCCGTACTAACGCCAACATCTATGCCCAGATCATCGACGACAGCAAGGGCTCCAGCCTGACGCTCGTCTCTGCCTCGACCCTCGAGGCCGAGTTCAAGGGCACCCACACCTCGAACAAGGAGGCTGCGGAGAAGGTCGGTCAGCTCGTTGGCAAGCGCGCCATCGAGGCCGGCATCACCAAGGTCGCCTTCGATCGCGGTGGCCGTATCTACCATGGCCGCGTCAAGGCCCTCGCCGACGGTGCTCGTGCCGCCGGTCTCGAGTTCTAGGAGGTATGTAGCACATGGCTCGTAATCAGAAGCAGCAGCGCGAGGCCTCCGAGTTCGAGGAGCGCGTCGTTTACATCAACCGCGTGTCGAAGACCGTCAAGGGCGGTCGTCGCATGAGCCTCGTCGCTCTCGTCGTCGTTGGCGACGGCAAGGGCAACGTCGGCGTTGGCATGGGCAAGTCCGCTGAGGTGCCCATGGCCATCTCCAAGGCGTCTCTCGATGCCAAGAAGAACATGTTCCACGTGCCGGTGACCGATCAGGGCACCATTCCGCACGAGGTTCTCGGTCACTTTGGTGCCGGCCGCATCATCATCAAGCCCGCTGTCGAGGGTACCGGCGTTATCGCCGGCGGCGCCGTGCGTCCCCTCTTCGAGCTTGCTGGCATCAAGAACGTCCTGTCCAAGTCCCTCGGTACCGACAACGGCCTCAACATCATCAAGGCTGCCGTCGAGGGCCTCAAGGAGCTCTCCAGCCCTGAGGACGTCGCGGCTCGCCGTGGCCTGACGGTCTCCGAGATGTTCGTCGGTAAGGAGAACTAAGCATGGCTGACACCATCAAGATCAAGCAGGTCCGCAGCACCAATGGTTGCAAGCAGGACCAGGTCCGTACTGTCCGTGCCCTCGGTCTCCACAGGATCCGCGAGGTTCGCGAGATTGCTGACAACGAGTCCGTCCGCGGCATGATCTTCAAGGTCAAGCACCTTGTCGAGATTGTAGAGGAGTAGCAAATGCAGCTTCACGATCTTACTCCCGCGCCCGGTTCCACCAAGAACCGCAAGCGCGTCGGCCGTGGCAATTCTTCGGGTCACGGCACCACTTCTGGCCGCGGTCAGAAGGGCCAGGGTTCCCGCTCTGGCGGCACCAAGGGTGCCGGCTTCGAGGGTGGCCAGACTCCGCTGGCTATGCGCCTGCCCAAGCTTCCGGGCTTCCGCAACCCCCGTCGTATCGAGTACACCGCCGTTAACGTTGAGCGTCTCGAGCGCAAGTTCGAGGACGGCGCTGTGATCGACGGTGCCGCTCTTAAGGCCGCTCGCATCACCAAGAGCGAGTTCGAGCCCGTCAAGGTGCTCGGCAATGGTGAGCTCACCAAGAAGTTCACGGTCAAGGTCGACAAGGTCAGCGCTTCTGCGCAGGCCAAGATCGAGGCCGCCGGCGGAAAGGTCGAGCTGCCGTGCTAAATGGTCTTAAGAATGCTTTCCGCATCAAAGAACTGCGCGAAAAGATTCTTTTTACCATAGCTATGCTCGTCGTGTACCGCATTGGTGCGCACGTTCCTGTGCCCGGCATTCCCTTCCAGGGGATGCTGGGCCTTTTCTCGACCGGGAGCAACTCGGTCGCCGCAGGTGCTATGGCCCTCCTGAATCTTTTCTCTGGTGGCGCGTTGAGCTATGTCTCGGTGTTCTCTTTGGGCATCATGCCGTACATCACGAGCTCGATTATCCTCCAGATGCTCCAGGCCGTCGTGCCTTCCCTGCATGAGCTTGCCCGCGAGGGCGAGGTCGGTCAGACCAAGATTACGCAGTATTCGCGTTACCTCACCTTGGCTCTGGCTATCCTCAACTCCGTGGGTTACCTCTTCCTCTTTAAGAGCTTCGGCATTAGCTTCAACGGTGCCGGTGCTCCCGAGATCATCTTTGACCTCATGATCGTCGGTACGCTCACCGCGGGCGCTATGCTGATCATGTGGATTGGTGAGCTCATCACCCAGCGCGGTATCGGCAATGGCATGTCGCTGATCATCTTCGCGAACATCATGGCCGGTCTTCCGCAGGCGATCTTCTCCAGCACTGAGGGTAACGCCGGTGGCATCATCACCATGGTGATCATCTGCGCCATCATCTTGCTGGTCATCCCGCTGATCGTTTTCCTTGAGCGCGGCCAGCGCCGCATCCCGGTCTCTTACGCCAAGCGCGTCGTGGGCCGTCGCATGATGGGTGGCCAGACCACCTACCTGCCCATCAAGGTCAACACCGCGGGCGTCGTGCCGATCATCTTCGCTTCGGCGCTGCTGTACTTCCCGGCCCAGATTGCCGTGTTCTTCCCCGGCATCGGCTGGATTCAGGCAGTTGCCTCCGCGCTTTCGACCGGTTGGCTCAACTGGGTGCTTAACGTTGTCCTCATCGTGTTCTTCGCGTACTTCTACACCTCCATGGTGTTCAACCCCGATGACACGGCCGACAACCTTAAGAAGCAGGGCGGCTTTATTCCGGGCGTGCGTCCGGGTAGGGCTACCGCGGCCTACATCAAGAACGCGCTCAACAAGATTACGCTTCCCAGTGCTGTCTTCTTGGCGCTCATCGCCATCGTGCCTTCGATCATTTTCTCCTTTACGGGTAACCATCTGATCCAGGCATTTGGCGGCACGTCCATCCTCATCATGGTCGGCGTCGTGCTCGACACGGTCGATAAGCTCGAAGGCCAGATCAAGATGTATGATTACGATGGATTCTTTAAATAGGCTAGAGGAGGATTGCTCATGAACCTCGTATTGCTCGGAGCTCCGGGTGCCGGTAAGGGCACCGTCGCACAGGAGCTCGTCGCCGAGTTTGGCGTCGCTCACATTTCCACGGGCGACCTGCTGCGTGCTGCCGTCAAGGGTGGTACCGAGCTTGGTATTCAGGCTAAGAAGTACATGGACGCTGGCGAGCTCGTTCCCGACCAGCTCGTGATCGACCTTGTCAAGGAGCGCCTTGCCGCCGATGACGCCCAGCAGGGCTTCATCCTCGATGGCTTCCCGCGCAACACCGCCCAGGCTGTGACGCTCGATTCCGAGCTCTCCGCCATGGGTCGCGAGATCGACTGCGCCCTTCTGGTCGACGTGGCCCCCGAGGTCATCATCGACCGTCTGTCTTCGCGTCGCACCTGCCGCGCCTGCGGTTACACCGGCACCGCTGCCGATGCTACCTGCCCCAAGTGTGGTGGCGAGATGTATCAGCGCGACGACGACAAGCCCGAGACCATCAAGAACCGTCTCGACGTCTACGAGAAGTCCACGAGCCCGCTCGTCGACTACTATCGTGGCCAGGGTCTGCTCAAGTCGGTCAACGGTGATCAGGCTCGCGAGACCGTGTACGGGGATGTCAAAGAGGCTCTCGGTCTATGATCAAGATTAAGTCTGCAACGCAAATCGAGCAGATGAAGAAGGCAGGAGCGCTATCTAAGATGGCGCTCCGCCACGTTGGAGCCATGGTGCGCCCCGGCGTTTCGACTTTTGAGCTCGATCAGCTTGCGGAGCAGATTATCCGCATGCATGGCGGCACCCCGGTCTTTAAGGGTTACGGCGGGTTCCCCGGTACCATTTGTGCATCGATTAACGATGCTGTGGTCCACGGTATTCCCAATCCCGACATGATCCTGCGCGATGGCGATATCATCTCCATCGATACGGGAGCCGTTGTCGACGGTTGGGTCGGCGATAACGCTTGGACGTTTTTCGTCGGTACCCCCACGCCCGAGGCCAAGGCGCTGTGCGAGGTTACGCGCGATTGCCTTAAGGCTGCAATCGAGCAGGCTGTTCCCGGTAATCATATTGGGGACATTGGCTATGCCGTCCAGTCCCTCGCCGAGTCTCACGGCTATGGCGTGCTTCGCGATTATGTGGGGCACGGTATTGGCCATGTGATGCACGAGGACCCCAACGTTCCGAATTACGGAAAGAAGGGGAGGGGCGTTCGTCTCCAGGCCGGTATGGTCATTGCCATCGAGCCGATGGTCACGATGGGATCCAATCATGTGAGTACGGGCTCCGATGGTTGGATCGTTACGACCAACGACCACCTGCCCGCCGCGCACTACGAGAACACCGTCGCCATTACCAATGACGGTCCGGTGATTCTCACCACGGATGCCCAAGGTGCTTGGTGTTCGCTCCAAGGCGGAGAAATGTAACAAGTTCCACTTAGTTGTGGAGCCATTACGAAGTTATTACGATGCGTGCATACGTGTTGTAGAATACTCAATCGCTGTCGTTTTCTAGAGAAAGATGATTGCTTGTGAAGAAGGAAGACGCAATTGAGCTCGAGGGTACGGTAAAGGAACCGCTGCCCAACGCCATGTTTAAGGTTGAGCTCGAGAACGGTCATTCGGTTCTGTGCAACATTTCTGGCAAGATCCGAATGAATTACATCCGTATTCTCCCCGGTGACAGGGTTGTCGTGGAGCTTTCCCCGTACGACCTGACCCGCGGCCGCATCACCTATCGCTATAAATAGCGGCACGCATACACGCACTCCATTTCCGACTGCAGGCTTAGCTCAACCTACGGTCGGATTGTGTGTGAAGACCAGCCATAGTTTTAAACGCCTGCGGCTGGGCGAGTAGATAGTAGGGAAGTAGTTTGAGCGCTACCGAAAGGAAGAACGATGAAGGTACGTCCTTCGGTCAAGAAGATGTGCGATAAGTGCAAAATCATTAGGCGCCATGGCAAGGTCCTCGTCATTTGCGAGAACCCCCGTCATAAGCAGCGTCAGGGTTAAGAGAGGAGACTACGTTGGCCCGTATTAATGGTGTCGACCTCCCGCGTGAGAAGCGCGTTGAGATCGGTCTGACCTACATTTACGGCATCGGCCGCACCACTGCGACGAAGATTTGCGTCGAGTGCAACGTTAACGTGGATACGCGCGTTAAGGACCTCACCGAGGATGAGGTTAACGCCATCCGCGATTATATCGACAAGAACCAGATCATGGTTGAGGGCGACCTCCGCCGTGAGCGCAACCAGAACGTCAAGCGCCTTATGGACATCGGCTGCAACCGCGGCCTTCGTCACCGCAAGGGCCTCCCGGTCCGCGGCCAGCGCACCCACACTAACGCTCGTACCCGCAAGGGCCCGAAGCGTCAGATCGGTGCTAAGAAGAAGAAATAAGGAGCGCTAGATAGATGGCTACTGCTAAGAAGAACGTTCGCGCTGCCCGTCTGAAGCGCGCGGACCGTAAGAACATTTCCGTGGGCCAGGCTCACATTCGTTCTACGTTCAACAACACGATCGTTTCGATCACCGATCCCCAGGGCAACGTCATTTCCTGGAAGTCGGCTGGCCAGGTGGGCTTCAAGGGCTCCCGTAAGTCCACGCCGTTCGCTGCCCAGATGGCTGCCGAGGCTGCTGCCAAGCAGGCCATGGAGCACGGTATGAAGAAGGTTTCCGTCTTCGTCAAGGGCCCCGGCTCCGGTCGTGAGACCGCCATCCGCTCCCTCCAGGCTGCTGGCCTCGAGGTCTCGAGCATCCAGGACAAGACCCCCATCCCGCACAACGGCTGCCGCCCCAAGAAGCGTCGCCGCGTGTAACTGAAAGGATCGTATCAATATGGCAATCGACAGGACTCCTGTTCTTAAGCGCTGCCGTCAGCTCGGGATCGATCCCGCTGAGCTCGGTTACAGCAGCAAGAAGGAATCTATCCGTCAGCCCAAGCGCCGTCGCAAGGAATCTGAGTACGGCATGCAGCTGCGTGAGAAGCAGAAGGTCAAGTTTATCTATGGCGTTCTGGAGAAGCAGTTCCACGGCTACTTCAACAAGGCCCGTAAGATGAACGGCGTCACCGGTGAGAACCTCATGATCATCCTTGAGTCTCGCCTCGACAACGTCGTCTTCCGTCTTGGCTTCGCCCGCACCCGCAAAGAGGCTCGTCAGTCCGTCCGTCACGGTCACTTCACCGTGAACGGCAAGCGCGTGGACATCCCGTCCTACCGCGTCAAGGCCGGCGACGTCGTCGCTGTCGGCGAGAAGTTCCGTGACCTCCTCCCCATCAAGGAGGCTCTGATTTCCTCCGAGCGTTTCGAGGTCCCTGGCTGGCTCGAGGTCGATATCGAGAAGCTGTCTGGTAACGTGCTCGCTCTGCCGACGCGTGAGCAGATCAGCGGTGATATCAACGAGCAGCTCATCGTCGAGCTCTACTCTAAGTAGTCCATCCGGGCTGCTGAGGCTGGAGGTAATACATGTCAGAATTCATTAGGCCTCAGGTTCAGGTCGAAGAGATTAACGAGACGTCTGCTCGTGTCTCCGTTGAGCCGCTCGAGCGTGGCTACGGCGATACGCTGGGTAACTCCCTTCGTCGCGTTCTTCTGTCCTCGCTCGAGGGTGCCGCCGTCGAGGCTATTCAGATCGATGGTGCGCAGCACGAGTTCATGACCATCCCTAACATGGTCGAGGATGTCACCGACATCGTCCTGAATGTCAAGGGTCTTGTCTTCAGGGCTCTCGGCACGACCGACGAGGCGACCGCCACCATTTCGGTTGACGGCCCCTGCGAGGTCACCGGTGCGGACTTCTTTATTCCGTCCGAGTTTGAGCTGGTCAACCCCGAGCAGCACATTGCTACGCTCACCGAGGGTGGCCATCTCACCATGAGCATGCGCATCGGCTATGGCCGCGGCTATGTTTCTGGCGAGGCCAACAAGCGCGACAACGATCCCATCGGTGTGATCCACGTCGACTCGCTGTACTCGCCGGTTTCCCGTTGCGCCAAGCTCGTTGAGGCTTGCCGTGTCGGTCAGCACACCGACTACGACCGCCTTGTCCTCGAGATCGAGACCAACGGCTCCATCGCCCCGCGCGACGCCGTGGTCCAGGCTGCCAATATCATCAACCAGCATATGGCCGCCTTTATGAACCTTGCCGAGACCCCCGAGGTCGAGGAGGAGGCTTCGATCTTCGCTCCCGAGGTCACCAACGACAACGCCGAGCTGGACAAGCAGATCGAGGATCTGGACCTTTCCGTCCGTTCCTACAACTGCCTTAAGCGCGCCAGCATTCACTCGGTCCGTCAGCTCGTTGAGTTCTCGGAGAACGATCTGCTTAACATCCGTAACTTCGGTGTTAAGTCGATCGAGGAAGTGAAGGACAAGCTTGAGTCCATGGGCCTGAGCCTGAAGGCTTAATGCTTCGCATATTTGAGGAGAAACTAGACCATGCGTCACAACGTTAAGAAGGGCCTGAAGCTCGGCACCGATGCGAGCCACACCAAGGCCATGAAGAAGAGCCTTGCTAAGGCCCTCTTCGAGAACGACCGCATCAAGACCACCGAGACCCGCGCTAAGGCGCTGCGTTCGGTCGTCGACCCGATCATCACTTGGGCCAAGAAGGGCGACCTGCACTCTCGTCGTCTGGCTATCGCCAAGCTCGGCGACAAGCAGCTCGTTGCCGAGATCTTCGACAAGGCTGCCCAGGGCATGTGGCAGGACCGCAACGGCGGTTACACCCGCATCATGAAGCTCGGCAACCGCAAGGGCGACAACGCTCCCATCGTCATCATGGAGCTCGTCACCGAGCCTTGCACGCCTAAGGCCAAGAAGGCCGCTCCGGCCCCCAAGAAGGCCGCTGCTCCTAAGAAGGTCGAGGCTGTCGAGGAGGCTCCTGCTGAGGAGACCGCTGAGTAGACATTCCGTCTGCATAGGCTATATTCGAGGGGTACGTTCGCGTACCCCTCTTTTTTTGTCGCGATACCGTTACTTGTTTGTTGGGAGCGCCCATGACTGCGCCGTCTGATTTCAATTCGACCCCCGAGCTTGACGCCACGCTCGTATTTCGCGTGGCCTATGATGGCTCGTCGTATAGCGGATTTGCCGAGCAGCCGGGACAGACGACGGTTGCGGGTGAGCTACGTCGAGCCATCGAGACGCTGCTTCGCCGCCCGATCGATTTGACGTGCGCGGGACGTACCGATGCCGGCGTACATGCCGTGGCTCAGTACATCAGCGTGCCTGTAACGGACGCTGAGCTCGCGTGTACGCGCCGTAGGTGGCTGCGGGCTATGGATGCCCTGCTACCCAAAGATATCGCCATAAACGAGGTCTACAAGGCCCGTAAAGGCTTTTCTGCACGCTTTGATGCGCGTTCACGTACATATACGTACCGTATTGCCGATCGCGACGCGCGTCCCGTGCTCTCACGGGGTGCCGTGTGGTGGCATCGCTATCCCTTGGACGTCGAGGCCATGTCTGCGGCCTGTCCCGCGCTTTTGGGTGAGCAGGACTTTAAGAGCTTTTGCAAGGTCGCCTCTGCCGTGGGCAAGCCCACGCACCGCTGCGTGATGCGGGCCGAGTTTGGCCATGAGGTGGCCTTTGGCGAGGATATCCTGACGTTTACCATTGAGGGCAACGCATTTTTGCATTCGATGGTCCGCACGATCGTGGGCACGCTTGTCGAGATTGGCATGCATCGCCGCGAACCCGAGTGGATGCGCGAGGTCATCGACGCTTGCGACCGTTCCGCTGCGGGCCCCACGGCTCCTGCCTGCGGCCTTACGTTTATGGGCGTGGATTACGATCCCGCCGAGCTTGTCGTGCTCGACTAGGGGAGGGCTCGACGCGTCGTGCGTCGACGCCTGTCATCTGTGGGCTGCACGTGTGCAACATCTGTTCTTGGCGTGCAATACAACCGGTGTCTCATTGCTTTTATTGCCGGGGTGTACCATGAACCACGATTTGATTCATTGCTGTCGAGAGGACGGATAACTTGGTTCGACGTGGCTCGCATCCGCGACTTTCGGTGATCCTTGTGGTAGAAGGTTCGCCCAGCTATGCGATGCGTGCGCTCGAGAGTATCCAGAACCAAGACCTCTACGATTTGCAGATTGTCGTTGTCTGCCGCGATGCTGCGCCCGGTGTGCGCCATTCGCTTCAAGTTGCTGCCGACAGGGACATCCATATTGATTTGATTGACGTCGAGGACGCGAAGCGCGGTGCTTGTCTTCGTGCCGGTTTTGCTGCATCGCGTGGCTCTCAAATCATCGCTATGAACGCCGATGAGTGGCTTGCTCCGCAGTCCCTTTCCAAGATGGTCGATATCGCGTGCGATACAGCGGCAGACATGGTGTTCCCCACGGTGTCGCTCGACCGCTATGATGCACATCGAGAGCGCCATTCGCGCGTCTTGGATGCTACTCATATTTCCATTGATAGCAAATCTTCGATGGTGGCCGGGCTGCCTCAGTTGATTTTAGGCGGCCTAGTCGCTCAGGCCTCTGGCGTGATGTACAGCCGCTCGCTGTTTGAGGCATGCCTGTCGCGCGGCAAGGCGTACCGTACGGTTGAGTTTATGGCTTATGCGCTCTCGCAGGCACGATTCGTGTCCGGCTGCGGCGACGCTCGTTTCCACGCGGTGGCACCTAAGCTTACAGATGCCTTTGATCCCACCATGTATGCCAGGATATCCGATGACACTCGAGCGCTCGACGAGCTTGCGGACTCACTCTCGGAATCAGATAGCGGTGGTCGGCTCAAGCTGGCAAGCCAAAAGTTCTACTTTGCCGGACTGGTCGCCTGCATCGAGAATTTGTGTCTGAGCCCGCATGGGGTGTCGTCAATTGAGCGTTCCGCCCGCATGCGTGATATGCTCGAGGCGCCTCGAACCCGTCAGATGGTCGCCGCGCTCAAGGACAACCATCGGGGACTCGGTCTGTTGTTTGGGCCGATCGCCAGCGCCAAGCCCGCGCGCTGCGTGATGTGTACGCATCTGGCAGCTTTTCTTAACCGGACGGGCGCAAAAACCGCCTAAACGGCTCATTTCGAAACAAATTTGCATAGAATTGTTTCGAAATGCGTTCTTATACACAAAAGCCTTCAAATAGCGTTAAACTATTCAATCACTGATTGATTGTCTCCGCCATCTTTTGGAGAGAGGGTTTGTATGGCTAAAAAACGCAATGGGCGCCAGGATGCCATTAGAGATATTGTGCGCAATAAGGACGTCCGCACGCAGCGCGTGCTGGTCGATGAGCTCCGCGCTATGGGCTTTGATTGCACGCAGGCGACTGTCTCTCGCGATATTGCCGATATGGGGCTGCGTAAGCTCCCTGAGGGCATCTATGTTCTGGCAGAGGACCTGCACCTGCAGCGTATGGTTTCCGAGCTCGTAACGGGCGTTCTGCGCACCGATAATCTGGTTATGATCAAGGCTCAGCCTGGTACGGCTTCCGGCATCGCCGCCGCTGTTGATGCGGCAGAGCTGCCCGATGTGCTTGGCTCGCTTGCCGGCAACGATACGATTTTGGTTATTGCCCAGACGGCCGAGGACGGCGAGCGTCTTGAGGCGCTGATCAATAAGCTGAGCAATTCTCGCAAGTAGGCGTGCGGGTCGTGCGCTCGGCACCGTGCGCGCTGACATAGTGGCTTGTAAGGGGTATCGACGTTGGTCGGTACCCCCTTTTTGTCTGCCGGTATAAAGATCGCCCATCAGGTCGCTTTAAACTAAAAAGGCCCCCGAGCAGTTTAATAAGCTGCTCGGGGGCCTTGTTGCTTATGGCTGGATGATTTTCTAGCCGACCGTATCGTCAGGCGTGGGCGAGGGGTCGGGAGTGGGCGTAGGCGTAGGCGTGCCGCCATCGCCGCCGGTCGAACCACCAGTGGAGCCGCCCGTCGAGCCACCGGTCGTACCGGTGCCGCCGGTGGTGTCGCCGCCCGTGGTCTCGGTGGTCGTGGTCGTCGTGGTAGTCGTTGTGGTGGTTTCCTCTTCCTCTTCCTCTTCGTCCTTGTCGTCGTTCTCCGACTTCTTTGTGTTGTTGGTGCCGTAGAACTTCCAGACGCTGTTGTTCTTGTAGGTGGGCGCCGTTCCGGTCGCAAACTCCTCGCGCTCGGTACCGGTCAGAACGGTGTTCATAAACCGCTTAAAGACAGGCAGGTTGGTGCTGTC
Organism: uncultured Collinsella sp.; assembly: GCA_900540935.1. Lineage (GTDB taxonomy): Bacteria > Actinomycetota > Coriobacteriia > Coriobacteriales > Coriobacteriaceae > Collinsella. The sequence continues at coordinate 116,148 of UQHW01000001.1, read as the reverse complement.
GCCCAGCAGGTCCGTGCCGTACTTTTGGATGGGGATCTCGCCCGCGGAATAGCCGGTCCACAGGGCGCACGCCAGCTGCGGGGTATAGCCGCAGAACCACAGGTTGGTGGTGTTGTCGGTGGTGCCCGTCTTGCCGGCATAGGGCTGGTTGACACTCAGGGCGCCGGCAGCACCCGTACCGCTGCCCTTCATGACGCCGGACAGAACATCGGTGACCGCGGCGGCCTCGCCCTCGGTAAGCACCTGTGAGGGATTGTCGGTGTGCTGGTACAGGACCGAGCCGGTGCGCGAGTCAATCTCGGTGATGGCGATCGGCTGGCGATAGTAGCCGCCGTTGGCAAACGTCGCGTAGGCGGCGGCCATCTCGAGCGGCGAGATCGAGCCGGTGCCGAGGGTCATGACGGGAACGTCCTCGATGTTGTCCTTGGCGGGGTCGATGCCGAGCTTTTTGACGAGCGAGATGATCTTGCTGTTGCCGACGGCTTCCGCCACCTGGATGTAGCCGGTGTTGGAGGAGTATGCCGTCGCCTGCTTAAGCGTGATGTTGCCATAGCTCTGGTTGGCGTAATTTTGGACCTCGGTCGTGGTGCCCTTGGCCTTGAGCGGCGAGTTGCAGTTGAGGGTGACGTTGGGGTTCATGCCGTTTTGGATGGCAGTTGCCAGCGTAAAGGCCTTAAAGGTGGAGCCGACGGGACGCTTGGCCGTGGCATGGTTTACGTGGTTCTCGTCGGCGTTGTAGTCGTAGCCGCCCACCATGCACTTGATGTAGCCGGTCTTGGGGTCGACGACGACCATGCCCATGTCCAGGCCGTCAAGCGAGAGCGTGTCGAGCTGCTCGCGGACGGCATTCTCTGCCACCTGCTGCATCGTGGGGTCGATGGTGGTCTTGACGGTCAGGCCGCCCTTAAAGAGCACGTCGGTCGAGAACTCCTGCTCCAGCAGCTGCTTGACGTAGGAGACAAAGTAGGGCTGCGAGTAAACGTCGACGCCGCTGCCCGAGATTTCGGTCACATTGAGGGTGATGGGCTCGGCCTGTGCGGCATCGTGCTCCTCCTGGGTGATGTGGTCCAGGCGCAGCATGTTGTCGAGAACCTTGTTGCGGCGAGACAGTGCCAGATCGGGATTGACCGTGGGGTCGTACTGCGAGGGCGAGTTGGGAAGGCCGATGAGCAGCGCGGCCTCGCTCAGGGTGAGGTCGGCGGCGCTCTTGGACAGATAGGTCTCGGCCGCGGCCTCGATGCCGTAGGCGCCGTGGCCGTAGTAGATGGTGTTGAGGTACATCATGAGGATCTCGTCTTTGGAGTACATATCCTCCATCTTGATGGCGATGTAGGCCTCGCGTACCTTACGCTCGATGGTCGAGTCGAACTGCTCCTCCTGCAGGATGGTGTTGCGCACCAGCTGCTGGGTGATCGTCGAGGCGCCCTCGTGGCCGCCGCCGAGGGTTGCCACCGCGGCACGCGCGATACCCCACAGGTCGATGCCGCCGTGCTCGTAGAAGCGCTCGTCCTCAACGTCGACGGTGCCCTGCAGCACGTACGGGGAAACCTGGTCCTTGGTGATGGACTTGCGGTATTGCGTGTAGAAGCTTGCGATCTTGTTGCCGTTGCAGTCGACGATCTCGGTGGGCTCGCTCACCAGATAGGCGTTGGCGTCGGTGTAGTCGGGCAGGTCGGACAGCCAGCGGTTGACGTTGCCGACCATGCCGATGCCAAACGCTACGCCTGCAATCAGCAGAAAGCCCAAAAACGAGAGCAGGATCATGGGCAGGGCATGCGTCTTTGAACGGCTGCGTCCCTGTCGTTGGCGAGGACCCATATATTGACCTCCAGGTATGTCGCGCCGGACGGCGGATGTGCCGTCGGGGCAGGATGGACATAAGTTATTACACGATAAACCAAACGGGGCGCCCGAGGCCTCGTGTATGCTGGAAGACGGCATTTTTCAGAGTGAATGCATACCTTGGTAAGGAGTTTGCCGATGGCGATTCGGGCGATGGGGCCGAACGGACAATGTATGAACGGGTCGGGGGCCGCTGGGGCGGCGCTGCCCGAACTGCTGGCGCCGGCGGGCGGACTCGACCAGATGCTCGCGGCTGTTGCGGCGGGCGCCGATGCCATCTATGCGGGCCTGGGCGGTTTCAACGCGCGCGTGAGCGCGCATGGCTTTACGGATGACGAGTTTGCGCGCGGCTGCGCCGTGGCGCATGCCCATGGCGTGCGCGTGTACGTGACGCTCAATGTTTTTGTGTTCGACGACGAGTTGGCAGACGCGGTGGCGCTGGGAGCGCACGCGTATGCGTTGGGTGCCGATGCCTTGATCGTGGCGGATGCCGGGCTGGCTTGCGCGTTGCGCGCGGCGATTCCCGGGGTCGAGATTCACCTGTCCACGCAGGCGGGCGTCCATAGCGAGGGCGCCGTGCGACTGGCTGCCGACGAGTTGGGAGTCGAGCGCGTGACGACGGCACGCGAGCTGACGGTCGACGAGATTGCCGCGCTGTGCGCCACGGGCGTGCCGATTGAGGTTTTCTGCCACGGTGCCATTTGCATCGGTTACTCGGGCGCCTGTGAGTTCTCGGCACTGCGGCGCGCTCGCTCGGCGATGCGCGGTGACTGCACACAGCCCTGCCGTCTGGCATATGACTTGGTGGACGAGGCGGGGGAGAGCGTTGTTTCCGTTGAGGGCGACCGCCTGCTGTGCCCACGTGACTATCTGGGCATTGCACACCTGCCCGAGCTCGTTGCCGCCGGCGTGGCGTCGCTCAAGATCGAGGGGCGCATGAAGAATCCCGACTATGTGTTCAACGTAGTGCGGGTGTGGCGCCGGGCGCTCGATATGGTGCGCGACGGCGCGTGGGAGCCCGATATCGTGGCGGAGCTTGAGCGTGAGCTGGGTAGGTCGTTCAACCGCGGGTTCACCGATGCGTATCTGCGGGGGAGATCGGGTGCCGAGCTCATGAGCTTTGAGCGCGCGATTAACCAGGGCGTCCGCGTGGGCTGCTTGGTGGCTGTGGGCCATGAAGAGGTGGCCGTCGAGCTCGATGCCGCCGTGGCTGCGGGCGATACGCTCGAGATCCGGTTTTATCCGGGCGTCGACGCGCGGCCCGACGTGCCCAAGCGCTGGCCTCAGGTGCCCTGCCCGGTGAATGCCGCGGCGGGGGAGCGCGTTGTCGTTCACTGCAAGCGCAAGGTGGATACGGGCTGCGAGGTCTATCTGATTCGCAGCGCCGGTGTGCTGGAGCAGACGGCGACGGCGTTGGAGCGCATGCGGGTCGAGGCGGACGCGGCTGTACCTATTGAGCGCATCGTTGAGGTTCTGCCGTTTGAAGGCGATGCAGTGGATGGCGATGCATCGAAGGGGGAGCTGATGGAGTCGCCGGGGCAGGGGGTTCCCACCCGCGTGGCTTTTGCCTGGCAGCTGATGGATGCCGACCCGCACGACGAGCTCGATCTGTCCGATGCGACCGTGGTGCTCGACGAGGTCTGCCGCGCTGGCGATGCCGAGCGGACTCGGTCGCTGATGCGGCGTGCCGGGCGCGTGGTCTGTCGCAACTTGGGGCAGGTGGCGATGGCTCGCGAGCTGGGCGTGGCGTTTGACGTGGCAGCGCCGGTGTTCTGCGCGAATCGCACCACGCTTGCTTGGCTGCGCGGGCTTGGCGCACGGCGGGTGCACTTGCCTGCCGAGCTTGTCGCCAACGACGCTGGGCGCGTTGCCGGCCTCGCCGATCGCCCTGGCGTCTTGGGCCCCGTCGATGCCGATCGCCCTGGCGTCTTGGGCCCCGTCGATGCCGACCGCCCTGAGCTTATGGTGTGCGAGCACTGCCTGCTGACCGCCGAGGGTACCTGTGCCACCGATGCAACGGGGCAGGTCCATTGTCGTGACTGCCAACGCCGTCGGCAGATGCGCTACCTAGTCGAGCGCGACGGCACGCGTCTGCCGGTCGCTGTCGATGCATGCGGCAGGACGAGGATTTTCCTATCGTAGGTGCCGCGTCGCGTCAGTTTGTTATCATATGAGAGTTTATGGACTTCCAGCACCGCCGTATCCGGCGAGGGTGCTATAGCAAAAGGAGGATACCCAATGCTGTCTGTTGACGAGCAAATGCGTATCATCACCTCGGGCGCTGCTAAGATCGTCCCCGAGGCCGACCTTCGCAAGAAGCTTGAGAAGGGCGAGCCCCTCAACATCAAGCTCGGCGTCGATCCCACCAGCCCCGACCTGCACCTGGGCCATGCCGTGCCCCTGCGCAAGATGCGCCAGTTCCAGGATCTGGGTCACAACGTCACCCTCATCATCGGCAACGGCACCGCGCTGATCGGCGACCCGTCGGGCAAGAACTCCACCCGCCCGCAGCTTTCGCAGGAGCAGATCGAGGCTAACGCCGAGACCTACGTGAGCCAGGCCATGAAGATCCTGGATCCCGAGAAGACCACCATCGTGCACAACGGCGACTGGATCCTGTCGATGGATCTGGCCGGCCTGCTGCAGGTGTGCTCCAAGTTCACCGTCGCCCGCATCCTCGAGCGCGACGACTTTACCAAGCGCTACCAGTCCCAGACGCCGATTGCCCTGCACGAGTTCCTGTACCCCGTGATGCAGGCCTTCGACTCCGTGCAGATCAAGGCCGACGTGGAGATGGGCGGCACCGACCAGCTCTTCAACCTGCTCGCCGGCCGCGAGCTCATGGAGAAGATGGGCATGGAGCCGCAGATCGCGCTTACCATGCCGCTGCTCGAGGGCACCGATGGCGTGCGCAAGATGTCCAAGTCCTACGGCAACTACATCGGTCTGACCGATGCTCCCAAGGATATGTTCGGCAAGACCATGTCCATTCCCGACGAGATGATCGGCAAGTACTACCGCCTGGCTAGCTCGCTCACCCCGGCCGAGGTCGACAAGATCGACGCTGCCCTGGCTGACGGCTCCGCCGACCCCTATGAGCTCAAGCGCGCTCTGGGCCGCGACCTGTGCGACACCTACCATGGCGCCGGCGCCGGCGACGAGGCTCAGGCCGAGTTCGACCGCGTGTTCAAGGAGGGCCAGCTTGCCGACTTCCCCGAGAAGCACGTTGAGCTGATCGTCAACGACGAGGGCCAGATCTACCTTGCCGGCCTGCTTAAGGACCTGGGTCTTTCGGCGAGCGCCGGTCAGGCCCGTCGCGATATCGACGGCGGCGGTGTCAAGATCAACGGCGAGGCCGTGGCTCCCAAGAGCTACAACATCGACCCCAGCGCCCTCAAGCTGGGCGACACCCTCTCCGTAGGCAAGCGCAAGGGCTTCAAGTTGGTCTAGCAAGTAGGTCAACCTAACATGTGCAATAGGGCCGCAGCCGGAATGATTCCGGCTGCGGCCTTTTTGATTACGATGATCCCTTGGGGACGGAGGGATTATTTGGCGGTGCCGTTAAGCGGAGAGGCGTATTGTTGACCCATCGTTTGGGCATACAATGGCTATTGGTTTGCTGCGGTGAAGGTCTGTCCGCTCCGCAGCTTTTTTCTACGGTTAAAGGAGTATGTATGCCCGTTGAGGTCATGAGGACTGTGATCGAGGCCGCCGAGGGTTGCGTGCCCGTCGACACGCTGTTTACCAATGCGCAGATCGTCGACGTGTATGGCCAGCGTGTGGCGCCCGGTAGCGTTGCCGTCAAGGACGGTGTGATCGTCGGCTTGCTCTACGATGGTCGCGACGATGCTGCTGGCACCTACGAGGCAACTGAGGTCATCGACTGCCAGGGTCGCTATCTCGCTCCCGGTTTTATTGACGGGCATCTGCATATCGAGTCTTCGAACATCCGTCCCGCCGAGTATGCTCGCATGGCCGCGACGCGCGGTACTACCACCGCCATTGCCGACAGCCACGAGATCGCCAACGTTTCCGGCCTGGACGGCCTGCGCTTTATGATCGAGGACGGCCGTCGCGCCCCCATTTCCATCAAGTACATGATGCCCTCGTGCGTGCCCGCGCTGCCCGATGAGCAGGCCGGTGCCGTCATTACCGCCGCCGATATGCAGGCGTTTTTTGCCGAGCATCCGGGCGACGTTTTTGGCCTCGGCGAGATGATGAACCTGCCGGGCGTCTTTATGGCCGATCCCGAGACCTGCGCTCGTATCGACGCTGCTAACCAGACGCCGTCCAAGCAAGTCGACGGCCATGCGCCACTTGTCGCCGGCAAGGACCTCAACGCCTATGCCGCGGCGGGCATTATCGCCGACCACGAGTCGACGATCCCCGAGGAGGCGCTCGATAAGCTGTCCCGCGGCATGTATGTGATGCTGCGCGAGGGTACGTGTAGCCACGACCTTGCCAACTTGTCGCCGATGCTGTTGGAGAACCCCGCCCGCGCCCGCCGCTGCTGTTTTGCGACCGACGACCGCGCTCCCTCCGATGCGCTTTCGACCGGCATGATCGACAATGCCTGCCGCGTGGCTATCGAGGCCGGTATTGACCCCGTGGTTGCTATCTCTATGGCGTCCCTGTCCACGGCCGAGGCGTTTGGCCTGGATCACGGCTGCCGTGACCCGCACGAGCTACGTGGCGCCATCGCGCCGGGCAAGCGTGCCGACCTGCTGGTGCTCGACGACCTGACCTTTGCCAAGGCTCCGCATCGTGTCTATGCCGCCGGTGCTCTGGTGGCGCAGGACGGCACCTTTGTGGGCGAGGTTGCGCCCGAGACTGCCGAGGTTGCAGCCCTTGCCGATGAGCTGCGCGCCTCCGTTAAACTGCCCGAGCTTTCGCTCGACGTGTTCGACTATGCCTTTAAGCCGGGCGAGGCCGTGATTGACGTGGTGCCGGGCAAGGCGATTACCGGCATGGCCCGTCCCGAGACGGCCGAGGGCCTGCGCCGCATCATGCTGATCGAGCGTCATGGTCGCGGCGTGTCTCTGCAGGCTGAGGGTGCGGACGGTGACGGCCCCGCTGGTCTGGGCCTGGTCGGCAAGCATATCGGTCGCGGCTGGGTGCGTGGCTTTACCATCACGGGCGGCGCCATCGCCTCCACGATCGGCCACGATTCGCACAACGTGTGTGTGGTGGGCGATAACGCGGCAGATATGATGGCGGCTGTCGAGGCCGTGGGCCAGGGCGGCCACGTGCTGGTGCGCAACGGCGAGGTCGTGGCGCGCATTCCGCTGGCGCTTGGTGGTCTGATGAGCGAGGGTACGGCCGAGGATGTCGCCGCGCAGCACGACGACTTTATGGTCAAGGCGCGCGCCATGGGCATCGAGCCGCCGCTCGACCCCATCATGGGCATCATCTTCCTGCCCCTGCCGGTGATCCCGACGCTCCGCATCCGTCCCGAGGGCATGTTCGACGTCACCACCTTCACCTACGCCGACTAGTCATTGGGGACGTTCTTAAACGACTAGTCATTGGGGACACTCTTTGACGTGTCGCCTGACGCTGCGACCGTGGGACCTCTGGCGCGCGTGTGCTATTTGCTAGGTCCATGTAACGTTTGCGCCCGCGGAGTCTTACCTGAGCTCCCTTTGGGTACGTTGGAATTGGATACACGTTCGATTCCAACAAGCCCGAAGGGAGCTTTTCTATGTTTAAACTGATTGCATCCGATATGGACGGCACGTTGCTTGACGAAAACAGCCAGGTGCCTCCCGAGACCTACGAACTGATTTTGGCGCTACGCGAGCATGGCGTGTATTTTGCCGCATCGTCAGGTCGCCGCTACGATCGCCTGTGTGAGTTCTTTGCGCCCGTTCGCGACAAGATGGACTTTGTCGCAGCTAACGGTGCCCAGGTCTACGCCGACGGCAAAATGGTAGACCGCGAGGTATATTCGCACCTGGCGATTCGAAAGCTCGCCCAGGCCGTCGCGACGTTTCCCAATCTGCATCTTGCACTCTTTGACCGAACCAAGTCCTTTTTGCTCGATGACGAGTGCAAGTTCGTGTGTGAGGTCGATAAGGACCTTCCCAATGCCGAGCGTATTTGGGAGCTGCCCGATCCCAGCGTAAATATCATCAAGGCGAGCATCTTTTGCGACGACGGTGCCGTTATGGACAGCGCCTACGTGCTACAGCGCGAGCTCGGTCAGCTCTTTACCTTTGCGCCTTCGGGCAACGCGTGGATCGACGCCATGCAGCCCGGCGTGTCGAAGGCCTCGGGCATCGCGCAGCTTGCGGAGCATTACGGCATTGGGCGCGACGAGGTCATGGCGTTTGGCGACTCGATGAACGACTATGAGATCATTCGCTTTGTCGGCACGGGCTGCGCGATGGAAAACGCGCGCCCCGCGCTCAAGGCCGTTGCCGATCGCGTGGTGGGTCGTAACCGCGACCACGCCGTCCAACAGGAGCTCCGTCGCGTGCTGGAGAGCCTCGCCTAATCCGGCAGTTGGGGACGTTCCTTTTAATATGAGCAGGACATTGTCAAGAGGCAAAATCGGGCCTGGCCCCAACGATATGGGGTCAGGCCCTCTCCCTATATCAGCCCGTCCGCGGCGACCTCGGCGTGTCTTCCCGACGCTCGTCTTTGCAGTTTAATATCCGCCCGTGGCGATCTCTCGCTGGGCAATCCGTTGCTACGGCTGAGGCTTCTTCGTCGAACCGACAGTCTGTGCACGCGTGTGGCGCCCTGGGCGCTCGCAGAAAAGGGACCTGAGGTTCGCCTCAACGGCTTCGGATCGAACCGCTTCCGGGGTGATCGGCTTATGCGCGGGGGACCGGCCCCCTACGCCTCCTCGGCCATGGGCGTCCTCTCGTCGAAGACGAGCCCGTGCCTGAGCAGGAACTTGGAGAGCCGCTGCTTCGAGCGCGAGAGGTCGTCCCTCGCGTCCTCGAGCGCCCTGGTCAGGTCGCGGGCGGCCTCGCACTCGTCGTCGGGGACCCACACCTCGACCACGTTGCCGACCGACAGCATGCGGGCGAGGAACTCGGCGTCGTTGCGGTCGTTCTTCCTGCGCCTGTCCGCGCTGGGCTTGATCATCTTCGAGACGGCGCCGACCACGCAGTCGACCCCGAGGCCGGAGAGCCTCTTCTGCAGGTCGAACCCCGTGACCCCGGATTCGTACACGCACCTGGCCTTTGGGTCCACGGACCGCACCCACTCCGCGACTGCCCCGGCGTCGTAGCCGAAGGTCGCGCAGCGCACCTCCCCGGTCATGACGTCGAGGGAGACTGCCTTTATCGAGCGGGCGTGGACGTCGAGGCCGACGAAGGTGGTAGTATCGAGCATGGGAGCCCCTTCCATGAATGCGGCGTGGCCGCCACGGTTGGATTAGACACTCACCATTGTCGGCCTAATCCGCGGTCTTTCATGCAGCAGGGGCTCTCAATGTTTTTATGTCCTGCTCATATCGTCTCTGCCGGCAGTTGGGGACAGTCCTTGTTTTGATAGTCGTCTCTTTTATGTTTCCTTTAGCCGTTGCTGCCTAGGATGGGGGTTAGTCGGTAGGAAAGGAGCCCCTGTATGGACGACGCGAGCGAGCGTGCAATCGAAGAGGACATGCTCGATCAGTTCAACTACTTTGATGATGAGGATGAGGAGCTAATCGATCGTCGCGAGCCAGCGCCGCTTGATTCCTTTGATCTGGTCGATGAAGAGCCCAACGAGGACGAGGGCGAATCAACGGAGCCCCCACAGTCTTCGCGCCTGGACTCGCTGCTTTCGAGAGTCCCTATGCACCACGGCGCTCGTGCCGGTGCACTCCATATGAAAACTGACTGGCGCCAGATCGTGACGGCAGGCGATGAGCTTGCCGTCGATGCGCCGCTCACCGATAAGTCATCCATCATCTGCCGCACCGGCATGCTTATGCTGGCAAGCGGAACGGGTGCCTGGCGCGTGCGCGATACCATGAATCGTGTTGCCGCTGTGCTCGGCGTCACGATTCACGTCGACCTGAGTCTTCTGTCGTTTGAGTGCACCTGCATCGAAGATGGCCACTGCTTTAACGAGGTTGTCAGCCTGCCCACAACGGGAGTCAATACCCATCGCATTTGGATGATGGAGAGCTTCTTAAAGGAAATCGAGACGTATGGGCGCCGGTTTACCGTGCACGAATACCACGAGATGCTCAAGACCGTTGAGAGCTCGAAGCCCGATTACGCTTCCTGGCAACAGGGCCTTGCGGCAGCCTGTGCTTGCGGCGCCTTCGTCTTCTTGCTCGGCGGCGGCCCTATCGAGATGGCCTGCGCATTCGTGGGCGCTGGTGTCGGTAACTTTGCTCGCTCCCATATTCTCAAGCAGGGTCTTGGCCAGTTTAGCGCGCTGACGACTGGTGTTGCGCTCGCTTGCGTTTCGTATCTGCTGGCATTGCTCGGCCTTGGCCAGGTCATACCGGGGGCAATGTCGCACCAAGAAGGCTATATCGGCGCCATGCTCTTTGTGATTCCCGGCTTTCCCCTCATTACGGCAGGCCTCGACATCGCTAAGCTCGATATGCGAAGCGGCATTGAACGTCTTTCGTATGCTGTGTCGATTATTGTGATGGCGACCCTCGTAGGTTGGATGGTTGCCGAATGTGTGGGGCTGGCACCGGATGATTTTGCCCCGCTCGGCCTTTCGCCGCTTGCTCTTACGCTCCTGCGCGTGGTGATGAGCTTCGTTGGCGTATTCGGCTTCTCGGTGATGTTCAACAGCCCGGTAAAGATGGCCGCGGCAGCTGGGCTGATCGGCGCCGTGTCCAATACCTTGCGCCTTACGCTCGTCGATGCGCCGACGATGCTTCCCTTCCTGGGCCTCAGCGCGGGAATGCCTCCCGAGGCGGCAGCGTTTATCGGCGCGCTGGTATCGGGGCTGCTGGCAAGCTTGGCCGAAGTCAAGCTCACCTACCCACGTATCGCCCTCACGGTGCCATCAATTGTCATTATGGTGCCGGGCCTGTATCTGTATCGCTCGATGTACTACATGTGCACCTTCGATACGGTCAATATGCTCGGTTGGTTTGTGCGTGCAGTGCTCATCGTGGCGTTTTTGCCCGTTGGTCTGGGTGTGGCACGTACACTCACCGACCCTCGCTGGCGCCACACCAGCTAATTGGTGCAAGGAGGACAGGTCACTTTGCACCAAATGAGTTGCGGTGAAATAGAGACTGAATTGCTGCTTAAAGGGTCAAAACAGTCCGTATTCCACCGCAACTTATGGGGTCGGGGGATTATTGGTGCCCTGCATCTTCATAAACTCAACGCTTACGAAGCGCGCGCCGTTCGTGTTAGGGTAGTTCCACCACATAAGTAGTCGCAGACGCACGTATCGCGGGCGGGCGAGATGAAGTCCCAACAGCTCCATCTCGCCCGCCCGTTTTTGTTGCGTGGTGCCGCGGCGTAACACAGAAAGGACCATGCCCTTTATGCCTATCAACAAACGAGAGAGCCTGCTGTTCACCTTTATCATGTGCTTTTGCATGGTGCTCTGGATGAGCATCTACAACGTTGCCCTGCAGCATGGGGCCATCAACGGCGAGGTTGTTGCCGCCGCGTGGCTCGGCTTCCCCGTTGCCTACGTTTTTGCCATGTGCTGCGACTGGTTTGTTGCCAGCCCCCTTGCTAAGGGCTTCGCCTTTAAATTCCTGGTCACGCCGGGCAAGAGCTCGCCGCTTGCCATGACGCTCGCCGTCAGCTCCTGCATGGTTGTTCCCATGGTTATCATCATGTCGCTCTACGGCGCGTGCGAAGGCCTGTTCCATATGCCCGGCGGCCCGCTTGCCAATTTGCAGGCGCTGCCGATGATGTGGCTCGTCAACATTCCGCGCAACTTTATCATGGCCCTGCCTTGGAACCTGCTAGTGGCTGGTCCGGTTGCTCGCTTTGTCTTCCGCCGCGCCTTCCCCATGGGAACCGTCTTTGAAGAGCGGCATATGGAGCTCGTGCGCATGCCTGGCGCTTCCGTTGCCGATGCCGTCAATGACGTTGCCGAGAGCATGGACGCCGAGCCTGCCTGCTAGGCAACAGCCTCTAACCTAGAGCGCCCGCCGCACCCGGCGATTCCTTTTTTGTAGACGTTGTCGTATGGCTGCATGCGGAAAAGGCCCCAGCGGTTAACATATACTCCATATGGGTAAAGAGACCAAAGCGCCGCCACGAGTGGCGCTTTGCGTTTGAAAAAACTAGCTCGTCTAAGAGGAACTAGCATGTTAGACCGTTTTACCGATCGCGCGCGCAAGGTCATGTCCATGGCCAAGCAAGAAGCGCTCGATCTTCACTCAAATAAGGTGGGTACCGAGCACCTGCTGCTCGCACTTGCCAAGGAGGACGAGGGCATCGCTGCCGAGGCGCTGCGCTCGCTCGATATCTCCTACGATGACATCATGGATACCCTCAAAGAGGTCCAGACCACGGTTCCCGAGCCCAGCGAGGAGACCGAGGCTGCCAAGCTCGCCTTTACGCCGCTCGTCATCAGCGTGATGGAGCGCTCCTTCCGCGTGGCACGCGAGAACAACCAGACCTACGTTTCGACCGAGCACTTGCTGATCGGCATCGTCGAAGAGGGCAACGGCATGGCCATGGACATCCTCATGCGCCTGGGCGTGTCGTCCGCCTCCATCAAAAAGGCTATCGAGAAACTCACCGCCAAGGACCAGGACAAGAAGCGTCCGCTCGCCGGTGCCGGTGCCGGGCGTCCCGGTGCGGGCCTGCCGTTCTTTAGCGGCTCGGATGCCTCTCAGCAAAAGGGGAGCGGCACCGATACGCTCAAGCAGTTCGCCACCAACCTCACTCAAAAGGCGCGCGACGGCGAGCTCGATCCCGTGATTGGCCGCGAAAAGGAAGTCCAGCGCATGATGGAGATCCTTTCGCGCCGCACCAAGAACAACCCGCTTATCCTGGGTGACCCCGGCGTGGGCAAGACGGCCATCGTCGAGGGCCTGGCTCAGCAGATTGCAGCCGGCAACGTGCCCGAGAACCTCATGAACCAGAATATCTGGACGCTCGACCTGCCGGGCCTCGTTGCGGGCGCCAAGTATCGCGGTGAGTTCGAGGAGCGCCTCAAGAACGTGATCCAGGAGGCTACCGAAGCTGACGACGTCATCCTGTTTATTGACGAGATGCACACCATCATCGGTGCCGGTTCTGCCGAGGGTTCTATCGACGCGAGCTCTATGCTCAAGCCCGTGCTCGCGCGCGGTGCTTTCCAGATCATCGGTGCCACCACGGCCGAGGAATTCCGCAAGTACCTCACCAAGGACCCAGCCTTCGAGCGTCGCTTCCAGACCATCGATGTCGAGGAGCCGAGCGTCGAGGACACGGTCAAGATCCTGACCGCGCTCAAGCCGCGCTACGAGGAGCACCACCATGTGCGCTACACGCAGGGCGCTATCGAGGCTGCCGCGAACCTTTCCAACCGCTACATCCAGGATCGCTTCCTGCCCGATAAGGCCATCGACCTCATCGACGAGGCCGGTGCCCGCGCTCGCATCGCCGCGAATCGTGCGCCCGAGCCGGTGCGCGAGGCCGAGCATCGCATAGAGGAGCTCAAGGCCGCCGCGCAGGAGGCCACCGAGAGCGACGACATGAACAAGGCCGCCGAGATCACCGAGCAGCAGAAGGCCGCCGAGATTGAGCTCGCCGAGGCCAAGGCCGCCTGGACCGCCGAGCTCGACGCCAGCCCGCTCACCATCGACGTGAGTCAGATTGCCGACATCGTGTCCGTGACCTCTGGCGTGCCGGTTTCCTCGCTCACCGAGAGCGAGAGCCGTCGCCTGCTGCAGACCGAAAGCGTGCTCAAGACCCGCATTATCGGCCAGGACGAGGCCGTCGAGGCCGTCGCCAAGGCCGTGCGCCGCAGCCGCTCGCCGCTCAAGGACCCGCGTCGTCCCGGTGGCAGCTTTATCTTCCTTGGTCCCACCGGCACAGGCAAGACCGAGCTCGCCAAGACGCTCGCCGAGTATCTCTTTGGCAGCAAGGACGCGCTCATCAGCTTCGATATGTCGGAGTTTGGCAGTGAGTTCGAGGTCTCCAAGCTCATCGGTAGCCCCCCGGGCTATGTGGGCCACGACGAGGGCGGCCAGCTCACCAAGGCTGTTCGCCGTCACCCGTACTCGGTCGTGCTGTTCGACGAGATCGAGAAGGCGCACCCCGACATCTTCAATATCCTGCTGCAGGTGTTGGAGGAGGGCCGTCTGACCGATAGCCAGGGCAAGACGGTCGACTTCCGCAATACGGTGATCATCATGACGTCAAACGTGGGCGCCCGCGAGATCGCGCAGGATGCGAGCGTTGGCTTTGGCACCACCGGCGAGCAGGGCCTCACCTCGAGTGAGATCCGCGGCCGCGCGATGGGCGAGCTCAAGCGCCTGTTCCGCCCCGAGCTGCTCAACCGTATCGACGACATCGTGGTGTTCCAGAAGCTCTCGGGCGAGAACCTGACCAAGATTGCGCACCTGCTGGTGGACGATCTGCGCCAGCGCCTGATCGCAAACGGCATGAACATCAAGCTTACCGATGCGGCCTACGACAAGATTGTGGCGGAGGGTACCGACCTCACCAACGGCGCGCGTCCGCTGCGTCGTGCCATCCAAAAGCTCATCGAGGATCCGCTGTCCGAGGAACTGCTGGCTGGCGAGTGGGGCGAGGGCGATACCGTCCTGTGCGACGTGGCCGATGGCAAGTTTGTCTTTAGCCGCGGCACGGGCGAGATCCCGGCACCGCGTCCGGCGGGCACGCTTGGTGGCGATACCGCCCCGGCGGTACCGCACACCGGCAACGCCGCGCCCGTGAGCGGCGGCGTGACCTCGGGCCCCGGCGGCATGATGCAAGCCGGTTCCGGCGCGCTGTAGGGCGTGGCGACAATTTGATACGCGCAATCGAGGTGCTCCGGAAAGGGCGCCTCGATTTGTAGAGCTGCGGAAGTTGTGACCGTTACGCTATACGGTCCACCGTTAGCCGATGATGCGAGGGCGCTCGGCGTTTTCGACTGGTTTATGCACGTAAAGTCTGGGAATATACAAGTCGCATGTCTTATTGTCTAACCAGTTGCGCCAAGGAGGCACCATGGACTACAAGATTACCGGCTACGAGCCCGCCCAGCTGTTCCATTTCTTTGAGGAGGTCAGCGCGATCCCCCGTGGGTCTGGCAACGAGAAGGGCATCAGCGATTTCCTGGTTGCGTTTGCCAAGGAGCGCGGCCTCGACGTGTATCAGGACGAGGTCTACAACGTCATCATTCGCAAGCCCGCATCTGCCGGTGCCGAGAATGCCCCGACCGTGATGCTGCAGGGCCACATCGATATGGTGTGCGACAAGTTGGGCTCTGTTGAGCACGACTTTACGACCGATGGTATCGACCTGGTCGTCAAGGACGGCGTCCTCACCGCTAACGGCACTACCCTGGGCGCCGACAACGGCATTGCTGTCGCTCTGATGCTTACCGTGCTCAACGACGATTCGATTGCTCATCCGGCCCTCGAGTGCGTGTTCACCACCGACGAGGAGACTGGTCTGGTTGGCGCTGAGACGCTCGACAAGTCCCAGATCAGCGCCCGCACCATGATCAACCTCGATTCCGAGGAGGAGGGCGTGGCCACCGTCAGCTGCGCCGGCGGCGTCGTCGTTACCTACACCTGCCCGATCGTGCGCGAGCACAAGACCGGCAGCACCCTTACGCTCGACATCTCCGGCCTGCTGGGCGGTCACTCCGGCTCCGACATCAACCTGGAGCGCGGCAACGGCAACCTCATCATGGCCCGCATCATCGACCGCTTGATGGTAGCCGGCGAGCCCGCCGTCGTCAGCTTTAACGGCGGCACTAAGGACAACGCCATCAACCGTGAGTGCAAGGCCGAGCTGGTTTACGCCGACCACGCTGCCGCCGAGGCAGCGGCCGAGATCGCAAAGGGCATCATCGCCGACGTCACTGCCGAGCTCGAGGTCTTCGACCCCGGCTTTACCTGCACCGTCGAGATTGCCGACGACGCCGAGGTCGAGGCCATGGACCAGAAGTCCGCGCTTGCCCTCATCCGTGCCCTGCGTCTTGCCCCTAACGGCGTGATTCGCCGCAACGTCGCCACCGACGGCTCCGTCGAGGTTTCCTCCAACATCGGTGTGGTTGCCACCTCTGACGACCAGGTCAAGATCATGCTGTCCCCGCGCTCCTCGATCACTTCGCTGCAGAACGAGTTCAAGGACCGCCTGCAGACGCTGGCCGATGTCTTGGGCTTCGACGCCAAGTTTGAGTTCGAGTATCCCGGCTGGAGCTATGCCGAGCATTCGCCGGTCCGCGACATCTTTGTCGAGAGCTATCGCGAGCTCTTTGGCTCCGAGCTGCGCATCGAGTCCATTCACGCCGGCCTTGAGTGCGGCCTGTTTGCCGAGGCCCTGCACGGCCTGGACGCCATCGCCGTGGGCCCGACGCTCTCCGATGTCCACACCCCGGACGAGAGCATGGAGCTCGCTTCTGCCGAGCGCTTCTATGAGCTGCTCATCGACGTTCTCAAGCGCCTCGCTGCGTAAAGATTGCGCTAGCAGCAGTCCGAGTCACGTGCTAGCGGATTGCAAATGACATTACGAGAGGGGACACCCGGTCTTTTGCGACAGGTGCCCCCTCTCTTCTTTTGGGAAATGGCAAATTACGGACACCTAGCCTATATCCGCCTTGATGAGGTCGAGGGTGCGCTGGCAGTTTTCGCGGACGGGGCCGAGCATGTGCTCGCGCAGGTCCGCCATGCCGGGCAGGTCGGCGTATTCGTCCATGACCTCTTCCATGCAAATGGGCACCTCGTAGGCGAGGTCCATCATGGTCGCAAAGCAAAACTTCTCGGATAGCCCGGCATCGGTGAGCGCCGCCTCCAGCGCGGGGTCGCCCATACCGTGGTATCGGCGGATGGCGCCTGGACCGATGCGCCCCACACGATTTTCGCCGCCAACGCTCATGGCAAGGCGCGCCCGGCGGCGCATGCGCTCGTACGCCAAGCCCGAAGCGACATCGTACATTCGAGCCATCATGGCTGCGCCGTCGTTTCCAAGGAGCAGGGAATAGTTTTTCGCATGCGCATCCGGTGCGCCGATAATGGCGTTGAAGAACAGTATCTGCGTAAACAGATATAGGTTAAGTTGATGGTGGCTCGTATTTACGAGGAGCTCTTGAATGTCGCGGGTGGTCGGGCCGCCGTCTGCCGTGTACTTTTGGGAGGGCATCACCCCAAGTGCCTGACAGAGGTCTTCTTGATGTAGGCGCCTGATCGTTCCGTCTTCGACTTTCACGCGGTCATAGCGCTCAACAATGAGGGCAGGTTCGTCCTCAAACATACGATATTCGACGTTTGCCGTTGCGATACCGGCGCGCTGGGCGCTTTTCATGCAGACAAACTCATTGAGAGCCTCGAGTTTAAATCCGATAACGCCATTTTTGAAAATATGCGTCGTGGGCGAGGAGCCCATGCATTCGCACCAGCGGCCGTTTGTGAACGCGAGCGCGAATTTGCCCTGGTTGCCTCCAAGCGACCAACTTTCATCTAGACCCATCCACGATGCATCGCGGTCATCTCTGATCGACTTGAGACGGAGAGCAATTTCGTGGTCGTCTATAGGGCGGTATTCGCCAGCGCGATGCAGGACGGCATCGGCATCTTCTTCGGCACAAAACTGCACTCCGCCCGGACAGTCGAGTCCGATATGGCTGAGCAACGCAACGGGATTGTTGGGCCTAACGTCGAATTCGGCGGCAATCGCTTTTCGCTGGTCCTCGCTGTCGGGTAGAAGGCCAAACAGGTACGGATTCATGACCTGTTGTCCGTATGTGCGATTCGATACGGGTACGTTGGTCGATAGGGCTGGCCCGTCATAGTCATGATCGTAGGTAAAGCTGATAAGACCGTTCTCATCTTGCGTGAGCGTTCCCGCAGGTACGTCGCAAATAATGGTCCGAAGTGATGTTCTGGCCATTGGCTATTTCCCTTCGGGCTTGGTTTGGTTAGATACGTTTGCGGCAATCGAGACTCCGAGATTGGACATGGCGAAATCGGCGAAGACCTCGTCGTAGAGTGCGGATGTAAAGGGGGCATCTGCAAGAGCCGGAATGGGGGTACTACGACGGTTGCGATGATGAGGACGTTGAGTGTGATGGCGCCTGGGGATGCTGCGAGGCAGCGGATTGGCATGCGGGGCGTCGACTGGTCGCTCGTTTTTCGCTTCGCCGATATCCCCTTGAGCGGCGAGTGCCAGTCCAAGAGCATTGAAAATCGTCAGCAGCTTGTCGAGTCGAATGCCGGTGGCGTCTCCTAGCTCGAGCGATGCGAGCAGACGCTCCGAAACACCGGCTTTTTTAGCGAGGGTCGCACGGGTGATTCCCTGCGACTCGCGTGCCTGACGCACATAGATGCCAGCTTGGCGCGGCGTGGTGATGGGAAGGGTATCCATGGCGATCTCCAACATGCAGACTTTTGCATCCTAGTATGACATGCAAAAGTCTGCATGAAAAGGCCCATGCAAAACTCTGCATGAGACCTCATACGGACGTTTAGTTTTGAAGGGTGTTTTACAGCACCAAAAAACCCAAGTGTTCCAGCAGGATCTTGAGGCCGATAAGGATGAGCACGACGCCACCCACGATGGTGGCGGGTTTTTCGTAGCGCGCGCCAAAGGTGTGGCCGATCGCTACGCCGGCGACGGAGAAGATAAACGTTGTGACGCCGATAAGCGATACAGCGGGCACGATGTCAACCGAGAGCGCGGCAAACGAGATGCCCACGGCCAGGGCGTCGATTGAGGTGGCGATGGCGAGGATCAGGTACTCGCCCAGTTCAATCTTCTCGGCATCCTTGCCGTCGTCTTCATCCTCGTCTTCGGTAAAGGCTTCCCACAGCATTTTGCTGCCGATGAAGGCCAAAAGGATAAAGGCGATCCAGTGGTCGATGGGGCCGATGATGCTCATGAATTGACTGCCAAGCGCCCATCCGATCACGGGCATGCCTGCCTGGAAGCCGCCAAAGAACAGGCCGAGCACTACGGCGACCTTAAGGTTGATCTTCTTCATGCCAAGGCCCTTGCAGATGGATACGGCAAAGGCGTCCATCGAAAGGCCAACGGCGAGCAACACGAGCTCTGCGAGTCCCATAGTCTGGCTCCCTCTCTGCGGGCGGGCCCGCGTGTACCTCTTGGGGGAGTAACAAAAAAGACTCGTGGCGTACGCGTTGCGCGCACAGCCACGAGTCTCGTTCATTAAGGCAAGCCAGGCCGCATCGGCCAGTGTGTTGACTTGCCGCGCCACCGGAGGCGAACCCGATCACGCGACTACTCCCTCATTTATGCGAATCCCGATGCTACCACATAAGCAGCTCATTTGGATTGGGGCTCTCAGCTGTGTTCGCTCATTCTGTAAGCATCGGATTTTGCGGGCGTCACAGGGGCAAACCGTGAGAAACTTATTGACGTTTATGGAGCGTATACGATGGGAGCGATGCCTTGGATAAGAACGAGCTGCAAAAGCGTATGGAACAGGCCATCCGCCTGACTGCCCCCGGTCAGCCGATCCGCACCGCCCTCGACATGATCATTGCCGGTCACCTGGGCGCCCTTATCTGCGTCGGCGACACCGAAAACGTGCTCGCCGCCGGTAACGACGGCTTCCCGCTCAACATTTCGTTTACCTCGAACCGCCTGTTCGAGCTCTCCAAGATGGACGGTGCCATCGTTATCGATGGCGACCTCACCCAGATCCTGCGTGCCAACTTCCACCTCAATCCCGATCCCTCGCTCGCCACGAGTGAGACGGGCATGCGTCACCGTACTGCCGCTCGCATGTCGGTGCTCACTGACGCCATCGTGATCTCGGTTTCGGCTCGTCGTGCCGTCGTCAACGTGTACGTTCACGGCAAGAGCTACGAGATCCAGCCCGTCACCACCATCATGAGCTCGGTCAACCAGCTCGTCGCCACGCTCCAGACTACCCGTCAGTCGCTCGATCGCTCCTTGCTGCGCCTGACGGCCCTTGAGCTCGACGACTACGTCACGCTCGCCGACATCACCGGCATCTTCTCGAGTTTCGAGATCATGCAACAGGCAAAGACCGAGCTTAAGGATTGCATCGTCAAGCTGGGTAACCAGGGCAAGCTCGTGCAGATGCAGCTCGAGCAGCTCGCGGGCTCCAGCATGGATACCGAATACGACTTGATGATCCGCGACTACGCAAGCGATTCCTCCGAGGCAAACGCCGAGAAGATTCGCGCCGAGCTGAGCCGCATGACGCCTAAGGACCTGTCCGACCCGCAGCATGTGGCGGCGGTTCTGGGCTATGACGACCTGGACGAGGACTCCGTCATGACGCCGCTGGGCCTGCGCACGCTTTCGCGCGTGTCCGTCGTGCGCGACGGCGTGGCCGAGAAGATCGTCGACGAGTACGGCTCGCTGCAGGAGCTCATGGATGACATCAGCGAGGATCCGGAGCGCCTGGGCGACTTTGGCGTTAACAACCCTGCCATTCTTGCGGACTCGCTGTACCGCATGAAGGGCACCAAACAGGGGAACGCATAATGGCGCCCGTATGCGCCGTGGTCGTTGCCGGTGGCAGCGGCCAGCGCTTTGGTAACCCCGGTGGCAAGCAACTCGTTAACGTGGCGGGCCGTCCGCTTATGAGCTGGTCCATCCGCGCGTTCGATCGGAGCGATAAGGTCGGCCACATCGTCGTGGTTTGCCCTGCCGAGCGTCGTGCCGAGATGCGCCGCCTGGCCATCGACCCGTTTGACTATGACACGCCCATCAGCTTTGCCGATGCCGGCGATACCCGCCAGGATTCCACCCGTGCCGGCGTGCATGCGGTTCCGGCGGGCTTTGAATACGTCGCCATTCACGATGGTGCTCGTCCGCTCATTACGACCGAGGCCATCGACCACGCGATCGACGTGCTTGTGGGCGACCGCGCCCTCGACGGTGTCGTGTGCGGTCAGCCCGCGATCGACACACTCAAGATCGTCGACGGCGATAACATCGTCGAGACGCCGCCGCGTGAGCTTTATTGGGCTGCGCAGACGCCGCAGATCTTTAGCGTCGATGCTATGAAGCGCGCCCACGCTGCAGCCATTGCCGAGGGCTTTATCGGCACCGATGATTCGTCGCTGGTCGAGCGCATGGGTGGGCGCGTCCGCTGCGTCCAGAGCCCGCGCGATAACCTTAAGGTGACGGTGCCCGAGGACTTGCGTCCCGTAACCGCGATTCTGCTTGGCCGTATGGCCGAGGGAGAGGACCTTCCCCATGTTCAGTAACCTGCGCATTGGCCATGGCTACGACGTTCACCGTCTGGTGGAGGGGCGTCGATGTATCATCGGCGGTGTCGACATTCCCTACGAGCGCGGCCTGCTGGGCCACTCGGATGCCGATGTGCTCGCGCACGCCTTGGCCGACGCCATTCTGGGCGCCTGCCGTGGGGGAGACATTGGCAAGCTATTCCCCGATACCGACCCCGCCTATGAGGGTGCCGATTCGATGGTGCTGCTCGCTCGCGTGATGGACTACGCGCGCGAGCTGGGCTTCGAGTTTGTCGATGCCGATTGCACCATTGCCTGCCAGCAGCCTAAGATCACCCCGCACCGCGATGCCATGCGTGCCAACCTTGCCCATGCCCTGGGCGTTGACGTCGAAAACGTGGGCGTCGCCGCCACTACGACCGAAAAGCTCGGTTGGGAAGGCCAGGGCGAGGGAATCGGCGCCTGGGCCGTCTGCCTGCTACAGAAAACCGTTAAGGAGTAACGAATGCGTATCTACAACAGCGCTACCCATAAAAAGGAAGAGTTCCAGCCCATCGAGTCCGGCAAGGTCCGCATGTACGTGTGCGGCCCCACGGTCTACGACAACATCCACATCGGCAATGCCCGCACGTTCATCAGCTTTGACGTGATTCGTCGCTGGCTCATCGCGAGCGGCTACGAGGTCACGTTCGCCCAGAACCTCACCGATGTCGATGACAAGATCATCAAGCGCGCCAACGAGCAGGGCCGCACTGCCGCCGAGGTCGCGACGGAGTTCTCGGACAAGTTCATCGGCGTCATGCGCGCCGCCAACGTGCTCGATCCCGATGTGCGCCCCCGCGCCACCAAGGAGATCGGCCCCATGATCGCCATGATCAAGACGCTTATCGAGCAGGGCCACGCTTACGCAGCCGATAACGGCGATGTGTACTTTGCCGTGCGCAGCGATCCCAACTACGGCCAAGTCTCGGGCCGCAACATCGATGACCTCATGGTGGGTGCGCGCATCGAGGAGAACGAGGACAAGAACGACCCGCTCGACTTTGCCCTGTGGAAGGCCGCCAAGCCCGGCGAGCCCAGCTGGCCGAGCCCCTGGGGCGAGGGCCGTCCTGGTTGGCACACCGAGTGCGCCGCCATGGTGCATCGCTACCTGGGCACTCCGATCGACATCCACGGCGGCGGCTCCGACCTTGCCTTCCCGCATCATGAGAACGAGTGCGCCCAGGCCACCTGCGCCTGGCACCAGGGTTTCTCCAACACCTGGATGCACACGGGCATGCTGCTGGTTGACGGCGAGAAGATGTCCAAGTCGCTCGGCAACTTCTTTACGCTGGCCGAGGTCCTCGAGCAGCACTCCGCTGCCGCTCTGCGCCTTCTGATGCTGCAGACGAGCTATCGCTCGCCGCTCGACTTTTCTTGGGAGCGCCTGGAGGGTGCCGAGAACTCGCTCACGCGTATCGCCGGTACGGTCGAGAACCTGCGCTGGGCTGCGAACCACGCGACGGCCGATGCCGATGCGGCTGCCGCCGAGGCGTTTGCCGCCAAGGCCGCCGAGACCCGCGCCACCTTTAAGGAGTGCATGGACGACGACTTTAACACCGCCGGTGCCATGGGTGCTGTCTTTGGCTTTGTCACCGAGTGCAACCAGTACCTGGAGCAGGCGGGCGATGCTGCCGACAAGGCCGCAGCCCTGGCTGCCGCCGATACGCTGGTCGAGTTGCTCGATACGTTTGGCGTCGAGCTTCCCGAGCCCAAGGTGGAGCTGCCGCTGGGCCTGCTGGGCGTTGCCGCCGGTTTGGTTGCCTACACGGGCGACGACGTGGACGAGGCCGCTGCCAAGATTCTCGAGGCCCGCGCCGAGGCCCGTGCCGCCAAGAACTGGGACCTGGCAGACGCCATCCGCGATCAGCTCAAGGACCTGGGCCTCACCATTGAGGATACTGCCGCCGGCACCCGTATTAAGTCTCTCTAATCCCCGCGGGTTTCCCAAGCACCCGACCTTGCCGTTCAAACCGTCGCTCGCGTACTCAAGTACGCGTCGCTCCTCTTTCACGGCAATCTCGGGCACTTGGAAAACCCGTACCGACCGCTTGGGCTATTCGTCTTAAGCGGTCGCTTCTTTTGTCTTGTTTGAAAAATGTTTTAAGGAGGCCGCTTTATGGCCGACAATCGCAAGCGTGCGCCTCGTGGCGGCAAACAGGCTGCTTCTGGCTCGCGTCCGGGTCGCCGCAACGACCGCACTGCCGCTCCCAAGGGCCAGCGCGAGCGCTCCCAAGCTCAGGCTGCACGTCCGCAGCGCGATCGCACCCAGGCCGCACGTCCGCAGCGCGATCGCAACCGCGACGCTGTCCAGGCTCCCAAGGGCGAGTTTATCGAAGGTCGTCGTGCTGCCGCCGAGGCGCTACGCACTGGTTTTCCCATCAAGTGCGCGCTCATTGCCGAGGGCGGGGAGCGCGATGCCGCCTTGTCGCGCCTGGTCGATGACCTCAACGCCGCGGGCGTCCGCATTAAGTTCGTTCCACGCGCGCAGCTCGATGCGCTGTCGAGCCATGGCGCTCACCAGGGCATTGCGCTCGAGGTTGGCAACTTCCCCTATGCCGATGTCGCCGATATTCTCGACCGCGCGGGCGACGGTCCGGCGCTCGTCATCGTGCTCGACCATGTGACCGACGACGGTAACTTTGGCGCCATTGTGCGTTCCGCCGAGGTCGTGGGCGCCGCGGGCGTCATCATTGCCAACAAGCGCGCCGCCGGCGTGACCGTGGGCAGCTACAAGACTTCAGCCGGCGCCGTCATGCATCTGCCTATCGCGCAGGTGCCCAACATCGCCCGTGCGCTCGACGATCTTAAGGCCGCTGGCTTTTGGGTGGGCGGTGCCTCCGAGCACGCCGAAGGCAGTTGCTGGGATGCTCCCTTCGAGGGCCGCGTGGCGCTCGTTATGGGCTCCGAGGGCGACGGCATCTCGCGCCTGGTGCTCGAGAAATGCGACTTTTTGACCAAGCTTCCCCAGCGCGGCATGACCGAGAGCCTCAATGTTGCCCAGGCGACCACGGCGCTGTGCTTTGAGTGGCTGCGCCGCAACGCCGGCGAGCTCATGGGGGAGGAGTAGCGCATGTCCAAAAAGAACCGCGCCAAGTCCAAGGCCAAGCGCTTTGGCGAGGGCTCGGCCAAGCCGATTGTTTCGGCCGCGACCTATGGCGTGGGCGGCAATGCGTTTGCGCAGGCCATCGCCGATCCGGTCTCGACGGTGCACTCCAACAAGCCCGAGCTGCTGGTGGTCGACGGCTACAACGTGATCCACTGTACGCCGCGCTACGAAAAGCTCGTGTACGACCATTCTGACGATCCGTATTCCAGCGACGTTCACGATATGGCGCGCACGGCGCTCATTAATGACGTAGCTGCGTTTGCCCAGGGCCGCTACGAGGCTGTGATCGTATTTGACGGCGCGGGCAATATCTCCAGCGAGCGCCCCAACCTGCCGGCCCGCGGTGTGCGCATCGAGTTTTCGCCGACGGGCGTCTCTGCCGATACCGTGGTGCAGAAGCTCTGCATCGAGGCACGCGAGGAAGGCCGCGCGTGCTCCGTGGTATCGAGTGACGGCACGATCCAGGCCGTTGTCATGGGGAAGGGCGTTACGCGCATCTCGAGCCGTATGCTGGTGGACGAGATCAAACAGATCGATAACGACGTTCACGAGGCCGAGGAGGCCCCGCAGATCAAGATGACCCTGGGCAGCCGCTTGAGCCCCGAGGCCTTGGCCAAGCTCAAGGCCCTGCGCGGACGGTAGGAAACCTTCTATGGGGAGCTGCTTTCTCGATTGACCAACCAACTAGTTTGTAATCAATGGGTTGCGGCTTGGCATCGTCAAAACGAATAGTTTTTGGTTTTGGCGAACGGATAAAACTATTCGTTCTGACGAAGGGTTTTGAGATGTGGTCGGTCAAAGGGTCTGTTGCACCCCGTCCGCAATTCCTTTATTCTTAACTGGCTTCGCGCGAAAGCGCCAAGTGTGCCAGTGTGGCGCAACGGTAGCGCAACTGATTTGTAATCAGTGGGTTGCAGGTTCGATTCCTGTCACTGGCTCCATGAGAGTTTTGGGCTCTGTCCCCTTGTGGGACAGGGCCCGTTTCTTTTTTGTCGATAAGTCAGCGGGTTTGGCGCAACCTAGCTTCAGGTTTGTCTCGATCTGTAACACGAAGGGGCGAAAAACCGTTCTTACTGTTACAGAATGAGACGTGAGCTGGGGTCTCTGCGTAATATCTCAATCTGTAACAGATAGGGGAGGAATAACCCTCTTACTGTTACAGATCGAGACTGAAGCTGGGACGAGGTTGGTCATCGTCATCGAGCGTGGATATTCGGACACACGAGAGTGGAAAAGCTCCCGCCTGGAGAATGAGCGTGGATAATCTGCCACTTTGGCCTTGGGGCCATGCCAAAAGTGGGAGATTATCCACGCTCGATTTCAAACGGGAGAAAATCCACGCTCGAATTTGCCGCGGAGGCCCGATCTCGACCTATATATAGGTGCAAATGAGTCGTTATCGAAGTAAGAATCCGCAGGCTTACTCCACTATGCCAAAGTGTTCCCTTGGGAAATGTCACCAGTGCAGCAAAATCCACCGTCCTTCACATCCAAACTCAGCAAAACGGCAGGTCAAAGCTATATAGATACGCCCGGAGCCGTGTATCTAGAGGTTTTCGTTGACAGCTCCCAAGGTGGCATCGTATTATCTTCTTCGTTCGCGGGGGCGGCGGTCCAAAAGACCAAAGGACCTGCGGATACTTGAACGATTGGGAGTTTGCCCGAGTGGTTAATGGGGACGGGCTGTAAACCCGTTGGCTCTGCCTACATAGGTTCGAATCCTATAGCTCCCACCCGTCAAGTGCCTGTATAGCTCAGTCGGTAGAGCACTTCGTTGGTAACGAAGAGGTCACCAGTTCAAGTCTGGTTGCAGGCTCCATCCGGCGGTGTAGCTCAGTTGGTTAGAGCACACGGTTCATACCCGTGGCGTCACTGGTTCGAATCCAGTCACCGCTACCATAGGTAACACGGTGGCTTCTCAATAGTATGTTGAGAGGCCACTATGGTATAAAGGCAAAGTCCCGTCCGGGGACGACCTGTTAAGAGGAGGGCTTTATGGCCAAAGAGAAGTTTGAGCGCACTAAGCCGCATGTTAACATCGGCACCATTGGTCACGTCGACCACGGCAAGACCACGCTGACCGCTGCCATCACCAAGGTTCTCTCCGAGACCGAGGGCTGCAAGGCTGACTTCACTGCGTTCGAGAACATCGACAAGGCTCCCGAGGAGCGCGAGCGCGGCATTACGATCTCCGTCTCCCACGTCGAGTACGAGACTGCTGCCCGTCACTACGCTCACGTTGACTGCCCGGGCCACGCTGACTACGTCAAGAACATGATCTCCGGTGCTGCTCAGATGGACGGCGCTATCCTGGTCATCGCCGCTACCGACGGCCCCATGGCTCAGACCCGCGAGCACATCCTGCTCGCCCGTCAGGTCGGCGTTCCCTACATCGTCGTCTTCCTGAACAAGTGCGACATGGTCGACGATGACGAGCTCATCGACCTCGTCGAGATGGAGACCCGTGAGCTCCTCTCCGAGTACGATTTCCCCGGCGACGACATCCCCGTCATCCGTGGTTCCGCTCTGGGCGCTCTCGAGGGCGACGCCAAGTGGATGGACGCCATCCGCGAGCTCATGAAGGCTGTCGACGAGTACATCCCGACGCCTGCTCGTAACAACGACCTCCCCTTCCTGATGGCCGTTGAGGACGTTATGACCATCTCCGGCCGTGGTACCGTTGCTACCGGCCGTGTCGAGCGCGGTGAGCTCAAGCTCAACGAGCCCGTCGAGATCGTCGGCATCAAGGATACCCAGAACACCGTCGTTACCGGTATCGAGATGTTCCGTAAGTCCATGGACTTCTGCGAGGCTGGCGACAACGTCGGTCTGCTGCTCCGCGGCATCAAGCGCGAGGACATCGAGCGCGGTCAGGTTCTCTGCAAGCCCGGTTCGGTTACCCCGCACACCAAGTTCACCGGCGAGATCTACGTTCTGACCAAGGAGGAGGGCGGCCGTCACACCCCGTTCTTCGATGGTTATCGTCCTCAGTTCTACTTCCGTACCACCGACGTTACCGGTACGGTCAAGCTCCCCGAGGGCACCGAGATGGCTATGCCTGGTGACCACATCACCATCGAGGGCGACCTCATCCACCCGATCGCCATGGAGGAGGGCCTGCGCTTCGCTATCCGCGAGGGCGGCCACACCGTCGGTTCGGGCATCGTCTCCACGATCATTGAGTAAATTAGCTCTTTGATATAGCTGACTTAGAGAACCCGGCACTTATATGGGTGCCGGGTTCTTTTCTGCAATGGATATTGAGCCGTTGCTGGTGTCGAGAGGATCGATAATGGTCCTGGGTGCACCGTCGATTAGATCTCGTTGGCTCCATTGATGTGTTCCAAATATGAATGGGTTCACCGAGAACCAATTGATTCAAGGTTTTCGTTGACAGCACTTACGTAGAGCTGATAAAGTATCAACTCGTGCCCGTACGGGGCGGAAATGAAAGGTTCAGGATACATGCGTACTCTAGTTACTCTTGCGTGCACTGAGTGCAAGCGCCGCAACTATACGACCACCAAGAACAAGTCGACCATGCCTGATCGTATGGAGATCAAGAAGTATTGCCCCTGGTGCCGTCACCACACGCTGCACAAAGAGACTCGCTAGTCTCTAGTCACATACGCCAGTAGTTCAATTGGTAGAGCATCGGTCTCCAAAACCGAGTGTTGAGGGTTCGAGTCCTTCCTGGCGTGCCAGTCATTATTCCGTAAGCTCCCAATTGGGGGCTTACGGTTTACTCATGTATAAGCGCATTGCGCGGAGGTAACCCAAATGGCCAACAAGAAGAACAAGAAGAAGGCTCAGCAGCAGGCGCCTGCCAACAACGCTGCCGCCAACTCCAAGGTTGAGGCCAAGAAGGCCGTTGCCAAGAAGAACGAGAAGGCTGCGAAGTCCAAGAAGAACGAGAAGCCTGGTTTCTTCGCCCGCACCAAGAAGTATTTCGCCTCGGTGAAGTCCGAGATGAAGCGTGTCACGTGGCCCGATAAGAAGGAGCTCGTGAACTACTCGGTCGTCGTTTGCGCTTCTCTGATCGTCGTCGGCGTCGTCATCGCTCTGCTCGATGCTGGCTTTGGCGAGGCTCTTGCTCTGTTCTCTGGATTGAGGGGCTAAACCATGTCTAAGCGTTGGTACGTCGTTCACACTTATTCTGGATACGAGAACCGCGTTAAGTCCGATCTCGAGCATCGCATCGAGACTATGGGCATGCAGGACCGTATCTTTGATATCGAGATTCCTATGGAGCGCGTCACCGAGATTAAAGAGGGTGGCAAGCGCGAGACCAAGGATTCCAAGATCTTCCCGGGTTATGTCCTGGTCCGCATGGAGATGGATGACGATGCTTGGACGTGTGTTCGTAACACGCCTGGCGTCACCGGTTTCCTGGGCGGAAACGGCAAGCCCGCTCCGCTTTCCCGCGACGAGTACAACAAGATGACTCGTCGTCCCGGTAAGGGCGATTCGCCCAAGCGCACCTCGGTTGATATTCAGGTCGGCACGTCCGTCCGCGTCACCGATGGCCCGCTTACCGACTTTGATGGCAAGGTCTCCGAGGTTAACACCGAGGCTGGCAAGCTCAAGGTCACGCTGATGATCTTTGGCCGCGAGACGCCGGTTGAGCTCGACTTTAACCAGGTCGCTGTCATCGCTTAAGTTTTCGTCCGTTCGCGCGAGCGTGCTTCTTCTGTGACTGCTCATCTCAGGAGTGCTTCTAACACGTGCGTGCTTACGATATAGCAAGTACTTCACACTCGTGATTCGAAAGGAATGACCATGGCTGAGAAGAAGGTTGCCAACGTCATTAAGCTCCAGATTCCTGCTGGTGCCGCTAACCCCGCTCCTCCCGTCGGCCCCGCCCTGGGCGCTGCTGGCGTGAATATCATGCAGTTCTGCCAGGCCTTTAACGCCGAGACGCAGGACAAGAAGGGGGACATCATCCCTGTTGAGATCTCTGTCTACGAGGACAAGTCCTTCTCCTTCATCACCAAGACCCCGCCGGCGGCTCACCTCATCAAGAAGGAGCTGAACCTCAAGTCTGGTTCCGCTAAGCCCCAGGCCGACAAGGTTGGTCAGCTCTCCCAGGAGCAGCTCACCAAGATCGCCGAGATCAAGATGCCGGACCTCAATGCCAACGACATTGACGCCGCCAAGAAGATCATCGCCGGTACCGCCCGCTCCATGGGCGTCACCATCGCTGAGTAGCGATTTCTTTAGGTAATGACGGGTGCTCCGACCGGGGCGCCCGTTATATGTGTGCAATAGGGCACACGATACGATGTGGGAGGGCTCACGCCCGTTTAACCACAGGAGGTAATGCACATGGCTAAGCATGGTAAGAGCTATAACGCCGCTGCCGAGAAGATCGACCGCGCCACGCTCTACACCCCCCTTCAGGCTGCCAAGCTCATCAAGGAGCTCGACACCGCCAAGTTCGACGAGACCGTCGAGGCCCACTTCCGTCTGGGCATCGATACTCGTAAGGCTGACCAGAACATCCGTGGTTCCATCTCTCTGCCCCACGGCACCGGCAAGACCGTTCGTGTTGCCGTCTTCGCCGAGGGCGAGAAGGCTCGCGAGGCCGAGGCTGCCGGCGCCGACATCATCGGTTCCGACGAGCTCGTCGCCCAGATCCAGAAGGGCGAGATCAACTTCGACGCCGCTATCGCTACGCCGAACATGATGGCCAAGGTTGGCCGCATCGGTAAGATCCTTGGTCCCCGTGGCCTCATGCCGAACCCCAAGCTCGGCACCGTTACCATGGACGTCGCCAAGATGGTCTCCGAGCTCAAGGCCGGCCGCGTTGAGTATCGCGCCGACCGCTACGGCATCTGCCACGTGCCTCTGGGCAAGAAGTCCTTCTCTGAGCAGCAGCTCGTCGAGAACTACGCTGCCCTGTACACCGAGATCCTGCGCGTCAAGCCCTCTTCCGCTAAGGGCAAGTACGTTAAGTCCATCTCCGTGTCTTCCACCATGGGCCCTGGCGTCAAGGTCGATCCCGCTGTCCAGCGTGACTTCCTGGCTGAGTAACTGCTAGTTACTGCCTGAGTACAGCAAGCATTGCTAAAGAAACCCGGTTCCGCCTTGTGCAGGACCGGGTTTCTTGCTATCGCGTCAAAAGCACCATAAAGGGGACAGTGTCCCCTTTATGGTGGTTACCAGGGTGTTCTGGCTGTTGAAGACTCGATGGCTTCGTGGCGTTTGAGCTCGCGGCGCATGGTTTGTGAGTTGAGCCACGCTGCTTGCCAGCCGCGGATGGGGTAGTGCGTCTGGTCGAGCTCAAACTGCGTATAGCCGCAGGCGTTGATGATCGTCGTTCCACACACATGCTGACGCTCGCGCTGAAAATCACAACCGTAGCTTTGGTGCACATGCCCGTGCACCATGTAGTCGGGATTCCAGGATTCGAGTGCTGTGTTAAAGCACTCGAATCCTCGATGCGGCAGATCGTCCAGATCACCCATACCGGCGGCGGGTGCATGGGTAAGCAGAATGTCGCACCCGCCGACCATCCTAACCTTACGCGACAGCTTACGCATGCGCTTGGACATCTCGCATTCGGTGTACATGTTGGCGCCGTCGCGATAACGCATGGACCCGCCAAGGCCCGCAATGCGAATCCCTCGGTACGTGTACACGCTGTCCTCTACGCAGATACATCCACCCGGTGCATGACGTGCGTAGCGGTCATCGTGATTGCCGCGCACGTAGATGAGCGGTTTGTTGATGACCGTAACCAAAAACTCAAGATAGTCCGGGTCCAGATCGCCGGCGGACAAAATCAGGTCGACTCCCTCAAAGCGTTCCTTGCGAAAGCACTCCCAAAGGCATCGTTCTTCGGTATCGGCTATGGCAAGGATTTTCATAGGGCAGGGACTTTCGGCTCATCGTCGAGCTGCGGAATGGTGCCTACCACGTTATCCGCCAGCCAATTCATCTCGACAATCTGCGTGCTCGGCAGCGGAGGGAAGCCTTCGATCTGTACCACGCCGTTCTGACTGTGGAGCTCGCCGCCAAAGGGGTTGATGGATCCCTCGACAATGCCGTTGCGGAGCAACTGCACGAGTTTGCGCGTCTGGTAGGGTAGGCCCGGAGCGTAACGGATGTCGATAACGCCGGAGCTCATGCCGTACCAGTAGTTGACGGCGCGCACTTGGTTGTCATCGCTGGTCTCGTCCCACGTGCCGTGCAGAAGGCTGCGAACGATGAGCTCGTAGTAACGGCCCCAGTTCCATACCGGCATGGCGATGCCGGAAACCTTGCCATCGACCAGGCGGTGGAGTCCGTAGGCCGTAGGGTCTTCGAGCGACTTTGACATGTCAGCGCCGGTCATGACGCTCACGCCTTCGCGGCACATGGCCTCGGCAAGACCGCCGGCGGGCACATCGCCCCAGGTGAGGATAATTTGCGCGCGGGGGTCGAGCAGCGAGGCGCCGATGGCAAAGGCATTGATCTCGCTGAGCGCGCCGGATGCGAAGACCGACGCGTGGTAGCCGATGCGATGGTTGTCCGCCATGCTGGCGGCAAGGGCGCCCAGGAGGAACTTGGCCTCGTACATCTTGCCAAAGTACGAACGGACGCTTTGGTGGGGAAGGCCGATAGAGCAGTTAAGGAACCGAACCTGGGGATACTCAACGGCAGCTCTGAGTGTGTATTCCATCAGGCGGTGCGAGGTCGAGAAGATGACGTTTGCTCCATGTTTGACAGCCGTTTCCACGGCGGCGTAGAACACATCCGGATCGTGACAGTCCTCGAACGCCTCGGTGCGCACGATACCGCCAAAGTGCTCATCGAGATACTGACGCCCTTGGTCGTGCAGGCTGTCCCAGCTCGACGTCGCACAGGGGAACTCATGGATAAAGGCGATGCGCAGGGGGTTGGACGTCGAGTAGACGGTCTTGCCCATAAAGAAGTTGAGCACGCCAGAGGTGGACTTGGCGGGCGTCTCCTCCTCGTCGACGCTCGGTGCTTCGACAAGATCGACCTTGTCCTCGTCATTTTTGCCGGCAATGACCAGCTCGCGCCAGATCTTGCACAGGCGGTTTACGACGATATCCGTCGGCGTATCCAGCAGGCGGTCCTGGTTGTACACATTGAGGTAGACGAGCATGGCGTCGGCAGGCGTAATGTCCAGGTGGTCGCCGCCTGCGCGAAGGTAGGCGCGCTTAAAGAGCAGGAAGGTGTGGCGTAGGTAGTCGACCTTTTTCTGCGGCCATTTTTCGATAAGGTTCTGACCGAGCATCTTCGCGAGCGTTTCGTAGCTTCCCTCACGCGAGAACTCGATCTCGTATAGGGGGCAGACGCGCCAAAACGCGCAGAACTCGCCGTACAGGCGGCTTTCGACGGAATCCCATGTGCCGGGGTAGAGACGGGTGACCTTGGCCGAAACCATCGGGGCGTCTAGGAATTTGAGGACACTGACGCGTTTGTTGCCTTCTTGGACATAGAACCGATGCATGAACTCGGTGACGATGACGGGGTCGCGATAGCCCTCGGTCACCTGGATGTCGTAGAGGTTGGACCACTTGCGGGCGAACTCGGTGCTAAACGGAAGCAGGGGCATAAAGTTACACGAAAAGGCGGACTGACGGCCCTTGGTGACCGTGCCGACGACCATTTCGAGCGGAATATCCCGCAGGCCGACATTCTCTCGCTGACCTAAGGGGAGCTGAGCAACCAAGCTATCGAGGTCCGTAAGGTATGGATGCTCGCTTTGGCTAATGGCGCGTCGACGTCCTTGCTCGCCGCGCTTGCGTGCTTGACGATAGGCCTCTTCCATAATGTTGCTCCCTTAGTCGTTTAAACAACTATATGAACCATGGTACCACGAATGAAAACCACTACAAAGATGCCTGACCCCTTTGCGGTGGTTTAGGCGATGATGGGGGCGATGGCGCGGATGCAGGCGTCGGCAGCGGTGAAAGTGGTGCTGTCGTCGCTGACGATAAAGATGATCTTTCCTTTGATGCCAAAGTCGCCGATTTCGCTAAAGAGCACGTAGGGCTCTTTGTCAAAGCCCGAGATGGGCGAGACGGCCGTTTTGGTTGCGCTCGTGAGCTCGTCTGCCAGCGCGTCAAGGGAAGCCCACTTAGACGTGTCCTTTACGGCAACGGGCACGGCCACGCGTCCAAAGGGCATCAAATGCACGAGCGTGTTCTTGGAGATGTTGGAGTTGGGCACAATGATGGTCTGTCCACAGGCATCCTCAATCGTTGTATGGCGCCAAGTGATGTCTTGGACCACGCCCGACACACCGCCGACCTCGATATTGTCGCCGGGCTTGATGATGCCCATAAAGGTCACTTGCATGCCGCCGATAAGGTTTGAGAGCGTGTCCTGGAAACCCAGGGAGATGGCGATGCCGCCGACGCCAAGAGCGGCGACGAGGGCGTTTGCATTAATGCCAAAACAGTTGTCGAGGATAAAGCTGCCGCCGATCATCCAGATGACGGCGCGCGCGATGTTGATGAAGATACTCGATGCCGGTAGCGGGTTATCGTCTCGGTTAAGCAGATGGTTCAGGGTCTTGGATACGACCTTGGCGGCGACGGCGGTGCCTATCGCCAAGATGACGGCCCAGATGATGTTGTGGACCCACCGTTGCTCAAAGAAATGAAGAATCGGCTCAAACAATTCCATGTAGGGAAAACCTCCTAATGATCGTCCAACCATGATACCCACCAAGAAGCCCGTCCGATCACATCGGACGGGCTTCTGTGCTCGATATAAGGTTTACGCGGCGGGGCTGCAAGGCCCGGCGGTGTAGCTTAGCGTCGACGCTTCCAGATAATGCCGAGGATGATGACGATGATGCCGCCGATAAGGCACGCGCCAACTACTGCCAGCGTGTGGTCTCCCGTTGCGGCGAGCTTACCGGTCGTCTTCTTGGTGATGACCTTCGTGGTCGTCGTGTCCGTCTTAGGCGAGGGCTTAGGCGTCGGGGCCGGTGTGGGCGTGGGGTCCACGGCAGCGGAGCCAAAGCTGATGGTGCCGGCGAGCCCGGCCATCTTGCTCTCCCAGCCGTTCTGCCCGATCAGCGCCCTCAGCGCCGCCTCGCACGTGCCCCACTCGGTGTACTTGGTGGCGTGTGCAAAGGTGGGAAAGTCGGTCGTGTTGGTGATGATGTAGTTGTTGGTGGCGACGGTATAGGTCTTGGCGGGGTCGAGCGTGCTGCCGTCTTTGGTGAGTGTGGCACTCACAATGCGCTTGCCCTCGGGCTGTGTCCAATCAATCGTCACGTTGATGCCGCCAAAGGAGAGAACGCTGCCAGAGTCATCGCGCCACTTGTACTTGTCTTGCGCCTCCTGCTCGGTGTGACCGGCCGCCACATAAGCCTGCTGAAGCTCGTAGCTGTCGTTGCACTCGTCGCTGATCTGCAGTGAGTGCTCGAGCGCTGTCAGGAAGTCCGCGCCGGTCATGGTCCAGGTCTCCACGGTGTTGCCGTAGGGCGAGATAGCGATGACGTTGCCGGCAGTCACATCGCCCGCAGCGATGCCGCCGCGGATGCCACCCGCGTTCTCGATGGCAAGGTCTGCGCCCGTCAGGGCAAGATAGGAGCCGCAAATCACGTGGCCGATGGTCTGGGCCTTGGTGGTATCGCCCTCCTTGCTGGGGCGGAAATCGGTGGTGCGCACCATTTCCCAACCATGCGTGCCTGCGGCGTCCTCGCCGTAGAAATAGTTGGTGGTGGATGCGCCGAGCACCTTGTTCGATTCGTTTTCAAGGGCCTCGTCGAGCGGCTTGATCTTGTTGCGGACGGCTTCAAGGCAGCTTTGGTAGTCGGAGCCCTTGTCGGGGTCTGCCAAAAGGTCGTTGACGTTCTTGGCGGTGTAGAGCTTCTCGTCGCTGCCGTCTGCAGGGACCGTGACCGTGTCATCGTCGGTCGTCTCGGTGCCATTGGTGTCGTACTTGTACGGAATGGAAAGCAGCCCCACCTCGGCAAAGGCGCTGCCTGCCTCGACAACGTGGATCGTCTTGCCGTCGGCTCCCGTCACCTTCTCGTTAAGGTTGATGTGCTCGTGGCCTGCGATAAGGGCATCGACGCCACGGAGCCGTGTGGCAAAGGTCTTGGCGTTGAGCGTATGCGCGATACACACAACAACATCGCAGCCCTCCCTGCGCAGCTGTTCTGCCTCGGTATTGATGGCGTTCGCGGCACTCGAGAACGACGTGCCCGCGACCAGGTCCGCGCGCAGCGAGGATCCCAGCGACTCATCCATGGCACCCACGACGCCGACCTTGATTTTGTAGTCGAATGTGGAGTGATTTTCGCTATCCTCCCAGGTGCGATCGAGTGTCTTGGTGATGCTCGAACTCCATACGCCGCTCGTAGACTTCGCGTTCGCGCAGAGCATGGCGAAGGGCGTGCCAGTGGTGCTGTAGCCGGTCATGGTGCGGAGTTTGTCCGCACCGTAGCTCCAGTCGTGGTTGCCTGGCGTGGTCGCATCGTAGCCGTCGGCGTAGAAGGTGTCCATGAGCTCGGCGATGCTCTTGCCCTCGCTCATGGTGGCGAAGGACTGTCCGTGGAAGGTGTCGCCCGCATCGAGCAAAAGATCGGGGGCGCTGCTTTGGGCGCTATAGAGAACCGCCAGTCCATCAAAGCCCACCGTGCCGGTGCCCTTGCTTTCGTTGTAGCTGTACTTGTAGCTGCCGTGGATGTCGTTGGTGTGCATGACGGCCACGGAGCCGTCAATAGCGGCGGGCAGGTTCCCCGCGAAAGCGAGGCTTGGGATGCCTGCGAGCGAGCCGGCAAACAACGCGGCGGCTAACGCAAGGCGGGGGAGTCTTTTCAAGGCAGTTTCCTTAGTCCTTAGCCAGAATGTCTGGTTGAATATCGGATTATCGACATAATATGCGAAAACCGCCGCAAGGGCGTCTGTCCCTTTGCGGCGGTTTTGACGTTTGCGCAGGTAAAACCTGTCAAAATAAACCTGTCCCTTTTTGGTAGGTTTAGCTCAGCAGCATGCGGTCGTTGGCGAGCTCGCCGCCCGAGACCTCCTCGAACTTCTGCAGCAGGTCGGCGACGGTGAGCGACTTCTTCTCATCGCCCGCCACGTCGTAGATTACGTGGCCCTCGTGCATCATGATCAGGCGATTGCCCAGACGGATGGCGTCATTCATGTTATGCGTGACCATGAGCGTGGTCAGGTGGTGCTCGTCGACGATCTCTTCGGTCAGATTGAGCACCTTCGATGCCGTCTTGGGGTCGAGGGCCGCAGTGTGCTCGTCGAGCAGCAGCAGGCGCGGCCTGGTGAGCGTGGCCATCAGCAGGGTGAGTGCCTGGCGCTGGCCGCCCGAGAGCAGGCCGACCTTGGCGTTGAGACGCGTGTCCAGACCAAGGTCCAGGCGCTTGAGCAGCTCAACGTACTCATCTTTCTCGGCCTTGGTGACGCCCCACGAAAGGCCGCGACGCTGGCCGCGACGCTTGGCGAGGGCCAGGTTCTCGGCGATCTGCATGTCGGCAGCGGTACCGCGCATGGGGTCCTGAAACACGCGGCCCAGGTACTTGGCGCGCTGCGACTCGCTCAGGCGCGAGATGTCGGTGCCGTCGAGCTCAATAACGCCCGAATCGAGCGGGTACACGCCGGCGATCATGTTGAGCAGAGTGGACTTGCCGGCGCCGTTGCCGCCGATCACGGTTACAAAGTCGCCGTCATTCAGGGTGAGGTCGACGCCGGTGAGCGCGCGCTTCTCGGTGACGGTGCCCTTGTTAAAGGTCTTCTTGACGTGCGAGAGCTTAAGCATCTGCCTCATCCCCCTTCGTGTAGGAGCTGCGGAGCTTATAGCGCTCCCAAACCACGGGCACGCACAGGGCCACAGCGACAATTACGGCGGAGAGCAGCTTCATGTCGTTGGCGTCCATGCCCAACTGCAGCACGATGGCGCGGATAAGGAAGTACACCACGGAGCCAAAGACGGCGGAGGCAAGACGGACGCTAAACTGCGTGAGGCCGCCGGGCAGCAGACGGCCGAGCACCTCACCGATAACAATGGCGGCAAGACCGATAACGATGGCACCGGTGCCCATGCCAATGTCGGCATACTTTTGGCTCTGGCAGATGAGCGCGCCCGAAAGGCCGATGAGGGCGTTGGAGAGCACGAGGGCGATCATCTTGGTGGAGTTGGTGTTGACGCCCAGAGCGCGGATCATGTACTCGTTGTTGCCGGTGGCGCGCAGCGCCGAGCCGATCTCGGTGCCAAAGAACCAATACAGGATGGCAACGATAGCCACGGCGAGCAGGATGCCCAAGATGATGGCAACGGTGGACTGCGGCAGACCGGTCATATTGCTGACGGCCGAGAACACGGTGCCCTTGGCAAGAATTGGCGTATTGGACTTGCCCATGATGCGCAGGTTGATGGACCACAGGCTGATCTGGGTGAGGATTCCGGCGAGGATCGCGGGAATCTCGAAGACGGTGGTCAAAATGCCCGTGACGGCACCCGCGATGGCGCCGGCGCACATACCGGCCAGCACGGCGAGCAGCGGGTCGACGTTGTTATTGACGATGAGCACAGCGCAGACGCAGCCGCCGAGGGCAAAGCTGCCGTCGCAGGTCATATCGGGAATGTCGAGCAGGCGGAACGTGATAAACACGCCAAGCACCATAATGCCCCAGAGGACGCCCTGCGAAACGGCGCCCTGCAATGCAATGAGCATGCTTCATACCTCCTAGGATAGGGTGGACACGTGATTCACCATAATAGCGGTAACAATGCATAGAAGAGCTGCGGACAGACGTTTTGTTTTACCTGAAACAAGCAGGGCGGACGCCGGTCTACAGCGCCCGCCCCTGTGGCTCAGATATTGAATAACGCAGCTAAAGCGCGAGCACGGGCTCTAGACGCATGCCGCGTATAGCATTACGCGTCCAGAGCGGAAAGGTCGATGCCCAGGGCCTCGGCCATTTCGTCGTTCTTGACGACGACCAGGTCCTTGCTCGAGAGGTGCTTGATCGGCATATCCTCGGGCTTGGCCTCGCCCTTCAGAATCTTGACGGCCATCTCGCCCGCGGCGTAGCCCAGATCCTCGTAATTGATGGAGAGGGTGAACAGGCCGCCGGCCATGCACATGCCCTCCTCGCCAGTCACGAAGGGAAGCTTGTTCTCCTTGCAGATCTGGCCCACCTGCGAGGCGCCCGCGGCGATGGTGTTGTCGGTGGGGGAGTACAGCGCGTCGACCTTGCCCACGGCAGACTCGACGACGGACTGAATCTCGTTGGAGCTCGAGACGGTGAAATCGGTGTACTCGAGGCCCAGCTTGTCGAGCTCCTTCTTGGCGGCCTTGATCTGGACGTCGGAGTTGGACTCGGCGGTGCAGTAGAGCAGGCCGACCTTTTTAACGTCGGGCAGGACCTTCTGCATCATCTCGAGCTGCTCGGCGACCGGGGTGAGGTCGGAAGCGCCCGTGACGTTGGTGCCGGGCTTGTCGTTGTCCTGGACCAGGCCGGAGGCGGCGTAGTCGGTGATGGCGCAGCCCACGATGGGGATATCGGCCGTGGCGCCGGCGGCAGCCTGCGCGGCGGGCGTGGCGATGGCATAAATCAGGTTGACGTTGTCGCCCACAAACTTGTCGGCAATGGACTTACACGTGGACTGGTCGTTCTGGGCGTTCTTCTGGTCGATTTTGACCTTAAGGCCGCTCTCCTTGATGGCCTTGACAAAGCCGTCGTTGGCGGCATCGAGTGCGGAGTGCTCGGTGAGCTGCAGAACGCCGATGGTGTAGTCGGAACCGGCGGCAGCAGAGCCGGAACCAGAGTTGCCGCCGCACCCGGCGAGCGGGGCGAGCGCGAGCAGGCCGGCGGAGACCAGAAGGCTCCTGCGGCTGATGGTGATGTCCTTCATATCATTACCCCCAGTATAAAAATGGCTGGAAACACTGCACTGGGACAAAGTGCAAGTGGAACTATAGTAGCGCTGATGTCCATTTTTACAACAGCCTGGCGGGTTTTTTAATACAGAATCGGATGGGCGGTGCGGGTAGTCGAATGGGCGGCGGAGGGTCTTATGCGGCGGAGGAGGCGTCGTCCTCGTCTAGGGCGGCGAAGAGCTTCTTGCCGTCGAGGAGACGTGTGGTGACGTTTCTCATTCGGCCAATCTCTACGGTACGCAACGTGTCATCGGCGCCTCGGGCGTCGTAGACCGTTCCCAGCAGATACGAGATGCCATCGCGCTGCCTGATGGCAAAGGGACGCAGCGTCATCCGTGCTGCTTCGGTTTCGCCACGCGTCGTAACGCTCGAAATATCAAAACTCACCGTGGTTCCGTGGTCGATGGCCTGCTCGACGAGCTCGCACGTGTCGATGCGCTTGATGGGCGTGCGTGTTGCCTTGGTAGCCTTGCTGCCTGCGCTCGGAACGGGTTCGGGTGTATCGAGGTAGCCGCGAACGTCGGCACTCGCCATGGCAACTAAGTGCTGCGCCATGCTCTTGCGGATAGCGATAGGCGTGGAGCGGTTGCGCATGACCATACCGTGGAGCCGGATGATCTCTTCATCGGTGAGCGGGCGGGTAAGAAGTTTGTAGCCCACGCCGCGTTTGTACTCAATTTCGTATCCGGCATGGCGAAGCGCGGAGATGGCGGTGTAGATGCTGCGCCGCGCCGCCGAGATGGGCATGCGGGCGGGGTCGTCGGGATGGGCGAGGCGCCGGATCAGCTCATCGGAAAGCATGGCCTTGTCTTCGCCGGTGTTTTCGCTTAATAGTTGCAGGATGCGAACGGCGCGATAGGCCGCCATCGAGGCGGCGCCTCTAGTCGTGGTGTCGTAGGTTTCAACAGCGGCTTCGGTCATCGTGCCCACGTCCTTTCCGTTTTGGGTGGCGACGGTATGGAGCCTAGGACGTGGGGCTTTCCCAGGGGCGCAGGGCGCTCTGGGCGGTCGGTAGTCGTCGGCAAACGGCGGGTCGAGTTTTCAACAGCCCTGCTCAACTGACCAAAAACTTGCCAAAAGCTTGACGGATGCTGTTGAAAAAAGCGCCTCTCGACCGATGTCGAGAGGCGCTTGTGCGATGAGCGTTGGCGTGTGGCGACGCGAGCTAGCGTCCGACGATTAGAAGTCGGCGTTGCCCACGGTGCGCGGGTGCGGCAGGACGTCGCGGATGTTGCCCACGCCGGTCAGATACATGACCAAGCGCTCGAAGCCCAGACCATAGCCGGCGTGCTTGCAGGAACCGTAGCGGCGCAGGTCAAGGTAGTACTTGTACTGCTCGGGATTCATACCCAGGTCCTTGATGCGGGCCTCGAGCAGATCCAGGCGCTCCTCGCGCTGGGAGCCACCGATGATCTCGCCGATGCCCGGCACCAGGCAGTCGGCGGCGGCGACGGTCTTGCCGTCCTCGTTCATGCGCATGTAGAACGCCTTGATCTCGGCCGGGTAGTCGGTCACGAAGGTCGGGCGCTTAAAGTGTTCCTCGGTCAGGAAACGCTCGTGCTCGGTTTGCAGGTCGATGCCCCAGCTCACGGGATAGTCAAACTTGTGACCAGCGGCGACGGCCTGCTCCAGGATTTCGACGGCCTCGGTGTAGGTAACGCGGGCAAAGTCGGAGTTGGCGACATGGTCCAGGCGCTCGAGCAGACCCTTGTCCACAAACTTGTTGAGCATATTGAGCTCGTCGGGGCAGGTGGCCATAACGTCCTTGAGGACGTACTTGAGCATGGCCTCGGCGTTGTCCATGTAGTCGTTGAGGTCGGCGAAGGCCATCTCGGGCTCGATCATCCAAAACTCGGCGGCGTGGCGCGTGGTGTTGGAGTTTTCGGCGCGGAAGGTGGGGCCAAAGGTGTACACGTCGCCAAAGGCCATGGCAAAGTTCTCGGCATTGAGCTGGCCGGACACGGTGAGGCTTGCATGCTTGCCAAAGAAGTCCTGGCTCCAGTCGACCTCGCCGGACTCGGTGAGGGGCGGATTTTTGGGGTCGAGCGTGGTCACGCGGAACATCTCGCCGGCGCCTTCGCAGTCGCTCGTGGTGATGATGGGGGTGTTGACGTAGACAAAACCCTGCTCCTGGAAGAAGCGGTGGATGGCGGCGGCCGCGACAGAGCGGATGCGGAACACGGCGCGGAACAGGTTGGTGCGCGGGCGCAGGTGCTGCTGGGTGCGCAGGAACTCGACGGTTGCGCGCTTCTTCTGCAGCGGGTAATCCGGGGCGCTCGTGCCCTCGACCTCGATGGAAGTGGCAGAAAGCTCGAAAGGCTGGGGTGCATCGGGGGTCAGTTTGACGGTGCCGGTGCAAATGAGTGCGGCCGAGACGTTTTGATGTGCGATCTCGTCGTAGTTGTCGAGTGCCTCGCGGTTCATGACGACCTGCAGGTCGCGGAAGCAGCTGCCGTCGTTGAGCGTAACAAAGCCAAAGTTCTTCATGTCGCGGACGGACTTGACCCAGCCGGCGACGGTGACGGTCTGGCCGCCGAGCGACTCGGCATCGGCATAGAGCTGCGCGATTTTGGTGCGGTTCACGTATCCTCCCATAACGGTTGAATGATAGTTATCCATACAGTTCGATATTCTAGCAGCTCGGCTCATTTGGGCTATACAGATAAGGCATTGGCGGGATGGTTTTTCAAACGAAAAGCGCCCGCGGCCAAATGGTCGCGGGCGCTTGACGAGGTGCCTTTTGGCTGTATGGCGCGGGGCCTGGCTACTTGGTCTTGGCTACCAGCAGCGGGTCGCCCAGCTTGACGAGCGGGTTGCCGCCGATAAGCGTTCCAGATTCGCCGACATGGTCGATGCTCTTAAGACGATCGAGCTCGGAGACGATGACGGTCACGATGTCCTCGTGACCAGCGGCCTTAATGGCCTCGCGGTCGAAGCTGATGAGCGGCTGGCCTGCCTTGACCACATCGCCCATCTCGACAAAGCGGGCAAAACCCTTGCCGTTCATTTCCACGGTGCCCAGGCCAACATGGATGAACACGCGAAGACCGTCCTCGGTGATCATGCCAATGGAGTGGTTGGTGACAGTGGTGGCGCCGATGCGGCCGTTGGCGGGCGCATAGATGGTGCCGGTAATGGGCTCGATGCCATAGCCCTGGCCAAGCATGCCCGAGGCGATCGTCTCGTCGGGAACCTCGTCCAGGTTGACGAGCACGCCGTTGACGGGGGCATAGATGACGCCTTCGCGGGTGGCGAAGCTTGCTGCGGGCGGAACGGACGCCTCGCCGGTCGAGGTGAAGGTGGACTTAAGCGAATCGAGCAGACCCATAGTTGCCTCCAACTTAAATAGGCGCATATCGCGCGTTTGGTTTGCCGGAAACGTTTCACATGTGTTTCGCGGCTTGGTCAACGCCCCTATTCTACGCTGCTCAACGATACCTCTGAACTGGGATTATGTGATATATCAGTTGAAGGGAAACTTATTGCCGGAGTGTTTCTGCGCCACGGGTTCAAGTGGGGTACGCTTGAAGGCGAAAAACAAGGGCGCATAATTTGCGCGAAGGGAGCACATATGATTGTCGAGAACCATGCGCTGTGGGGCGAGGAGCCGACCGAGGATTATCCGGCGACGTTTACGTATTTGGGTGCCGAGCCGCTGCCCGATAAACCGAATGGCCGCCGCCCCGCGGTGATCATCTGCGGCGGAGGCGGGTTTACGCATATCGCTCCGCACGAGCAGGACCCGGTGGCGTTTGCGTTTTTGGACCGCGGCTACCAGGCCTTTGTGCTCAACTATGTGACGAGTTCTACGGGTGACGTGAGCTTTCCGCACCCCCAGGCAGATCTTGCCAAGATGGTCGCCACGGTGCGCGCCAACGCCGACGAGTGGCATGTCGATCCTAAGCGCGTGTGCGTCGTGGGATTCTCGGCGGGCGGCATGATCTGCGCTTCGTTGGCAACGCAATGGAAGACTGGTCCCTTCGCGGGCCTGGCAGGGGCGCGCGCGGACGACATTCGTCCCGATGCCGTGGTGCTGGGCTATCCATTGCTCGACTTTGCCTATGTGCGCGACATGCAGACGCGCGATCCGCGCATTGACTTGCGCGTGCCCAAGACGGGCGGCAAGACGGGGCGCGATTTGCTCAACGACTACCTGTCGATGGTGACGGGCGGCGAGGCAACTGACGAGCATCTGGCCGACATCTGCCCCACCACGCATGTTTCGCGTCAGATGCCACCGACTTTTGTGTGGGGCGTGTCCGACGACAAGACGGCGCCGATCGCGCAGGTCTACCCGTTTGCGCAGCGCATGGCCGAGGAGGGCGTTGCATGCGAGATGCACGTCTTCGACCAGGGTGGTCACGGCCTTTCGCTCGGCAACGCCAACACCGCGGTCGACAACGAGGACAAGCAGGTTTCCGTCCGTCCCTGGATCCGCCTGGCCTTCCGCTTCCTCGAGCGCCATCTGTAAGAGTCCCGGCATCCAAGCTCTTCAATAACTTGCGGTGAAATAGTTCCTATCTGGGGCATCAACCAGCCCATCCAGGAACTATTCCACCGCAACTTTGTTTTTGATGTCCCGTCCGGAAACTGCATCCCAGTTCCCCCTTCAAGGTGGGACACGGTTTCCCATAGGGCCTCGACTGAGAAAGTGCGTCCCGTTTCGAGTGGGGATTCCGGGATGCATTTTCCGTAAGAGGCCTGCTTGGGAAACCATATCCCGTTTCGAGCCAGAGTTCAGGGACGCAGTTTCCCCGAGAGGCCTCATTGGGAAACTGTGTCCCTGAACTCTCCCACCTGTCCCCCTTGCACCGATCTGTCGATTGAACATCGTTGCATGTTCGCGCTATCATGCATGGATAAAATTGGTTAGCCATGGCAAACGGTTAGCCATGGCTAACATAAATACAACGCCCTGTGGGCGCCGGGGGAGGAACACGGACGTGAAGCTCGATACACTCGAGATTGGAAAGGACGCCGTTGTCGCATCGGTGGCATCGGACGATCAGGCACTCCGACAGCATATTTTGGACATGGGTCTAACGCCGGGCACCGAAGTCACCATGATGAAGTACGCCCCCATGGGCGATCCGCTCGAGATTCGCCTGCGTGGCTACGAGTTGACGCTGCGCAAGGACGATGCCGCTCGCATCGAGCTCGTGGGTATTCACGATACCGATACGGGTCCGCGCGCTAACGCCGCAATCGGCACGACGGAGCATCCGGCTCTGGGCGAGGGGACGTATTCGCCCCGTGCGGCAAAGACGGCCGTGCCCGAGGGCGCGCCGCTGCA
This sequence comes from uncultured Collinsella sp., assembly GCA_900540935.1. Taxonomy (GTDB): domain Bacteria; phylum Actinomycetota; class Coriobacteriia; order Coriobacteriales; family Coriobacteriaceae; genus Collinsella. The sequence continues at coordinate 71,711 of UQHW01000001.1, read as the reverse complement.
CTTTGCCCTCGCCGGCAACCAAAACTGCGGCAAGACCACGTTATTCAACCAGCTTACGGGCTCCAACCAGCACGTCGGTAACTTTCCCGGCGTGACGGTCGACCGCAAAGATGGCACCATCCGTAACCATCCCGAGGCGAGCGTTACCGACCTGCCCGGTATCTATTCGCTGTCTCCGTACACGGGCGAAGAGATCGTCAGCCGCCAATTCATCTTGGACGAAAACCCCGACGCCATCATCGACATCATCGACGCCACCAACATCGAGCGTAACCTGTACTTGACACTGCAGCTCATGGAGCTCGACCGCCCCATGGTCATCGCGCTCAACATGATGGACGAGGTGACCGCCAACGGCGGCGCCGTGGACGTCAACCTGCTCGAGAGCCTGTTGGGCGTGCCTGTTGTCCCCATTAGCGCTGCCCGCAACGAGGGCATCGGCGAGCTGGTGGACCACGCCCTGCACGTGGCGCGGTTCCGCGAGCGCCCCGGTCGCCTGGACTTCTGCTCGCCCGATGGTCCAGACGGCGGCGCGCTGCATCGCTGCATCCACGGCATTGCTAACCTGATCGAGGACCATGCCGTGACGGCGCACATCCCAGTGCGCTTTGCGGCGACCAAGCTGGTCGAGGGCGATGAGCTGGTAACCGAGGCGCTTCACCTGGATCGCAACGAGCTCGACGCTATCGAGCACATCATTACCCAGATGGAGGGCGAGGCCGGCACCGACCGCCTATCTGCGCTGGCCGATATGCGTTTTAGCTTTATCGGCGACGTGTGCGGGCGTTGCGTCGTCAAGCCGCACGAGAGCCGCGAGCACGTGCGCTCCGTCAAGATTGACCGCATCCTGACAGGTCGTTACACAGCCATTCCGGCGTTTCTGGTGATCATGGGCCTCGTCTTTTGGCTGACGTTTGGCGTGATCGGCGCGGCGTTGCAGGGACTCATGGAGGACGGTATCGCTGCCATCATCGCCTCGGCCGATGCGGGCCTCAAGGCGTTCGGTACTAACGACGTGGTGCGCTCGCTGGCTGTCGACGGCGTGCTTACGGGTGTGGGCAGCGTGCTGACCTTCCTGCCGATTATCGTCGTGCTTTTCTTGTTCCTCTCCATCTTGGAAGACTCCGGCTACATGGCGCGCGTGGCCTTTGTCATGGATAAGGTGTTGCGTCGCTTTGGCTTGTCGGGCCGCAGCTTCGTGCCCATGCTCGTCGGTTTTGGCTGCACCGTGCCGGCTATCATGTCGACCCGTACGCTTCCATCCGAGCACGACCGCAAGATGACGGTCATGCTCACGCCGTTCATGAGCTGCTCAGCCAAGTTGCCGGTTTACGGCTTGCTGTGCGGGGCGTTTTTCCCGCAGGCGACGGTTCCCGCCATGGTCTCGCTCTATCTGATCGGTATCGTGGTCGGCTGCATCGCGGCTTTGGTGCTCAACCGCACGGCATTTAAGGGCGACCCGGTGCCGTTTATCATGGAGCTTCCCAATTACCGCCTGCCGAGCGTCAAGACGACGGTGATGCTGGCATGGGATAAGGCCAAAGACTTTATTACCAAGGCCTTTACCATTATCTTTGCCGCTACCGTGGTCATCTGGTTCCTTCAGACGTTCGACATCCGCTTTAATGTGGTCGCCGATCAGTCGCAGAGTCTGCTTGCGGGCCTCGGCAGCATCATCGCGCCGGCGCTGACGCCGCTTGGGTTTGGCGACTGGCGTGCATCCACGGCGCTCGTCACCGGACTTATTGCCAAAGAGAGCGTCATCTCGACCCTCACCGTGCTTTTGGGTGCTACGTCGCCCGCGGCACTGTCGACCATGTTTTCGCCGTTCACCGCCTACGTGTTCTTGGTCTTTACGTTGCTGTACCCGCCTTGTGTGGCGGCAATCGGCGCCGTCAAGAGCGAGTTGGGCGCGCGCTACGCCGTTGCCGTGTTCGCGTTTCAAGTGACGGTCGCCTGGATCGTGGCGTTTGTCGTGCATTCGGCGGGCATATTGCTGGGGTTGGCTTAGTTTTTTATTGACGGCGCAGCCTCTGTGTATCGAATTGTTTTCGGCCCCGCATCTGTTGCTGACGGATGCGGGGCCGTTGCTATATAATCGCCTCCGCTCAAAATGATTGGAGACGTTATATATGAGTCAGGCAAGGCAAGACGGCATCACGCTCAGGCAGTGGCTCCCGCTCGTCGGGCTCACCTGCTGTGCATTCGTGTTCAACACGTCGGAGTTTATGCCCATCGGCCTTTTGACTGATATCGCCGCGTCGTTCTCGCTCACCGAGGCCCAGGCGGGCATCATGATCTCGGTTTATGCTTGGGGTGTCATGCTGCTGTCACTGCCGCTCATGGTGTTTGCCTCGCGTTTTGAGTTCAAGCGGATGCTGCTGGGCGTTTTGGTCGTGTTTTCGCTGGGCCAGTTTCTGTCCGCTGTGGCGCCGACTTATCCCATCCTGGTCTGCGCGCGCCTGGTGGTCGCTTGCGCACATGCCGTGTTCTGGTCGGTCGCCTCGATTATGGCCTCGCGCTTGGTTGACACTCGCCACGGCGCGCTCGCCATCAGCATGATCGCTACGGGCTCGTCCATCGCGCAGATCTTTGGCCTGCCCCTCGGTCGCGCCATTGGCCTGGCCGTGGGCTGGCGTATGACGTTTGCCGTGGTCGGAGCGCTGTCTGCTGTCGCGGTCGTCTACCAGGCGACCGTGTTTCCAACCATGCCGGCGGGCGAGCGCTTTACGCTCAAACAGCTGCCCGAGCTGCTCAAGAGCCCGTTCCTGATCGCGCTCTACGCGGTCACGGTCTTTATGGCGACCGGCTATTACGCAAGCTACAGCTATATCGAGCCCTTCCTGGCGCAGGTCGCGCATGTCGATGCGGGCGCCATCACCATGACGCTGACGGCGTTTGGCTGCTCTGGTCTGCTCGGAAGCTGGCTGTTTGGCCGCCTGTTCGATGGGCATCGCTTCCCGTTCTTGGCTATCACGCTCTCCGGCGTGCCGGTGGCTCTGCTGCTTATGGGTCCGGCCGCATCGTCGCTCGTGGCAGTGCTTGCCGTCTGCGCACTGTGGGGTTGCTGCGCCACGGCCTTTAACGTGGCGTTTCAGGCCGAGCTCATCAAGTACACGCCGGCGGATTCGTCGGCCGTCGCCATGTCGATCTTCTCGGGCCTGTTCAACCTCGGTATCGGCACGGGTACCGCGATCGGCGGAGCCGTGGTTTCGGGTCCCGGTATCGCCTTGATCGGCTACGCGGGCGGTGCGATCGCTGCCGTGGGCGTCATCCTCGCTATCACGGTGATGTTCCCGGCCATTCGTCGCGCAAAGCCTGTCGCCTAACCACGTCCCCTCATCAGTTGCGGTGGAATAGTTCCTGTTTAAGGCCTCTGAAGGCCCAAGCAGGAACTATTCCACCGCAACTTATTTTGGGGAAGAGGATACAAGCCGGGCATACAATGGATGTCGTTGTGTTGAGCTTACCGGGAGGTTGCTATGTGGGCATACGAGACGACGTTCTACCAGATCTATCCGCTGGGCTTCTGTGGAGCTCCGCGCGAAAACGCCGCGCCCGTTGCCGAGGATGAGCTCGCCCAGGCTGTCAACGCCGCGCCAAACCCCGATGCGCCCATCATGAAGATCGCCCAATGGGCCGACTACATGCAGGAACTCGGCGTTGGCGCCGTGCTCATCAACCCACCGCTCGAATCTGATAGCCACGGCTACGATACACGCAGCCTGCGCCATATCGACCGTCGCCTGGGTGGGGACGCCGACTTTGCCGCCGTATGCGACACGCTGCATGCCCATGGCATCCGCGTGTTGCTCGATGCCGTCTTCAACCACGTCGGCCGCGGTTTTTGGGCCTTCCGCGATGTGCAGGAGCGCAAGTGGGATTCGCCGTACAAGGATTGGTTCCACATCAGCTTTGACGGTGACTCGTGCTACGGCGACGGCTTTTGGTATGAGGGCTGGGAGGGCCATTTTGAGCTTGTGAAGCTCAACCTGCAAAACCCCGCCGTGGTCGATTACCTGCTTGAGTCCGTGCGTCGCTGGGCCGAGGTCTTTGGCGTCGACGGCCTGCGCTTGGACGTTGCCTATATGCTCGACCGCGACTTCATGCGCCGCCTGCACGCCTTTACCCGTGAGCTCAAGACCGACTTTATCCTGATCGGCGAGACGCTCCACGGCGACTACAACCAGATCGTCAACGACGAGATGCTCGACTCCTGCACCAACTACGAGTGCTACAAGGGCCTGTACTCCAGCTTTAACTCGGTCAACATGTTCGAGATCGCCCATTCGCTGCACCGTCAGTTTGGCGGCGATCCGTGGTGCATCTACCGCGGCAAACATCTGCTGTCGTTTGTCGACAACCACGATGTGCCGCGCCTGGCAAGTATCCTCACCGACAAGTCGTGTCTGCGTCCCGCCTACGGCATGCTCTTTGGCATGCCGGGCATCCCGTGCGTCTACTATGGCAGCGAGTGGGGAATTGCCGGCGAAAAGGGTGGCCCCGATGGCGACTGGGCGCTGCGACCTGCGCTCAATGAGCCTGCGCCCAACGAGCTGACGGCGTTCATCACGCAGCTTGCGCACCTTCGCTCGGCTGACGACGCGGCTGCCCGTGCTCTCAACTACGGTGCCTATCGCAACGTGGTGATCCAGAACAAGCAGCTGCTGTTCGAGCGCGCCTGTGACGGCGCGACGGTACTCGTGGCGGTGAATGCCGTGGGTGAGCCTTACACCTTTGGCGCCGGCGAGCTCAACGGGTCCTTTGTCGACCTGCTTGCCGACGGCGTGCCCACGGTCGAGCTGGCTGGCTCCCTTGAGCTTGCACCCTACGAGGTGCGCTATCTGTTGAGGGCCTAGATCATGACAGCGCCGGATGAGGGCTATCAACATATTGAGCATGGGTTTGAACCCGTGTTTGACGAGCACTCGCGCGTTTTGGTGCTGGGGTCGTTTCCCTCGGTGCTTTCGCGCGCCAATGCCTTTTATTACGGCAATCCTCAGAACCGCTTTTGGCGCGTGATGGCTGCGTGTCTTAGTGTGCCCGTGCCGCCCAACGAGGGCGACCCTTTGGCAAGCGGTGAGCCCGCGACGCTCGACGCCTCGATTGCCGCCAAGCGATCCATGCTGTTGAACGGTGGCGTGGCCCTGTGGGATGTGATTGAGAGCTGCGACATTAAGGGCTCGAGCGACGCGAGCATTCGCAACGTTGTGCCGGCACATATCGAGCGCATTACCGGCGCAGCTCCCATTGAGCAGGTGATATGCAACGGTGGTACAGCTGGCCGGCTCTACAAGCGCTATCTACAAGAACGCACCGGGCTGCCTGCCATCGTCCTGCCCTCGACAAGTCCCGCCAATGCCGCCTGGCGCCTGGAGCGGCTTGTCGAGCGTTGGAGGGAAGCCGTTGACTGGGCTGTTATTTAATTTAGATTTTTGTTTGAGCGTGGGCGCCCAGACGTTTCAGAACGCCTCGCCAGATCGGCGCGGGCACGGCTGGCTCGGCGCAAACCATGCCGTCGGCGTCGACGTTGGCGGCATTGCCGCCGCCAAGTCGCTGTGCATGCTCGACGGAACACCCCATACGAACGGCGCCCACGAGCTTGTCCATGGCCTCAGAAAATGGTCGCCGCAAGAGTCCCATGCGCGGGGAGCGACGAAGCGCTGCGATGCCGCTGCCGGCGCAGATGGCAACGCCGCCACACCACAATTGGTCATGGTGCTCGCATACCTTGTGCAGACGAACGGCGGTCCCACGCGCCTGCTCAGTGCCCTCTTGTGCGGCTCGAATCGCGGCATAGACGCGCGTTCCCGTACCGCCAAAGCGCTCAAGCGCCTGCTCGATGGCTGTCAACGTCTCATCGTCAGCCACATCTTCAATGGCCAGCACGATGCCATCGGCAACGCTGCCGGTGTCATTTGCCTTCAAGTCGACCGGGCGGGGGAGTGCGGTGCCGGAAAGTTGAGCATAGGCGGCGATGGCATCCTGCAGGTCCCAGAGCAAAAAATCAAGATCGGCGCTATTGGGAATACTGATATACGCAATGGTGTGCAGTGTTTTTGGTACGTCGCCGCGCGCGGTCGTCTCCATGCCATCTCCTTTCCGGCTCGTTTCCGTTTAGGTTACACCGTCTGGTGGCGCCCCGCCGCGCTATCCTAGTGCAACCCTTACGAAAGGAACGCCATGCGTCTGCCCATGAATACCTCGCTTGCCATGCTCAAGCCCTCCGGTATCCGCCGGATTAACGCGCTCGCCGCCCAGCATCCGGGGTGCATCGCGCTCGCGCTCGGCGAACCCGATTTTCCCACGCCCGATGTGATTAGCGCCGAGGTGACCGCCGCACTGGACCGCGGTGACACGCACTATCCGCCCAACAACGGTCGCCCCGCCCTGCGCGATGCACTGTCCAAATATATGGATGACGCGGACCTGGCGTTTTCCGCCGATGAGGTCATCCTGACCGACGGTGCGACCGAGGCACTGTCGGCAACATTCATGGCTATGCTCAACCCCGGCGACGAGGTCATTATCCCCACGCCGGCCTTTGGCCTGTACGAAAGCATCGTCGTGACCAACCACGCCAAGGCGATCTTTTTGGATACGGAGCCTGCGCAATTTCAGATTGACGAGGATGCGCTTCGTGCTTGCGTGACGCCGGCGACCAAGGCCATCGTCATCTGCTCGCCCAACAATCCTACGGGCTGTATCCTCAACGCGGCTTCGCTCGACGCCGTGGCGCACGTGGCGGAGGAGGCGGGCATCTACGTGGTCTGCGACGACGTATATAACCGCCTGGTTTATGTGGATGGCTACGAGCGCTTTGCCCAGCGTCACCCGGAGCTGCGTGAGCAGACGGTCGTCATCGAGAGCTTCTCCAAGCCCTGGGCCATGACCGGCTGGCGTTTGGGCTGGCTCGCGGCAGCAACACCCGTCATCGCCGAGATCGCAAAAGCCCACCAATACCTAGTATCGAGCGCCGTCTCCTTCGAAATGGACGCCGCAGCCCGAGCCCTCACCGTCGACCCAACCCCCATGCTCAAAGTCTACCGAGCCCGCCGCGAGCGCGTACTCGAAGCCTTAAACGCCATGGGCCTCGACGTAGTAGAGCCCGCAGGAGCCTTCTATACTTTCCCGAGCATCAAAAAGTTCGGCCTAACCAGCGAAGACTTCTGCATCAAAGCCATCAAAGAAGCAAACGTAGCCCTAGTCCCGGGAGACTGCTTCGGAACCGAAGGCCACATCCGCCTAAGCTACTGCGTCTCCGACAAAAATCTGGACGAAGGTCTCCGCCGCCTGTCAAACTTCGTTTCAACCTTGTAGTCCTCAGAGACGCAACACATCAGCCCACCGACATAAGGGTATGCGTGGGGCGCGTCGCTCAACGGGCGCGAAGATTCGCAGTAAAGTTACCGTAGCTCTGGCCCGAGGGGACGGGTCGAAATTTTCGTAGATTCCGCACGAGCCGAAGGCCACTTAATGTGGCCTTCGTGCGAGCCCAGGACTTGACCGAGCGAAAATCTCGACCCGTCCCCTCGGGCCGGAGCGTATGCAGGGTTTGTGTACGAATCCTCGCGCCCGTTGACCGACGCCGGGGTCCCCGCCATAATACTTTCGGTTCACGCACGAATCCGCTGCCAGAGACAGCCGGCGCAAACGGGTCTTACCCGCGAGCTTAATGGGACTTCCCGCCAGCCGAGGTGGTCGAGTAGATATGTCTTCTCGCCCCCGTCGCTCATGCAGCGCGGGGGCTTTCTTTTTGGACATGCCCCCGTCACGTCCTTGTGGCGGACCGTGCCCGGAAAGAATTCGAGGAGGTGTAATTCATGCCCCAGCAGTACAAAATCGACAAGGTTGCAGAGATCGAGTCCCGTATCGCCGAGAACGCCGGTCTGTTCGTCGTCAACTACAACGGTCTGACGGTTAAGCAGGCTCAGGAGCTGCGTCATCAGCTTCGCGAGTGCGGCGCCGAGATGAAGGTCTACAAGAACAACCTGGTCAAGATCGCTCTCAAGAACCAGGAGCAGCCCGAGCTCGACGAGATTCTCGCCGGCCCCGTCGCTTATGTGTTCTACGAGTCCGAGCCGGTCGAGGCCGCTAAGGCCCTTAAGGACTTCTCCGCTAAGTCCAAGGGCGTCCTTGAGATCAAGGGCGGTATCTCCGACGGCAAGGCCGTTTCCGCTGATGATGTTAAGGCTATCGCCGAGCTGCCCACCAAGGATCAGCTTCTCGGCCAGATCGCCGGTCTCATCTCCGGTTTCGCTCGCGACATCGCTGTCTGCGTCAACGGCGTTTCCTCTGGTCTCGCTCGTTCGATCCAGCAGGTCTCCGAGCAGAAGGCAGCCTAGTCGCTGTTTTCACCCGCGGCGGCAACGCCGCACCCCTGGCGCATTCGCGCCGTGTTTTAACTGATCTCCGTGCATCCGCACGGAAACCGAAAGGACTTAGAAATGGCTAAGCTTACCACCGATGAGATCATCGATGCTCTTAAGGAAATGACCCTTCTCGAGGCTTCCGAGCTCGTCAAGGCTATCGAGGACACCTTCGGCGTTTCCGCCGCTGCTCCTGCCGCTGTTGTCGCCGCTCCCGCTGCTGGCGCTGCTGAGGCCGAGGAGAAGACCGAGTTTGACGTCGTGCTCGAGGGCTTCGGCGACAACAAGATCCAGGTCATCAAGGCCGTCCGTGAGCTCACCAACCTTGGCCTGAAGGAGGCCAAGGAGGTCGTCGAGGGCGCTCCCAAGGCTGTTCTCGAGGGTGCCAAGAAGGAGGACGCCGAGGCTGCCAAGGAGAAGCTCGAGGCTGCTGGCGCTGCTGTCACCCTCAAGTAATCAGGCTTTCTCGCCAGATTTCTTTGCAGACGGGGTTCGCATTGCGAGCCCCGTCTTTTTTGTTTTTCGGTCCCTCAACATCGGTTGCTCAAACTGCCATGTTCTGTGATTTGCGTCGTATCGGGTGTCCTGCCGTTGGGCAATAAAATTGCACCATTCGAGCAATAATTTGCGTTGACCTGCTGAAGAATTGTCTCTGCCTTGTAGTGACATATAGTTCCAGCGGTAAGATGCTTGGGTATCGCAATTTGGTCTGCGGCTGTGTGCCGCACGCATGGGGCGCTTTTGCGCCTGCGAAAGGATCCTTGAATAACATGAAGGCAATCATCCCCGCCGCCGGTCTTGGCACGCGTTTTCTGCCTGGCACCAAGTGCACCCCCAAAGAGATGCTGCCGGTTCTCGACAAGCCGGTCATCCAGTATGTCGTTGAGGAGGCGCTCGACCCCGAGGAGGTCGACGATGCCATCATCGTTACTTCTCCCGGCAAGCCCGAGCTGCTGAACTACTTCCAGCCCGATCGCTCGCTCGAGAACCTGCTGCGCGAGCGCGGCAAGAACGCTTACGCCGACGCCGTCGCCCATGCGGGTGGCATGCCGGTCGACTTCCGCTACCAGTACGAGCCCAAGGGCCTCGGCCACGCCATTCGCTCTGCCGCCGACGCCGTGGCAGGGGAGAACTTCCTGGTTCTTCTGGGCGACTACGTTGTGCCTAACCGCGACATCTGCGACAAGATGCTCGCCGTCTCTAAGGAGCACGGTGGCGCTTCCGTTATCGCCGTCGCCGCGTGCGCTCCCGAGGAAGTCAGCCGTTATGGCGTTATCGCCGGCGACCGCGTGGGCTCGCTCGAGGGCTTCGAGAATGTCGCCGATGCCGAGCCGGGCGCTGTCTGGCGTATCGGCGGTCTGGTTGAGAAGCCTGCCCCCGAGGCGGCTCCCTCAAACCTGTACATCGTCGGCCGTTATCTGCTGAGCCCGCTGGTCATGGACCTGCTCGCCGATCAGCAGGCCGGCAAGGGCGGCGAGATCCAGCTCACCGACGCCATGGCCCGCTCGCTCGACCGCGAGGCCATGTACGCCGTCGTCATCGACCCGCTTTCGGGCTATGACACTGGCACGCCCTCTGGTTGGATGGCCACCAACGCCCTCATGGCCGCAAGCGATCCTCGCTTCGCCGACGCTTTCTGGGACGCCATCGACGAGCGCGGCGGCTTGATGCGCAAGTAAGCCTTCGGGCATCGATATTTACGGGTGCAGGCTTCGGTCTGCACCCGTTTTTTATGCGTGCTGTTGCCTTTCCTCCGTTCCGCCGTCAAAGGCGTGCATCCTCGGCTTCGTTCACAGAAATCATATGAACAAATGTTCGATACGCACACATCTACCTGCGCATTTTCTGTCGAAAAACTTTGCTACTCCAAAAACTCAATCGCGTCAAGGCTTTTCTTGCTCAACGGTCGGTACCTGATAAACTATTAGGTTGCGATAACTGGCGAAGCTATGCCTCGCCAACCCACCGAGCATTTCCGTGAAGGAGGAAAAACCTGGTGACCTACGCATACACTGCCACTGAGCGCAAGCGCGTCAGCTTCGGGAAAATCCCGGAGGCCATGGAGCTCCCCAACCTTATCTCTGTTCAAAGGGAATCCTTTGAGCGTTTTAAGGACGAGGGCCTTCGTGAGGCGTTCAAGGAATCCAGCCCCATCCAGAGCCAGAACCATGTTCTCGAGGTTACCTTCGGCGAGCATCAGTTCGGCGACCCCGCGCACACCGTCGAGGAGTGCCGCGAGAAGGATATGACCTATCAGGCTCCGCTTCTGACCGACGTCCGTCTCACCAACAAGGAGACCGGCGAGATCAAGGAGCAGCTCGTCTTCATGGGCGACTTCCCCATGATGACCGATCAGGGTACCTTCATCATCAACGGTACCGAGCGTATCGTCGTCTCGCAGCTCGTCCGTTCCCCGGGTGTGTACTACAGCTCCGAGATGGATTCGGGCAAGCAGATCTACAAGGCCCAGATCATCCCGTCCCGCGGTGCCTGGCTTGAGTTCGAGGTCGACAAGCGCGACCAGCTCATGGTCTCCATCGACCGTAAGCGCAAGCAGAGCGCCACGATGTTCCTGCGCGCCCTTGGCATCGCCGTCACCAACGACGACATCATCGAGCTGCTCGGCAACTCCGATGTGATCAAGCGCACCCTGGAGCGCGACACCGCCCTCACTCGCGAGGACGCCCTCATCGAGATCTACCGTCGCCTGCGCCCGGGCGAGCCTCCCACCGTGGACGCTTCCCGCAGCCTGCTCGAGGGCCTGCTCTTTAACCCGCAGCGCTACGATCTGGCCCGCGTCGGTCGTTACAAGGTCAACAAGAAGCTCAACCTCACCACCGAGGAAGAGGTCACGGTGCTCACCGACGAGGATATCGTCGCGACGCTGCGTTACCTGCTGTCCCTCGCTGCCGGCGAGCAGGGCTTCAAGGTCGACGACATCGACCACTTCGGCAACCGCCGCATCCGCACCGTCGGCGAGCTCGTCGCCAACCAGTTCCGTATCGGCATGAGCCGTATGGAGCGCGTCGTCCGTGAGCGCATGAGCTCCCAGGACATCGACGAGATCACCCCGCAGTCGCTCATCAACATCCGCCCGATCGTGGCCTCCATCAAGGAGTTCTTCGGTTCCTCGCAGCTCTCGCAGTTCATGGACCAGGCGAACCCCCTGACCGGTCTGACCCACAAGCGTCGTCTGTCCGCACTCGGCCCTGGCGGTCTTGCCGGCCACAAGTCCGGCTCCAGCCGCCGCACCAACGTGCCGACGGCCGTCCGCGACGTTCACAACTCGCACTACAGCCGCATGTGCCCGATCGAGACCCCCGAAGGCCCCAACATCGGCCTGATCGGCTCGCTCGCCCTCTATGCCCGCGTGAACGAGTACGGCTTCATCGAGGCCCCGTTCCGTCGCGTCGAGAACGGCGTTGCCACCGACCAGATCGACTGGATGACCGCTGACGAGGAAGAGAAGCACGTCATCGCGCCGGCCAACACGCCGCTCGATCCCAAGACCAACGAGTTCATCACGACCGATGCCGAGGGCAAGCTCGTCCGTCCGCACACCGTGATCGCCCGTACCCGCGACTTCGACGGCTCCTTCGGCGCCCCCGCCGACGTGCCCGTCGAGGATGTCGACTACATGGACGTCTCGCCGCGTCAGATGCTCTCCGTCGCAGCCACGCTGATCCCGTTCCTCGAGCACGACGACGCTAAGCGTACGCTCATGGGCGCTAACATGCAGCGTCAGGCCGTGCCGCTGGTTCACCCCGCCGCTCCCTATGTCGGTACCGGCATGGAGCGTCGCGCCGCCCTGGACTCCGGCGAGGTCACCCTGGCCAAGAACGCCGGCGAGGTCATCTTTGCCGACGCCGCCAAGATCATCGTCAAGCATGCCGGCGGCATGGACGAGTATCACCTGGCCAAGTACCAGCGTTCCAACCAGTCCACCTGCATCAACCACCGTCCGCTCGTGCGTGTCGGTGACACCGTTGAGCAGGGCGAGCCTCTGGCCGACGGTCCTTCGACCGATCACGGCGAGCTCGCGCTGGGCCAGAACCTCACCGTGGCCTACATGCCGTGGGAAGGCTTCAACTACGAGGACGGTATCGTCGTGTCCGAGCGCCTGGTGGCCGAGGACCTGCTGACGACCATCAACATCACCCGTCACGAGATCGATGCCCGCGACACCAAGCTCGGCCCCGAGGAGATCACCCGCGAGATCCCGAACCTCTCCGAGGACATGCTTGCCAACCTCGACGAGGACGGCATCATCCGCATCGGCGCCGAGGTCGGCCCTGGCGACATCCTGGTCGGCAAGGTCACGCCTAAGGGCGAGAGCGCTCTGACCGCCGAGGAGCGCCTGCTGCGCGCCATCTTCGGTGCCAAGGCCCACGACGTCCGCGACACCTCCCTTAAGATGCCTCACGGCGCTTACGGCCGCGTCATCGACGTCGTCCGCTTTAGCCGCGAGAACGGCGACGACCTGGCCCCCGGCGTCAACGAGCAGGTGCGCGTCTACGTCGCTCAGCGTCGTAAGATCCAGCAGGGCGATAAGATCGCCGGCCGCCACGGCAACAAGGGTGTTATCTGTAACGTTCTGCCGGTCGAGGACATGCCCTACATGGCTGACGGTACCCCGATCGACGTTATCCTCAACCCGCTGGGCGTTCCTTCGCGTATGAACGTCGGCCAGCTGCTCGAGTGCCACCTTGGCTGGGCTGCTGCCTGCGGTTGGGATACTGAGCAGGCCGACTCCGATAAGTACGTCCCCGGTCCGTTCTTCACCGCCACGCCTGTCTTCGACGGCGCCAAGGAGGACGAGATCGCCGAGGTCATTCGTCGTGCCAACAAGAACATGCTCAACAAGGCCACCGCTGCCTTTGGTGATCACATGCGCCCCGAGTTCGTCACCCAGCTTGACGAGCGCGGCAAGACCCGCCTGTTCGACGGCCGCACCGGCGAGGAGTTCCGCGAGCCCATTACCGTGGGTACGTCCTACATCCTCAAGCTCGGCCACATGGTCGACGACAAGATCCACGCCCGTTCGACCGGCCCTTACAGCCTGGTTACCCAGCAGCCTCTGGGCGGCAAGGCCCAGTTCGGCGGCCAGCGCTTCGGTGAGATGGAAGTTTGGGCACTGTACGCGTACGGTGCTTCCAACGTCCTGCAGGAGATCCTGACCGTCAAGTCCGACGATACCGTGGGCCGCGTCAAGACCTACGAGTCCATCGTCAAGGGCGAGAACGTCCCGGTCCCGGGTATCCCCGAGTCCTTCAAGGTTCTCGTCAAGGAGATTCGCTCCCTCGCGCTGGACATCGAGCCCATGCACGATGCCGACGAGGACGCCTCCGCCCCTGTGACCGCCGAGGAGACCTCTGCCCTCGACGACCTGGCTGCGCTCGCCGGCGTTGACGCCGACGTCGAGGCCCAGGATGCCGAGACCGCCGAGGCACCCGAGGCTGTCGCCGCCACGACCACTGATAAGGAGTAGTTGACTGTGGCAGATTTCGAAGCTACTGATTTTGACTCGGTAAAGATCTCCCTTGCCTCCGCCGACCAGATCCGTTCCTGGTCGCACGGTGAGGTCAAGAAGCCGGAGACCATCAATTACCGTACCCTCAAGCCCGAGAAGGACGGCCTGTTCTGCGAGAAGATCTTCGGTCCCGCCAAGGACTGGGAGTGCTCCTGCGGCAAGTACAAGGGCATCCGCTTTAAGGGCATCGTCTGCGAGCGCTGCGGCGTCGAGGTCACCTCGGCCAAGGTGCGTCGCGACCGCATGGGCCACATCGAGCTCGCCGCTCCCGTGTCCCACATCTGGTACTTCAAGAGCCCCACGAGCTTCCCGATGAGCCGTATGCTCGACATCAAGTCCAAGGACCTCGAGAAGGTTCTGTACTTTGCCAGCTACATCATCACCGAGGTCGACTACGAGGCTCGCGAGGCCGACGCTGACGACCTGCGCGAGGAGCTCGCCGCCGATCTGGAAGAGATCGATGCTGAGTGCGCCCGCCAGATCGAGTCCCTCAAGGAGCAGGGCAACCCCGAGAACTTTGACGAGTTCTCCGACGAGGAGCCGCTGACCCCCGAGGAGATTGCTTCTGGCATCGTCGACATCGAGGAAGAGTGCAAGGACGAGAAGCAGCTCCGCACAGACGCCTTCAACGCCTTCATGAAGCTCTCCGAGCGCGACCTCATCTCCGATGAGCCGCTGTTCCGCGAGATGACCCGTTACTACTCCATGTACTTCAAGGGTGGCATGGGTGCCGAGGCCGTCCGCGACCTGCTCGCTGCCATCGACCTCCCCTCCGAGGCCGAGAAGCTCAAGGCCATCATCGCCGACGAGGACTCTCAGAAGCAGAAGCGCGAGAAGGCCGTCAAGCGTCTCGAGGTCGTTGACGCCTTCCTGAAGGGCGGCAACAGCCCCGCGAACATGATTCTGGACGTCATCCCGGTCATTCCGCCCGATCTGCGCCCGATGGTCCAGCTCGACGGCGGCCGCTTCGCCGCGTCCGACCTCAACGACCTGTATCGTCGCGTGATCAACCGTAACAACCGACTCAAGCGCCTGCTCGACCTGGACGCCCCTGCGATCATCGTGAACAACGAGAAGCGCATGCTCCAGGAGTCCGTGGACGCCCTGTTCGACAACGGCCGTCGTGGTCGTCCGGTCTCTGGCCGTGGCGGTCGCCCGCTCAAGTCGCTCGCCGAGGCCCTCAAGGGCAAGCAGGGTCGTTTCCGTCAGAACCTGCTGGGCAAGCGTGTCGACTACTCCGGCCGTTCGGTAATCGTTACCGACCCCAAGCTGCTGCTGCACCAGTGCGGTCTGCCCAAGACCATGGCGCTGGAGCTCTTCAAGCCCTTCGTCATGAAGCGCCTGGTCGAGCTCGGCAAGGTCGAGAACATCAAGGGCGCCAAGCGCGCTATCGACCGCGGTGCCACCTTTGTGTGGGACATCCTCGAAGAGGTCATCGACGGCCGCGTCGTGCTGCTCAACCGTGCACCGACCCTGCACCGTCTGTCCATCCAGGCCTTTGAGCCGGTGCTGGTCGAGGGCAAGGCTATCCACCTGCATCCGCTGGTCTGCTCGCCCTTCAACGCCGACTTCGACGGCGACCAGATGTCTGTCCACGTGCCGCTGTCCAGCCAGGCTCAGGCCGAGGCTCGCGTGCTCATGCTCTCTGCGAACAACCTGCGCTCGCCGGCATCCGGCAAGCCGGTTAACATCCCCTCGCAGGACATGATCATCGGTGTGTACTACCTCACCCAGGTCCGCGACGGTCTGCCGGGCGAGAACCACGTGTTCGCCAGCTTCGACGACGCGCTGCACGCCTATGACTGCCGCTCCGAGGTCGACATGCAGGCCAAGATCCAGGTCCGCGTGTCTGCCGAGAACGCCAACGTCATCAACGAGGACGGTACCCGCATCTTCCGCGTCAAGAACGGCAAGAACGAGTTCGTCGACTACGACGTCACCGGCAACAAGACCGCGCGCTTCGAGACCTCTATCGGCCGCATCATCTTCAACCGCCAGTGCCTGCCCGAAGACTACGAGTTCATGAACTACAAGATGGTCAAGGGCGATGTGGCCAAGCTGGTTGCCGACTGCTGCGATCGTTACCCCGAGGCCAAGGTCGGCCCGATCCTCGACGCCATCAAGTACTCCGGCTTCCACTACGCTACCCGCGCCGGCCTCACCATCTCGGTGTGGGACGCTCTCATCCCTGCCGAGAAGCAGGAGCTGCTCGACCGCGCCCAGGCCAACGTCGACCAGATCAACGAGTACTTCGAGGAGGGCTTCATCAACGAGACGGAGCGCCACATCGAAGTCGTTAACGAGTGGACCGCTTGCACCGACAAGGTTGCAGCGCTCATGCTCGACTTGTTCGACGAGGAGAACCCGCTCTACATGATGGCCGACTCCGGCGCCCGTGGTTCTAAGACCCAGCTGCGTCAGCTCGGCGGCATGCGTGGCCTGATGGCAGACATGTCCGGCGAGACGATCGACCTTCCCATTAAGGCGAACTTCCGCGAGGGTCTGCTGCCGCTCGAGTACTTCATTTCGACCTACGGCGCCCGTAAGGGCCTGGTCGATACCGCATCCCACACCTCGGACTCCGGTTACCTGACCCGTCGTCTGGTTGACGTGGCCCAGGACGTCATCGTCCGCGAGGAGGACTGCGGTACGCACGAGGGCGTCACCTACAACCTCATCATCCCCGGCACCACCGACCTCAACACCGACCTCGTCGGCCGTTGCTTCATTGAGGACGTCGTGGCTCCCGATGGCACCGTGCTCTTTGAGCAGGACGGCTACATCGAGAAGGTCGCCGACATCCAGAAGATGGTCGATGCGGGCCTCAAGAAGGTCACCCTTCGCGCACTGCTCACCTGCCGCTCCAAGTACGGCGTGTGCCAGAAGTGCTACGGCTGGGATCTTTCTACCCGTCGTCCGGTCGCCATCGGTACCGCGGTCGGCATTATTGCCGCCCAGTCCATCGGCGAGCCCGGTACGCAGCTTACGATGCGTACCATTCACTCCGGCGGCGTCGCTGGCGTCGACGATATTACGCAGGGTCTGCCTACGGTCAGCCGTATGTTCGATATCGTCGGCAACGTCAACGAGAAGATTCTGGGTCGCGAGGCCGAGCTGGCTCCGTACTCCGGCCACCTCTCGATTAAGCCCGAGAAGTCCGAGTACGTGCTGACGCTCACCGATTCCGAGGATCACACCCGTGTCCTCGACGAGCGTCGCGTCCCCGCTTCGGTGCGCTTTATGCCCGAGATCGAGGACGGCTGCGAGGTTCGCGCCGGCGACCAGATCACCAAGGGCTTCGTCAACTTCCGCAACCTGCGCAAGCTGACCGACATCGAGTCGACGATGCACACCTTCGTTGAGAGCGTCAAGGACGTCTACACCAGCCAGGGCGTCGACCTGAACGACAAGCACATCGAGGTGCTCGCACGTCAGATGCTGCGTCGCGTTCAGATCACCAACCCCGGCGACTCTAAGTACCTGCTTGGTCAGTACGTCGACCGCTACGAGTTCGCCGACGAGGTCGAGCGCGTTGCCCGTCTGGGCGGTCAGGCTCCCGTGGCCGAGCCCGTCATCCTGGGTACGCTCAAGGTCGCGTCCAACATCGACTCCTGGCTGTCGAGCGCTTCGTTCATCCGTACCGCTGGCGTCCTTACCGAGGCTGCCATCGAGGGCAAGGTTGACCACCTGCTCGACCTTAAGTCCAACGTCATCGTCGGTAAGAAGATCCCGGCTGGTACTGGCCTCAAGCCGTACGCCAACGCCAAGCTGACGTATCGCACGGCCGACGGCTACGTGGACATCGACGGCCCGGCTTCGCCCAACGCCAAGTCGCTGCCCGAGTGGGCTCCTGTGGAGCTCAAGGACCTGGACGAGCAGCTCCCGCAGCAGCTCGACTGGGCCGGCTACGACGAGTTCGGTGGTGCTGACGGTTCGTTCACCCGCAACGGCCACACCATCTCCGCCGAGAAGGCTCGCCTGTACCTGTTCGACGACCTGGGCGTGTCGCAGCGCTGGACCAACAAGTTCAGCGAGGTTGGCATCGAGACGGTCGGCGACCTGGTCGGCAAGTCCGAGGAGGATCTGCTGCGCATTGATGGTATCGGTGCCAAGGCGATCGAGGAGCTCCGTGACGGCCTCGAGGCCCACGACTTGCTCTACATCCTCGAGAACAACGACGACGTTGCCGACGAGGAAGACCTCTCGCAGCTGCTGCAGATGGTCTTTAGCCCCGACGGTCCGGACGATATCCTGCTGGGTACCTCCGCTCCGACGCATCACGCCGACGCCGACGAGGAGCTCCTGGGCGCCCCGATCGACAACAAGAAGGCTCCCGCCAACGGCGCGATCAACGAGGACATGGCTTCCCTCGACGAGCTGCTCAACCAGCTCGTGGACACCGACGACGCCGAAGAGGCCAAGGACAACGACGAGGAGTAACTAGTTCCGCCGTTCTAACGAACGGCGGCGATCTCCGTCGCTGCGCGGCCCCCAGAGCTACAATCTGTCATTCAAAAGGCAGGGCATGACCAAAAGGTCAATGCCCTGCCTTTTTCATGCCACCTTGTACGCTCTGGGGGCCGCTCGCTTGCGTATGCTCAACCTGTTGCGTTCCGTCGATCCCTTGCCAATAAGGGGCAGGGTTTTTTGGTAGGTTATTCCTGCTTGAATTTGAAACATTTCGTTCGGTCAAAGCGTATCTATGGTGAGGGCCTCAGCAAGAATCATTAACGTCACCGGGAGGTGATTATGGAAGAACAGGCATTTAGACAGGCGGTCGAAGATCACCGGGATGTCGTGTTTCGAATCGCATTGACGTACCTGCGCGATCGTGCCGATGCCGACGATATTGCCCAAGATGTCTTTCTTAAGTTGCTTAAAAGCGATGGACACTTTGAAAGTTGGGAACATCTTCGTCGCTGGCTTATCCGGGTCACGATCAATGAATGCAAATCGCTCTTTCGAAAGCCATGGAGGCGTGTGGAGGATATTGAGAACCTGGCCGATTCGCTTTCGGCGGCGCAGGATGAGACCAAGGCGGTCTTGTCAGACGTTATGCGACTTCCGGAACGATTCCGTGTTCCCATCATGCTCTATTACTATCTGGGCTTTTCGACCTCAGAGATTGCCGAGTTATTGCATGTGCCAGCCGCGACTGTTCGAACGCGTTTGGCTCGCGGCAGATCGAAGCTCAAGTTCATCCTAGAGGAGGGCGACCGTGAAATCCAATCAAATCAAGCAGGCCTTCGAGTCCGTCCAAGCCGATAGCGATCTTGCTGACCGTGTTCTTTATGCCGCTGCTGGTGAGCCGCTTCGCCGAAAGGGTCACGCGAAGCCTCTGTATGTTGCCGTGATCGGATGCCTTGCCGGAGTGCTGGCGACCGGAGGGGTCGCCTACGCCTTCGTCAATTCCAGCTATTTTGCCTCTGCCTGGGGAAACCACGGCAACGGGGATTCCATTACCTGGACCAACGGCGGCTCATCGGGAACTAAATATACCTACACCAGAGAGTTTGGCGATGGCATCGCGCCCCAAAGCCTGGAAGGCGCAGTCCAGGAGGTTAATCTGTCCGTCGAGGGCAACGGCTATACGCTTGATATCCATGAGATGGCAATCGACCAAAACGGCTGCGGAGCCGTGACGTTTACGTTGTCCAATCCAAATGGAGTTAACTACTACAAGCCAGCAGCAGAGATTGGCGAACTTGTTCTCTATGGTGAAGAAGAGCAGGGCATCGGCACGCCCGATATGAAGTTCGGCGAGGAATGGCCTGACACACGCAGCACAATTGATAAGGACACATCAAGCGATACTGTCATTAATGGCACGATGTACTTTGCCGCTATGGATCGCGAGCGAGATTTGCAACATGCTGTCACCTGGAATATCCATTGGACCGAGGGTGAAGGTGAGAGTGCGAGGCGGTTTGAGGCGTCGACACCCGAGTTCAATATTGGAGCGTACGTCGATACAAAGGAACTCCGCTCCGGTGACTCGCCTCTTGAGATTAGCCCGTTTTCCATCCAGACGCACATCGATGATTTGGGCTATGAAGCAGTTGATAATAAGCTGACCGTCAGCTACAAGGATGGATCGGAGCAGATTATCGAAGATGACGACGCAGGGGTGTTCAACTTATATTTTTCTTATGGGCGCAATAGCGGAGAGAACATCTGGGTGCCAACGAAGTTGATTGATGTCGATCAAGTTGTCTCGGTAACCCTTGAAATTGTGAGGTATACATCAACAGGGGATACCGAAACGAAAGAGCCCTTTACCATCGTCTATTCGTAAGATTTGGGGTCGCTTCCTACTAGGGGAAGCGGCCTCTTTTGCGTTAAATGGAAACGCCGCCGATTTCCATGCGACAGATGAGAGCAGATCACCGCTGGAGCGCGACGTTTCCCCAGATAAAACCGACCAAAATAAACCTGTCCCTATTTGGAAGGGAACGTTGCCCCGACAAGCACGTCGGATTCCCGGTCCGGGCGGCCCGCTGTTTAAGTTTGTCGCGAGTTCCGCACGCAAAGGAAAGCACTTAATGTGCTTTCCGTCTTGCGCAGGACTGTAGAGCAGCAAACTTAAACAGCGGGCCGCCCGGACCGGGAATCCGCCCCCGCGCACAGGAGGGGATTCCTTTTGTGTAGGCTTTGCGGAAATATGGCTATTTTGGGATACGCCCGGCGGCGTGGTCTGTTGACGGCACAGCTAACGCCACGTATCCTATCGAACTGCGTGTTTCGTAGGGGGATGCTGACCCCTCGATTCAAGCCGTTGCACTTTACAGAAAGCTGGAATCATTCGAGAAGGAGTACGCTTTGCCTACTATTAACCAGCTGGTTCGCCAGGGCCGTCGTTCCGTGCCCAAGAAGTCCAAGAACGCTGCTCTGCAGCACAACTCCCAGAAGCGCGGCGTGTGCACCCGCGTCTTCACCACGAGCCCCAAGAAGCCGAACTCGGCTCTTCGTAAGGTTGCCCGTGTTCGCCTCGTCAACGGCATCGAAGTTACTGCTTACATCCCGGGTGAGGGCCACAACCTGCAGGAGCACTCCATCGTGCTCGTCCGCGGCGGTCGTGTCCGTGACCTCCCTGGTGTCCGTTATCACGTCATCCGTGGCGCCTACGACGCTGCTCCGGTCCAGAACCGTATGCAGGCCCGTTCCAAGTACGGTGCTAAGCGCCCCAAGGCTAAATAAGCCAGATAACGTTTTGATACTTTCGCCGTGTGCCGCCTAAGGGCCGCACGGTAGACACTTAAGGAGATTTCACATGCCGCGTCGTGCAGCAGCTAATCGTCGTGAGGTTCAGCCTGACGCCGTTTACAACAACCGCCTGGTGACTCAGCTCATCAACAAGGTCCTTCTTGACGGCAAGAAGGCCACCGCTGAGCGCATCGTTTACACCGCTTTCGAGATCGTTGCCGAGAAGTCCGAGGGTGGCGACGCTCTCGCTACCTTCAAGAAGGCTATGGACAACGTCAAGCCCACGCTCGAGGTTAAGCCCAAGCGTGTCGGTGGCGCTACCTATCAGGTCCCGATGGAGGTCAACTCCCGTCGTTCCACCGCTCTGGGTATCCGCTGGATCGTCAACTTCTCCCGCGCTCGCAAGGAGAAGACCATGGCCGAGCGTCTCGCCAACGAGATCCTCGACGCTTCCAACGGCCTGGGCGCTTCCGTCAAGAAGCGTGAGGACGTCTTCAAGATGGCCGAGGCCAACCGCGCGTTCTCTCACTATCGTTGGTAAGTTTAAGGTAAGGAACTAACATGGCTAAGCCTAAGTACAAGCTTTCCGATACCCGTAACATCGGCATCATGGCCCACATCGATGCCGGTAAGACCACCACGACCGAGCGTATTCTTTACTACACCGGTAAGACCCACAAGATCGGTGAGGTCCATGAGGGCGCTGCCACCATGGACTGGATGGTTCAGGAGCAGGAGCGCGGCGTAACCATTACCTCCGCTGCTACCACGTGCTTCTGGAACAAGGACGGTAAGGACTACCGCATCCAGATCATCGACACCCCGGGCCACGTTGACTTCACCGCCGAGGTCGAGCGCTGCCTGCGCGTCCTCGATGGCGCTGTCGCCGTCTTCGACGCCGTTGCCGGCGTTCAGCCCCAGTCTGAGACCGTTTGGCGTCAGGCTTCTACCTTCAACGTCCCCCGCATCGCCTTCATCAACAAGTATGACCGCGTGGGCGCTGACTTCTTCAACGCTATCGAGACCATGAAGGATCGTCTCGACGCTAACGCCGTGGCCGCTCAGGTCCCGATGGGCGCCGAGGACAACTTCTGGGGCGTCATCGACCTGGTCACCATGACTGCATGGGACTTCAAGGCCGACGAGAAGGGTATGACCTACCCCGAGCCGATGGACGAGATCCCGGCTGAGTTTGCCGACATCGCTGCCACCAAGCGCGAGGAGCTCCTTGACGCTGCTGCCAGCTTTGACGACGAGCTCATGGAGAAGATCCTCATGGAGGAGGACTTCACCGTCGAGGAGCTCAAGGCGGCTCTGCGTAAGGGCGTTCTGGCCAACGAGCTCAACCTCGTCTTCGTGGGCTCCGCCTACAAGAACAAGGGCGTTCAGGAGCTGCTCGACGCTGTCGTCGACTACCTGCCCAGCCCGCTCGACGTTGAGGCTGTCACCGGTACCGATCCGGACACCGGCGAGGAGATCCAGCGTCATCCTTCCTTCGACGAGCCCTTCTCCGGCCTGGTCTTCAAGATCATGACCGACCCGTTCGTCGGTAAGCTCACCTACGTCCGCGTTTACTCCGGCCGTGCCGAGTCCGGCTCCTACGTGGTCAACGCTTCCAACGGTCAGCGCGAGCGCCTCGGCCGCATCCTCGAGATGAACGCCGCCGAGCGTATCGACCGTGACGACGCTGCCGCCGGCGACATCGTTGCTTGCGTCGGCTTCAAGAACTCCACCACCGGTGACACCCTGTGCGCCGAGGGCAAGGAGATCGTCCTCGAGAAGATCGAGTTCGCTAAGCCCGTTATCGACGTTGCCATCGAGCCCAAGACCAAGGCCGAGCAGGACAAGATGTCCCTGGCTCTGACCAAGCTCGCCGAGGAGGACCCGACCTTCCAGGTGTCCACCAACCACGAGACCGGCCAGACCATCATCGCCGGCATGGGCGAGCTGCACCTCGAGATCATCGTCGACCGTCTGCTCCGCGAGTTCAAGGTTGACGCTAACGTTGGTAAGCCCCAGGTTGCCTACCGCGAGACCGCTGGTCACGACGTCGAGAAGGCTGAGGGCAAGTTCGTCCGTCAGTCCGGCGGTCGCGGTCAGTACGGCCACGCCGTCATCAAGCTCGAGAAGATGGAGGAGGGCTTCGGCTACGAGTTCGTCAACGCTATCGTCGGCGGCGTCGTGCCCAAGGAGTACATCCCGTCCATCGACAAGGGCATCCAGGAGGCCCTGAACACCGGTGTTATCGCCGGCTTCCCGGTCCTCGACGTTAAGGTCACCCTGTTCGACGGTTCTTACCACGAGGTCGACTCCTCCGAGGCCGCCTTCAAGATCGCCGGTTCCATGGCTATCAAGGACGCCCTCAAGAAGTCCGATCCGCAGCTGCTCGAGCCGATCATGGCTGTCGAGGTCGAGACCCCTGAGCAGTACATGGGCGACGTTATGGGCAACCTCTCCGGTCGCCGCGGCAAGATCGAGGGCATGGAGGATCGCAAGAACAGCAAGCTCATCCGTGCCAAGGTGCCGCTGGGCGAGATGTTCGGTTACGCTACCGACCTTCGCTCCCAGACCCAGGGCCGTGCATCCTACACGATGCAGTTCGACTCTTATGAGCCCGCGCCCAAGTCCATCGTGGACGAGGTCATGAGCAAGAACGCCTAAGTTCGAGCTCCCTGTTACGTAATCCGCGAGAACATCTCTCGCACTCTTTGGAGGTTTAAGTTGGCTACCCAGAAGATCCGCATTCGCCTCAAGGGCTATGATCACGAGGTCGTCGATCAGTCCGCGAAGCTCATCGTCGAGACCGCTCAGAAGACCGGCGCTCGCGTTTCCGGTCCTGTCCCCCTGCCCACCGAGCGCAACCTGTACACGGTTATCCGCTCGCCGCACGTGAACAAGGACTCCCGTGAGCAGTTCGAGATGCGCACTCACAAGCGCCTCATCGACATCCTCGACCCCACCTCGGGCACCGTTGATTCGCTCATGCGTCTCGACCTCCCCGCTGGCGTCGACATTGACATCAAGCTCTAAGCGATATCGCTCATAGCTTAAAGGGCCCCGCTGCCGTTACGGTAGCGGGGCCCTTTTGTTTAGCATGATGGGATTGGACCGCCGGATAAGGCTGCCGAGCGGCTGGCTGTGGCGCCCTATTCGCTCGCGGGACGCAGCGATGCCTCCTCAAAATGGAAGGATCGCAAACCGCCTTCCGTTTCGATACACGCGCGACCAAAGCCATCGACGGTTTTAAAGATGCCGCGTGCCAGCTCGTCGCCGGCAGGGGAACGGGCGATAACGTGCTCCCCAATCCAATTGAGGTGAGTGACATATTCGCCGTGGACGGGCGCGAGCGGTCCGCCGTCTTCTTCCATGGCGTTAAGACGCTCTGCCCACGCATCTACAGCGTCTATAACTGCGTGATAGACCTCATCGAGGAGCATGTTGACGGTGGGAACGCTCTCGTTAAGGTCCGAGAGGCCAATTGCCGCCAGACCGCCATCGGGTACCTCTTGGGGCGTGTAGTTTACGTTGACGCCAATGCCGCAGACGGCGAAGGGCTTGCCTTCGTTATCGCGTGCGGCCTCGACCAGAATGCCGCCGAGCTTGCGTCCTCGCGCGACAAGGTCGTTGGGCCATTTAAGGCGAATCTCGTTTGCAAGACCCAGCTTTTCGAGCGCTTCAAGCACCGCTAGGCCGCTGACGGCGGCAAGACCAGAGAACTTTGCAGGATTAACGCATGGGCGCAGGACAATCGAAAGCAATAAGTTGCCGACGGTTGAGTCCCACTTGTGCCCGCGCCGGCCGCGTCCTGCTGTTTGAGCCCGGGCGGCAAGTCCTGTGCCGTGCGGCGCCCCCTGTTTTCCTGCTTCGAGCAGGTCATCGTTGGTCGATCCGGTTACGTCGACAATCGTTAATTGGGCATCCATAGCGGCTGCTACCTCCTTATTGAATAAGTGAATGACGCAATGGTGTCGAGAGATAGACACAATGTGAAGCCTTTGTCGCATTTGGACAATTTAATGTTAACACGTCAACAACGATTAAAATGCGCTATCCTCTCTTGGTCGATGTAAACACGTCAACAACTCAAAGGAGGCTAGTGATGGGTTTCACGATTCTTGGAACAGGCTCGGCGCTTCCTGAGCGCAGTGTTTCCAATGACGAGCTGTCTGAGTTCCTCGATACCTCGGATGAGTGGATTTTTACCCGCACAGGTATCAAGAGCCGCCACGTCTGTACCACCGAGTCACTTGACGACCTTGCCGTAGCGGCGAGCGAGCGGGCACTCCAGGTGTCCGGAATCGACGCGAGCCAGCTGGATCTGATCGTCTGCTCGACGACGACGGGTGACCACCTTGTTCCCGCTGAGGCGTGTGCCGTTGCTGAGCGACTAGGAGCGGCGTGCCCTGCCTTCGATGTCTCGGCGGCCTGTGCCGGCTTCGTGTTTGCGCTCGATGTCGCCGAGGGCTATATCGAGCGCGGTCGTGCCGAGCGCGTGCTTATCGTTGCTGCTGAGCAGATGACGCGCGCGCTCGACTGGACCGACCGCGCCACCTGCGTGCTCTTTGGCGATGGGGCAGGCGCCGCAGTGATTGGGGCTGGGGGAGACAGCCCCCTTGCCGTTGAGCTTTCGACGGCGCCCGACGTCGAGACGTTACACGTTCCCGGTCTGGTCGGCACCTCGCCGTTTAAGGCTTCCGCAGATAGCAAGAGCGTGCTGTCCATGAATGGCCGCCGCGTGTTCAAGTTCGGCGTCAACGCCATCTGCGACACGGTCCATAAGCTTGCGGGCGATGCGGGCATTTCGGTCGAAGACATCGACCATTTTGTATTCCATCAGGCTAACGAACGAATCCTGAGTCAGGCGGTCAAGCGCCTCGGCGTGCCAGATGAGCGCGTGGTTCGAACGCTGCGCGAGACCGGCAACATTTCGAGCGCCTGCATTCCCTTTGCGCTTGACCGTCTGGCACGCACCGACGCACTGAATGCGGGCGACACCATCGCCCTCGTTGGATTTGGCGCCGGCCTGGATATAGGTGGCTATCTGCTTCGTTGGAAGTAGTTGCACATAGGAAAAAACGCCCCTAGGGCACAAACAAAGGAGAACTACCATGGCAGATCAGAAGACCTTCGAGCGCGTTTGCGACGTTATCCGCGAGACCGCCGGTCTTGACGATGTCGAGATGAAGCCCGAGTCCACGCTCGAGGAGATTGGTCTCGACAGCCTGGGCACCGTCGAGATCCTCGTCGCCGTCGAGGACGAGTTTGGCATCCAGCTCGATACCGAGGAGAACCCCAAGACGGTCGGCGAGTTCGCCGATACGGTCGAGGCGGCATTGGAGAAGTAGAGATGCTCAAGACTCCTCTCTGCGATCTGCTCGGCATCGAAAAGCCCGTGTTCCAGGGCGGTATGGCCTGGATTGCCGATGCCTCGCTGGCGTCCGCAGTGTCCGAGGCGGGTGGCTTAGGCATCATCGCGGCCATGAACGCCGACGCCAACTGGCTTCGCGACCAGATTCATGAGCTGCGCGCCAAGACGGATAAGCCCTTTGGCGTCAACGTCATGCTCATGAGCCCGTTTGCCGACGAGGTCGCGCAGGTCGTGATTGACGAGCGAGTGCCGGTCGTCGTGACGGGCGCCGGCAATCCCGCCAAGTACATGAAGGCGTGGAACGAGGCGGGCATCAAGGTCATCCCGGTCGTTGCCTCGGTGGCGCTGGCGCGTCTCGTGGCGCGTCGCGGGGCCACGGCGGTTGTTGCCGAGGGTACCGAATCGGGCGGCCATATTGGCGAGACCTCGACGATGGCACTGGTGCCGCAGGTCGTCGATGCGGTCGACATTCCCGTTGTGGCCGCCGGCGGTATTGCCGACGGCCGCGGCGTGGCGGCCGCCTTTATGCTGGGCGCCGAAGGCGTGCAAGTGGGTACGCGCTTTCTGGTCGCAGACGAGTGCACCGTCTCGGAGCAGTACAAAGAGATGGTCCTGAAGGCCAACGACACTTCGACGAGTGCGACCGGTCGCTCGACGGGACATCCAGTGCGCGCCCTCAAGAGCCCCTTCACCAACGCCTATGCCAAGAGCGAGGGTTCCGGCGCGAGTGCCGAGGAGCTCGGTGCTATGGGAACCGGTGCGCTGCGTAAGGCCGCCAAGGACGGCAACTACGAAGAGGGTTCGTTTTTGTGTGGACAGATTGCCGGCATGGTCAACGAGCGCCAGAGCGCACGCGAAATCGTTGACGACCTGGTCGATGGCGCCGAGCACGTCCTGAAGGGTGCGTGCGCATGGGTGGCGTAGCGTTTTTGTTTGCCGGCCAGGGTGCCCAGCACCCCGCGATGGGCGTCGACTTGATCGAGACATCGCCGGCGGCTGCCGAGGTGTTCGCCATTGCCGATGAGGTGCGCCCGGGGACGAGCGAGCAGTGCCGGAGCGCCTCCAAGGAGGAGCTCTCGCAGACCGAGAACACGCAGCCTTGCGTGTTCGTGCACGACCTGGCAGCGGCTGCCGCCCTGCGTGAGCGCGGCGTGGTACCTGCCGCCTGTGCGGGATTCTCGCTGGGCGAGGTCGCCGCGCTCACCTTTGCGGGGGCGTTCGATACGCGAGCGGGCTTTGAGCTCGTGTGCGAGCGCGCGGCGCTGATGGCCGCGGCTGCCGAGCGCCATCCGGGCGGCATGCGCGCCGTCATCAAGCTCGATGCGGCGCAAGTCGAGGGCCTGGCAAAACAGGCCGGCGAGGACTGCTGGCCAGTCAACTACAACAGCCCACAGCAGACGGTTGTGGCCGGAGCGCCCGAGGCGCTGCAGGAGCTCGACGTCCTAGTAAAAGAGGCTGGCGGCCGCGCCATGAAGGTCGCGGTGTCGGGTGCATTTCATAGCCCCTATATGGCCGAGGCGACCTGTGGCCTTGCCGCATATATTGAGGCCGGTCACGCGCCGTCCCCGTTGCTCATTCCTGTTTTGGCAAATATGACAGCGGCGCCCTATCCGGCGGATCCCCAGACGGCATCGGATGTCTTGGCCAATCAGGTGAGCCATGCCGTACGCTGGGTCGATACGCTGCATGCTCTGCAGGATCAAGGCATCGACACATTTATTGAGGTCGGCCCCGGCAAAACGCTGTCCGGCCTGGTCAAGCGTACGCTGAGCGACGTTCGCGTGTATTCGTGCGAGACGGCCGAGCAGGTCGCAGCTATTGCCGACGAGCTCGCATAGTCCACAGGGCTGTAACCCGAAAGGAATGACATGGGCAACTTGAACAATGGCGCGCTCGAGCGCAACGACTCACGTCGCGTGGCACTGGTCACGGGCGGCTCGCGGGGTATCGGCCGCGCCTGCGCTATCGGTCTGGCGGAGGATGGCTACGATATCGCCGTCGTCTATGCCGGCAGCGTCGATGCGGCGCGCGAGACGTGCGACGCCTGCGAGGCGGCTGGCGCCACGGCGCGCTCATATCAATGCGACGTGGCCGACCCCGCTGCCGTCAACGCGTGCGTGGAAGCGGTCCTCAACGACTTTGACTCCATTTGGGCGCTCGTCAACAACGCTGGCATCACCCGCGATGGCCTGCTCATGCGCATGGGCGATGACGCCTTCGATCGCGTGCTCGATGTCAACCTTAAAGGAACGTTTAACACGACGCGCGCGCTCACCAAGACCTTTATGCGCCAGCGCGGCGGCTGCGTCGTCAACATGAGCTCGGTTGTGGGCCTGATGGGCAATGCCGGGCAGGCCAACTACGCTGCCTCCAAGGCGGGCGTGATCGGCCTGACCAAGGCGGTGGCGCGCGAGCTTGCGCCCCGCGGTGTACGAGTGAACGCGGTCGCCCCCGGGTTTGTCGAGACAGATATGACGGCAAAGCTTTCGGAAAAGGTTCGTGCGGCAACCGAGGAGCAGATTCCCCTTAAGCGCATGGCGCGCCCCGAGGAAGTGGCCGGCGTGGTGCGCTTTTTGGCGAGCGATGCGGCTTCCTACATTACGGGCGAGGTTGTACGCGTTGACGGCGGAATGGCGATGTAGAAATCAGGGCCGAAGAACGGCTTGGATGAGGAGACCATGATGGAACAGAGAGTTGCAATCACCGGCATAGGTGCCGTATCGCCGCTCGGCAACACCGCGCTTGCCACCTGGGCGGCAATGTGCGCTGGCACGTGCGGCATCGGCCCGATTACGCACTTCGATACCGATGCATTTGCCGTCAAGGTGGCGGCCGAGGTCAAGGGCTTTGACGGCAACGAGTACTTTGGCAAGCGTGACGCCAAGCATCTGGACCCCTGCGTTCAGTTTGCGATGGCGGCTTCGGACGAAGCCATGCACGATGCGGGCTTTGATGTCGAAGGCGCCATCGATCGCGAGCGCCTGGGCGTCTACGTGGGCTCGGGCGTGGGCGGCATGACGACGCTCGTCGACAACGTCCATACGATTGCCGAACGTGGGCCCCGCCGCGCATCGCCCTATATGATCGCGATGATGATCCCCAACATGGCATCGGGCAATATCGCAATCCGCCACAAGGCAAAGGGCCCGACCCTGCCCGTGGTGACCGCCTGCGCGACCTCGGCCCATGCCGTGGGCGAGGCGTTCCGCGCCATCAAGCATGGCTATGCCGACGCGATCCTCGCGGGCGGCGCCGAGGCGGCCATTATCCCCGATGCCGTTGCGGGCTTTACGTCCTGCCGTGCTCTCACCACTAATCCTGACCCGTCGACGGCATGCCGTCCGTTCGATGCAGACCGCGACGGCTTTGTGATGGGCGAGGGCGCCTGCGTGCTGGTGCTCGAGAGCATGGAACACGCGCTGGCTCGCGGGGCGCACATTTATGCCGAGGTCGTGGGTTACGGCAACACCGATGATGCCTATCACATCACGAGCCCCGATCCCGAGGCTGCCGGCATCGCCCGTGCGATATCGCTGGCGGTGGCCGAGGGCGACGTTAAGCCTTCCGAGGGCCTCTACATCAACGCTCACGGCACCTCGACCAAGCTCAACGATTCGTCCGAGACGGCGGGCATTAAGCGTGCGCTCGGCGAGGACGCGGCACGCGCCGCGCACGTCTCGTCGACCAAGTCGATGACCGGCCACATGATCGGTGCTACGGGCGCCATCGAGGTCATGGCCTGTGCCATGGCGCTCGAGCAGGGCGTGGTGCCCCCGACCATTAACTACCACACGCCCGATCCCGTCTGCGATCTTGATTACACGCCTAATCGAGCGGTTCGCGCCGACCTTACCTGGGCGCTTTCGACCAACCTGGGCTTTGGCGGACACAACGCCGCCATCGCGCTGCGTAGATATACGAGGAGCTAGAGCATGGATTCCAAAAGACTTGCCGAGATAGCCGATGTTATGGAGGACCGCGGCCTCACGCGCGTACGCGTTGAGGAGCCCGATGGCACCGCGGTCGAACTCGAGCGCGCGAGCGCCGCGCAGCCGGTTGCCGTGCCCATGCCTATGCCGAGCGCTATGGCCGCTCCAGTTGCAGCTCCCACAGTCGCGCCTGCCGCACCGGAGCCCGCCGCGCAGACACCTGCCGCCGCACCGGAGCCCAAGGGCACCGAGGTGGCCGCTCCCATGGTCGGCGTTTTCTATGCTGCCCCGGCGCCGGGCGACGAACCGTTTGTGCGCGTGGGCTCCAAGGTCAAGGCTGGCGAGACCCTTTGCATCATCGAGGCCATGAAGGTTCTCAACGAGGTGACGGCAGAGGCGGATGGCGAGGTGCTCGAGATCTGCGTGGCCGACGGCGACCTCGTGGAGTTCGGCAGCTGCCTCATGAGGATCGGATAGGTGATATCCATGAACAAAGAAGAGCTCAAGAAGCTGTTACCGCATCGCGAGCCGATGCTTTTGCTCGACGAGGCCGAGCTGGTGGGCGACGAGGCCCACGGCAAGATCACGATTACGGGCGACGAGTACTTTTTGCAGGGGCATTTTCCGGGAAACCCGGTCGTCCCCGGCGTGATTCAGTGCGAGATGCTCGCCCAGAACTGCTGCGTGCTGCTGATGGGCGATGAGGAGGCGCGCGGCGCGACGCCGTTCTATACGAGCCTCGATAAGGTGCGCTTTAAGCGTCCGGTGCGCCCGGGCGACACGGTTGATCTGGTGTGCACCATCACGCGTGCGCGCGGGCCGTTCCGCTTTGCGACGGGTACTGCGAGCGTCAACGGTGAGGTTTGCTGCCGCGCCGATATGTCCTTTGCACTCATGCACGAAAGTTAAGGAAGGCTTCATGTTCGACAAAGTGCTCATTGCCAACCGTGGCGAAGTCGCGGTCCGTGTTATCCGCGCGTGCCGCGATATGGGCATCAAGACCGTCGCCGTCTATTCCACGGCCGATGCGGACGCGCTGCACGTGCAGCTTGCCGACGAGGCATATTGCATCGGTGGCCCGCGTCTTGCCGAGAGCTACCTCAACGACGATGCCGTGCTCACCTGTGCCGTAAAGTCGGGAGCTAAGGCAATTCATCCCGGCTATGGCTTTTTCTCCGAGAAGGCGAGCTTCGTACGCGACTGCGACATGTATGGTCTGGCGTTTGTCGGCCCTTCGGCCGAGGTGATCGACAGTATGGGCGACAAGGACGCCGCACGTCGAACGGCTGCCGCGGCGGGCGTGCCCATCGTGCCGGGCTGCGATTTGCTCAAAAGTCCCGAGGAGGCAACGGCCGAGGCTGAGCGCATTGGCTGCCCCGTGCTTATTAAGGCGCGTGCGGGCGGCGGCGGTCGCGGTATTCGTAAGGTCGAGCGCGTGGAAGATGCGGCAAAGGCCTTTATTGAAGCACGCGCCGAGGGCGAGGCCGTTTTTGGCGACGGCGAGTGCTACATGGAGAAGTTCGTCGCGCCGGCGCATCACGTTGAGGTGCAGATTATGGCCGATAAGCAGGGCCATGTGTTTTCGCTCGGCGAGCGCGAGTGCTCGGTGCAGCGGCGCAACCAAAAGCTAATCGAGGAGAGCCCCGCGCCGTGCCTCGACGGACACGACGACATTCGTGCTCGCATGCACAAGGCGGCACGCGACCTGGCTCGTGCCGTCGGCTACGAGGGAGCCGGCACCATCGAGTTTTTGTACTCGGACGACGGCAATTTCTACTTTATGGAAATGAACACGCGCTTGCAGGTGGAGCACCCGGTTACGGAGTTTGTGACCGATACCGATTTGGTCAAGTGGCAGCTGCGCGTGGCAGCCGGCCAGCCTCTGCCCTTTGAGCAGGAGGACATGCCGGTCCGCAACCACGCCATGGAGTGCCGCATCAATGCCGAAACGCCGGACTTTCTGCCGTCATGCGGAACGGTCACCGCGTTGCGTGTGCCGGGTGGTCCGCGCGTGCGCTGGGATTCCGCCATGTTTACCGGTGCTAAAGTTCCGCCGTACTACGACTCCATGCTTGGCAAGCTCATCGTGTGTGCGCCCACGCGTGACGGCGCCATTCGCAAGATGCGCTCGGCCCTGGGCGAGCTCGTGATTGAGGGCGTGAGCGAAAACAGCGAGCTTCAGCTCGACGTGCTGGCAAACGACGAGTTCTTGTCGGGCATGTATCACACCGATCTGATGGGGCATCTCTATGCTGATGAATAGAAAAGCGAAGACGGTCAATGTACTTGAGGGGCCGATAACCGAGTCGTGCGCCGAGTTTCCCGCGCGCCACGTGTTTATCAAGTGCCCGGAGTGCCGCCGCGTGATCGATGAGGCACGCCTACACGACAACCTCGAGGTCTGCCCTCGTTGCGGCAAACACTTTCGCGTGAGCGGTCGCGCGCGCATGCGCATGACGGTCGACGAGGGCACGTTTGAGGAATGGGATGCCAATCTGGCGTCGGAGGACTTCCTCTCGTTTCCCGGCTATGCCGATAAGCTCAAGAGCGTGAGCGAGCGTTCGGGCGAGCGCGATGCCGTTGTGTGCGGCAAGGGCAAAATCTGCGGTTGCGACACGGCGCTCTTCTTTATGGATGCCAACTTTATGATGGGCTCGATGGGTTCCGTGGTGGGCGAGAAGATCTGTCGCACATTTGAGCATGCGACCGAGCTGGGATTGCCAGTTGTCGGCTTTACCGTTTCGGGCGGCGCGCGCATGCAAGAGGGCGTGACCTCGCTTATGCAGATGGCCAAAATCTCTGCGGCGGTTAGGCGCCACAGCGAGGCGGGCGGCCTGTATATCACGGTGCTCACCGACCCCACGACCGGAGGCGTAACCGCGAGCTTTGCCATGGAAGGCGACATCATCTTGGCCGAGCCCGATGCCCTGACGGCATTTGCCGGCCCGCGCGTGATCGAGCAGAACATGCACAAGCGCCTGCCCAAGGGATTCCAGCGCTCCGAGTTTTTGCTGGAGCACGGCTTTTGCGATGCCGTTGTTCCGCGTGGCGAGATTGCGCTCACGGTAGGCGAGCTGCTGGCGCTGCACGAAGGGCACGCGCCCGGCCTGGGGGCACCGCACGAAATTGTGCATACGGGTCGCCGCGGCAAAAAGCTGGGACATTTGTTTAAGCGCTCGGCGGCACCAAAAACCGCGCTCGAGATTGTCAAGCAGACCCGCTCGGCAGATCGCGCCACGGCGGGTGAGATGATCTCGCTGGGCCTGGATGGATTTGTGGAGCTGCATGGCGACCGTTACTTTGGCGACGACGCCGCTGTGGTGGCTGGCATTGGCTGGAAAGACGGATGCCCCGTAACGGTCATCGCCATCGAGCGCGGTACCACGACCAAAGAGCGTATGCGCCGCAACTTTGGCATGGCGCATCCCGAGGGCTACCGCAAAGCGCGTCGCCTTATGCGCCAGGCCGAAAAGTTTGGTCGACCGGTTCTGTGCCTGGTCGATACTTCGGGCGCGTTTTGCGGCATCGGTGCCGAGGAGCGCGGCCAGGGCGAGGCGATTGCCCGGAATCTCATGGAGATGAGCGGCCTTAAGACGCCGATTGTCTCGGTGGTAACAGGCGAGGGCGGCTCTGGTGGCGCGCTGGCGCTGTCCGTGGCCGACCGCATCCTGATGCTCTCGAGCTCGGCCTATTCGGTCGTGAGCCCCGAGGCCTGTGCGTCGATTCTGTGGAAGGATACCGAGCGCGCGGATGAGGCCGCCGAGGCGCTTAAGCTCACGGCCCCCGATCTGTTGGCGCTCGGCATCATCGACGGCATTGTCGACGATAGGGGCCTGTCGCATGAGGAGATCGCCGGCGCCGTCATGTCCTCGGCATTTGATGCCTTCGATACGCTTGGGCGGCTCGACGACGCGACCCTCACAAACCTCCGCTACGAAAAGTACCGCGCAATCGGTCAGTACCGCACGATGTGATAAAGGGACAGCCTACATGTCACATTGGGAAAGGCGTTCCATGCCACAAGTTTCTAACACCTCGTTTACAACGACGGTTTCATCAAACGCCATGGCCGTGGTGGACTATCTGTCCAAAAGCATGATGTCGGCGCTGCCGTTTATTGTCTGCGCGGCGTTGTTCCGCACCGTCGCCGTCATTATGGGCGAAGGCATGCTGGGCCTGTGGTCTGCCGATTCCGAAATCTATCGCCTGTTCTACAGTTGGCTCTATAACGCCGGCTACTACTTTTTGCCCGTTTATCTTGGTTGGGCGGCCGCCCGCCAGCTCGGTTGCTCGGAGCAGCTGGGCATGATGCTGGGCGGCGTATTGATTGCGCCCGATCTGCTTAAGCTCGTCGATGCCGCATCGACGACGGGGGCATCGATGACTTCCGTGTATGGTCTGCTTCCCGCGCCGGTCAACGATTACACGACGACTGTTATCCCGGTTCTCATCTCGGTGCCCGTGCTATGGCGAGTGGAGTGTTTCTTTCAGCGCGTTATCCCTAAGGCCGTGGCGTTTTCGTTCGTTCCGTTTGCAACCATGCTCGTCATGGTTCCGGTTTCGCTGTGTATTACGGCGCCGGCGGGCAGCTATTTGGGCATGCTGTTGGGCCAGCTTATGTTTATGCTTGGCAATTCCGGTGGCATCGTGTCGCTGCTCACGCTCATGGGGCTTGCCGCGGGCTGGGAGTTCCTAAAGATCGCGGGCGTCAGCAACGTTGTCCTATCGCTCGCCTATGCGCAGTTTATGAGTGTGGGAACGGATTCGTGCATCCTGATCGCCGCGACGATGGCAACGTTTGCCGTTTGGGGCATGCCCTTTGGTGCGTCGCTTCGCGTTGCGGATAAGGACGAGAAGGCCCTCATGCTGGGCTATTCGATCTCGGGCGTGCTTGGTGGCGTAAGTGAGCCGGCGCTGTACGGTTGCGGCTTTAAATATGGCAGGTGCCTGACGTGCATGGCCATTGGCGGCGCCGTCGGAGGCCTTGTTGCGGCCGTGGGCCACGTTACGGCCTATACCATCGGTATGACGAATGTCCTCATGGTCATTGGCTTTGCCACGGGCGGCATCTCGAACCTGCTGTGGTGCTGCGCTGCCGGCGGTGTGGCATTTGCGGTGTCTGCGGCGCTGAGCTACTGCTTTGGCGTGGTGCCGGCGAAGGGGCAGGCGGCGGGGGATGGAGCCGATTTGCCCGAAACCTCTAAGAGCGCGGCCGAAGTAAGCGCGTAAACCTGTGCGGCACAAGGACGATTCCTTTGCCACATTCCAAGGCCGTGGCCCGTGTGGGTCGCGGCCTTTTTGTATCTGGGGGACAAAGTGGCTACACTACAATCCGTTTGAGCAATAGATATATAGGTAGTACCGTGGGGGCGGATGTAGATGGTCGAGTGGATTGTTAAGCGTGCGCAGGGCGATCGTGCGCGTGTGGGCACGTTAGCGGGCATGGTGTGTATTGTCGCCAATGTCGCGCTTTGTGCTGCGAAGGGCGCAATTGGTGTGGTTTCGGGATCGGTTTCGATTGTGGCGGATGCCATGAACAACCTATCCGATGCCAGCTCGAACATCGTGAGTGTGCTGGGCTTTAAGCTGGCGAGCAAGCCGGCCGACCCCGAGCATCCTTACGGCCACGGTCGCTACGAGTATCTCTCGGGTCTGGTCGTGGCGGCGCTCGTGCTGCTGATTGGCGTTGAGCTGGTGAAGTCCTCAGTTGAGCGCGTCATCCACCCCGAACCTGTCGAGTTCTCGCTTGCCCTGGTGGCAGTTCTCGTGCTTTCGATGGTCGTAAAGCTCTGGATGGCGACCCTCAACCAAAAGCTCGGCGATCGCATTGAGTCCGAGACGCTGCATGCGACCGCCCAGGATTCCAAGAACGATGTCCTTGCTACGGGCGCCGTGCTGGCGTGCGCAATTGTTTCGCAGGTGACGCACATCAATCTTGACGCATGGGTCGGCCTTGCCGTTGGCGCCTATATTGGCTGGAGCGGTTTTGAACTCATCCAGGATACG
The DNA here is from genome assembly GCA_900540935.1 of uncultured Collinsella sp. Classification (GTDB taxonomy): domain Bacteria; phylum Actinomycetota; class Coriobacteriia; order Coriobacteriales; family Coriobacteriaceae; genus Collinsella. The sequence continues at coordinate 35,306 of UQHW01000001.1, read as the reverse complement.
GTGAGCCCGCTTTTGGGCCAGACGCCCGATCCTAAGCTGGTCAAGCACATTCGAGATAAGATCATGAGCTATCCCGGTGTTTTGGGCGTTCACGATCTGATGGTTCACGACTACGGCCCGGGCAGGAAGTTCGCAAGCGCTCACGCAGAGATGGCGGCCGAGGCCAGCCCGCTGGAAAGCCACGACACGCTCGACAATATTGAGCAGGCGTTTAGGAACGAAGACGGCATGATTGTCACGCTCCATTACGACCCCATCGTGACCGACGATCCAAAGGTGGCGAGCATGCGTTTACGCATTAACGCCATGGCCCAACAGATCGATAACCGCCTTTCGATTCACGACCTTCGCTGTGTGCCGGGTCCTACGCACACCAACGTGATCTTTGACTGCGTGCGTCCCTCGGATCTGCAGATGAGTGCCGAAGACGTAAAGCACGCGCTGGCACAACGGGTCGAATCGGAATATCCCAAGTCGATTGCCAAGATTACGATCGACGAAGACTACGTAGGGCATACCCACGAGTAAGGCTGTGCCGGCAAAGCAGGTTATGCAGAAGGGGAGAGCATGAAGAAGCTGTATCTACTCCGCCACGGTCAGACGGAGTTCAACGTCAAAAAGCTGGTCCAGGGCCGCTGCGATTCACCGCTCACCGACTTAGGCCGTCAGCAAGCCGGGATGGCAGCCGCATGGCTCAAAGCCCACGGCGTCGTCCCCGACAAAGTGGTCTCTTCGCCCTTAGGCCGAGCCATGGACACAGCTCAGCTCGTCGCATGCGAGCTCCTCGGCCCGGACGCAGCAGCCGAGCCCTGCGAAGGCATTATCGAGCGCTGCTACGGCTCCTTCGAAGAAGGCCCGCACGGCGCGCTACCCACCGACGTCTGGGATCCGGGCGAGGACCTGGTCCCCTTCGGAGGAGAAGGAAGCCAGGCGCTGCAAGAACGTATGGTGGATGCGCTTACCAATATCATGGGCTCCGAGGGCATCGAAACCCTTCTAGCAGTAAGCCACGGCAGCGCCAGCCGCCAATTTATCAAGGCCGCAGCCCCAGAGGGCTTCGAGCTCCCAACAAAACTCCCCAACTGCGCCATTATGATTTTCGATTTTGATGAGGCGGAGCCACAAGTAGAGGGCGAGCCAATGCAATGCAAGTTCACCCTCCAGCAAATAGTGGACCCCCAACAAAGTCATTAGCCTGAGCGAGCAGAGTTAAGCAGACATCAACGTGTCGTCTCCCGAGCACGGCGGAGGGCCGGAGAAATATATTAAGGTCATCGCGAGTTCCGCACGCAAAGGAGAGCACTTAATGTGCTCTCCGTCTTGCGCAGGACTGTAGAGCAGGGACCTTAATATATTTCTCCGGCCCTCCGACGTGCCCAGGAGCCATCCACGCACTTTACCTGCGTAAACAATGTGAGTGAAATATGAATCTCGATGGATACGCCCGCAGCCGTGTATACTAAACAGCTGTGTGTAACCAGGGGAGTATTCTGGCTGGACAAAATGCCTGCTTAATAGGGTTGTCAGGTAGTCCGGGCGCAATACAAGACTGGGGAGCACGTCGTGTAAGTAGTGGTCCTCTAGGGGCGTACGCTCGGTGGTGTACGCATTGTCCCAAGACCACGCGAGAGTTGGGATCATATCTTGATCAGCATGATTCTCGGCCGCAAGATTGGCATGACCCAGGTTTGGGACGAGGACGATAACGTCGTTCCCGTCACGGTCATCCAGGCTGGCCCCTGCGCTGTCTCGCAGGTTAAAACTCAGGCAACCGACGGCTATGACGCCGTCCAGATCGGTTTCGGCGACATCAAGGCCAAGAACGTGAACAAGCCCATGGCTGGTCACTTCGCCAAGGCTGGCGTCGAGCCTGTCCGTTTCCTTCGTGAGGTCCGCGTCGAGAACGGCGAGGAGCACAAGGTCGGCGAGGTCGTCACCGTCGCTGATTTCGCTGATGTCGAGAAGGTCGACGTCATCGGTACCTCCAAGGGTAAGGGCTTCCAGGGTCGCATCAAGCGCTGGGGTCAGCGCCGCGGTCCTATGACGCATGGTTCTCACTTCCAGCGTCACCCCGGTTCTATCGGTCAGTGCGCCTATCCTGCGCGCGTCCTCAAGGGCGTCAAGATGGCCGGTCACATGGGTAACGAGCGCGTTACCGTCAAGAACCTTTCCGTTGTCCGCATCGATGCCGAGCAGAACCTCATCTTGGTCAAGGGCGCTGTCCCGGGTGCCAAGAATGGTCTCGTCGCCATCCGTATGGCCTAAGGGCCCAGCCCATTTAGCCCAGCGTCATACCAAGGAGAACACTTAAATGGCAAAGTTTGAAGTTAAGAACAGCGAGGGCAAGAAGGTCGCCGAGGCCGAGCTCGCCGCTGAGGTGTACGGCATCGAGCCGAACATCCACGTTATGCACCACATCGTCAAGTGCCAGATGGCCTCTTGGCGTCAGGGCACCCAGTCCGCTAAGGGCCGCTCTGAGGTTTCCGGTGGCGGCAAGAAGCCTTGGCGTCAGAAGGGCACCGGCCGTGCCCGCCAGGGTTCCATCCGTGCTGCCCAGTGGCGTCACGGTGGCGTTGTCTTCGCCCCCAAGCCCCGTTCCTACGCCAAGCGTATGAACAACAAGGAGGTCAAGCTGGCTATGCGCTCCGCGCTGTCCGCCAAGCTGGCCGATGGCGAGCTCGTGCTCGTCGACGACTACGGCTTCGAGAAGCCTTCCACCAAGGCTGCCGTCGCCATGCTCAAGGCTCTCGGCCTTGAGGGCAAGCGTCTGACCATCATCGTTCGCGATGAGGACGTCAACGCCTACCTGTCGTTCCGCAACATTCCCAAGACGTTCATCATCACCGCTGACGAGGCCAACACCTACGATCTCGTCAACAACAACGCTGTGCTGATGCCCGCCGACATCGCCGCTCACTTCGGGGAGGTGCTTGCATAAATGACCGCCCACGAGATCATCATCCGTCCGATCGTGTCCGAGCGTTCCTTCTCCGGCATGGAGCTGAACAAGTACACGTTCGAGGTCGCCAAGGATGCTAACAAGTATCAGATCAAGGACGCTGTCGAGGAGATCTTCGGCGTCAAGGTCGTTCGCGTGAACACCCTGACGGTCAAGCCCAAGACCAAGCGCGTGCGCTATGTCGCCGGCAAGACCCGTTCTTGGAAGAAGGCCATCGTCACGCTGGCCGAGGGCGACACCATCGAGGTCTTTGGCAACCAGGCCTAAGACTCGCTGCTGTTGAGTGAGCTCATGCCTCCCAAATAGGGGAGGCGGGAGCTCAAGGTTTTGGGCGTATAAAATGGACACGCCCGGAACCGTGTATACGTCCGGTGTCATCGCACCCGAGGCAGAACCTCGAATCCCTGTCTGCGATGGCTAACGGATTCCTATTGAAAGGGATTGTAATGGCTGTAAAGCACCTTAAGCCGACCTCCGCTGGTAGGCGTTGGCAGACGATCTCCGACTTCTCCGAGATCACCTGCACCAAGCCCGAGAAGTCTCTTCTCGAGCCCCTGCCCAAGAAGGCCGGTCGTAACAACAACGGCCGCATCACCACCCGCCACCAGGGCGGCGGCGTGAAGCGTCGTTATCGCGTGATCGACTTCAAGCGCAACAAGGACGGCGTGCCCGCCAAGGTTGCCACGATCGAGTACGATCCGAACCGTTCCGCTCGCATCGCTCTGCTGCACTACGCTGACGGTGAGAAGCGCTACATCCTGGCCCCCAAGGGTCTCGAGGTCGGTCAGACCATCATGTCCGGTTCTGACGCCGACATCAAGCCGGGCAACGCTCTGCCCCTCGCCGACATCCCCGTCGGTACGCTCATCCACGCCGTCGAGTTCCAGCCGGGCAAGGGCGCTGCTATCGCCCGTTCCGCCGGTAACTCCTGCCAGCTGATGGGTAAGGAGGGCAAGTACGCCATCGTCCGTATGCCTTCCTCCGAGATGCGCCGCATCCTCGTTACCTGCCGCGCCACCGTCGGTGAGGTCGGCAACGCCGATCACTCCAACATCGTCATCGGCAAGGCCGGCCGTAAGCGTCACATGAACGTGCGCCCGACCGTCCGCGGTACCGTCATGAACCCTGTCGACCACCCGCACGGCGGTGGCGAGGGCAAGAACCACACCTCTGGTCGTCCCTCCGTTACCCCCTGGGGTAAGCCGACGAAGGGCCTTCGTACGCGCAAGAAGAAGAAGGTCTCGAACCAGCACATCATTCGTCGCCGTAAGAAGTAATTTCGGATACCGAGTTTTAGGAGAAAGCACTTATGAGCAGAAGTCTCAAAAAGGGCCCGTTCGTGGAGACTCGCCTTCTCTCGCGTATCACCGCGATGAACGAGGCTGGCAAGAAGGACGTCGTGAAGACCTGGTCCCGCGCGTCCACCATCTTCCCCGAGATGGTTGGTCACACCATCGCCGTCCACGACGGCCGCAAGCATGTGCCCGTGTATGTTACCGAGTCCATGGTTGGTCACAAGCTCGGCGAGTTCGCGCCGACTCGTACGTTCCGTGGCCACAAGGCCAAATAGGGGGTTAACCGTAAATGGCAACTAAGTCTATTGAAACTGAGGCCACCGAGGTTCGCGCCGTCGCTAAGTACGTGCGTGTTTCCCCCAGCAAGGCCCGCCTGGTGGTCGATCTGATCCGCCGCAAGCCTGTCGCTCAGGCCTTCGACATCCTCCACTTTTGCGACCGCGCCGTCGCCGTGGATGTCGAGAAGGTTCTCCGTTCCGCCGTTGCGAACGCCGAGAACAACAACGGTCTGCGTGCCGACAACCTGGTTGTCGCCGCTGCCTATGTTGACGAGGGTCCGACGCTTAAGCGCATCCGTCCCCGCGCCAAGGGTTCCGCTTCTCGCATTCTGAAGCGTACTTCCCACATCACCGTCGTCGTTGCTCCTCGAAAGGAGGCGTAAAGCTGTATGGGTCAGAAAGTCTACCCCACCGGCTTCCGTCTTGGCATCACCGAGAACTGGCGCTCCCGCTGGTTCGCAGAGAAGGATTACGCTAAGACCCTCGGTAACGATCTCGAGATCCGCAAGTACCTCGAGAAGCGTCTTTCCCGCGCAGCTGTCTCCCGCGTCGAGATCGAGCGCGCTGGCGACAAGGTGAAGGTCATCATCCTCACCGCTCGCCCCGGCGTTGTCATCGGTAAGAAGGGTGCCGAGATCGATACCCTCCGCACCGAGCTCGAGAAGGTCGCTGGCGTCTCCAAGGGCCAGCTCTCCGTCGACGTTGTCGAGATCAAGCGCCCCGAGCTCGACGCCAACCTCGTTGCTCAGTCTATCGCCGAGCAGCTCGAGGGCCGCGTTGCCTTCCGTCGCGCTATGCGCAAGGCTGTCCAGTCTGCCCGCAAGGCCGGCGCTAAGGGCATCCGTATCCAGTGCTCCGGTCGTCTCGGCGGTGCCGAGATGGGCCGTCGTGAGTGGTACCGCGAGGGTCGCGTGCCTCTGCACACCCTCCGTGCCAAGATCGACTACGGCACGGCTGTCGCCAGCACCACCATGGGCGCTTGCGGCGTGAAGGTCTGGATCTACCTGGGCGAGAAGCTCCCGGGCCAGCCTGTTCCCAACCCTGCACTCGAGGGCTCTTCCCGTCCTCGTCGTCGTAACTCCGAGAGGAGGGGTCAGTAGTGCTTGCCCCTAAGCGTATTCTTCACCGCAAGGTGCAGCGTGGCTCCATGAAGGGCCAGGCCAAGGGTAATACCGAGCTGCATTTCGGCGAGTTTGGTATCCAGGCTCTCGAGGCCCATTGGATCACCAACCGTCAGATCGAGGCCGCTCGTATTGCCATGACCCGCTACATGAAGCGTGGCGGTCGTGTCTACATCACGATCTTCCCCGATAAGCCCATCACCAAGAAGCCTGCCGAGACTCGCATGGGTTCTGGTAAGGGTAACCCCGAGGAGTGGGTGGCCGTCGTCAAGCCCGGCCGCATCATGTTCGAGGTCAAGGGTGTTCCCGAGGAGGTCGCTCGCGAGGCTCTGCGTCTTGCGCAGCACAAGCTCCCCATCAAGACCAAGATTGTTGCTGCCAAGAACGCTGAGCAGCGCATCGAGAAGGAGATGGCTGAGGAGGCCGCTCTCGAGGCCAAGTGGGCTGCTGAGGACGCCGCCGCCGCCAAGGAGGAGAACTAATGAAGCCCGCAGAGATTCGTGAGCTCTCGGACGCTCAGCTCGTTGAGAAGCTGAAGGAAATGCGCGCCGAGCTCTTTAACCTTCGTTTCCAGATGGCCACCAGCCAGCTGGACAACACCGCTCGCGTCAACACCGTGAAGAAGGACATCGCTCGCGTCCTCACGGAGCAGCGCGCCCGCGAGATCGCAGCGGAGAAGTCCGCTGTCGCCGAGTAGGACCTAAGGAGAGAACATGACTGATTCGCGTAACTCGCGTAAGGTCCGTACGGGTGTCGTTACCTCCGTCTCCGGTGCCAAGACCATTGTTGTCACCATCACCGAGCGCAAGCGTCACCCCAAGTACGGCAAGATGATGACCAGCTCCAAGAAGCTGCACGCTCACGACGAGGAGTGCACGGCTGGCGTGGGCGACACCGTCCGCGTTATGGAGACCCGTCCTATGTCCAAGATGAAGCGTTGGCGCCTCATCGAGGTCGTCGAGCGCGCTAAATAAGCAGTCGCTCTTACGACTTGTACGTTTCCGAAGATGTGCGTATGCCTGGCTTGCATACCACAGGCTGTATAAAGGCTGCGCACCTCTCTTCGGTTCTTAGTTCGGAGGAACATCTACCATGATTCAGATGCAAACCATGCTGAACGTCGCCGACAACTCCGGCGCTCGCAAGATTCGCTGCATCAAGGTGCTTGGCGGTTCCAAGCGTCGTTATGCAGGCATCGGCGATGTGTTCATCGGTGCTGTCCAGGAGGCTACCCCTGGCGCCAACGTCAAGAAGAAGGACGTTGTCCGTTGCGTCGTCGTTCGCACCGTTAAGGAGATCCGCCGCAAGGATGGCTCCTACATTCGCTTTGATGAGAACGCCTGCGTTGTCATCAACAACGATGGTTCGCCCGTCGGCACCCGTATCTTCGGGCCTGTCGCTCGCGAGCTTCGTGACAAGAAGTACATGAAGATCGTCTCGCTCGCTCCCGAGACCCTGTAGTTAGGGGAGATATATGTATATCAAGAAGGGCGATAAGGTCCAGGTTCTCTCTGGTAAGGATCGCGGCAAGCAGGGCGTTGTCCTGCGTGCTCTCCCCGCCGAGAACAAGGTCGTTGTCGAGGGCGTTTCGGTCGTCAAGAAGGCCGTCAAGCCCAACGCTGCCAACCAGCAGGGCGGCATCGTTTCGCAGGAGGCTCCCATCGACGCCTCCAACGTCAATCTCGTTTGCCCCGAGTGCGGTAAGGTTACCCGCGTCGGTCACGAGAAGGACGGCAAGAACAAGCTGCGCGTCTGCAAGAAGTGCGGCCACAAGTTCTAAGCTGCCCGCAACACCAAGTTGCTAGCAAAGGCCCGGATGCCACGGCACCCGGGCCTTTTTCTATCCCCACTCGATGGCTTCGGTTCTGCCGTCCTGTCATTCCGGTTGCATCCAGTTTTCGGTGCCGTCTCGAATCGAGTGCCGCCAGGTGACACCCTGTCGCGTTTCGTCGGCTTCGGGGACAAAAGTCGGGACAACTCCAAAAACTATTTTCGAACTCAGGGCTTTGAGTTTTTGTTTTTGTCCCAAAGGGCGCGGCGGGATGCCTTTGGAGGCTCGATAGCGCCGAAAACGCCCGTTTTGAAACTTAAATGCCTTTTCGCGTGCAAGCCGCCAGCTGCAATAGGAAGTGAATCAATGCAGGTGGCTTTCAAGCAGTTTGCAAAACTGCAGGTCGCAGGTCTTCATTGCCAGTAGGAGAAATGAGTAGTCTCAGGTGGCTTGCCCATGAGTTGACGAACGGGATTTGAGATTACGCTGACGTCCGGAAACGCTTCGAGCACGGCGTTACGTTTTTGGGGTTTGGGCGTAGCCCCTGCACCCGCGAGCGCGGGCCTTAAGCCCGCCGAGAGGGTGACGCGTCGAAAACGAAGGGGAAAGAGAGAAGGGGCCGTCCCTATCATTCAGGTTGCGACCGAAGAAGACAAGGAGACCCCCTGAGCCTGAATGATGCCCCACAGACCGCGTCCGACCGAGCTCAAGCCGAGCTTTTCCTGACGTCCGCCTTCGCGAAGATGATGGCTGGATTGGCTATGGATTGGCAACACTTATTTGGACGATTCCGGGAGGGACGGCCCCGCCTCCCTGAACTCGACCGGCGACATGTAGCCCAGCGTTGAGTGGATCCTGAAGTTGTTGTACCAGTGCACGTAATCCAAGAGCTTGGCTCGGAGCTCGCGCGTCCCTCCTCGGTCCTTCGGAGTGGCCGACGATCTCCCCGTTGCAGAGGTCGACGAGCAGGCAGACGTAGTTCCACGACGCCCCGACGCGCACGCAGGCCAAGTCGCTGCATATATGGGTGCACGGCGCCCTGCCGCCGAAGCCGCGCGCGACGACGTTCGACACGTCGGCCTCGTTGACCGCCCCGGGGTGCACCTTGAACCTCTTCCTGCCGTATGCGCCGGCCAGGCCGTTCTCCCTCATGATGCGGCAGACGCGGCGCCGGCTGACGGTAACGCCCGACCTACCGGGCGACGCCTTGATCTTGCGCGATCCGTTCCGGCCCTTGCTGGCGGCGTGCGCCGCCGCGGCCGCCGTCGCCCCCGACATTAAGGTCCTCAAGGGCCGCGTCGTCTCCGGCGACCAGTTCGTCTCGCCCGCGGAACAGAAGGAGCGAATCCTCGCGACCTTCGGCGACCTGTGCTGCGAGATGGAGGGCTGCACCATCGCGCAGGCCGCTTATCTCAACGGCGTGCCCCTCGTCGTCGTGCGCGCCATCAGCGACAAGCCCTGCGCCGAGGGCCGGGTCGTCGACTACAACACCTTCGAGAAGAAGGCCGCCTGCGACTGCGCCCGCATCGCCGCGCGCATGGTTAAGCTTTAGGCCCTGCGCGCCGGGGCCCTTCTTTATGTTGGGACCCCGGCGCGCCGGGCCCTTTCCAAAGCGAAGTGTCGAGCCGAAGTGTTGAGCGTCGGCCCTGAATGTTCAATGGCCGTTGTTTTCTGCCCCTCAAGTGGTGGACTTTTCCTCGGAGCTGTTGATTCCCCCACGCGCCCCCTTCCGTTCTCTGTTCTCCCCTTATACTCCTTGTACGAGGAGGTAAGAAGTCATGGACAAGACCACACAGGACAGCTTGGCAAAGAAACCCGTCGACATGAGGGACAGGATTCTCGAGCATCTCGAGGCCCTCACCTCTGCCGTCTCGCTCGACGACCTTGCCCGTCTGTCCACCTCCGACATCGCCGAGACGCTCATCATCTCCAGGAGCCTGGCGAGCCAGTACCTCAACGACCTTGTTCGCGCCGGTCTTGTGGTTAAGGTGGCGGGCAGGCCTGTCCGTTATTTTCATCGCCGCGCGTTCCAGAAGCGTTTTCAGGTAAAGCTCTCTGCAAGCGAGTACGCCTCGCTCGCCGACCTCATCCAGGCGACGGGAATCGCCGATCACCGCGACTTCGCGCGTGCCGTGGGCTTCGACATGAGCCTCAGCTCCGTTGTCGAGCAGTGCAAGGCTGCGGTTCAGTACCCTCCGTTTGGCCTGCCCATCCTCTTGAGCGGCGGCGTGGGTGTCGGTAAGTCTTTCCTTTCTCGCCTTGTGTACGAGTACGGCAAGAACCAGGGCTTGCTGTCCCGCGACTCCTCCTATGTGCGCATCGACTGCGCCGGGGTCCCGGACGCCGCCTCGTTCAACGGGCTTCTTGACGAGTCGATTGCGAAAGCGCGCGGGGGTGTGGTCTTTGTCAACGGCATCGAGGCACTCTCTCCCTCTGCGATGGAGCACTGCCTTGCGACGGCCCTCGGGCTCGATGCCTCCCAGGATGCGCCGCGCGCTCGCCTCGTTCTTTCGACGACGCTTTCCGCCGATGACCTGAAGGTTTCCTCGGCCTACAGCAAAATGCCCATCTGTGCCCGCGTCCCCTCACTCAAGGAGCGGACCCCCGAGGAGCGCGAGGATCTCATCTTGAGCTTCCTGCGCAGCGAGGGGTGCCGAATCGGTTCTGATGTGAAGATCAGCCGCGGCGCATACCGTTGCCTCGTGAACGCGGACTTTTCCGATAACATCGCCGGCTTGCGCGCCTGCGTGACGAACTGCTGTGCCAAAGCGTTCCTCAATCGCGAGGGCGACTACGTCGTCGTTCGCCCGTATCTTCTTCCCAGCGGGCTCCTCTCCTTCGCGCAGATCGATCAACAGCCCGACGATGGCGTTCTGATCGACGCGTCTCTGGATGCCGCCGAGAGCACAGGGCCGGTCGAGCAGGCGCTCGATGCCCTGTGCTCCCTCGATGAGCGATTCTGCGCCGGGGAGCTCTCTGTCTCCGAGCTTGTCTCGCAAGCTGTCTCCGCTGTGCGCGGCGTTGAGGATCACTTGATCTTCGACCACGGCGTCGCCTCCTCGAGGTCGCGCGCCTTCGAGCGCGTCGTGGGCGCGGTCCTTGCCGACGCAGGCTCTTCTTATGGCATCGAGCTTTCGAGGAAGGTCGCTTTTCTACTGGCCCAGGAGATTTGCCTGCAGTTGTGGCCGGGTATCGGCCTGGCTAAGCGAAAGTCTGCCTGTGCGGAGCAAATCTCCCATCTCCTCGGTGCCGTGACCTCCGAATTGCCGTTTGCCTCGAGTGTCTCCGATCAGGTCGCCGCAGACGTGGAAGGGGCGCTGGGAATCTCGCTCGATCACTTCACGAAGACGCTTCTGACGCTGTGCGTCGCATCGGAGTCTCGCGATGCGAAGGCCCTTCGGACGCTCTGCGTCATCTTGTCCCACGGCTACTCAACGGCGACGAGCATCGCCGACGCGGCGAACCGTATGCTCGGCATGCATGTGTACGAGGCTGTCGACATGCCCTACGACCAGCAGCTGAAGGACATCGTCGGTCCGCTCCAGCGCCTCGTCGACCGCCATTCCTACTGTACCGGGGTCGTGTTCCTCGTCGACATGGGCTCCTTGGAGGAGGCCTATAAGGCCCTCGAGAACGTTACCGACTCCACTATCGGCGTGGTGAACAACGTCTCTACCGGTCTTGCGCTCGAGATCGGGGTCGGGCTGCTCGGCGGCAAGTCCATCGCCGAGGTTCTTGGCGATGCGACCGCCGCGTGCGTGACGCACTGCAAGGTGATCGAGCGCGTCAACCGTGAGGACGCCATCGTCTTCTGCTCCGAGTCCGGGGTCGACGCCGCGGAGAGGATACGCCAGCTCGTCTCGCAGAGCCTCCCGCGCACCATAGGCGCGCGCCTGCTCACGAGGCCCTTCAAGCAGCTCGTCGCGAACGGGTCGAACGACGCCGTTTTCTCCGAGCACCGCGTCTGCGCCGTCATCGGCACGGGAGACCCCGGGGTCGCCTCCGTCCCCTTCGTCGCCCTCGAGGACATCATGTCGACGGCGTCCGCCTCTAAGGTTGATGCCGTGTTCGGCAGGTGGCTTGACGCTTCCGAGCTCTCTTCTTTCCACGAGAAGCTGCTCTCGAACATGACGCTGCAGAACGTCATCCGCTCCATCACCATCCTCGACCCGGAGCGGCTATTCCATGAGATCGAGAGCGCCGTGCACGAGCTTCAGCGCAGGACAGGCGAGAAGATCGGCAGCAACGCCATCATTGGGCTCTACGTTCACCTCTGCTGTCTCGTCGAGCGCCTTGTTACCAGAAACCCCATTGAGACCTACGTTGGCCAGGACCGCTTCGAGGAGGAACGCGCCGATTTCATCGAGTCCTTCAGGCAGAGCTTCTCGAGCATCTCGACGCGCTATCGCGTAGAGGTTCCCGTAAGCGAGATCGCATATGTCTTCGACTACATAAGCGTGAGCGCCGCCCCGGCGCGAGAAGAGCGCCTCGGCTCCTCGGACCTCCTGCTCGACGAGTGACCTTCCCCGCGCCGCCGCAAGCTGACCGCGCGTCCTCAATAATCCGATAACCCCTTGCCCGGCGCGAATCCGGATAGTGCCGAGGCAGTACCGAACGCAAAACTTCATTTGATAGGAGCAAACATGAGTGTTGTTATGGCACGAATCGACAATCGCCTGCTTCACGGCATCATCGTGACGCAGTGGGCCCCGGTGTCGGGCGCGACCCGAGTCATGGTCATCGACGACAAGGTCGCCGGCGACGAGGTCCTGAAGTCCACCATGAGGATGGCGCGCCCCGCGGGCATGGCCGTTTCGATCATCTCCGAGCAGACCGCGCTCAAGAACTTCGCCGCGGGCAAGTACGACCGCGAGAAGGTCTTCGTCATCGCCAAGGAGCCCGAGACGATGCTTCGCCTGGTCGAGTCGGGCGTCGAGCTCCCGTCGCTGGTCGTCGGCGGCTCGCTCGTCAAGGAGGACGGCATCCAGCTCACCCAGCGCGCCTACGCCTCCGCCGAGAACGTCCAGAGCTACAAGGCGCTCATCGCCCGTGGCGTCAAGGTGACGGCCCAGTTCGTGCCCGCCGACAAGCCCGTCTCCGTCGCAGACCTCATCTAAGGGGGAAATATGGTCAACTTCACTATCCTGCAGGTCGTCCTTTTGACCCTGCTGGCCTTCATCAAGCACGTGGACTACTACGGCATCCCGATGATCTTCGTCAATTACGCCGTTTTCTGGGGCCTCATCACCGGAGTCGTCATGGGCGACTGGAAGACCGGCCTTGTCATCGGCGGCACCATTCAGCTCATGCAGCTCGGCGTCGCGGGCTTCGGCGGCTCCTCCATTCCCGACTACGGCACGATGGCCATCATCGCCACCGCCTACGGCGTGACCCTGGGCTCCGACACGGGCCTCGCCATCGGCCTGCCGGTCGGCATGCTCGGCATCCAGCTCGACGTCGTCGCCAAGATTCTCAACGGCTTTGTCGTCGAGAAGTCCCAGAAGTTCTGCAACGAGGGTAAGTTCAATCAGATGAACGCCATCCTGTGGGTCTGCCCCGCGCTCTTCGGCCTGTGCGCCGCCCTGCCCGTCTTTGTCTCCGTGACGCTCGGCCAGCCCGCCGTCAACTGGCTCCTCGAGGTCATGCCCCAGTGGTTCCTCTCCGGCCTCACCCTCGCCGGCAAGATGCTCCCGGCCGTCGGTATCGCCATGCTGCTCCGCTACATGCCAACCGCCAAGTACTTCCAGTACCTGCTCGCCGGCTTCTTCCTCTCGGCCTTCCTGAACGTGCCCATCATCGGCGCCGCCATCGTCGGCGTTGCCCTCGCGATTGCGTTCTACCAGCGTGCCGAGAGGGACACCGAGCTCGCCGCCCACGCTTCCGCAGACGCCTTCATCGGAGAGGATGAGTAACCATGGAAAACGAGAACATCACCGCCGTCGCCGAGGGCAAGCCCTCCGGCTACAAGGTCACCAAGAAGGACCTGCGCAACGCGAACTGGCGCTGGCTCATGAGCGTGTGCACCTTCAACTACCAGACCCAGCAGGGCGCCTCAGTCGCCTACGCCCTCTCGCCGGTCCTGAGGAAGATCTACACGAACGACGAGGACTATAAGCAAGCGCTCAACAACCACTTCCGCTACTACAACACCCAGCCTTGGCTCGCCGCCATCATCCTTGGCGCCTGCGTGGCCATGGAGGAGCGCGACGGCCTAGCGGCGGCGGACGCCGTCCAAGACCTGAAGATCGGCACCATGGGACCGCTCGCCGGCGTCGGCGACTCCCTGCTCATGACCATGATCCCGACCATCATGGGCTCCATCGCCGCCTACATGGCCATCGAGGGCAACCCCGTGGGAGCCGGCATCTGGTTCGCGCTCATCCTGGCCATCTTCTGGGTCCGCATGCACGCCCTCGAGTTCGGCTACAAGCAGGGCGTGAAGCTCGTCACCGACTTCAGCGAGAAGCTTCCCAACCTCACTGCCGCCGCCTCCGTGCTCGGCCTCACCGTGGTCGGCTGCCTCATCGCCTCGGTCATCGGCGTCACCTGCCCGATTAGCTTCAGCTTCGGCGACGTCGCGATGGAGATTCAGCCGCTGCTCGACAAGATCCTGCCTGCCATGATCCCCGCCGCCATCACGGGAAGCGCGTATTACCTTCTTACCAAGAAGAACGCGAGCATGACGGCCCTCATCCTCGTGGTGATCGTCCTCGCGATGGTCGCCTCCGCCGCCGGCATCCTCGCCTAGCTTCGACCCAAGAGATTGGTGAATCAATGAGAAAGATAGTTGTGGCGAGCCATTCCCTTCTCGCCCAGGGCTTCAAGGACACCCTCGAGTTCCTTACGGGTAAGGGCGACGCCGTCAACGCCGTGTGCGCCTACGTGAACGACAACGGCGAGGGGCTCGACGCGGCGGTCGAGGCGGCTCTTTCGGGCACTGACGAGGTCGTCGTCCTCACCGACGCGTACGGCGGCAGCGTGAACCAGCGCTTTTCCCGCTTCGCCTCCGACCGGATCCACGTGATCGCGGGTGTCAACCTCCCGCTCGCCATGACGGTCGCGCTCGCGCGCCCCGACGAGAAACTCGACTTCGACGCCCTCGTCAACGAGGCGCGCCAGCAGATCATCTACGTGAACGGTGCCAGTTCCGCCGAGTGCGACGACGACGAATAGAGGAGGTCGACGATGAGAGAGTTCCTTAAGGACGTGTGGATGCACGGCGGTGAGGAAAGCCGCGCCATCACCCCCGAGAACATCACGGGCGAGAAGGGCCGCGCCGCCATGTCGGCCAGCCACCTCGGCGTCGGCCGCAAGGGCTCGTGCTGCGTGCCCCTTGAGTCCGGCGAGACCATCACGCTCGCGGACATCGAGGGCCCCGGCATCATCCGTCACATCTGGATGACCGTCCCCGACAAGACCGCCGCCGGCAGCTTCGTCATGCGTGACCTCGTGCTGCGCTTCTACTGGGACGACGAGGAGACCCCCTCGGTCGAGTGCCCTGTCGGCGACTTCTTCTGCAACGGCTTCGGTGAGCGCGCCATCGTCAACTCGATGCCCATCTGCGTGAACCCGACGGGCGGCATGAACTGCTACTTCGAGATGCCCTTCAGGAAGCACGCCAAGGTCACGCTTACGAGCGAGCACCCCGGGTTCATTAAGTACATCTTCTACACGTTCAACTACGCGCTCACCGACGTGCCGGACGACGCCATGTACTTCCACGCCCGCTTTAACCGCGAGCGCAGCACCCGCAGGGGCGTCGACTACACCGTGCTCGACGGCGTGCGCGGCAAGGGCTACTACGTCGGCACCTACATGGCCCTGTGCGCCCTGGAGCGCTATTGGTGGGGCGAGGGCGAGATGAAGTTCTTCCTCGACGGCGACGAGGAGTTCCCCACGGTCACCTCGACGGGAGCCGAGGACTACTTCGGCGGTGCCTGGGCCTTCCTCGACAGGCCGCCCCACGCGTTGCCCGAGGCGCAGTGCTTCAACACGCTGTTCGCCGGCTACCCGTACCGCTCGACGCGCGACGCCACGCGCGACCGCTTCAGCGCGGGCAAGCCGAACCCGAATCCGATGCTCGCGACTAACGACGACGCGCTGCCCAGGCACGGCCTCTACAGGTGGCACCTTCCCGACCCGATCTCGTTCAAGGAGGACCTGCGCGTGACGTTCCAGGACCTCGGCAACGACGACATCAAGCTCTACGAGCGCGAGGACGACATCTCCACCGTCGCCTACTGGTACCAAAGCGAGCCGCACGCCGTGCTCGCCCCGTTTGCCGCAAGGCAGGACCGCGTGCCCAGGTAGGGTCGCCTCGAAACAAGCCAACGTTATGGGCGCCCGCGGTTGACCATGACTGCGGGCGTCCCTTTGTAAGGAGGATCACATGAGCGAAAAGCAAATGAGGCTCGGCGCCCTCGAAGCCGGCGGGACCAAGATGGTCTGTGCCGTGGTGTCCGGCGACGGCGAGGTCCTCGACCGTATGGAGACCCCGACGCTTACGCCCGCCGAGACCGTCCCGCAGATGATCGAGTGGTTCACCGCCCGCGATGTGGACGCGTTGGGCATCGGCGCCTTCGGCCCGACCTGCGTCGACCCCAACGACGAGCGCTACGGCTCCATCCTCCAGACGCCCAAGCTCGCGTGGCGAGGCCATGGTCTTCGCGCCGCGTTCGCCGACGCCCTCGGGATTCCGGTGGCCTACGACACGGACGTGAACGTTGCCTGCCTCGGCGAAGTGGTCTTCGGCTGCTGCAAGAGGCTCGAGGACGCCGTCTACGTGACCATCGGCACCGGCGTGGGCGCGGGCGTCATGTGTGCGGGCAGACTCCTTCACGGCATGCTGCACCCCGAGGCCGGTCACATGCTGGTAAGGACCCGTCCCACCGAGGAGGGACGCTGCGTCTGCCCGAGCCACGCGAGCTGTCTCGAGGGGCTCGCCTCCGGCCCCGCCATCGCCGCGCGCTGGGGAAAGCCCGCGGCCGAGCTCGCGGACAACGATGAGGTGTGGGCGCTCGAGGGGGATTATCTGGGGCAGATGTGCGCGAACCTCGTGCTCATGTACTCGCCTCGCCGCATCGTCCTCGGCGGCGGCGTGATGCACCAGGAGCAGCTCTACGGCATCGTCCGCAAGAAGACCCTCGAATATCTGGGTGGCTACATCCAGACCGCCGAGCTTAAGGACATGGAGAGCTACATCTGCGCCCCGGGCTGCGGCGGCGACCAAGGAATCCTCGGCGCGGCCGAGCTGGCAAGAAGGGCGCTCGCGTAGCTTGCGCTCTCTCCGCCATACAACGCGTTAAGAAAAGACGAGCGCTTCTTGCCAATTGGGCGGCAAGAAGCGCTCGTCTTTTGCATTTGTTTTTGGGCAGGACGCCCCGCCTCCGCTAGAGTCCCTGGACCGCCACACCCACGAGGTTTGGACCGGTGTGGACAAGAAGCGCGGGGCTGATGTCGGAGCGGACGATCTCCACCGCATTGGCCACGCGCTCGCGCAGGGCCTGCTCCATGCGGTCGTAGAGGTCGGCGTAGGCCGAGGTGCGGCTCGCGGCAAAGCGCACCTTGGGGTGCTTCTCGACGATGGCGGCGATGAGCTTGACCTCGGTGCGATGCGGTACTTGCACAGCCATTTCGTGTACGCGAGGCTGTTGGCTTTCTGGGCCACAGCAATCACCTTCCCCCTAGTATGATGACCTGAACAATCCTCATGCTAGGGGGAAGGTTTTTGTCGCGTAGCGGAAATTGGCCTCCACCCGCTGAGCGGGTGGCTTTCTATGCCGCGCGTGCCGCGCGGCACGGACTAAAGTCCATGAATAAAAACGAGGAAGGCCACGTCCGGCCTCCCTCGCAAAGGGTCTCTGATTACTCCCACTCATTGGGGACAGACTTAAATGAGTGCTCTTGAAATGCCGGCGCCTGGGGACGTTCTTTTTCTGTCTGCAGTTTGGAACGTTCCTTTTCTGTCGGCAGTTTGGGACGGTCCTTAGAGCTGCAGCGCGCCATGAGCGAAGGCGAAGCGGATCATCCTGTCTTTTGAGTTCTAAGCATAAGCCCCTGTCTCTGAGCAATGACCGGTTCGCATTTGTGCGTATTTGCGTGCGTGGGATTGCGTGAATATGCGTATAGATGCGCCGTTTACGGGACAAAAATGACCGTTTAGCGGTGAGATACGCAAAAACGCGCACAGACGCGTGTGTTTGTGCGAATATAGAGCTATCCGAAATGCAAGACGTTCTATGACACAGGAGGCACATATGGTAGATTCCAAGCAGGCTCCACTCGACTCCGCGGCAGCCGCAAAAGCAGCGTTCGCTTCGGTCCAGGACAAGCCATTCCCCGATGATATCTTTACGGCTCCCGAGCTTCGTTGGGCTGTGATCGGGTGCGGCGTTATCGCCAACCAGATGGCCCAGTCTCTCGCTCTTGCCGGCCGCAAGCTTGCGGGCGTCGCCAACCGTACGCTGTCCAAGGCTCAGGCTTTTGCTGAGCAGTATGGCATCGAGAAGGTCTATGAATCGGTTGAGGACCTCTACACCGATCCGGGCATCGACGCCGTCTATATCACCACGCCGCACAACACGCATATCACCTATCTGCGTGACGCGCTGGCCGCCGGCAAGCACGTGCTCTGCGAGAAAGCCATTACCCTCAATTCCGCTGAGCTCGACGAGGCGCGTGCCATCGCCGACGAGCACAACGTCGTCCTCATGGACGCCACCACGGTGCTTCATATGCCCTTGTATCAAGAGCTGCGCCGTCGCATGGGTGCCGGTGAGTTCGGCCGCATGAACCTCGCCCAGCTCAACTTTGGTAGCTACAAGGAGTACGGCGATCTGACCAATCGCTTCTACAACCGCAACCTTGCTGGCGGTGCCATGCTCGACATTGGCGTGTATGCCCTGTCCGTCATGCGTCTCTTTATGGCAAGCCAGCCCATTGAGGTCGTTTCGTTGGGCAACACCTGTGAGACCGGTGTTGACGTTGCGGGCGGCATCGTCTGCCGTAATGCCGAGCAGCAGCTGGGTGTTGTGAGCCTCACGCTCCACTCCAAGCAACCCAAGCGCTCGATTATTAGCTTCGATAAGTGCTATATCGAGGTCAACGAGTATCCGCGCGCCGATCACGCGACCATCGTGTGGACTGCGGACGGCCACCGCGAGGAGGTCCACGCCGGCACCGAGGCTTACGCCCTTTGCTATGAGATGGCCGATCTTGAGAAGGCCGTTGCCGGCGACGACTCTAAGCGTGAGCTGCTGGATTATGCTTCTGATGTTATGGAGCTGATGACCAAGCTACGCGCCGACTGGGGAGTCGTGTACCCCGAGGAGGAGTAAGCGATGCTAGCGGAAGATAGGCTCAACGCGATCGTGTCGATGGTTCAGCAGACCGGCTCGGTTACCGTGCCGGAGCTTGCCGAAGCCCTGGGCGTGACGGCGTCTACCATTCGGCGCGACCTGCAGACGCTCAATCGCGCACACCGTATCGCCAAGGTGCACGGTGGGGCGACGAGCCTTGAGCGCGCGCACGTGACGCGCGACCTAACGCTTAATGAGCGCAGCGATCTCCATAACGACGACAAGGAACGTATCTGCGCCCGTGCGGCGGCACTTGTGGAGCCCGAGAGCTTTGTATACATCGACTCGGGTTCGACGACGCTCAGGCTCATCGAGCATCTTCCACACCTTGAAGATGTCACCTATGTGACCGATTCCGTGCTCCATGCTCAACGCCTTGCTTTGCGCGGCATGCGTACCGTGGTGCTGGGTGGTGAGCTCAAACCCGAGACCGAGGCGCTCGTTGGCCCCGATGCCTTGGCAACCTTAGACCGCTACAACTTCAACTGTGGCTTTTGGGGCTCTAACGGCATTGCCGCCGAGCAGGGCTTCACGGCGCCCGATATCGAGGAGGCGCAAGTAAAGCGTATCTCGATGCGCCATACGGCCAAGCGCTTCGTAATCTCGGACGCCAGTAAATTTGGCATGGTGGCGCCCGTCAAGTTCGCGGACTTCCGTGACGCAACGATTATTACCGCAGGCGATGTCCCTGCCAAGTACCGGGCAATGGACAACGTCATCACGGTCTAGCGACGGGAAGGCCAAAATCACCGCGAAGGCTCCTGTCCCCATTGTGGTGGTTAGCAACGGATACCGAGTAGTTTTCTCAATAGAAAAGCGGCAACGTCCATCACGGGCGTTGCCGCTTTCGTTGTCTACCGGTTTGTCTACGTCTGTAACAACTGGACCGTTAAAAGTGGGCTAGGTGTTACAGATCGAGATACTTACGAACCGCGCCGTCCCTTTGTCTCAATCTGTAACATCTGGGACTGATTTTGCCGAGTTACTGTTACAGATTGAGATTATTCCCTTGAGGGGATTCGAATGTCTCGATCTGTAACAGATAGACCGCAAAATGGGCTTTAGCTGTTACAGATCGAGATGTTTGGGAATCCGGCAGAGCCATCGCGGCAAAACCACCACAAAGGTGCCTGTCCCCATTGTGGTGGTTTAGGGCTCCCAGGGGCAGGGGGCTTCGATGTGGATGTGCTCGCCGGTTACGGGATGCGTGAAGGACACGCTGTGGGCGTGGAGCATCAGGCCGCAGGGACGCGGCGTTCCGTACAGGTCATCGCCCACCAGGGGATGGCGCTCGCTGGCCAGATGTACGCGGATCTGGTGCTTGCGGCCGGTGAGCAACTCGACATCGATATACGAGCGCGTGGGCAGGCCACGGCGGCTCTTAAGACGTTTGAGCACCTTCACGCGCGTTTGAGACGGCTTGCCGCTGGCGCCGACGCGCATCTTGCGGCTGTCGTGACGGTCGCGGGCGATGGGCTTGTCGATGAGCTTTTCGTTCCAGTCGATCTTGCCCTCGGCGAGCGCCAGGTAGTGCTTTTCGAACGCGTGGTCGATGATCATCTGGTCAAAGGCGGGCTGCGTCTGCTTGTCGAGTGAGAACAGCACCACGCCGGTGGTGTCACGGTCCAAGCGGTTGAGCGGCTGCATGTCGGTCGCGGCAAAGCCGTCGCCCATCGCCAGCAGCAGGTCGCTGGCGTAGTCGGTGAGCGTGCGCTCGCCGGTGCCGTCGCCGTGGACGATCATGCCGGCGGGCTTGTCGATGGCCATAAGCCAGGCGTCGCAATAGAGGACTTGAGGTTCTTCGTTCACGTGTAAGCCTTTCGGTTAGCTAATTCCCACAAACATGCAGCCCGAGGTGGCGCCGCGCAGGCGGGCGGCCGGCTTGCGGCCGGCTTGAGCCGCCTCGACAGCGCGACGGACGCGAGCGACGGCACGGCCAATCTCATCGGCCTCGAGCAAGGTTCCGTCGACCATAAGACGGCGCACGCCGGCATCGAGCAGCTGCGGAACTTGCGGCGTGAGGTCGATGGGGTAGGCGTCGTACAAGCGTGAGCGGCCGTGGATGTCGGTACGCACCGGCATGACCTTTCCGTCGATATTCTTGAGCGAGAGCTTGCGGGCACGCAGGCGGCAGTTGGCGCAATCGTGGATGCAGCCGTTGGCAACCTGCAGAATGCAATGCTCGCTTGTCATGACGCGCGGGCGGCCAAAGACGGTGATGCCTAGAGCCGCGGGCGCGGCGGCGCCGAGCGAGACAATCTCGTCGAGCGTGATCTCGGGCGAGAGCCAAAACGCACCGGCTCCGCGCTCGGCAAGCGCCTCCATGCAGGGCGTGTTGTGCACCGGCAGGCAAGAGCGAATCTCGGCCGCGGCGCCAACCTGGGCGGCCAGGGCAAGCTCAGAGATGTTGCCAATAGCGACCGTGGCGCCGGCAACAACCCATGGGTCAACGCGGACGTGGTCAACGGCGCGGCAGACCTCATCGAGCACGGGTACGATGTCCTGCTCAAACGTATCGGCGGGGGAGAGCTCGGCCGCATCGAGCGCGTCGGTGGTCATGTAGATGCGCGTTGCACCCTCCGCCCGCGCTGCCTCGGCGGTCTCGAGCGAGGTGACGGTGGCGCAGATCTGCGGCTCGTCGCGGTAGTGCTCGGGCGCGGGGCGGGAATCACTGGTGACAATCGCCGGCAGCTCGAGCGTTTTCGCGCGCTCCGCGTACGGCGCCAGAATGGCCTCTTCCAGCGCCTTGCAAGCGGCGGCGCGCACCTTATGTACGGCGGAGAAACCCATGCCACAGCCCTCATCGAGCGCCACCTCAAAGCTCGCAGCCTCAAAGGGAGAGGAACCCATGCGGCCGACGTGCTCAACCAGATCGGACGCCTCGACCGCACGGGTCTTGGCGGCTTCGACAGTAAAGCCCGTGGCCGTGGCCGTAAGCGAAGGGTCGTCGCAGCAGGTGAGTGTGACGGCAAACGGCTCGCCCAGGCGCGCCACGACGGATACATCAACAGCTCGGCGGCGCAGCACATCGCGCTTGAGCGCGGCGCTGGCAGCGTCAATAGCGCGCTGGCTTCGAATCACGCGCACGCGGCAGCCCTCGGGCATGCTACGGGGCACGCGACACTCGATAACATCGCCGGCAGCGGCATCATCGGCGGCGATGGTGGTCAGGAACTGGTCGAACTCATCGTCGTGGCGAAGCTCCAGCAGGTCGCCCTTGCCCACGGGCTCAAACAACTCAATGCGGGCGATGGCGGCGCGGCGACGGCGGTCGTCGGGCTTGAGCCCGCGCACATCGCGGTTGGCCAGGCGGCTGCCGAGCACCGTGCCCACGATCTGGCCGCGGTTGTTGGAGCGCTCGTAACTCATCATCTCGTCACCCGAGGTGCCGTCTTGGTAGGCGTGCGTAAAGTCACGGTTAAAGCAGCGCTTGAGCTGGCGCTGACGGGCGGCTTCCTCGTCCTTAGAGGTCGAAACATCGGCCAGCATATCGTCAATCTGATGACGATACACGTCGACGATGGAATACACGTAATCGGGAGCCTTCATGCGGCCCTCGAGCTTGAGCGATGCGGCGCCGGCGTCATACAGACGGCGAACAAGCTGCGAAGTGTTGGTGTCGCGCGGGCACAGCGCGCGCTCGCGACCGGCAGGGGAGAGCGAGCGGCCGTTCTCGTCGATCAGCTCGTAAGGCAGGCGACAGGGTTGAGCGCACATGCCGCGGTTGGCCGAGCGGCCCGCCATGGCAAAGCTCGAAAGCAGACACAGGCCAGAGTAGCAAAAGCAGATGGCGCCATGGCTAAAGACCTCAAGGTCCACATCGGGCGCGGCATCGTGAATGGCGGCAATCTCGTCGATGGAAAGCTCGCGCGAGAGGGTCACGCGGTCGGCGCCCTGCTCGCGGCACCAAAGGGTTCCGCGGTCGTCGTGGATGTTTGCCTGGGTCGAGATATGCGTCTCGATGCTGGGCATCGTGCGCTTGACCTCAAAGAACAGGCCCCAGTCCTGGATGATGAAGGCGTCGGCGCCCAGCGTGGAGCAGCGATGGATGAGCTGCAGCGCATCGCTCATCTCGGATTCCTTGATGACGATGTTGACCGTGACGTAGACGCGCGAGCCGGCCAGATGCGCGGCGCGGCAGGCCTGCTCAAAGGCCTCGTCGGTAAAGTTGGTGGCCTTGCGGCGGGCGTTGAAGCTGCCCATGCCGCAGTAGATGGCGTCTGCCCCGGCGGCGAGCGCGGCGGCAAAGGGCTCCGGGCCTCCGGCGGGCGCCAAAAGCTCGGGTCTGCGGTTGGTGGTTCGACTGGCGGTTGCGGTCATATCCTGCCTTTCAAAATGCTCAGATACTCAAAAGTATAGTGGTGCCGTCGCGGCAGGCGATGCCCGTGCTCTAAGCGGGATAAAGTCTTCAGCAGCTTGGACTGGCTGCTTCACATGAGAACCGTTCAGCGGTCCGGGGAAACCGTTGGACGATAAAATATTCTCGCAACGTGATAATAATCTTGCATCGCGCGGAAACCTTGAGTACTATCCCAATCAAGCGCGGTGTTCAGACCGAACTGTGCCTCCCGGTGTGAACGCCGCGCTCCCGTTCCCTTTTACTTGTAAGGAGAAAAACATGAGCAAGACCGTCGTGTCTTCCGATAACGCACCCGCAGCCATCGGCCCGTATTCCCCCGGTATCCAGACTGGCAACATGGTGTTCCTGTCCGGCCAGCTGGGCATCGACCCCGCAACCGGCAAGCTGCCCGAGGGCGTCGAGGCCCAGGCCAAGCAGTCCCTTGCTAACGTCGAGGCTCTGCTGACCGCTGCCGGCGCCACCTTTGCCGATGTCGTCAAGACCACGGTCTACCTGGCCGACATCGCCGACTTCGCTGCCGTGAACGAGATTTACGCCTCCAAGTTCGAGGCTCCGTTCCCCGCGCGCAGCGCTTTCCAGGTTGCCGCCCTTCCGGCCGGCGGTCTGGTCGAGATCGAGGTCGTCGCCGCTCTCTAAGGCGTTGACCACAACTAAACATGGCATGCAAAAAGACCCTGCAGCGTGTGAACTGCAGGGTCTTTTGTCAAGTGACGGATCGCTTGTGGAGCCAAAAAGACTGCCCGCGCTCCATTTTGCTCGTTAGCCTTCCTTGCGAACTTTTTGCAGGTAGCGGTAGACGCTGGGCTCCGAGATGCCCAGCGCGGTGGCGGCGCAGGCCACGGCGCCCTTGAGCATGAACACCCCGTTACCGTTGAGGTGGCGAATGACGTCCACGCGGTCGCTCTGACCAAGCGACGCTACATCCAGCCCGCGCGCGCTCAGCAACTCGGCAATGCTGCGGTCGATGAGCTCCTGTGTGGACTCCGAAAGGCTTTCGACCTCGATAGGGGCGGGCTCCGTGCGCGTCGGCGCCGCGTCGAAGCACGCCATGAGCTGCTGCGCCATGGCGTTGATGGAGCGCACGGTCGAGAGGTCGGTGTTGACGCAGAGCATACCGACGATCTCGTCATTCTCGCGGATAAAGTACGTCGCTGACTCCAACGTCTTGCCGCCGGCACCGCGCCCCTCGTAGCCCGTAATAAACGGCAGGTCGCGATACTTGGCGTCGTGCATGATCTTGAGTGCCAGATCGGTGGCGGGACCGCCGACCTTGCGGCCGCTCACGATGCCGTTGCGAATATCAACGATGGCGTGGTCGGGATCCGAGAAATCGTGCAGCACGATTTCGCTGTTTTTGCCGAGAATCTGCTCCAGAAAATCGACCATCGGCAAAAAGCGACGTACGGTCTCGTTCACGGGCAACTCCTTTGGGTGAAATCGGAAATGTTCATAACAATTTTTTATCATGGTAACACGCTGCCCATCATCTCGTATATCCGCAGGTATATTGCGTAATGCAGACGAACGGTAGGAATTTAGCGGTAAACGGTTGACCAAAAGAAATGTTAGATGTTATTTTGACCAGACACTTTCCTGACCTGCGGAAATGCGTTATTTCAGCTGAAGAATAGTCTGATAACAAAAAATTATTATTGAGAATGAGAATCATCTTTAATACGATATGCAATGAAGGCACAACCTCAACCCCGCACTGCGTCACAATAGAGCGTTAGATGCGAAAACAACTACTTCGAGGATTGGTGGTCAAATGACCCAGGAGACGGTTACGAACGGCACTGAAGCCCTGTTCACTCGCGAAGGCATGCCTCCCGTTAAGGAAATGATCCCGTGTGCCCTTCAGCACGTACTGGCATCGTTTGCCGGCATCATTACCCCGGCGGTCATCATGGCCGGCGTCTACGGCTTTAATAGCCAGCAGAGCACCGACATCATCCAGGTCGCGCTCATTCTTTCGGCAATCGATACGGCCCTTCAGGCCTTCGCTCCCTTCCGTCGCATCGGCGGCGGTCTGCCCATCGTCATGGGCGTTTCGTTCGCGTTCCTGCCGGCCCTGCAGGCCATGGGTGCCTCAGGCTTTAGCTTTGGTGCGCTGCTGGGCGGCGAGATCGTCGGCGGCGCCGTCGCGGTCCTCTTTGGTCTGGCCTACAGCAAGATCAAGTGGCTGTTCCCGCCCGTCGTGACCGGTACGGTCATCTTCTCCATTGGCGTCTCTCTTTATCCCACGGCCGTTAAGTACATGGCCGGTGGCATGGGCACGCCTCTGTGGGGCACCCCGCAGGCGTGGTGCGTCGCTCTCATCACCTTCGCCGTGGTCTTTGCGCTCGCCAACTTTGGCAAGGGCACGCTCAAGCTGGGATCCGTGTTCTTTGGCATGATCGTTGGCATGATCGTCTCCATCCCCTTTGGCATGATCGACTTCTCCAGCGTCGCCACCGCTCAGGTCTTCGCCCTTCCCAAGCTCATGCCCTACGCGCTCGAATTTGATCCCGAGGTCTGCATTACCCTCGCCGTCGTGTTCCCCATGGTTGCCATCCAGGTTATCGGTGACGTCTCCGCCGCCTGCCTGGGCTCCATCGACCGTATGCCCACCGAGCGTGAGCTCTCCGGCGCTATCGTGTCCCAGGGCCTCACTTCTATGGTCGGCGGCCTGCTGGGCGGTCTTCCCACCAGTGCCCTTGGCCAGAACGTGGGCATCATCTGCTCCAACAAGGTCGTCAACAAGTGGGTCTTTGTGATCATCGCGGCCGTCTTTGCCATCGCCGGCCTGTTCCCGCAGCTCTCTGCCGTTCTTTCCGCTATCCCGCAGCCCGTCATCGGCGGCGCGACCGTCGGCGTCTTTGGCACCATCACCATGAACGGCGTGCGCATGTTCACCCGCGAGGGCCTCACGCAGCGCACTACCACTATCGTCGGCACCTCCGTCGTCTTTGGCCTGGGTATCTGGATGGCCAGCGGTTGCCTTGCCGGCGAGGGTATGCCCGCCTGGGTGTCCACCGTCATCGGCTCCAATGCCGTAACCCCCACCGCCATCATGGCCATTGTCCTTAACCTGATCCTTCCGCAGACGCCGGTCGTGGCTCAGCACATCGATGCCGCCAAGGACGCTGCCGTGGATCTGGTCTTGCCCGAGAGCAAGAAGTAACCAATTCGGTGCTATTCGTCGGCGGACGCATCGCCTCGTCCGCCGACGTCATGCGGCGCCAAGCCGCACTTCAAAGGGTTTGCCCCTTTGGTGAAGCGTTGACGGGAGAGGGCCCGTTTCCGGTGTAGGCCGGCGCTTCGCACTCCGCCATGTCAGAGGTGTCAAACCCCGCCTCTGATGTTGAAGGGAGCATCCATGCTTCTGGTCGCTAACGGTTCCGTCTTTACCCGCAACGCTCAGACCCCGTTTATTCCAAACGGTGCGGTCGCCATTGACGGAGATACGATCGTCGAAGTGGGCCCCGAGTGCGAGCTCAAGGCCAAGTACCCGGATGCCGAGTACGTCGACGCCCAGGGCAACCTCATCATGCCCGGACTCATCAACTGCCACACCCACATCTACTCGGGTCTGGCCCGCGGCCTTGCCATTAAGGGCTGCAACCCCACCAACTTCCTGGAGAATCTTGAGCAGCAGTGGTGGAAGATCGACGACAACCTGACGCTCGACGGCACCAAGGCCAGCGCCTACGCCACGATTCTTGACTCCATCCGCGATGGCGTCACCACGATCTTCGATCACCATGCGAGCTTCCGCGAGATCCCGGGAAGCCTCTTCACCATTAAGGACGCAGCTCAGGAGCTGGGCATGCGTTCGTGCCTGTGCTACGAGGTCTCCGATCGCCGCGGCCAGGAAAAATGCGACCAGGCCATTGCCGAGAACGCCGAGTTTGCCCAGTGGGCCGCCAAGGAGCGTCGCGATAACGACAACCACATGATCGCCGCCATGTTTGGCGGTCACGCCACCTTTACGCTGTCGGACGAGACCATGGACAAGATGGCCGAGGCCAACAACGGCCTGACCGGCTTCCACATCCACGTGTGCGAGGGCATGAACGATGTGTGGGATTCTCGCTTCAACCGCGGTGGTATCAGCCCCGTCGAGCGCCTGCTGCAGCACAACCTGCTCGGTCCCGACACCATGCTCGGCCACTGCATCCACGTGACGCCCGCCGAGATGGATATCGTCAAGGAGTCCGGCACCTGGCTGGTCAACAACCCCGAATCCAATATGGGCAACGCCGTGGGCTGCGCCCCCGTGCTCGAGTTCTTCCGCCGCGGCATCCCCGTGTGCATGGGCACCGACGCCTACACCCACGATATGCTCGAGAGCCTCAAGGTCTTCCTGATCATTCAGCGCCACAACGCCGCCATGCCCAACGTGGGCTGGTGCGAGGCCATGACCATGCTGTTCGAGAACAACGCCAAGATGGCCAGCAAGTACTTCGATCGCAAGCTCGGTGTGCTCGAGGCCGGCGCCGCTGCCGACGTCATCGTTATGGACTACAAGCCCTTTACGCCGCTGAGCGAGGAGAACATCGACGGCCACATGCTCTTTGGCATGATGGGCAAAAACTGCCGCACCACCATCATCAACGGCCGCGTCCTGTACAAGGATCGCGAGTTCGTTGGCATTGACGAGGAAAAGATCAACGCGTGGACCATGGCTGAGTCCAAGAAGCTCTGGAGCACGCTCAACGATCGCACCTACTAATTACAAGTAGATTCACGCGCGTCGGATGTTTCGCCGCATCCGACGCGCGCATAGGCGGCCTCCGCGGGGTCGCCGGCGCTGTGCTAGCGCTACACCGTATTTGCGCCCGCCGCGCGGTCTCGCCGGGCGTTACAGAGAGGAGCTCATTATGAGCGACATCATGAGGCCGATCCCGTTTTCGCAGCTGATGAACTGGATCATCGAGGAGCACAAGACCCAGGACGCCATCTTTGGCGTGCGCAAGATGGTTACGACCAACCAGGAGGGCGCGCTTCCCATTTTTGACGAGCGCATCGAGACTCCGTTTGGCCCGGCCGCCGGCCCCAATACGCAGCTTGCCCAGAACATCGTGGCATCCTACGTGGCCGGTTCCCGCTTCTTTGAGCTCAAGACCGTTCAGGTTATGGACGGCGAGGAGCTCTCCAAGTGTGTGAACAAGCCCTGCATCGTGGCGCAGGACGAGTGCTACAACTGCGAGTGGTCGACCGAGCTCGAGGTTCCGCAGGCCTTTGCCGAGTACGTGAAGGCATGGTTTGCCTGCCACCTGATCGCTCGCGAGTACGGCCTGGGCAGCCCGGACGGTTTTGTCTTCAACATGTCCGTGGGTTATGACCTGGAGGGCATCAAGAGCCCCAAGGTCGACGCCTACATCGAGGGTATGAAGGACGCCAGCGGCTCCGACGTCTGGAACGAGTGCCGCACATGGGCGCTCGCCAACCTGGACAAGTTTGAGCATGTCGATGCCG
This sequence comes from uncultured Collinsella sp., assembly GCA_900540935.1. Lineage (GTDB taxonomy): Bacteria > Actinomycetota > Coriobacteriia > Coriobacteriales > Coriobacteriaceae > Collinsella. Next base: position 6,705 of record UQHW01000001.1, on the reverse strand, counting down.
CATTTGTCGAGTCCATCCCGGCGCGCGTGTCCAACTCCATCACCGAGTCTACCCTGCACGGCTGCCCGCCGGCGGAGATCGAGCGCATCGCGACCTATCTGATCACCGAGAAGGGCCTCAACACCTACATCAAGTGCAACCCCACGCTGCTGGGCTATGAGTTTGCCCGCCAGCGTCTGAACGAGCTGGGCTTTGATTACATCGTCTTCGACGATACGCACTTCCGCGAGGACCTGCAGTGGGTCGATGCCGTGCCTATGTTCGAGCGCCTGATTGCCCTGTGTGCCGATCGCGGCCTGGAGTTTGGCGTCAAGCTGACCAACACGTTCCCCGTCGACGTGACGAGGAACGAGCTGCCCTCCACCGAGATGTACATGTCCGGCCGTTCGCTGTTCTCACTGACCATTGAGGCTGCCCGCCGCATTACCGAGCAGTTCGATGGCAAACTGCGCATCAGCTACTCCGGTGGCGCCACGGTCTACAACATCCGCGCCCTGTATGACGCCGGCATTTGGCCCGTCACCCTGGCGACCGACGTGCTCAAGCCCGGTGGCTACGAGCGCTTTAGCCAGATGGCCGGCGAGTTTACCGACCTGGACGGCAAGCCGTTCGCGGGTGTCTCTCTCGACGCCGTGACCGCGATCCAGACCGACTCGCTCACCAACCCGCTCTACAAGAAGCCGCTGCGCCCGCTGCCCGATCGCAAGGTCGCCGGCAAGAGCCCGCTTTCCGACTGCTTTACCACGCCGTGCCGCACGAGCTGCCCCATCCAGCAGGATATTCCCGCCTACCTGGCGGCAGTGGATGAGGGCCGCTTCGAGGACGCACTCAACATCATCATCGAGCGCAACGCCCTGCCGTTCATTACCGGCACCATCTGCCCGCATCCCTGCGGTCGTGCCTGCGAGCGTGCATTCTACGAGCCCGAGGGCGCCCAGATTCGCGCCAGCAAGCTCAAGGCCGCCCGCGAGGCCATGACCGCCGTGCTGCCCAAGCTGCGCGCCCAGGCCATTGCTAACGACGGTGAGCACAACGTTGCCGTTATCGGTGGCGGCCCGGCCGGTCTGGCGACGGCGTTCTTCCTGACGCGTGCCGGCATGCCCGTCACCATCTTTGAGGCCCGCGATTCGCTCGGCGGCGTGGTCCGTCACGTGATCCCCGAGTTCCGTATTGCGAGCGACGATATCTCCCACGATGCCGAGCTCTGCCTGGCCTTTGGCGCCAAGGTGCAGCTCAACGCTCGCGTGGATTCCATTGAAGAGCTCAAGGCCCAGGGCTTTACCGACGTGGTCGTGGCCACCGGTGCCTGGATGCCCGGCTCTGCGGGCTTGGGCGAGGGTGCCGAGCTCGACGTGCTGGAGTTCCTCGAGACCGCCAAGAAGGGCGAGAAGCTCGAGCTGGGCGAGGGCGTCGTGGTCATCGGCGCCGGCAACACCGCCATGGATGCTGCCCGCGTGGCCAAGCGCCTGGCTGGTGTGAAGAACGTGCGCCTGGCGTATCGCCGCACCAAGAAGCAGATGCCCGCCGACGAGGAAGAGCTTGATCTTGCTCTTGCCGACGGCGTTGAGTTCTGCGAGCTGCTGGCGCCCAAGGCACTCAACGGCGCCGTGCTGACCTGCGACGTTATGGAGCTTGGCGAGCCGGATGCAAGCGGCCGTCGCAGTCCCGTCGCCACGGGCGAGACCGTCGAGCTGCCCGCCACCACGGTGATCTGCGCCGTGGGCGAGGGCATCGATGCCAGCCTGTACGATGCCGCGGGCGTCGAGCACGACCGTCGCGGTCGCCTTGCCGCCACCTCCACCGGCGTCGAGGGCGTCTGGGCTGCGGGCGACTGCCGCCGCGGTCCGGCCACCGTGGTCGAGGCTATCGCCGACGCCGCCGAGGTTGCCCGTGCCATTGCCGGCGTGGACTTTAACAAGTACGCCGACTGCAGCGAGCAGGCCGGTCGCGAGGACACCTGCTACGAGCGCAAGGGGTCACTGTGCCGTGACAAGCGCAACTGCACCAAGACCCGCTGCCTGGGCTGCGGTTCGGTGTGCGAGGTCTGCTGCGACGTGTGCCCCAACCGCGCCAACGTTGCCATTAAGGTGCCGGGCTTGGCCAAGCATCAGGTCGTCCACGTCGATGGCATGTGCAATGAGTGCGGCAACTGCGCCGTGTTCTGCCCCTACCAGGAGGGTCGTCCCTACAAGGACAAGCTCACTCTGTTCTGGAGCGAGCAGGACATGGAGAACTCCGAGAACGAGGGCTTCCTGGCCGTGGACGAGGATCACTTTAAGGTCCGCGTCGCCGGCACGGTCCACACCGTCTCGGTCGATGCCGTCAACACCGGTCTTCCCGAGGCCGTCCGCCTGACCATCAGGGCTGTGCGCGACAACTATTCGTACCTTCTTAAGAAATAGGCGAGTCTCTTATGGCCAAATCCATTCAACATAACGTGGCCTACGTTGCCTGCGGAAGCGGTTGCACCTCCGCAGGCGGCGACGCCCGCTGCAGCGAAGGCTGCATTGGCTGTGGCGCCTGCGTCACGGCCTGCCCCCACGGCGCCATTGCGCTGGTCGATGGCATCGCCCGCGTGGATCGCTCAAAGTGCACGGGCTGTGGTCTGTGCGGCATGGCGTGCCCGCAGCGCGTGATTGCCTTCGTTCCCGGCTACCAGAACATCCTGGTGCGCTGCAACAACACCGACAAAGGTGCCATTGCGCGCAAGATCTGCGACACGAGCTGCATCGGTTGTGGCATGTGCGCCAAAAAGTGCCCCGCCGGCGCTATCCGCATCGAGGACAACTGCGCCCATATCGACGGCGCGGACTGCCTGTCGTGCGGCATGTGCGCCGTCGTCTGCCCGCATGGCGCCATCCACGACCGCACCGGCATCGCCGCCGGCGTGTAGAGGGGAATCACCATGGCACAGGAATTCACTTTTACCGTTAACGGCGTCGAGCGCACGACGACCCAAAACAAACCGTTGCTGCGCTACCTGCGCGACGACCTGCATATCCATTCCGCCAAGGACGGCTGCTCCGAGGGCGCGTGCGGTACCTGCACCATCCACGTGGACGGTGCGGCCGTCAAGGCGTGCGTGCTGACCACCGCCCTCGCCGCCGGTCGCGACATCGTGACCGTCGAGGGCCTGCCCGAGGACGTTCGCGAGGCCTTTGTGTACGCCTTTGGCGCCGTGGGTGCCGTGCAGTGCGGCTTTTGCATCCCCGGTATGGTCATGGCGGGCGCGGCGCTCATCGCCGAGGACCCCGAGCCCACCGAGGAGCAGATCAAGTACGCCATCCGCGGCAACGTCTGCCGCTGCACCGGCTACAAGAAGATCATCGAGGGCATTTCGCTGGCCGCTGCGGTGCTCCGCGGCGAAAAGCAGATCGACGAGGATCTGGAGCGCGGCGACGACTACGGCGTAGGCAAGCGCGCCTTCCGTATCGACGTGCGCAAGAAGGTGCTCGGCGAGGGCAAGTATCCCGACGACATCGACGAGCTCGATCAGCCGGGTCTGACCTATGCCAGCGCCGTGCGCTCCAAGTATCCGCGCGCTCGCGTGCTCTCCATCGACACCTCCAAGGCCGAAGCCCTGCCCGGCGTGGTGGGCATCCTGCGTGCCGAGGACGTGCCGGTCAACCAGGTCGGCCACCTTATCCAAGACTGGGACGTCATGATCGCCCAGGGCGATATCACCCGCTGCGTGGGCGACGCCATCGTTTTGGTGGTTGCCGAGGACGAGGCGACACTCGAGAAGGCCAAGAAGCTCGTAAAGATTAATTACGAGCCGCTGGAGCCCGTTCGCAACATTGTCGAGGCCAGGGCCGCCGACGCCCCGCGCCTGCACGACAGCTTCTTTGCCTTTGGCAATACCGTGGAGCTCAAGGACAACGTGTGCCAGAGCCGTCACGTGACGCGTGGTGACGCCGCCAAGGCGCTGGCCGAGAGTGCGTTTACCGTGACGCAGCGCTTTACCACGCCCTTTACCGAGCATGCCTTCCTGGAGCCCGAGTGCGCCGTGGCCTTCCCGTACAAGAACGGCGTCAAGGTGCAGTCGACCGACCAGGGTGCCTACGACACGCGCAAAGAGTGCGCCCACATGTTTGGCTGGGACAACGAGCCCGAGCGCGTGGTCGTCGAGACCATGCTCGTGGGTGGCGGCTTTGGCGGCAAGGAGGACGTGTCCGTCCAGCACCTGGCCGCGCTTGCTGCCTATAAGCTCCAGCGCCCTGTGAAGTGCAAGCTCACCCGCGCCGAGTCGCTTGCGTTCCATCCCAAGCGCCACGCCATGGACGGCACCTTTACGCTGGGCTGCGACGCCGAGGGCAACTTTACCGGCCTGGACTGCGAGATCAACTTTGACACCGGCGCCTACGCGTCGCTGTGCGGCCCGGTGCTCGAGCGCGCCTGCACGCATGCCGTCGGCCCCTACAAGTACCAGAACACCGACATTCGCGGCTTTGGCTACTACACCAACAACCCGCCGGCCGGTGCATTCCGCGGCTTTGGCGTTTGTCAGTCCGAGTTTGCGCTCGAGAGCCTCATCGATCTGCTGGCCGAGAAGGTCGGCTTGGATCCGTGGGAGATTCGCTACCGTAACGCCATCGAGCCGGGCGAGGTCCTGCCCAACGGCCAGATTGCCGACTGCTCCACGGCGCTGAAGGAGACGCTGCTCGAGGTCAAGGATGCCTACTACGCGCATCCCGGCCACGCCGGCATTGCCTGCGCCATGAAGAACGCCGGCGTGGGCGTGGGCTTGCCCGATGCCGGTCGCTGCAAGATTCGCATCGAGGATGGCCGCGCCGTGGTCTATGCCGCCACGTCCGACATTGGCCAGGGCTGCAACACCGTCTTTTTGCAGGACGTTGCCGAGGCCTGCGGTCTGCCGCTTCGCTGCATCGCCAACGGCGAGTGCTCGACCGAGAACGCGCCCGACTCGGGTACCACGTCCGGTTCGCGTCAGACGGTCGTGACCGGCGAGGCCGTGCGCGGAGCCGCCTTCCTGCTGCGCGATGCCATGTTTGGCATCGAGGCTGGCAAGCCCGCTCCCGCCGCTCCGGTTGCCGCCCATGGCGACGGTGCCAAGATCGAGTACGACGACGGCCGCGCCTATCAGCTGCGCTCGCAGGAGCTCGTCGCCGGCCAGGGCATGCATCCTCAGGATCCCGCTGCCGCCATCAAGGCGCTCGAGGGCTGCGAGTTTAGCTATGTGTACCTGGAGCCGACCGACAAGCTGGGTGCCGACGTGCCCAACCCCAAGAGTCACATCTGCTACGGCTTTGCCACGCATGTAGTCATTCTGGATGATGACGGCCGCGTGAGCGAGGTCTATGCCGCGCACGATTCCGGCAAGGTGGTCAATCCCATCTCCATCCAGGGTCAGATCGAAGGCGGCGTGCTCATGGGTATGGGCTATGCGCTTACCGAGGACTGGCCGCTCAAGGATTGCGTGCCCCAGGCAAGGTACGGTACGCTCGGGTTGTTCCGTGCGCCCGAGATTCCGGATATCCACGCCATTTACGTGGAGAAGGACGAGCTGCTGCCCGTGGCATACGGCGGCAAGGGCATCGGCGAGATCGCAACGATCCCCACGGCGCCCGCCGTGCAGAACGCCTATCGCGCGTTTGACGGCAAGCTGCGCCCGGATCTGCCCATGGTGGATACGCCGTACAGCCGCGCCCGTCACCGCGGGTAGGGTAGGGCGCGGACGGTCATTACTGACGGGCTGTTCGCGCTGAGCATCAACTACATACGCTGCGCCTTTGGCCCCAGCTCCATCGCGAGCCGGGGCCTTTTGTTTGGAGCGGAAACTGCGTCCCGGAATTCGGGCAATCCGGTGGTCAGGGGTTGAGCGAGCGTCGCGCTAAGGATGCCAAGCGTAAAACCTTCAATGAACATAGCGTAAAAACTACATCCGCAACGGCGTAAAAACTACATTGGAAGTAGCGTAAAATCCGCATTGAGAATGGCGTAATTTCGTATATCGCATGATCGCCCGAGCTTGCACACGGCCTTTTGCGAGCTCTTGCCATGAACGAGAGCCAGGCCGTCACGTACAAGACGCTCATAAAGGGCGCCTCGTACGGTGAGGCGGGCCCCGACGAGAGGACCATCGCTGCGTACTTGGACCTCTTCAACAGGCTCAAGCTGACCGAGGACCTGTGCGAATGGGAGCCGCCCATGCGCTCGAAGGCCCGCGTTCGCGTGCGCCCCAAGCGCTACTTCTGCGACCCGTCACTTGCGGCGGCGTTGCTGGGGGCTACCCCTGAGCGGCTGCTTGGCGATATGCAAACGCTGGGGATGCTCTTTGAGAACCTCGTTCTGCGCGACGTGCGCGTGTTCCTTTCCACCTACGGCGGTGTCGACAACAGTGTCCATTATTTCCGAGATGAGAAGGGCCTTGAGGTCGATCTGATCGTTGAGCACGACGGGCGCTGGGGAGCTATCGAGGTCAAGCTGAGTGATACGAAAGCAGACGATGGAGCGAGAAATCTCAAGGCGCTGGAGAGGAAAGTGCTCTCCAATCCTGCCGCCCAGAATGCCGCGCCGGCGTTTTTGGCGGTCGTGGTTGGAAAGGGGAGTATTGCCTACACACGCGACGACGGCGTGGCGGTGATCCCCATGGTGGCACTTGGGGCGTAGTGTTTTTGCGGGCGTGCCGTGGTTGATTTCCGATCTCAGCCGAACACATTGAGCAAATAGGCCATTCCCGCAGTT